>NZ_JASISR010000100.1 GCF_030063245.1 Paenarthrobacter sp. PH39-S1
GGGTATACCCGTGAGGAGATCCGTCAGTTCGTGCACGAGTACTATCTGCAGCCGCATGGGACCAAGGCCGCGTGGCTTGCCTCGCAGTCAGTGGCGGAATGGACGTTGCGGCGGTGGCGGAAGATGGTGTTCGAGGGCGACCTCGACCGGAATCTGATTCCAAGGGATCATGGAGGCATGGCCCGCACACATGGCGAACGGTCCGCGCTTGAAAAGGCGCGTGCCCAGGAGATCGCTGAACACCAGTGCGAAGTCGAGCAGCTCAAGGGCCGCATCCGCGAACTTGAAGGTTCGAACGATGCCCTGGGAAAAGCTATCGGGCTCTTGCACGAATTGAACGTGCCAGGGCCCGCTACGAAACAGACGAACGGTCCGAAAAGTTCATAGTCACAGAGAACCTCCTCATCCGCACCCTGGCGGAGTTCACCGGCTCCCAACGCCGGGCGCTTGAACTGGCGGGCGTATCGCGCTCGACGTGGCATTACCGGCAGAATCCCCGTGAGCGGGTCCAGGACCCGCTCCACCAGGCCGAGCGCGCCTACGAGTGCCGTATCAGCCCCGAGGATCGCGACCGGATCAGCGAATACATCATGCTGGGCTGGGCTGATCAGGTCTCCGTGGACCACTCCTTCGCCGTGGCCTGGGACGCCGGGGTCATGCTCGCCTCCCAGCGCACCTGGTGGCGTATCGCGGCGGAAATCGAGGACCAGATGCTTCGTCCCACGATTCCCACCAAACGCGGGAACAAACAGGGGAGGCGGGAGAAACCCGTGGTGAAAGCAACCGGACCATGCCAGGTCTGGTCGTGGGACATTACCGATGTCTACTCGCCCTGGAAGGGGAAAGCCTTCAAGGTCTACTCCGTCATGGATATTTTCTCCCGGCAGATCGTTGGGTGGCGGGTTGAGGAACGCGAAGCCGACCACCTCGCCGTGGAGATGTTCGAGGCGGCCATCGCCCGGCACGGCGCACCCCGGACCGTCCACGCCGATTCCGGGCCGGCGATGAAGTCCCACCTGCTCCGCGATGCCCTCACCGCCCACGGCGTAGAGCTGTCCCACAACCGGCCCTACGTGAGCAACGACAATCCCTTTAGCGAGTCGGGATTTCGGACCATGAAATACCGGCCGTGCTACCCGCGCGTCTTCAAGGAAGTCGAGACCGCCCGATCCTACATTGGCGGGTACGTGCCTTGGTACAACACCAAGCACAAGCACTCCGGCATTGCCCTCTTCTCGCCCTCACAAGTCCACGACGGGTCCTGGAAGGACGTCTGGAAAACACGGGACCACGCGCTCCAGGGCTACTACGACAAAAATCCTGGAAGGTTCCGCCGCCGACCCAGCACACCAGCCCCGGCCGACCATGTCGGCATCAACCTCCCCGAAACAAGAACAGCCACGCTAAGCGCCAAGTGACTCCATACAGCTTGACATTTTTCG
>NZ_JASISR010000101.1 GCF_030063245.1 Paenarthrobacter sp. PH39-S1
TGGTGACCTTGTTCAATAAACTCGTTGACCAGCTCGGCTAGGGCTGGCTGGGCCGTGTGTTCCATGAACTGGGCTAGCTCATTTTTGGAAGGATAGGACCGTATCCCTGTCAGTCTCTGGCGCCAGGTGCGGTCGGGCCCGTGGCTGCCGTGCACAGCCTTCGACTGTTGACGCAGTGCCTGGCCTTCACGTTGTGCCCGCTCCACCCGTAGTGCTTTTGTGAAGGAGGCCATGACCAACCAGGCGATGATCGTCACCGGCAGGGCGAAGATCAGTGTGGCGTGTTCCATGGTGGTTACGCCGCCTGCTACAAGCATCGCGATGGTGAGCAGCGCGGTGAGTATGGCCCAGAAGATACGCAGCCATTTAGCCCCGTCCTGGGATGCGTTAGTGATGCGGGAGGAGAAATTGGACATCATCATGGCGCCGGAGTTGGCGCTGGTGAGGTAGAACAGCATGCCGGACAACGTGCCCAACCCGATCAGGAAAGCGGCTCCGGGAAACATCTCAAGCAGGGCGTACCAGCCCCGTTCCGGGCTGTCGATGGCCAGTTGGGCGAACTTCGTGTTGCCGTTCAGTACCTCGTGCATGGCGCTGTTGCCGAAGATGCTCACGACCAGGAAGTCGCACAGCACGGGGGCGGTGATTGCAGCGATGACAAATTCGCGCAGCGTCCGGCCGCGTGAGATGCGTGCCAGGAACAGGCCCACGAACGGGCCCCAAGCAAGCCAGAAGGCCCAGAAGAACAAAGTCCAGCCGGCCATCCATTCCGAACCGCCTGCTTCGTACGCGAACGTCTGCAGCGTACGGCCGGGCAGGGTGACGGCAAAGCGTCCGATGTTCTCTACCAGGGCGTTGAGCAAGAACGCGGTCTGACCGGTCACCAGGATGTACAGCAGCAAGGCTGCGGCGGCCCAGATGTTCAGCTCCGCAACCCAGCGGATTCCTTTGTCAACGCCGGAGGTGCATGAGGCGATGGTCAGAATGACGGCGACAATCACCAGCGCGATCTGCAGGGCCAGGCCTGACTGCAGACCAAAAATTAAGGAGAAGCCGATGTCCAGCAGTACCACGCCGATTCCCATGGCCGTGGCCACACCGAAAACAGTACCCACGAGGGTGACAATGTCGACCGCGTCGCCCAAGCCCCCACGGACGCGCTTGCCCAGCAACGGATACAAGACTGCTCGGATCGACAGCGGCGTGCCCCACCGGTAGGCGAAGTACCCCATGGCCATGCCGAGGAGCGCATACATGGCCCAGCCGGCGATCCCGTAGTGGAACATGGTCCACACCACGGCGTCCTGAGCTGCCGCCGCCGTCTGGCCTTGGCCCTCCGGCGGCGTCATGTACTGGGTGATGGGTCCGGTCACGGAGTAGAACAGCATGTCGATTCCCACACCGGCGGCGAACAG
>NZ_JASISR010000102.1 GCF_030063245.1 Paenarthrobacter sp. PH39-S1
CCAGGGCTCCTGACATGGTGAGGTATTCAGTGTGGGTTCAGGGGTTTTTGATTTCGTAGCGCAGGATGAGCCCGGTGCCTGGGTAGCGGATTTGGGTGGTGGTGAGGTGCTGGCAGAGTTCTCTGATTGCTGCGGTGGCCCGTGCGGTGGGGAGTGGGTCCAGGCGAATGATGAGGTACCCGGGGGTGGTGGTGTCGATGTCGCCGCTGCCGGTGAGCACCTGCCGTGCCAGGGCGTGGGCTTCCTCGGTGGCGCGGGCGTAGCCGGTGTTGGTCCGGATCTCCCTGGCGAGGGTGGTGGCAGTGTTGAAAGCGGCCATCCTGATCGCGTGAGTGATCAGCTTGGTCTCCGTGTCGAGGACCTGTTGGCCGGGTGAGAGTTCGCCCAACGGAACCCTGGCGCGTATTTTTTGGTGGGCGGCTTCTGCCCGGTCAAGGGCGGCGTCCGCGTCCCAGAGCGGCGCGGTGACGGCGTTGTGCATGGCGTTGGTGATCATGACTTCGCCGGCGCCTCGATCCGGGGTTCGCATCGCGAGCATGGCGGCGTCTGTTCGGGCCAGGACCTGGTCGTAGTGGGCCCGGGCGGCGACCACGTGTTGGTAGGCCGTTTTCTTGTCCGGGTTCGGTACTGACCTTTCGGGGTCATCCTCGGTGGACGTGTAGGCGTCGTGGGAGTCCAGGCCGAAATGGATGCGGGCGTAGCGGAAGTAGTTTTCCTGCCGCCAGCGGGAGCCCATCCGGTAAATCACCTCACCGGCGGGCATTGCCTGGTCGGTGGTGAGGATGTGGATCTGCCGGGTTGCCCCGCCCCGGACCGGGACGACGCGGCTGATCTGCCGCATCCCAAACGCTTCCCCCGTGGCCAGGGCCAGATCAACGGCGGTGTCCGCCGCGTTCCAGGTCCGGGTGTGCCCATGCGCGTCCACATGGGCGGCGTCGGTGAAGCGGTCCTCGGGGACGTCCGCCGTGCTGCCTTTGCGCCAGGTCAGGACGTCAAAGCCAGCCTCATCCATGTGTTTGAAGAGTGCCGGTGACCAGCCTCCCCGGTCAAAACCGACCAACACCCGCCGGGAATCCCCGATGATGGTGCGCAGCTGCGGCAGGAGCGCCCGCAGTTCCCCGGTCAGGGCGGCGCCGGGTTTGGCCATGACGACCAGCACCGGGGACCCGTGGGCGTCAGAGACCCAGGTTTCCTCGGTCGCCGGGGTCGGGAACTTCAGCCTCGTGGAGTGGACCTTCCCGATCTTCTTCCCGCCTTGGTAGGCGCGGACGTGCCCGTCAACATAGAGCACAGCGGCCAGATCCCCACCCTCACCGTTGCCGCCGGGACCGTTGAGGTGGTGGGTGGCGAGGGCGGTGAG
>NZ_JASISR010000103.1 GCF_030063245.1 Paenarthrobacter sp. PH39-S1
GGCAGACTCAGGCTCCGGCCCAGGCCCCCCAAACGAAGCCCCCTGCTGCTCGTGTCCTTCGGTAACCGTCATGGCAATTCCTCATCTCCAACAGGAACCTTAATACACAGTTAAGTAGACACCCCCGGCATGAAGCGCGATCCAGCCAGCGTTGCGGCCCATGACTTCCACAACGATGCAGCGCTGGTGAGATTCCGCCGTTGTGTGAATGCGGTCCACCGCTTCCCTGGCGATCTCCACACGCCTACCACGGGCAGTCCCACTTCCGCGAGCCTCCGGGCTGCCGTTAGGGTGCCCTCTCCACCGACTGCGAGGATCGCGTCGATACGGTTCTCTTTGATCACCCGCGAGATATTCTCTGGGCCTCCGCGGGGTCCCTCGAATGGGTTGGTCCGAGATGAGCCAAAAATTGTGCCTCCCTGCTTGGATAAACCCCGGACACTAGTCCGGTCAAGGTGCATGAGACCGGCGTTGACGACTCCTCGCCAACCGTACTTGAAGCCAACGAACTCGTTGCCTGGGACGCGGCTGCTCTTCAGTGCTGCTCCCCGGATGACCGCGTTCAGCCCTGGACAGTCACCGCCCGAGGTGAGAATGCCAATCCTCATCTGATCCCTTACCTCTCTGGGTGCATAGAACGCCGGTAGGGTTGAGCCCCTACTCTCGGCCTGCCACAATCCACTCCCTTTTTGACGAGCCCGCGCCGAACCGCTTAGTGAAGCGCCAGTTATTCGGCAACCTCGCCGGTAGCCTCGTAGCTGGCGATCTTTCCGATGCGGCGCTCGTGGCGCTCGGCGTTGCTGAACGGTTCGGCCAGGAATGCCTTGATCAGTTCGGTGGCCCCCTTAACGGTGTGCTGGCGCCCGCCCACGGCCACGACGTTGGCGTCGTTGTGTTCGCGAGCCAGTTTGGCGGTGTCGAGGTTCCAGGCTAGGGCCGCGCGCACGCCTTTGACCTTGTTCGCGGAGATCTGCTCGCCGTTGCCTGAGCCGCCCAGCACTATCCCGAGGGCGTCTACGCCCGCGGCCTGGTCGGCCACGACGGCGGACGCGGCGTTGATGCAGAATGCCGGGTAGTCGTCCTCGGCGTCGTAGGCCGCGGGCCCGTGGTCTACCATCTCGTAGCCCTTGGCTGACAGTGCGGTGATGAGGTGGGAGCTGAGTTCCAGGCCGGCGTGGTCGGTTGCGATGTGAACGCGCATGAGTGGGTCTTTCAGGCTAATTGGGGCGGGGTGCGGTGTTGTTGGGGTTGAAGGCGAGTTGGCCGTTTGCGCGTAGTGACTCGATG
>NZ_JASISR010000104.1 GCF_030063245.1 Paenarthrobacter sp. PH39-S1
GCAGTTTCACGACCGCGGTGTCGTTGGGGAAATGCCCGCGGTTCTTGATGATTTTACGCAGCTGGTAATTCAGCGACTCGATCGCGTTGGTCGTGTAAATGATGCGGCGTACTGCTGCGGGGAAGGCCAGGAACGGGATGAAGCGTTCCCAGGCCCGTTCCCACACATTCACCGCTGCCGGGTACTTGTGGCCCAGGAGCGAGTCGGCGAAGGCCGCCAGTTCCAGTTGGGCGGCGTCAGCGGTGGGGGCGGTGTAGATGGGGCGCATCGCCGCGGCGACCTTCTTGCGGTCGGTGTAGGAGATAAATCGCATGGCGGCCCGGATCAGGTGCACCACACAGGTTTGCACCGTGGTTCGGGGCCAGGTCGCCTCGATGGCCTCGGGAAAGCCGGTGAGTCCGTCGCAGCATACGATCAGCACGTCTTTTACGCCCCGGTTGGCGAGCTCTGCGCAGACGCCGGCCCAGAATTTCGCGCCCTCGGCCGCCTGGACCCAGATCCCCAGAACGTGCTTGATGCCGTCCAGGTCAACGCCGACGGCGATGTAGGCGGAACGGTTCATCACGTGGTGGCCGTCAAGGACCTTCACCACCAGGGCATCGAGGTAGATGATCGGGTAGATCTCCTCCAACGGCCTGTTCTGCCACTTTTGGACCTCGTCCAGGACGGCATCGGTGATGTTGGAGATCGTCTCGTGGGAAAGGTCCGTGCCCAGCGTCCTGGCCAAATGGTGCTGGATGTCCCGGACCGTCATCCCGCCGGCGTAGAGGGAAATGATCATCTCATCCAGCCCGCCGATCCGCCGGGCGCCCTTGGGCACCAGCGCCGGCTGGAAGGATCCGTCCCGGTCCCGCGGCGTCGCCAACACGATGTCACCGATCTCCGAGGCCACCGTCTTAGGCGTAGACCCGTTGCGGGCATTGCCCGGCGAGGCGGGCGACCGCTCGCCCTTCCCGTAGCCCAAATGGCCGACCATTTCGGCCTGCAAACCACGTTCGAGCACCGCCTTGATCATCTCCGGCAAGAATCCTCCCTCGCCAGTGAGCTGCAGCGTTCCATGGTCAATGCGGGACATCAAATCATCAAACAACCCGGCGTCAACCATCTCGTTGACCACCGACCGGGCAGACTCAGGCTCCGGCCCAGGCCCCCCAAACGAAGCCCCCTGCTGCTCGTGTCCTTCGGTAACCGTCATGGCAATTCCTCATCTCCAACAGGAACCTTAATACACAGTTAAGTAGACACCCCC
>NZ_JASISR010000105.1 GCF_030063245.1 Paenarthrobacter sp. PH39-S1
AGACATTCCTTTGCCATTCAAACCTTGCTTGGTTGGTACCGCAGCGACGAGGACGTGCAGGCCAAGATCCCGTCACTGTCAACGTATCTTGGCCACCGCGAACCGGCTTCCACGTACTGGTATCTTTCGGCGGCGCCGGAACTGCTTGCCGTGGCCGCCGCACGTCAAGACGCACAGTGGATGAAGGCACGCTCATGACGCTCATCGCCTCGACCCTGCAACTGTTCTTCACGGACCGCCTCGCCCAACAGCGCCAGGCTAGTCCCCGCACCATCGCCGCCTACCGAGACACCCTGAAACTCCTTTTGGAGTTCGTGTATGAACAGACCAAGAAATTGCCAGCTCGACTCGATTGGGACGACCTGGACGCGACCATGATCTCCCGATTTCTCAACCATCTCGAGGACCAGCGGCACAATAGCGTCAGAACCCGCAATGTCCGCCTCACCGCGATCCGTTCGCTCTTCTCCTACGCGGCACTGCGCCATCCCGAACATGCGCTCCTGATCCAGCGAGTGTTGGCGATTCCGCCCAAACGGTTCGAAAAACGCATCGTCACTTTCCTGACCGCACCGGAAGTTGACGCCATGATCGCCGCCCCAGACCAATCCACTTGGGAAGGGCGCCGAGACAAGGCGCTGATGCTGTTGGCCATTCAGACAGGGCTGCGCGTTTCGGAGATCACCGGGCTGAATTGCAATGACGTGACGCTGGGGACCGGCGCCAACGTGCGATGTGAAGGCAAGGGACGCAAGCAACGTAAGGTTCCACTCAATGTCCCCGTCGAAGCGCTACTGCGGGCCTGGTTGAAAGAACGAGCAGTCCAACCCCAGGACCCACTTTTTCCCACACGCATCGGACGCCGCCTCAGCCGCGATGCCGTCGCCCTGCGCGTCAGCACCCATGCCAAGACCGCTACGCAACAATGCCCGTCACTGGAAGGCAAGACAATTCACCCCCATGTCTTCCGCCACACCTGTGCCATGTCCCTGCTCCAAGCCGGCGTTGATACCTCAGTGATCGCATTGTGGCTTGGCCACGCGGGAGTTCGTTCCACGGACGCATATATCCATGCTGACCTCACCATCAAGGAAAAAGCACTCGCCCTCGTGACACCCACAGCGGCAACCCCAGGACGCTACCACCCGACAGACAAGACACTGGCGTTCCTTGAAAGCCTGTAA
>NZ_JASISR010000106.1 GCF_030063245.1 Paenarthrobacter sp. PH39-S1
CCATGCCAATACCATACTTTAGGTCATACATATCTGGGTGACATGAAGGCCCCGACACGCCGCAACTTACGCGGTTTCTATTTCGCCGGGGCCCTCAAAAACAAAATAACCGGGAAACTCCCGCTAGCCCTCCGATTGACGGTGGCGTCCCGCACCTTTAAAAGCCGCGGGACGCCACCTCCGGGGTGTAGCCCTGTAACTTCAGGGGCCCGCGGTCGTGGAATTCCTTGCCTGGGCCCCGGCGCAGAGACGTCACCGCGGGCACTACCGGTTCGTCGGAAGAACTAAGACATGAGTCAACAAACACTGGGACCGTTCAGGGGAAGTCGCAGATTCCCCGACCAGCAGCCTGTCCGGGCGTGGGCTTCCCTTCAGCACGGGGAATGCGTTGAAGTCTGGTCCATCGATTCGTTCTGCTACGCAGCTTATGTTGATGAGCGCGCTGACGACGGCCGACTGATATGGGTCATCGAGAACGGCACGGGCAGCCGTCATCTGTTGGTTCGTGGTGATCCCGTCACGCTGTATTCGATCTAGGACACAGCTCACCCCAACGATGAGGGGTTGGCACGTTGGGGACTCAAATCCCTGGGAGGGAAGCTGTTCATCATGCGTAGTCAGACCATCGAGCATTTGGAAGTCCTCGTTACCAAGCCTGGTCAACTTAACGAGTTGCTCGACGATGCAGAGGTCGTGCTCCGGCAGGTGGTGATGACCCAACGGTGTACCGGCATCCTGGTCACCCGCCATGAACCTGGCCGGTACACGCTCGAGTTCAGGACACGGTCCCCTTTGGGCAGACCTGGGAGCAGACACTCTCGTGAGCGTCGGTCGACGGCGGCGCTGCCGGGCCGTGACCGGTCGAAAAATGGAAGGCAACGATGTCTGTTACTTACCTTGATTCGTGTGTGGTCTGGGCGTAATCCGCTCCGGGATCCGCGGCGGCCCGGCTTCGGCTGATGAACTGCTGGCCCGCGACGGACGAACCTGAAGAAGGCCATGATTGTAGATCTTCCGAACACAACAACTTCGAAGATCTCCAAGAAGATCACGGCCCTGCGCGCCCAGGGCGGTGTGACCGCCCTGGGCCGGGTCCTGACCCTGGTCATCATCACCCGCTCCGGGCTCGAGGAAGACGCGATCGAGG
>NZ_JASISR010000107.1 GCF_030063245.1 Paenarthrobacter sp. PH39-S1
AGGTCCCCGGCCTTCCCGGTTTCGGCCAGGTGGCTGATCTTGCGGCGGATGGTTTTTACTTCCGGGGCCCGGTCCAGGCCCAGCACCCGGCCCAGGGCGGCAGGGTCGATCCGGGTGGAGCCTTCGGCGCGGGGCTCTCCGGCCAGGGCCCGCAACACCGAGTCGAGGAGCATGGTCTCCAGCCCGTAAAACCCGTCCGGCAACGCCCCGAACGTTGCCTTCGCGCAGTCCAGCAGCCCGGTGGCCTCCAGCGCCGGCAAGGCCAGGAACAGCCCGGCCAACGGCACCCGGGCCGCCGGGGCAAACACCGGGGCCGCGCACTCGAGCAGACCGGCCCGGGCTGCTGCCCGTTCGGTGGACCGATCCGCAGGTGCCGGGAGTACGGGCAACACCGGCTGTGTTGGCTCAGTGCGGGTCTTGGGCGCTGATCCGCGCTTGTTCACGATGATTTCAGCGGCTTCCGGGGTGTTTGTCTCCTCGAAGGTCAGGGCGCGCCGGACGGTGTCGGTGGAGACCCCGGCCGCTGCCGCGGTTGCCCGCAGGCTCGCACCACCGGCGCGGAGCCGGCGGATCTCGGCCGCTTTCTCTCCGGTCAGCACCGTCGGACCTTTGGGGCCTTTCTTCACCGGCGCCAACGCGGCCACACCCTCACCGGTGAGACTGACCCGCCAGCGGCGCAACGATTCCGGGGTGACGCCGAACCCTGCCGCTACCTCGTTGACCCGGGCCGCGCCGGCCCGCACCAGCTGCACCGCGGCCAGGCGGCGCAGGTCATCCTGGCCGGCATCCCACACCCAGCACAACTGGCCGTTGAGAAAGACCTTGCCGCCGAGAACATCATTTTCCAGCAACGCCGCCGACTCCCCGATCAGCACGGCACCCAGGTCCGCGATCAAGGGAAGGGGCATCTGGGTCGTCATCACACCCATCCTCCCACCCCCAATATAAGCGAAAAAGTCACACGTTTATTATCTCACATCGGGGGCATGATTAAAAGACTTGAGCGAGCAAGAATCCCCGGAAACTCAATACATCACCCGCACGGCCGTCCTGTCATGTCAGGAGCCCTGGG
>NZ_JASISR010000108.1 GCF_030063245.1 Paenarthrobacter sp. PH39-S1
CCAGGTCGGCGCCGGCCTTGAAGGCGATGTCAGCCTCAAGCTCTCCAGCATCCATGGTCTTCATATCAGCAAAGACGATCTTGTCCGGGTGCGCGTTCTTGACAGCGGTGACGGCGGAGAGCCCGGCCGCCTTGATCAACGGGGTACCGAGTTCGATGATGTCGACGTACTCAGCGACCTGACCGGCCAGTTTGAGGGCGTCTTCGACGGTCAGGAGGTCCATAGCAACTTGGAGTTTCATGATGTTGTTTCTTTCTGTAGGGAACTGCGGTGGATATGGAAAGTGGAGGCCTCGATTATTCGAGGTTGGCGTGCCTGAGCCAAAGCTGTTCGGCCTGTTCATCGGCGTTGTCCCACAACGACTGGAAGATGGCCTCGGTGGCGAGGAAAAGCACCTGTTCGAAGAGGGACCCGGAGTACTGACGGGAAACGCTGGAGCCGTGGTCGGTCTTCTGGGCGGCAGGAATAATCACCAGGGCGTCGGCGAGACCAGCAAGCGGAGAATCCGGGTTGGTGGTGAACGCGGCAATCCGCGCCCCGGCCTTCGCCGCGGTTTCCGCCGACTTAACCACTCCCGAAGTCGTCCCCGACCCGGAAGCCACCAAAAGCAGGTCACCGGAACTGATCGCAGGAGTAGTGGTATCACCGGCAACATGGACAGTCAGGCCCAGGTGCATCAGCCGCATGGCCGCCATCCGCAGGACCAGCCCGCTCCGGCCCGCACCAGCAACGAACACCCGACCCGTCTGCCCGAGGTGGCCTGCCAGGCCGGCCATCTCCTGTGCGTCGATTTTAGCCGCCGTGTCCGCGATCTCGTCCCTGACGAGGGACAGATTGCGGACAATGTCACCAGCTGTACTGTGCACGGTAGGCGTGGGAGTTGTTGTTGGATTCACGATTTATCCCGTTCGATTCGGTCATCGGCCCTGTAACGGCCGAACGGATGATTCTGGTTGATATCCATGATCCCGAAACAAACGGGTAGGGGTAACACTGTTTTCTGACGGTTCTGACTACACTTAAGGACTGGCCAGACATTCCCGCCCCCGGTAGACTACC
>NZ_JASISR010000109.1 GCF_030063245.1 Paenarthrobacter sp. PH39-S1
GTAGGTGGTACCGCTGGTTTCAGGGACCCGGTACTGGCCAGAAAACGTTGTCGTGGGTTTCTGGCCAGTACCCGGTTGTGACCGTCACCGGTCGGGGTGGTGGTGTCCGGCCGGGGTGTTGTTCCTATTCCCAGTGGTCCTTGGCGTCGCGGGCTTCTTGGGCGTGCAGGCGGCGCATGTCGATGACGCCGAGGTTTATCGTCCGGGCCCGGGTGGCGAGTCGGTTCACGATTGAATCGGCAGCGACTTTCTCCGGCAGGCTCTCGATCCAGTAGCGTGGTCCGGATTGGCTGGCGATCATGGTTGGCAGGCGTTGGTCCCTGTTGACCAGGACGGTGAACAGGTCGTTCGCTGCTGTCTCATCGATGCCGATGGTGAGGAAGTCATCGATGATGAGCAGGTCAACGTTGCTGAGCTTGTTCAGCAGGTTTTGGTGGGCAATCCTGTCCCCGCGGGCTATGACGAGCTCGAGTGCGAGCTCATCCATGCGGGTGTAGTGGACTGAATGCTCCGAGTGGCAGGCGGCGATCCCTATCGCGCAGGCGATGTAGGTTTTCCCGGCTCCGGTAGGGGAAATAAGCAGCAGGTTCGTTGGGTCCGCCCGCCAGTGGTGGGCGGCGTAGCGTTGCATCCGCACTGAGGAGACTCCGCGTTCGGGCATGTACCGGATTTCTTCGATCGATGCGTGTGGGATGGGGAAGCGGGCCTTGCTGATGAGCTTGTCGATCCGGTTTGAGCGCCGCAGATCCAGTGCCTCATCCACGGCGGTAAGGAACAGCTCCTCCGGTGTTTTGAGGTCATTGCTATCGTCCTTGAGTAGTTCCTCGAGTTGGAGGGCGACCTGGGTGATGCGCAGCGCCCGGAATTTCTCGTAGTCAACACTGGTGAACATCGCCTGCTACCGGCCTTCCTGGTAGTAATCGGCGCCGCGAACATACACATCGCTGTGTTCACCAATCTCGGTTTCGGCCGGGGCTTTCTTCATGTTTGGTGCCGCCGGCAATGGCGGCCGGGTTTGTTGGCTGTCGCTGTTCATCGAGGCCATCAG
>NZ_JASISR010000010.1 GCF_030063245.1 Paenarthrobacter sp. PH39-S1
AGATCTGCGCAACTGGATCAAGGGGTGGAACGAGAATCCCAAACCGTTTATCTGGACGAAGACCGCCGAGGAGATCCTCGAATCACTGGGACGACTATTAAAACGAATTAACGGCGCGAGACACTAGAAGCATTCTCAACTCGGCAAATCTCGCGCAGGTGTCGATGTAGATGATCACCGCTCGTCACGTTCCGACGACACGAGGCCCGAGGCGTAGCCGGGAGCCGTCGCCCGCCAAGTACTGAAACCCTCACTCCTTGCACTCACTGCATAACTTGCACCGAGTGCACCTTTGCCTTATCGTGGAGACGTGACAATCGTAGCGGAAGCCGCCATCCCGTCCCGGCGCGAGTTGAACAAGGCCGCCACCCGGGAGGCCATAGCGACGGCCGCGCTGGAGCTGCTGCGGGCCAAAGGCATGAACGGCTTCACCGCCGATGACGTCGCCAATGCGGCAGGTGTTTCGCGCCGCACTTTCTTCAATTACTTCTCCAGCCCGGAAGCGGCCATCGCCAGCTTCACGCAGAAATATCTGGACACCGTCATCGAGCAGCTCCTCCTGCGTCCGCGGGACGAGGCATTGCTGGAATCCGCGCAACATGCGCTGACCGCCGTCGAACCCAAGGATCTGGCCACTCTGGCCGAAACCTTCGCGCTCACCCAAGGCGACGCGCAACTCTCCCGCTTCCAACTCGAGGCCTGGGATAACTGCAGCAGCAAAATCATCACCGCAATCGGGAGCCGCCTCGGCGGACTCGACGCGGCGGGTGCCGCGCCAGGCTCCACCCCCCTGGATGCCAATGGCGAGCTCTACCTGCATGCCCTCGTCCAGTCGGTGATTGCCTGCGGTCGCGCGGCGGTCGAGGTTTGGTTCCGACGTCACGGTGAGGACATCAGCCCCGCCTCGCTCGCACAGCTTCGGGAGCTTCTCGTCAGCGCCATCGGCCACCTGCGGACCGGCTTCCACAGCTGACTTCTGCTTCAGTGCAGGCAACATCCACCGCAGCTGAACATCCACCCATCAAGAAACGGAACCATCATGGCCATGCTGCTCTACCGCCTCGGCAAATTCTCTGCCCGACGCCACTGGTGGGTGATATCCGCATGGGCGCTTATTGTGGTGCTGGTGGGCGGTTCCGCACTGCTTTTCCACGGCCAGACGTCCAACAGCTTCAAGATCCCCGGCACCGAAACCCAACAGGTGGCCGACAAGCTCAAGGCAGATCTGCCCCAGTCCTCCGGCGGCAGCGGCAGCGTTGTCTTCGCCAGTGCCGGCGGAACTCCCTTCACGCAGGCGCAGAAGGACGCCATCAGCGTCGCCCTGAAAAAGGCCGCGACGGTCCAGGACATCCGCGGCGTCACGGATCCCTTCAGCACGCAGGCCACCCTCGACGGCGCCGCCGGACAGATTGCCGACGGCGAAGCGAAGCTCACCGATGCCCAGGCCAAGCTTGATGCCGGCAAACCGCAGCTTGACGCCGCCGCGGCCCAGCTGACCGCCACGGCGCAGAAGCTGGACGCGACCCAGCAGCTGGTGGACCAGCAGAAGGCGGCCGCAGCAGCATCGGGCCTCCCCAGCACCGCCGCCCAGCAGGCCCAGCTGGCCGCCTCGCAGGCCCGGATCGACGCGGGCCGGCAGCAGCTGGCAGCGGGGCAGGCCAGCTACGACCAGAACAAAAAAGCGTACGACGACGGCGTGGCCGAAGTTTCGCGGCAGCGCGCCACCCTCGATTTGAGCAAGCAGCAGGCCACGGCCTCGCAGGCCATCCGTTTTGTCTCCGCCAACGGACAGGCCGCGATCGCCCAGATCCAGTTCACCGGTTCGATCGACGGCATAACCCCCGAAGTCCGCACCCAACTCCGGGCTGCCGTGCGGCAGGCCGCGGCATCGGGCGTACAGGTGTATCCGAGCAAGGAAATCACCCAGGACGTCTCGGAAATCTTCGGCACCGCCGAGGTCATTGGTATCGCCGTGGCCGCTGCCGTGCTGATCCTCATGCTGGGCACCATGGTCGCCGCCGGGCTGCCGCTCATCATGGCCATTATCGGAGTCGCCGTCGGGGTGGGCGGCGGCTTTGCCCTCAGCGGCGTGGTCGAGATGTCCTCCATCTCGCCCATCCTCGCGCTGATGCTCGGCTTGGCCGTCGGAATCGATTATTCGCTGTTTATCGTCAACCGGCACCGGCAACAACTGCTGACTGGAATGGCTCTTGAGGAGTCCGTGGCCAAGGCCACCGGCACCTCGGGTAACGCCGTGCTGTTTGCCGGACTGACGGTGGTCATTGCACTCTCCGCCCTGACCGTCTCCGGGCTGCCGTTCCTGGGCGTGATGGGCGTCGCAGCCGCGGCCACCGTCGCCGTTGCGGTCATTGTGGCCTTGACCCTTACCCCGGCACTGCTGGGCCTGATCGGGACCAAACTGATCTCCAAACGTGCCTGGGCCAAAGCCACGGCGCAGCATGGAAGACACGTCGCGGCGGACGACGCCACTGCGGACACGGCCAAGAGCGGCAAGGGCTGGGGCGGGTTCGTTACCCGGCACCCCGTGCTCACCCTCGTCACGGCCGTCGTCGCGCTCGGCATTGTCGCCCTCCCGGCAGCCGGCCTGCGGCTGGCCCTGCCGGATGGCGGCTCGGAGCCCGTGGATTCCAGCGCCTATCAGGCCTACCAGCTGACCGGGAAGAACTTCGGCGAGGGCGTTAACGGGCCCATCATCGTCGTTGGCTCGCTGCCTGCAGGGCTGAATGCCACCGACGCCCAGGCACTGGAGCTGAAGGTGGCCGACGAACTGCGCTCGGTCCCTAATGTCGTTGCGGCGGTACCGGCTGCCCTCAGCGAGAACCGCCGGACCGCGGTGTTCCAGGTCGTCCCCACCGAGGGGCCGGCCAGCGCCAGCACCGTCCAGGTCATCGCCGATCTGCGGGCCAAGGGCGCTCAGATCAGCAAAGATACAGGTGTCACCATCGGGCTGACCGGACAGACGGCTGCCAACGTGGACGTCTCCAACAAGCTCGGTGACGCCCTTCCGCTGTACCTGGTCGTCGTCGTCGGCCTCTCGCTGGTGCTGCTGCTGCTGGTCTTCCGCTCCATCCTGGTGCCGATCCTGGCCACCGCCGGCTTCCTGCTGTCCCTCGCGGCGGCGTTCGGAGGCGTGGTGGCGGTGTATCAGTGGGGCTGGCTCAGTGCCATCTTCGACGTTCCGAACCCGGGGGCGGTGCTCAGCTTCCTGCCCATCATTCTGATTGGCGTGCTCTTCGGCCTGGCGATGGATTATCAGGTGTTCATTGTCTCCGGCATGCGTGAGGCGTACGTCCACGGTCAGAGCGCCAAGGCGGCGGTGCGGACCGGTTTCAGCCACGCCGCCCGGGTGGTGGTGGCCGCCGCCATCATCATGACCAGCGTCTTCGCCGGTTTCATCTTCAGCCACCTGACCATGGTCCGGCCGCTGGGCTTCGCGATGGCCTTCGGTGTGCTGCTGGATGCCTTCGTGGTCCGGATGACCATCATCCCGGCGGCCATGCACCTGCTGGACAAGAGCGCCTGGTGGATCCCGCGCTGGCTGGACAGGATTCTGCCGGACGTGGATGTTGAGGGCGCCAAGCTGGAGAAATCCACGGTCCGCACCGCCGGGACACGCCCGGGCGACGCCGCCGATGGGGCGGCCGAGAGGGCGCCCGGCGAGTTGGTGGACACCACGTCCTGAGCCGTCCTCTCCACACTCACCCGCCCGCTGGGGCGAGTGTGGAGACCCGCCGCTAAAATCCTCCGTGGAGGGGCAGATCTCCACACTGGATTAGGTGTCTGAGGATGGGCGAGTCCTAGCCAGGCGGACAACGACGGCGGATACTGAGGACATGTCCGAAACTCAGGCGGGCGCGAATCCGTCCGCAACCACCCCTGCAGCCGTCCCCGCCCCGAATGTCTGGCCGGCCCTGCAGGCCCGCGACGCCGTCGCCCTGATCGATTACCTCGTGGACTGCTTCGGTTTCCTCCGAACGGCCGTCTATATGGACGGGGAGGCCGTGGCCCACGCCCAGCTGGACTGGCCCGAGGGCGGGGGCATCATGCTGGGCAGCTATAAGCCGGCGGGCCCCTTCACCCTGGAACCGGGCACCTTTGCCGCCTATGTGGTGTGCTCGGATATCCCTTCCCTGCATCGGCGGGTGCTGGACCACGGCGGCCTGGCGGTGACGGAACCGGTGCAAACGGACTATGGCAGCCTGGATTTCTCGGCCAGTGACACCGAGGGAAACCACTGGACCTTTGGCACCTACCGGGGCGAACCTCGGACTCCGCCGGCAGAGTCCTGAAGCCGCGGATGGAATCACAGCGCCGCCCGTTCACATGGGCTGCCATTGAGCCCGGTGCGTTCGCCGCGCACGAGAACTTCCCGGCGGCCATCGGTGACCAGCACGGCAGGCTGCTGTGGGTGCAAGGCGACCAGGATTCACGGGCCAAGGCGACCCGGATCAACTTCGTCGAAGGGGCGGACTGGTCCGAGGCCGCCGTCGGCACCAGTGCGCCGGCCGCGACAGCCTCCACATCCTCGGCCGGGACCAAGGTGTGCTCAACCTCAACGGGCGCCCGGTCAAGCTCAGTGAACGGCACACGGAAATCCTTACGGTCCTGGCCCTGAACCCGGCCGGTCTTCCCGCGGACGAGCTGGCCGCCATGGTTTACCCGCAGGGTACGCCCGTGACCACGGTCCGCGCCGAGCTGGTGCCACATCGGGGGCAGCCCGGAGTCACTGAGCCTACTGAGCAGCAGCCGCTCCGCCAACACCCTGAGCAGCGGCCCCGCGCAGCATGCCGGTGCCGACCTGCGGCTACGCTTGAACGCGTGACTGAACTTCGCCTCATTCTGGCCTCCGCGTCCCCCGCCCGCACCAAGCTTCTCCGTGAAGCCGGCATCTCCCACGAGGTGCTGATTTCGGATGTCGATGAGGACGCGGTGACGGCCCGCTACGGCATCACCGATCCGCACGACACGGCCCTGCTCCTGGCCCGGGCCAAGGCGGAGGCCGTCGCGGCGCTCCCGGAGGCCGCGGGCGCGCTGGTGCTCGGCTGCGATTCGGTCTTCGAACTCGACGGTCAGGCGTACGGAAAGCCATACGAGGCCCACGTTGCGCGCGAGCGGCTGACGCTCATGAGCGGCAATTCGGGCGTCCTGCACACCGGCCACTGGTTGGTGGACAACAGGGAGACCGCTGCCGGCGGAGGCTCGGGCGCCACGATCGGGGCGGTCGCCTCCGCTGAGGTTCACTTCGCGGCGATGACGGAGAAGGAAATGGACGCCTATATCGCCACCGGAGAGCCACTGCAGGTGGCTGGCTCCTTCACCATCGACAGCCTGGGCGGCGCTTTTATCACCCGCATCGACGGTGACCCGCACGCCGTCGTCGGGCTGTCTGTGTCCACGCTGCGAAGCCTGCTCGCCAGCGCCGGCGTCGGCATCACCGAACTCTGGCGGTAACGCCGCCACACCGCAGGGGCGGCGCGGAACGAGTCGTCACAGTCTACGCATGGGCTATCGGCCCGGAGTGGTTTATAGTCCTCCTATCTTTGGCTCTGCCGCTCCGCACCCGGCACTGAGACTGTCAGAGTGATTTAGGGGAGAAACGATGCTCAATCTATGGATTGCCGCCGCTGCCGACATTGCAGCCATTAGTGTTTTGGTTTTCGCTGTCTACTTCCGCCGGCACTTCCGCCGCGACCTGGTCCTGGCGTATGTGTCCTTGAATGTGGGCATCATGGCGGTGACCATGCTGCTCTCCGGCAACGATGCCGGACTTGGATTGGGCTTGGGGCTGTTCGGTATCCTGTCCATCATCCGGCTCCGCTCGGACACGCTCACCCAGGAAGAGGTCGCGTACTACTTTATGTCGCTCGCGATCGGGCTGATCAACGGACTGCATCCGGATCCCTTCTGGTTCTCACCGTCGGTATCGTTCGCTCTGGTGATGATCATGTTCTTCGCCGATCATCCCCGGTTCGCTGCCAACACCCGGCGCCAGACAGTGACGTTGGATGCGGCGTATCCGGTGGAACAGCAGCTGCACGCTGCCCTCGGGAGGCTGCTGAACGCCAAAATCCTTCGCACCGTGGTGCTCGAGCTGGACACCGTCCGTGACCTCACGGTGGTGGACGTCCGGTTCAGGTCAGCCCCGTCCTGCGCCGTCGATCTGGCCGCCGGTCCGCGTCCGCTGTCCACCCAACTTCTTCTGGAGCCGGACAGGATCCGGCAGTGACGGCCGATCTCGGTTCCCCGACCGTCACCGCGGTGGAGGCCTACCCAATCGGGCAGGCCGCCACGACGGCGCAGTCCGACCTGACGGTGCTGCCCGACCTGACGGTGCTGTCCGACCTGACGGTGCTGCCCGACCTGACGGCACAGCCCGACCTGACGGTGCAGCCCGACAGTTCCAGGTCGCTCCTTGTTCTGGCCGCGGTGACGGCAGAGCGCGACCCGATCCTTTTGAACGAGGTGATGAGCGAGGCGGCTCTGCAGACCCGGGTGGACCGCAAGTTCCTGCTCGCCCCCGACGAGCTCGCCCGGCTGGCGGCCTCGCTCGGTCAGGACTTCCGGGCCCTGGAGATCGGCACGCGACGGGTGTTCGAATACGAATCGGTGTATTTTGACACCCCGGAGTTGGAGCAATTTCGGGCTCATCGGCAGGGACGACGCCGGCGCTTCAAGGTGCGCACCCGAACCTATGTGAACAGCGGCCTGTGCATGTTCGAAGTGAAATTCAAAGGTCACCGGGGCGAAACCGTCAAGCACCGGATGCCCTATCGGATGCAGGACAGTTCCGGACTGACGGAAGCGGCGGAGGAATTTTTGGCCGCGCAACTCGAGGCCGACTACGGGCTGACGCTGCCCATCCTTGAACCGTCGCTGAGCACCGACTACACCCGGGGAACCCTGGTAAACCCGCTGACCCGGGAGCGTCTGACCTGCGACGTGGATCTGGTTTTCGGCAACCTGGAACGGACGGTACGGGCTCCCGACCTGGTGGTGGTGGAAACCAAAACGATGGATGGCTTCGGTGTGGCGGATCAGGCGCTGGCCGCCATGGGAATCCGGCCGGTGAGCATGAGTAAATACTGTCTGGGCATCGCCCTGCTGCACCCAGATCTGCCTGCCAACCGGTGGAACCGCCTGCTTCGGGACAGCTTCGGCTGGTGCCGGGAACTGCCAGGGCAAGCGGACCAGGGTCACTGACGGCAGCAAGTAGTTAATTCTGCTCCTTGGTCAAAGCAGGTTCAGCCCGGCCCCATGATGCCCTGCCTTGACGCCCGAGCGACCGCCACTTTGTAGGATACCTACAAACAACACGCCACTCGTGCGCAGAAACGGCATGGTGCTTGGGCGAAAACCTCAAAACCGCGCTAGGCTCCCAAGAGAATAGAAGGAGTCCTGTGTGAGCATTTCACCACCCCCCACCGCTATCGGTCCAGTTACCAAGGTCATGACCAAAGTATTGGTCGCCAACCGCGGCGAGATCGCCGTCCGCATCGTCCGCGCCGCCCGTGACGAAGGAATCGCCTCCGTCGCCGTGTATGCAGAACCGGATCGCGAGGCCCTGCATGTACGGCTCGCGGATGAGGCCTACGCATTGGGCGGCAGCACGGGCGCGGAGTCCTACCTGGTCATCGAGAAGATTCTCGACGCTGCGGCCCGCTCCGGGGCGGACTCCATCCATCCCGGCTACGGCTTCCTCGCCGAGAACGCCAATTTTGCCCGCAAGGTGATCGACGCCGGTCTCATCTGGATCGGCCCGTCACCGGAAGCCATCGCGGCTTTGGGGGACAAGGTGCAGGCGCGGCACATTGCGGAAAAGGTCGGCGCACCGCTGGTCCCGGGGACGAAGGATCCCATCGGTTCGGCCCAGGAAGTGCTGGATTTTGCTGACGAGTTCGGCCTACCGCTGGCCATCAAGGCCGCCTATGGGGGCGGTGGCCGCGGCATCAAGGTGATACGGGACCGCGGGGAAATCCCGGAGGCCTATGACTCCGCCGTCCGGGAGGCCATCGCGGCATTCGGGCGCGGCGAATGCTTCGTGGAACGGTTCCTGGACTCCCCCCGCCATGTCGAAACCCAGTGCCTCGCGGACGCCGCGGGCAACGTCGTCGTCATTTCCACCCGTGACTGCTCACTGCAGCGCCGCAACCAAAAACTGGTCGAGGAGGCGCCCGCGCCCTTCCTGAGCAAGGACCAGAACGCTCGTCTGTACGAGGCATCCAAGGCCATCCTCAAGGAAGCGCGGTATCAGGGCGCCGGCACGTGCGAATTCCTGGTCGGCACCGACGGCACCATCTCGTTCCTGGAGGTCAACACGCGCCTGCAGGTGGAGCACCCGGTATCCGAGGAGGTGTCCGGTATTGACCTGGTCCGCGAGCAATTCCGGCTGGCCCGCGGCGAGGACCTCGGCTACCCGGATCCGGAAATCCGCGGCCACGCCTTCGAATTCCGCATCAACGGCGAGGATCCCGGCCGCAATTTCATGCCCGCGCCCGGCCGGGTTGAGACGATGACGCTTCCCACCGGCCCCGGCGTGCGCGTCGATTCGGGCATCGAGGCCGGCGAGGTGATCGGCGGCAACTTCGATTCGCTGCTGGCCAAGCTGATCATCACCGGCGCCAGCCGGGAGCAGGCCCTGCAGCGTGCCGGCCGCGCGCTGGCCGAGATGCACATCACGGGCATGCCCACCGTGCTCCCGTTCCATCGTGCCGTCGTCGCGGACCCGGCCTTCGCGCCGTCGGACGGTTCGCCGTTCACCGTGCACACGCGCTGGATCGAAACCGAATACAACAACACCATTCCCGCGTTCATCCCTGGCGGTTCCGCGGGCACAAGGTCAGCTGCCGGCACGGGAACGGACGACGACGGCGGCAACCGCCAGCGGGTCACCGTCGAGGTCGGCGGGAAGCGCCTTGAGGTCGTGCTCCCCGCATCCCTGGTGGGCAGCTCCCGGTCCTCGGGTGCCGGGTCATCGGCTGCCAACGGCAAGTCGAAGAAGAAGTCCGCCCGCCGCAGCTCCGCCGCCCCGGCCGCCAACGGAAATTCGCTGACCTCACCGATGCAGGGCACCATCGTCAAGGTGGCCGTTGCGGACGGTGACGTGGTCTCCGAAGGAGATCTGATGGTGGTCCTGGAGGCGATGAAGATGGAACAGCCGCTCACCGCGCACCGCGCCGGCACCGTCACCGGGCTGGCCGCCCTCCCCGGAGATACCGTCTCCGCCGGCGCCGTACTGGCCACCATCGAGGACTGACCCGGGACAATGACCCAAAATGACGGCGATCCCGCAAAATGACGTTACTAAGCCCTCGTCATTTTGCGGGATCGCCGTCATTTTCGCGCAGCGGAGCACGGCCATCGCACTGAGGTAGACGCCCGCCAGGAACGTGCTGCCGTGCGCGGCTTGCCAAAGGGCAACGGCAATGAACGGCGCCATCGCTGCGCCCAGGACACTGGACATGTTGTAGCTGACGGCCGAGCCGGTGCAGCGGACATTGTTTGGAAACAACTCCGGCAGCAGCGCACCCATGGGCCCGAGGGTAAGACCACTTGCCGTCTTGGCGGTACTCATAGGACCGGCTTTCAGGCAGGCCGGACACGCCCGAAGCGGCCCGACGATGCGTGAGGATCAGATGAACAATCGTAGGACTGACCGGCCGTTCAGTGGACGAACGTCTCAGCATGCGGGCTTCTTCAGTGGCGCCGGAGCGTGCCTCACCGGGGGAACGCAACGGCGGACAGGTGGATGTCACAGCCCGTTTACGCCCGGCGTCCGTGCCGGAAACGCACCCTCGGTAACTTGGAGGCGTACCGGAAAGCACCGATAGTGGAGGCCCTTGTGACTGTTGACCGCGTTGACCATCCTACGGCGGCTGCCCCGATGGCTGCCTTTCCCGCCCTCGTCTCACGCCCCGGCCGCTGGATCGACAATTGGAGTCCCGAGGACTCCGCCCAATGGGCCGGCCCCGGCCGTGGTATTGCCCGACGGAACCTGAACTGGTCCATCGGATGCGAGTTCCTTGGCTTTGTGATCTGGCAGCTGTGGTCGATCGTCGTCGTCTTTCTGCCCGCCGCCGGCTTCCGCTTCAGCTCCTCCGAGCTGTTCTGGCTGATCTCCATGCCGTCCCTGGTCGGCGCCACCCTGCGGATCCCCTACACATTTATGGTGGCCCGGTTCGGTGGCCGCAACTGGACGGTCGTTTCCGCTCTATTGCTGCTGCTGCCCGCCACCGGACTGGCATGGTGCGTTGCCGATCCGCGGACACCGTTCGCCGTGATGCTCGGCGTCGCGGCCCTGGCGGGGCTTGGCGGCGGGAACTTTGCCAGTTCGATGGCCAACATTACGTATTTCTTCCCTGTCCGGGAAAAAGGCTGGGCGCTGGGGCTCAACGCTGCCGGCGGGAACCTGGGGGCCGCCGTCGCCCAACTGGCCGTGCCGGTGGTGGTCACCGCCGGCGCCGCAGCCGCCGGCGCCGCCGGCAGCCTCCCGCTGGCCGGCCTGATCTGGATTCCGCTGATCCTGCTCGCGGCGTTCGGTGCATGGAAGTTCATGAACAATATCTCCAGTGCCACTTCCGACATTGCCGGCTCGCTGGCGTGCCTGCGGGAACCGCACCTGTGGATACTGGCCTTGCTGTACATCGGCACCTTCGGCTCGTTTATCGGCTTCTCCGGCGTGTTCCCCAGGCTGCTGGCCGACACGTTCGGTCCCTCCACAGGGTTCACGCTGGGTGCGGCGACCATTTCGCTGGCCTTCCTGGGCGCCCTGGTCGGCTCCCTGGTCCGGCCCTACGGTGGCCGGCTGGCTGACCGCTGGGGCGGCGCCCGCATCACGATGGTCTGCTTCGCCGCCTTGGCCGTCATCACGCTGGTCCAGGTCTGGACCCTTCCCTTGCACAGTTTCGGCATCTTCCTGGGCCTGTTCCTGCTGCTCTTCGCCGCTGCCGGGGCCGGGAACGGATCAACGTACCGTATGATTCCCGTGGTCTTTGCCCTCCGTTCCCGGGACCGTTGCCAGGGCCATGGGACGGACGACGGCGCCGAGGTAAGTTCCGCGCGGAAGGCTTCCGCCGCGCTGGGCATCATTTCCGCCATCGGCGCCTCTGGCGGATTCCTGGTCCCGCAGGTGCTCAATGCTTCGCGTACCGCTTCGGGCGGTTACGAGTCCGCATTCTATGGTTTCGTGGCCGGCTACCTGCTGCTGATGGTTGTCACCTGGTTCTGCTATCTGCGGCGGTCCTCGCGCGCCGGTTTGGCCGGTGCCTGATGGGGAGAACAGGCGATCTGCTGCGCAGTACGGACACGCACTGCCCCTACTGTGCTTTGCAGTGTGCCATGACGCTGACGCCGGGCGCGGCCGTTGAAACGACAGCCGCGGAGTCACCCCCCAACGTTGCCGGACGCGAGTTCCCCACCAATCGCGGCGGCCTGTGCCGCAAGGGCTGGACCTCAACCACACTGCTGCAGCATCCGGGGCGGGTCACCGAACCGCTGCTGCGCGGCGCGGACGGCGTGCACCGGCCGGTCAGCTGGGACGAGGCGCTGGGCCGGATTGCGGATGCCGTCCGCAGCACGCGCCGGCTGCACGGGCCCGACGGGGTGGGCGTGTTCGGCGGAGGCGGGCTGACCAATGAAAAGGCGTACCAGCTCGGCAAATTCGCCCGCCTGGCCCTGGGAACCTCCCGGATCGATTACAACGGCCGGTTCTGCATGTCCTCCGCCGCGGCCGCGGGTAACCGATCCTTCGGCCTGGACCGTGGGCTGCCGTTCCCTGTCGCGGATCTGGACACCGCCGCCACCATCATGCTGCTCGGCTCCAATGTGGCAGACACCATGCCCCCATTCATGGTGCACCTGCAGGGCGCCCGCGACGCCGGGGGCCTGATCGTGGTGGATCCGCGCCGATCGGCCACCGCGGCGTTCACCGCGGACGGCGCAGGCATCCACCTCCAGCCGGTCCCCGCGACGGACCTCACGCTGCTGCTGGGGCTGACCCACATCGTCATCCATGAGGGCCTGGCGGACCACGCCTTCATCAATGCCCGCACCAGCGGCTTCGAGGAAATTTCCCGTAGCGTCGCCGGCTGGTGGCCCGAACGTGCGCAGTCCGTGACTGGCGTCCCCGCAGCCACGCTGCGGAAAACGGCACGGCTGCTCGCGGCGGGGGCTGCCGGAGCCGGCTGCTACATTCTGACCGGGCGCGGCGTGGAGCAGCATGTGGACGGAACGGACACGGCCACGTCTGCCATCAATCTGAGTCTGCTGCTGGGGCTGCCCGGCAGCGCCCGGAGCGGCTACGGAACACTCACCGGACAAGGCAACGGGCAGGGCGGCCGCGAGCACGGCCAAAAGGCCGACCAGCTCCCGGGCTACCGCAAAATCACCGATCCGGCCGCCCGGAAGCACGTCGCCGGGGTCTGGGGCGTCGACGAGTCCCTCATTCCCTGGGCCCGGCCTGCCCGCCGTCGAACTCCTCATGAACTTGGGCCAGCCAGGCGGCGTGCGCTGCCTGTTCGTGCACGGCGCCAATGTGGCAGTCTCCGCCCCGGACGCGTCCGCCGTCATCGCCGGGCTGCGCCGGCTGGATTTCCTGGTCCTCTGTGATTTCTTCGTCTCCGAGACGGCTGCCGAGGCGGATCTGATCCTACCGGTGACGCAGTGGGCGGAGGAGGAAGGGACGATGACCAATCTTGAGGGACGCGTGCTGCGCCGCCGCGCCGCAGTGACCCCGCCGCCGGGGGTCCGCACCGAATTGTGGATCATGGCTCGGCTGACCGAGGCGCTCGCTGCACCGGCGGCGTGGTGATCGGAGAGGATTGTGCCACCACGGTGTCCAACGTCTGGGCGATCGGGGAGGTCGCGAACTTCGGCGGCATGTGCCTGGGCCTGGTGGCCCCGGCCACTACGATGGCCGAGATCGTCGCGGACCGACTGCACGGCGGCGCCGCAACTTTCCCAGGCTTCGACACCGCAACCAAGCTCAAGCTTTCCGGCGTCGACGTCGCCAGCTTCGGCGACGCCTTTGGCCGCACCGAAAGCAGCCTGGAAATCGTCTACGCCGACCCCGCGCGCGGCATCTACCAGAAGATCGTCACCACCGATGATGCCAAGACGCTGCTGGGCGGCATCTTCGTCGGCGATGCCACCCCGTACACCAGTCTGCGCCCGCTGCTGGGCCGCGCCCTTCCCGCCGAGCCCGGAGCGTATCTTTTCGCCGCCGGCGGCGATGCCCCGGAAACGGAGTTGCCCTACGATGCGATCCTTTGCTCGTGCAACAACGTCCCGGCCGGCACCATCCGGGACGCCGTGCACGGGACCGGCTGCTGCGAGGGAAACGGACCGGTCCAGGACGTGCCGGGTTTGAAGGCCTGCACCCGGGCCGGCACCCAGTGCGGTTCCTGTGTACCGCTGTTGAAGAAGCTGCTGGAGAGCGAGTTGACCAAGTCCGGCGTCGCCGTCTCCAAAGCGCTCTGCGAGCACTTTGGCATGTCCCGGGCGGGGCTGTTCGAGGCCGTGCGCGCCCTGGAGCTGACCTCTTTCGAGCAGATCCTGGCCCGCTTCGGCACGGTCGAGCCGGCCGCCGGCAGCGCCGGCTGCGACATCTGCAAGCCCACGGTGGCCTCCATCCTGGCCAGCCAGCACAGCGCCTACGTGCTCGACGACGGCCGCGGTGCGCTGCAGGACACCAATGACCGGGCGCTGGCGAATATGCAAAAGGACGGCACCTACTCGGTGGTCCCGCGCATCCCCGGCGGTGAAATCACGCCCGAGAAACTCGGCGTGATCGCCCAGGTGGCACAGGATTACGGCCCCTACACCAAGATCACCGGCGGCCAGCGGATCGATCTCTTCGGTGCCCGGCTGGAGCAGCTGCCGGATATCTGGAAGATCCTGGTGGAGGCCGGCTTCGAATCCGGCCAGGCCTACGGCAAGTCCCTGCGCACGGTGAAGTCCTGCGTCGGGTCTACCTGGTGCCGCTTCGGTGTGCAGGACGCGGTGTCCATGGCGATCAACCTGGAGCTGCGTTACCGCGGGCTGCGCAGCCCGCACAAACTCAAGATGGGCGTCTCCGGTTGTGCCCGCGAGTGCGCGGAGGCGCGCGGCAAGGACGTCGGCGTGATCGCCACGGCGGACGGCTGGAACCTTTATGTCGGCGGCAACGGCGGCGCACAGCCCGCGCATGCGCAGCTGCTCGCCAAGGACCTCGATGACGCCACCTTGATCAGTTACATCGACCGCTACCTGATGTACTACATCCGCGTCGCGGACCGGCTGCAGCGCACGGCACGCTGGCAGGAAGAGCTCGACGGCGGCCTCGCCCATGTGGTCGACGTGGTGATCAACGATTCGCTGGGCATCGCCGCAGACCTGGAAACCGCGATGGAACGGCATGTGGGCAACTACGAGGATGAATGGGACGCCACACTGGCGGACCCGGATCGGCTGCGCCGCTTCCGCTCCTTCGTCAATGCCCCCACCACCGCCGATGACTCCATCGCCTTCGTCCCCGAGCGCGGCCAGATCCGGGCCGCCACGGCGGCAGAGAAGCAGAGCGTGCTGATCGCCACCAGCATCGGCATCCGCCCCGGCGGCTTCGCAACCTCCCCGGACGGAGCCTGACATGGACCTGGACGCCGATCTCACTGGACATCCGTGCTGATCACCGGTTCCGCCGTCGCAGCGCGGCGTGCCGTGCGGCGCTACCGAGCGGCTGCCGCGGACGTGCGCACCGTCGACTGCCCGGCGAATTTCCGCACCTCGGTCTTGGACGAGGTGCTTCTCGTCGTGGCCGTGGACGACGGCGATCCCGGCTGGGCTCCGTTGGTGCAAGCCTGCCGGCTGCACAGCGTCCTGCTGGTCCGTGAGCAGGCCGCCAGTCCCGGCCGCCACATCGCCTTGGTGGGTGGTGGACCCGGGCCGGCCGATCTGCTCACGGTGCGCGGCCGCGGCGCCCTGCGCGAGGCCGACGTGGTCTTTTACGACCGGCTGGAACCGGTCGCCGACCTGGCCCAGCTGGCCCCCGGCGCGCAGCTCATCGATGTCGGCAAAACGCCCGGCCACCACCCCGTCAGCCAGACCGAGATCCAGGCGCAGATGATCGCGAGCGCCCGGATGGGCAACCGCGTGGTCCGGCTCAAGGGCGGCGATCCGTACGTCTTCGGCCGCGGCGGAGAGGAAGTCGCGGCCTGCGCGGAGGCCGGCATCCCCGTCACCGTGGTGCCCGGTGTCAGCAGCGCCATCTCCGTCCCCGGCGCCGCCGGTATCCCGGTCACGCACCGCACGGTCAGCCACCTGTTCACCGTCGTCTCCGGCCACGCACCGCTGACCGACCCCGAACTGGAACACCTGGCGGGACTGGGCGGGACCATCGTGGTGCTGATGGGCATCGGCACGCTGCCGCAGCTCACGAACGGTCTGCTCCAGGCGGGCCTGCGCCGGGACATGCCAGTCGCCGTCGTCGAACGCGGTTTCAGCCCGCACCAGCGCACCACCATCTCAGATTTGAGTAACATTGTCAGTGCAGCATCAAAGTGCAGCAACCCGGCCGTGGTGGTGATCGGTGAGGTGGTTGCCGTGGGGCGGGCCGCCGGCGTGCAGAGCGAAATCGCCGATTTAACGGCCGCCATGCTGCGGTCATGAGGGAGATGCAATTGTCCAAACACGACGATCCGGCAGCCGGCGAATCAAGCCCGGTCGGGTCAACAGCAGGGTCAATGCTGGGGCCAACACTGACCGATCCTGGACCGACCGCTTCAGCAGCGCCCGACGTAGATCACTCGGCGGGCGCCGCGGAACTGGCGTTGACCGGATTCCGCGTCGGCGTGACCTCGCACCGGCGGTCCCGGGACCTGATCGAGGCGCTGGAGCGGCGCGGCGCCGACGTTTTGTACGCCCCGGCCCTGAAAATCGCACCAGTGGAGGAAGACCTGCCGCTGGCCGAGGACACCCTGGCCATCATCGCCGCCCGGCCGGATATCCTGATCGTGACCACCGCCTACGGCATGCGGCGCTGGTGCGAGGCCGCGGACGCCTCGGGCATCGGGGAAGAGCTGCTCGGCACCCTGGGGAATTGCCGGATCTTCGTCCGCGGCCCCAAGGCCCGGGGAGCCGTACGCGCGGCCGGCCTTAATGACGTCGGCATCAGCAGCGACGAAACCACGGCCACCCTGGTCGATCTGGTGTACGCCGAGGGGGTCAGAGACGTCGGGCCCCCACTGGCCGGGAAGACCATAGCCGTGCAGCTGCACGGCTACACCGATGTGAAGCAGCTCGACCGGCTGCGCGCTGCCGGGGCCACCGTGCTGACGGTTACGCCCTACCGCTGGGTCCGGCCGGAAGGCGAGGACCTGCTGCCCAAACTCATCGACGCGGTCTGCCAGCAGGAATTGGATGTTGTCACCTTCACCAGCGCCCCGGCCGTGGACGCCCTCTGGAGCACAGCGCACGAGATGGGCAGGTACCATGCGCTCATCGACAGTTTCAAGACCTCGGTGGTGGCCGCCGCCGTTGGGCCCGTCACTGCCAAACCCCTGCTGGACGCCGGCATCACTGCGCTGATTCCGGAGCGGTTCCGGATGGGTGCCCTGATCCGTCTGGTCTGCGAGCATTTGGAACGGACCGGTGTCCGGACGCTGCAGACCCAGGCCGGCCAGCTGGAATTGCGCGGGCGTGCGCTGCGCGTCAACGGCATGCCGGTGGAGCTGGCGCCCGCTCCGCTGCTCCTTATTCGTGCCCTGCTGGAGGCCGGCGGTTCGGTGCTCCCGCGTGACACTCTGGTCAGACTGTTGGATCAGCGTGGTGCCGAGCACGCGTTGGACATGACGGTCAGCCGGCTGCGGGCCGCTCTCCCGGACGCCGCCATGATCGAAACTGTTCTCAAGCGCGGCTACCGGCTCCGCGTCTGACCCGTGCCGCGTCTTCGCTTCCCGTCACTACTGCCGGGCGTCGTCGCCCGTGGACGTCGTCGTGGTCGGGCCGCCGTCAACATCGTCGTCCTCCCCTTCCGCCGCAATCTGTGAATGCCGGCGGTCATCCGTGTCTTGGTCGTCCCCTTCCTCACCTTCCGCGGGCGCCTGCCCGTGCACCCGGTCCGCATCTTGTCCCGCTTCATTCCGTTTCATCACATTCTCCTTGCGCATCACGATTCTTCACGGCCGGAAGTTGCTGTTGAGCCTTCATCAGCGCTGTTAATTTCCGGTCCGCAGCGCCTTAACAAGCATACTTAGTGTTAGCGTTGAATGACCGCTTTCGCCTACGGGTTTCAGCTCCGGGCTTGTTCGAAACTCCGGGACCCCGGCTGAGCATGATGAGGAGGAATCTGCCATGGCCGAACGAGGCAGCAGCAAACACGGCGCCAGGCTCGACGACGAGATGAAGCAGGAAGCCCAGAGTATGACGAAGGGTCATCGGGCGGCCCATGTCGAAGAGGGCCGGGAATCCGAGCCGTTCCCGGACAGCACAGACGGCGCCGAGGTTCAGGAAGCCATTGGCCTGACCGCAGATCCGGAGGAGGAAGAGGAAGCGTGAGCCGGTATGACCAGACGGACCGCCGCGCAGTGGGCACTGCCGCAGGATAATCCGGACCCGGAACTTGAGGTCTTGATCCCCACCCGGGGCCGGCCCGCCGAGTTGGCCGTGGTCTTAGCCGGCTTGGCTGCCCAGGACGAGCCGGACTTTTCTGTGATCATCAACGACCAAAGCGACGCGACGGTGGACTGGGGGCACCCCGCTGTCGCCGCAATGATCCGCGTCCTGCGAGCCCAGGGCCGCGCAGTGCGAACCAGCAGGCACCTGCCGAGCCGCGGCCTGGCAGAACACCGCCAGTACCTGCTGGCTCTGGCCGTGGCACGCCGCGTACTCTTTCTGGACAACGACGTTTGGCTTGAACCCGACTCCATGAACCGTAGGAATGAGGCGCTGCAGGATCTGGGTTGCGGTTTCGTCGGCGTGGCGGTTCAGGGCCTGAGCCACTTGGCGGACATCCGGCCCGATGAGCAGACCGCTTTTGAACCATGGGAGGGTCGGGTGCAAGCGGAGCGGATCCGCCGCGCGGAACCGTCCTTCCGGCGATGGCCCCTGCATAATGCTGCCAACCCCGCCCACATGGCCGCCTCCCTGAAGCTTGGTCCGGATCAGTGGCTTGCCTACCGGATCGCGTGGGTGGGTGGCTGTGTGCTCTTTGACCGCCTGGCGCTGGTGGCCTGGAGGCTTTGACTTCTGGCCGCTACTGCCCCTGGACCATTCAGGCGAAGACGTTGCGGCGCAGTGGAAAGTCATGGATGTATGCGGCGGCGCGGCGATGCTGCCATCCGGTGCCGTGCATCTGGAATCCCCGACCACTGTCCCGGAACGGCGGGTGGAAGCCTTCGACGTGGTCTTCCCTCCCGATGGATCTTCTCCAGGCAAGCCCTCTTCAAACATCCCAACCCGGGACAGCACCCATGCAGCCGAACACCTCTGAAAGGCAAATATCATGTCCAATTCACCCAATCCGATTCAGATCCAGAAGTTCCTCGGCGGCATGGACTACCCGGCGAGCCGCGCCCAACTGGTCAGCAAGGCCGAGGACTCCGGTGCAGACGAGCCCGTCCTTGAAGCCCTGCGCAATATACCGGACCGGGAGTTCATCGGCCCCAATGCGGTCAGCCAGGCCGTGTCAGAAGGCTCAAAAGATGTTTGAGAAACTGACCACCGCCCACGAATTGTTCATTTTCAAGCTGGGCTCGGCTCTCAGCATGGAGCAGGACTCGCTGCAGATGCTCGAGGACCTGACCAGCAGGGCGCAGCGGGTGGAACTCAAGGAACTGCTGGAGGAACACACCGCAGAAACCCGCCAGCAACTCGCCAACCTGCAACGCGCCTTTGAGCTCCTCGGCGAAGATATTGATGATTCCCCGTCGCCAACCACTGCGGGACTTGCCAAGGAGGGAAAGACCACCCTGCGGAAAACCATTCCGCAACTGGCGGACCAGGTAATCCTGGCCGGCGCGCTGGAGACCGAACACTATGAGATCGCGGTGTACGAGACCCTGGTTGCCGCAGCGCTGGCGGAAGGCAGGACCGAGCTGGTCTCTATCTTTGAGCAGAATCTCGGCCAGGAGAAAGCCGCGGCGGAAAAGCTTCGTGCCGCCTCCCGCGAAGTCGCGGCCCAGGGGCCGGTGCATTCGCCGGAAGACGAGACGATCTGACCGGAAGGGAACCCGCCTCATCTGCCCCGAGGCTCACGGCCGTATCTCGCAGGGAGTCTGCGGTGTCATCTGGGCGGAGTCGGCAGTGTTCTGGGGCCGTCGATTGTGTGCCGTGGATATGGATGAGTGCCACGGGAATTCCCATGGCACTCATCCATATCCACGGCATCCGGCTGAAAACAGCGGTATGTCTAGTGCTCAAACGCCGTGACGCGCTACATATGGACGTGCAGGCGCCGCGCAGCCTCGGAAATCGACCCGCTGAGCGACGGGTAGACGGTGAACGTGCTGGCCACGTCGTCCACGTGCAGCTTCTGCGTCACGGCGAGCGCGATCGGGAAGATCAATTCGGAAGCGCCGGGACCCACCACGACACCGCCAATCACGGTGCCGGAGCCCTTTCGCGCAATGATCTTGACGAACCCGTCCTTGAAATTACGCATCTTGGCGCGGGCGTTGGTGCGCAGCGACAGCTTAACCACGTCGCCCTGGTACTTACCGGAGGCCAGATCCGCCTCGGACACCCCCACTGAAGCAATTTCCGGCGAGGTGAAGATATTGGAGGACACCTGCAGCAGTTTCAGCGGCCGTACGCCGTCACCGAGCAGATGCGCCACGGCAATCCGGCCCTGCATGGCCGCCACCGAGGCCAGCGCGAACACTCCCGTGCAGTCGCCCGCCGCGTAAACGTTGGACGCCGTCGTCCGGGAGACGCCGTCGACCTTAATATGGCCGCCCTCGGTGAGCGCAACGCCGGCCTCTTCGAGCCCGATTCCCGCGGTATTGGGGATGGAGCCGACGCAGACCAGGCAGTGGCTGCCGGTCACCCTCCGGCCGTCGCCGAGGGTCACGACGACGCCGTCCTCGGTCCGGTCGACGGCGGCGGCTCTGGAGCGGGAGAGCACGGTCATCCCGCGGCGCTCGAAGACATTTTCCAGCACCTGCGCGGCATCCGAGTCCTCCCCCGGCAGCACCTGGTCGCGGCTGGAAATCAGTGTGACCTTGGAGCCCAGCCCATTGTAGGCGGAAGCAAATTCCGCCCCTGTCACCCCGGATCCCACCACGATCAGCTCCGGCGGTACCTCCTGCAGGTGGTACAGCTGAGTCCAGTTAAGGATCCGCTCGCCGTCCGGCTTGGCCGTGGGCAGCTCGCGCGGGTGCGCCCCGACGGAGACCAGAATCGCGTCCGCCGTGATCGTTTCGGTGCTGGCGTCAGCCCCCTCGCCGGTTGTCGCTTCGATCGTATTGTTGTCCAGTATCCTGCCGGTGCCCGGAATAATCCGCACCCCGACCCGCTCCAGGCCAGCATGGATGTCCGCGGATTGTTCGCCGGCCAGGCGCAGCACGCGCTCGTTGACCGCCTTGAGGTCAGCGCGCATCAGGGGCACGTAATCGCCCTCGTCATCGACGTCGAAGCGCACGCCCAGCGCGGCCGCGTCGGTCATCCGGGTCATCGTGTCCGCCGTCGCGATCAGCGTCTTGGATGGGACGACGTCGGTCAGCACCGCGGAGCCGCCGAGGCCGGCCCGCTCCACGATGGTCACCTGCGCGCCCAGGGAGGCGGCAACGATCGCGGCCTCGTACCCGCCGGGGCCGCCGCCCAGAATCGCGATGCTCGGAGCGGACTGGGTGGAAAAAAGATTATGTTGGCTGGTCACAGTAGTTCATTCTCGCCTATCGCGGCCATCCTCACCAAGCCGGTAGGTTATTCTAATGCACACATTTGAATCCTCCGCTGCCCCTGAACCCGCCGCCGATGCCCGCGACGCTGACGCATTAAGGCCGACGACGGCGGCTCCCGGCGCTGCTGCGGCAGAGCCGTTCGCTGCGGTCCCGACCGGCACGGATCCCTTCGAGCTGGCGCGGGCGGCGGCGGACTACATTTCGGAGCATACCGGGGTTGCCACGCACGACATCGCTTTGGTGCTCGGCTCCGGCTGGGGCGAGGCCGCCGGATTGATCGGCGAAACCACCGCCACCCTCAACGCGACGGACATCCCGGGCTTCTCCGCGACTGCGGTGGCAGGCCATGTGGGGACCGTCCGCTCCATCCTGACACCGACCGGCAAACGTGCCCTGGTGCTGGGTGCGCGCACCCACTTTTACGAGGGCAAGGGCGTGCGTGCCGTGGTGCACGGCGTCCGGACCGCCGCTGCCGCCGGGGCCGCCACCCTGGTGCTGACCAACGGCTGCGGCGGTCTCAACGAGGCCTGGGACCCGGGCACTCCCGTGCTGATCAGCGACCACATCAACCTCACGGCCGCGTCCCCGCTGGAAGGCGCCACCTTCGTGGACCTCACCGATCTCTATTCCGCCCGGCTGCGTGCACTGGCTCGCGAAGTGGACCCGAAGCTGGATGAAGGTGTCTACGCGCAATTCACCGGTCCGCATTACGAGACCCCTGCAGAGGTCCAGTACGCCAAGCGGATCGGGGCGGATCTGGTGGGAATGTCCACCGCTCTGGAGGCGATCGCCGCCCGGCACGCGGGGATGGAGGTCTTCGGGATTTCGCTCGTCACCAACCTCGCGGCCGGGATCAGCCCGGTCCCCCTCGACCATCAGGAAGTGCTGGCAGCGGGCCACGCCGCCGGGCCGCGGATCTCCCGGCTGCTGGCGGACATCATCGCCCGGCTGTAGCGCGGCTTCCGCCGTGCCCCCGTACGCCGGCGGACCGTTCTGCGCACCTCCCGGTGCCAGCCCGCGCAGGACGCCCTCCTGCGCAAGGTTCACACCCTAGTCCGCGCAGCTTCCGCCGTATACCCGCTTACGGGCTGAGCCGTTCCCCGGGCCACGATAGGTTGGATCCATGACGCTTCCGGACACCGAACTCCAGCCGCTGCTGCACGCCGCCCGGGCGTGGGCGGATCAGGACCCGGATCCGGTGACCGCCGCGCAGCTGAGGGCACTGATGGTCTGTGCCGGCGGCGCCGACGCCGGGGGCACCGATGCCGGGGGTGCCGACGCAGGGGGCGCCCAGGCAGGGGGCGCCGACGCGGAAGCTGCCCGCCAGGAAGCCGCGCAGCAGGAACTCGCCGACAGCTTCAGCGGCAATCTGCAGTTCGGCACCGCCGGCCTGCGGGCCGCCATGGGGCCCGGACCCAACCGAATGAACCGCGTCGTCGTCCGCCGTGCAGCGGCGGGGCTTGCTGCGTTTCTGCTGAAACGGGCATCCACGGATCCGGCTGCTGCCTCCAAGGGCCAGGACAGCACCACCACCGACAGCACCCTGACCAGAAGCACAGTCCCTGCAACCCCTGCAACCCCGCCCACCACTGCAACCCCTGTAACCCCTGCAACCACAACGATCCACGCCACGACGGACCGCACGCCGTCCTATACCCCCCGCGCCGTCGTCGGCTTCGATGCACGGCACAACTCCGATATTTTTGCGACCGAAAGCGCCGCCATCTTCACCGCGGCCGGCATTGAAACCTTCCTGCTGCCGTGCGCCCTGCCCACACCCTTGCTGGCTTACGCAGTCCGGGCGCTGGACTGCGACGGCGGCGTCATGGTCACGGCCAGCCACAATCACGCCCAAGACAACGGCTACAAGGTGTACCTGGGCGGACGCACCGTGACGGACGCCGGTCAGGGTGCGCAGATCGTTGCACCCTTCGACGAGCTGATCGCCGCGGAAATTGCCGCAATCGGCCCGTTGGCAAGCATCGAACTCGCGGACTCGGGCTGGACCGTTGTGGACGCCGGCTTCACCACCGGGTACCAGGGCGAGGTGCGCTCCCTCGCCGATTCCAAGGCGTTTCCCGCCCGGGATCTGAAGATTGTCTACACCCCGATGCACGGCGTCGGGGGCATGACCGCCGTCGAGGTCCTGAACGGTGCCGGCTTTGAGGATATATCCGTGGTGGCCGCCCAGGCGTTGCCGGATCCGGATTTCCCCACCGTGGCCTTCCCGAACCCGGAGGAGCCCGGTGCACTGGATCTGGCCTTGGAACTGGCGCGGGAGAGCGGCGCGGACATCGTACTGGCGAACGATCCGGATGCGGACCGTGCCGCCGTCGCCGCATTGGATCCCGCCACCGGGTCCTGGCGGATGCTGCGCGGTGACGAAGTGGGAGCCCTGCTCGGGGCCCATATCGCGGCGCGGCTTTCCACCGGGCATTCCGTCTCAAATCAGGCCGACGACGGCGGAACGCGGGCCGGCGGCTCGGGGGCTGGCGACTCGCGGGCAGGCGGCTCGGGGGCCGACGACTCGGGGGCTGGGGGCTGGCCGGTCACCGCTGGCGTCGACTCGAACGTCGGCGCGGACTTCGCCACGCCCGTCTTCGCCAACTCCATCGTTTCCTCCCGGCTGCTGGCCAGGATTTCCGCCGCCCATGGTCTTGCCCACACAGAAACGCTGACGGGTTTCAAATGGATCTCCCGGGTACCGGGCCTTGTCTACGGTTATGAAGAAGCACTGGGATACTGCATCGCGCCGAAACTGGTCCGGGACAAGGATGGCATCTCCGCGGCGCTCCTCATCGCGGAACTTGCGGCGGAGGAGAAAGCACGGGGCCGGACAATCTTCGACACGCTCGATGACCTTGCACTGGAGCACGGCCTGCATGCGGGCGACCAGCTCAGCCTCCGGGTTCCGGATCTGGCGCAGCTGGCAACGATGATGACGGCGCTCCGCCGGGAGCCGCCGGCACAACTGGGCGGATCCGCCGTCGAACATTTAATTGATCTGGCTCAGGGCTCCGACGCGCTGCCGCCCACGGACGGTCTGCTCTTCCTGACGGCTGACGGCAGACGCGTGATCATCCGGCCCAGCGGGACCGAACCCAAGCTCAAGTGTTATCTGGAGGTCATCATCGCGGTGGACGCCGCAGCGGATCTCCCCGAAGCGCGGCGCCGGGCACGTTCGGCCCTGGACTCCACACTCGCGGACCTGCGCGGAATCTTGGCGCCCTGATTCCAAAAATGACGCCCATCCCGCAAAATGACGTGCGCGCCCCGCGTCATTTTGCGGGATGGGCGTCATAAATCTCGGCGTCCACATCAGGACGTCCGCTTCGGGTGCGGCAAGGATTCCGGACGGGGTTATCCACATTCTCTCAGGGTGCTGTTCCCTTGGGCAGCGGCGAAATCCATGCTGGAAAGATGGATTATCACGGATTGATCTTTTGCTCCGAGGTGGCCGCCGTCGGGCAGGATCCGAGGAACCTCGCGCGTCGCGCCAAGGCCGGGCAACTGGTCCGCGTCCGGCGCGGAGTGTATGTGGACGGCGGGACTTGGAAAGGCGCCGATACCTGGCAGCGCTATGGCCTGCGAGCCGAGGCCTTCAACCGCACTGTGGCGGTAGCACCGACGTTTTCCCTGCAGACGTCCGGGCTGCTCTGGGGCCTGGCTCTCCTGGGCTGCCCGAAGGACCTCCATGTGCTGACGTCATTCCAGCAGGGCGGGCGGTCCCTTGCCGGCGTTAAACGTCACTTCGGGTCCATGGACGCTCGGTTGACCGAGCTTGGCGAGTTCCGCACCACGGATAAGGCACGGACAGCGGTTGAACTGATGGCGCGGTTGCCTTTCGCCCAAGCAGTTGCAGTCGCGGATTCCTGCCGCAGGATCCGCGTCGCCCCTGCCCCGTGGGCCGATTCAGTGGCGGGGCCAGAACGCCGAGCGCTGATCGTTGATTGGAAGCGCGATACGCCGCTGGGCCCACCGGTGAGCCTCGATGAGCTCCGGGCAGCCGCGTTGGAGCTCCCCAGCCGGGCCAAGACCGAGCGGGCAACGGCGGTCCTGGAGTTCAGTTCGGACTTGTCGGAATCGGCCGGGGAATCAATGAGTCGGGCGAACATTCACATCCTCGGTTTCCGTGCGCCGGAACTGCAGCACGCGTTCTCCATCCGCGGCGACGTCACAGCGCGAACGGACTTCTACTGGCCCAGAGAACGGGTGGTGGGCGAGTTTGACGGACGGGCGAAGTACACGCGTACAGACTGGGCGAGCGGTAGTTCCGTCGAGGAACGCGTCCTGGCTGAGAAGGACCGGGAGAATAAGAGTCGCGCTTTGGGCATGGGGTTCGCCCGGTGGAACTGGGCCGAAATGATGGATCTGGCCCGACTGGAGAGAATTCTCAGTGATGCTGGGCTACGTCGAACGTCAAAAACGTAAGCGCCAAGAGAAAATGACGCCCATCCCGCAAAATGACGTGCGCCTCGCGCGTCATTTTGCGGGATGGGCGTCATTTCGGCGCTCCCGGCTTACGCCCGCCGCGTTCCCGGCGGGCGGCCGCTGTCACCAGGTCTCCGGCCGGTCCTTCCAGCATCCGGGGTCCCTTCCATACGGCGTGCATCCGCCGTTCCAGGGACAACCCCGGTACCGGCACTTCCACCAGGGCGCCGCTCTCGAGCCATGGGCGGACGGCGAAGATGCTGAGCACGGCCGCGCCGGCGCCGGCAGCAACACTGAGCCGCACGGCCGCGTTGCTGCTCAGCTCCATGGTGGGCGGAACCGGCCCATAGGCCTTCAGCGCGCGATCGAGCGTATTCCGTGTGCCGGACCCGGGTTCGCGCACCACCAAGGCGGTAGAGGCCAACTCCTGAGGCGTCACTCCATTCCGTGCGGACGCCCAAGGATGATCCGGTGCCACCACGACCACCAAGCGGTCTGTGGCCACGATCAACCGATGCAGGCCGGTGGCCAGACGCGGCGACTCCACGAATCCCACGTCCGCCGCTCCCTGGGCAATCAGCTCGAATACCCGGCTCGAGTTCTGGACGGACAAGGTCACGCTGAGGTCGGGATCAGAGCGCTTGAGTGTCGCCAGCCAGCCCGGCATCAGGTATTCGGCAACGGTCATACTTGCCGCTACCTTCAGCCGGGAGAGGCGTTGCGTCTGCAGCGCCTCCGCCGCGGACATCAACTCGCGTGCGCTGTCCAGCGCCGGCCGCGCCCAATCAACAACGACGGCGCCTTCAACCGTCAGCCGCGATCCGCCGGGGCGCCGATCGATCAGAATCACGCCCAGCGAGCGCTCCAGCCGTGCCAGCGACCGGCTCGCGTTCGGCTGCGCCATACCCACGGCGCGCGCCGCCGAGCTCAGGCTGCCGCATTCGGAAACCGCCACCAGAAGTTCAAGGACGGCGAGATCGGGCCAGTTCATGCTCATATCAAAATGATATATTTCCATGCGTCATTGCCGGCTACCGGGTCGGCCCGGGCGCTGGCAGCATCGAAGATATGGATACGACAGAAACAACAACCACCCCCGCGACCTTTGACACTTCGCTTTCGGATCCGCTGCCTTCGGATCCACTACGAGGCCAGGTTTCCGATCCGCCTTCGGATCCACTACGAGGCCAGGTTTCCGATCCGCCTTCGGGTGCGGTTACCGATCCCCGTGCAGATTCGGTTTCCCGCCGGACTACCTTCACGGACGCCGGCTACCGCTGGTTCCGCGCTGTGGCACCTGGCCTAGGCGCCTGCGCGGCCGCCGTGCTGGCCGCGATGGGAATCGGCTGGTTCGTCCCGACCGTGAGCCTGCTGCTGATCGCCATCGTTCTGGGCGCGGTGCTGCGGAATGTGGTCCGGTTACCGGCCGTACTGGACCCGGGATTCAGGTTTGCGGCCAGAACTCTCCTGCGGGCCGGCGTGGTCCTGTTGGGCCTGCAGCTCCTGCTCGGGGACATCCTCGGGCTCGGTGCAGGAATGATCCTGGTGGTCGTCGGTATTGTCGGCATCGGCATTTTGGGTACCCTGCTGCTCGGCAAATGGATGGGCATCAGCCCCACACAGCGCCTGCTGATTGCCTGCGGATTTTCCATCTGCGGTGCGGCGGCCGTGGCGGCGGTGGACGGGGTGATCGAAACCGAGGATGAGCAGGAGGTGGTGACAGCCATTGCCCTGGTGGTGATTTTCGGAACGCTGATGATCCCGTTTATTCCCTTCGCCGCCGGATTCCTGGGCCTTTCCGATCAACAAGGCGGCATGTGGGCCGGTGGTTCCATCCACGAAGTGGCGCAGGTGGTGGCGGCGGGTGGAGCGATCGGCGGCGCCGCACTCGGTGTGGCGGTGATCGTCAAGCTGGCACGCATTCTCATGCTGGCGCCGGTTATGGCCGTGGTCAGCATGCGCTGCCGCCGGTCCATGAGCCAGACGGACAGCACCTCGCGCCGCCCCCCGATCATGCCGCTCTTCGTCCTGGGCTTCATCGTGATGATGCTGATCCGATCCACCGGACTTGTTCCGTCCGCGGTGCTGACTATTGCCGGCGCGGGCCAAACCTCGCTGCTGGCGGCTGCCATGTTCGCTCTTGGAACCGGCGTTCACCTTAAATCACTCCGGGCCGTGGGGTTCAAACCGTTCGTCCTCGCGGCCGCTTCCACTGTGCTTGTGGCGGCCACGTCCCTGACCGGCATCCTGCTGGTCAGCTGAGCCGGAACTGTCGGTCCGCCGTGGGAGCATTGAGCTAACGAACTCCTACAGGAAGGCCGCACCATGACCTCTCTCCCCGGCACCCCGGCCAGCGCCCCCACCTCGGAACTGGCCAGGTACATCGACCACACGCTGCTGAAGCCGGAGGCCAGCGAGGCGGATGTGCTCAAAATCTGCGCGGAGGCTGTCACACACAGGTTCAAGTCCGTCTGCGTGAACCCGATCTGGGTCAAGACCGTGCACAACGCGCTCAAGGGCACCGGTGTGCTCACCTGTTCGGTGATTGGGTTCCCGCTTGGCGCCACGCCGACCGATGTCAAGAGGTTCGAGGCCCGCGGCGCCGTCCTGGACGGTGCCGATGAAATCGACATGGTCATCAACATCGCCTCGGCGCGCGCGTTGGACAAGGGCGCCCTGGTGGAGGACATCTCCGCCGTCGCCGAAGAGGTGCATGCCGGCGAGTCGATCCTGAAAGTCATTATTGAAACTTCCCTCCTCACCGACCAGGCGAAGGTGGTGGCCTGCCGCGCCGCCGTCGAAGCCGCGGCGGACTACGTCAAGACGTCAACCGGTTTCAACGGAGGCGGCGCCACCGTCGCGGACGTGGCTCTGATGCGTGCCACCGTTGGGCCGGGGCCGGGGGTCAAGGCCTCCGGCGGGATCCGTACGCTTGCCGACGCACGCGCCATGATCAACGCGGGCGCAACCCGAATCGGCGCCAGCGCCGGCGTCGCCATTGTCCGTGAAGAAGCCTACGGCCTGAGCCATGTCGCTGCCGGTGCGGGCGGCACGGCAGCGGATCCAGTGACCGATGACGGGCATCCCGCGGGATCGTACTAAGCTTTTAGGCAGAACCGTTAGCCGGTGCAGTCGGCGCCCAATTACACCCCCTAGGGGGCCAGGAGGAACTATGTCCAACCGTGCGCAAGAGCGTGAGAACAGTCTCGTTCAGAGCGTTATTCTCTTCGCCATCTTCTTCGTGCTCTTCCTCGGCGGCATCTTCGCAATGTCCTTTCTGTCGTTGGAGAACGCCCTGCCCATGGCAATCGCGCTGGGGCTGTGTTTCGTGGCATTGGTCATCCCCCTGACCTGGCTGAATAAATCCGACTCGGGTGCCAACCAGTAGCCGTCCGGCCCAACCAGTAGCCGTCCGGCAGAACCGCGACGTCCGGCAGAACGACGACGGCGCCACCACCAACCGCAGCGCCGGTCCCGGTCCGCTCGGGTCGGCCGCGCTTCAGTAATGGTGCGGCCGCCGGGTTGCCATCGGGCAATGCATTGCCGGCCCGATGAGGGAGAAACCGACGCCACTATTGCGTGAAGATCGCCTCCAGCACACCCTGCGCCCAGGCCAGCACCTCGGCGTCGGCCAGGTCCCGACCGCCGATCCGCGCGGTTTTCGGCTTGGGAATCAGCACGGCGTCCAGCGCATTCTTCACCATCGATCCCGGGTACATCCGCTGCAGCCGCATCAGCTTGGACTCGGGCAGTTGCGCGGGCGCAAATTTGATGAAATTGCCCTGCAGCGCCACGTCGGTCAGCCCCGCAGCGCGCGCGGCGACGCGGAATCGGGCGACGGCGATCAGGTTCAGTGCCGCTGCCGGCGGCTCCCCGTACCGGTCGGTCAGTTCGGCCAGTACTTCCTGGATGGCCTCCTCCGTCGCCGCCGCTGCCAGCTTGCGGTAGGCCTCCAGCCGCAGCCGCTCCCCCGGCACGTAATCGTGCGGCAGGTGCGCGTTGACGGGCAGCTCAATCTTCATTTCTGCCGGACGTTCCTCGGACTCGCCGCGGTAGTCCGCCACGGCCTCGCCCACCAGCCGGATGTACAGGTCAAAGCCCACACCCTGAATATGCCCGGACTGCTCCCCACCCAGCAGGTTACCGGCGCCGCGGATTTCCAGGTCCTTGAGGGCCAGCTGCATCCCGGCACCGAGCTCGTTGTGCGCCGCCACGGCCTTGAGCCGCTCCAGCGCCACCTCGCCCAGCGGCTTGTCGAACGGGTACAGGAAGTAGGCGTACGCGCGTTCGCGTCCGCGTCCCACCCGGCCGCGGAGCTGATGCAGCTGCGAGAGGCCGAAGTTATCCGCCCGGTCCACAATCAGCGTGTTGGCGTTGGAGATATCCAACCCGGTCTCAACGATCGTGGTGCAGACCAGCACGTCGAAGCGCTTCTCCCAAAAATCGACAATGATCTGCTCCAGCCGGGACTCGCTCATCTGCCCGTGGGCCACCGCCACCCGCGCCTCCGGCACCAGCTCACGGATATGCGCGGCGGTCCGGTCTATCGAAGACACCCGGTTATGCACAAAGAACACCTGTCCCTCGCGCATCAGCTCGCGCCGTATCGCCGCTGAGGCCTGCTTGTCCGTATATGGCCCCACATAGGTCAGCACCGGATGCCGTTCCTCGGGCGGCGTGGCCAGCGTGGAGGTCTCCCGGATTCCGGTCAGCGACATCTCCAACGTGCGGGGAATCGGCGTTGCGCTCATCGCCAGCACATCCACATTGGTGCGCATCTTCTTGAGCTCTTCCTTGTGCTCCACCCCGAAGCGCTGTTCCTCATCAACAATCACCAGCCCCAGATCCTTGAACTGGACCTCCTTGGAGAGCAGCCGGTGCGTGCCGATCACCACGTCCACGGCTCCGCTGCGCAGACCTTCGACGGTTTCCTTGGTTTCCTTCGCCGTCTGGAACCGGGACAGCGGCTTAATCCGCACCGGAAAGCCGGAAAACCGCTCGCCGAAAGTCTCCAGGTGCTGCTGTGCCAGCAGCGTCGTCGGCACCAGCATCGCCACCTGCTTGCCGTCCTGCACGGCCTTGAACGCCGCGCGAACCGCGATCTCGGTCTTCCCGTAGCCCACGTCGCCGGAGACCAGCCGGTCCATCGGGACTTCCTTCTCCATGTCCGCCTTGACCTCGTTGATCGTGGTCAGCTGGTCCGGGGTCTCCACGTAGGGAAACGCCTCCTCCAGCTCGCGCTGCCAGGGCGTGTCCGGACCGAAGGCATGCCCCCGGGTCGCCATCCGGGCCGAATACAGCCGGATCAGCTCGCCGGCGATCTCCTTGACGGCCTTGCGCGCCTTGTTCTTGGTGCTGGCCCAGTCCGAGCCACCCATCTTGCTCAGCGCGGGGGCATCGCCGCCAACATAGGCAGTGATCTGGTCCAGCTGATCGGTCGGCACGAAGAGCCTGTCCCCCGGTGCACTGCGCTTGGACGGCGCGTATTCGAGCACCAGGTACTCCCGCAGCCCCGCGCCCCCGCTGGCACTGGTCGAGACCTTCCGCTGGATCAGCTCCACGAATTTGCCCACACCGTGCTGCTCATGGACAACAAAATCACCCGCGCGCAGCTGCAGCGGATCCACAGCATTGCGGCGCTTGGACGGCAGCTTGCGCATGTCGCGGGTCGAACTGACCGAGTTCTTCCCCAGCAGGTCTGCCTCGGTCAGCAGCCCCAGCTTCAATCCGTCAAAGACAAAACCGCGCCCGACGGCGGCAGTAGTGATCTCGATAATGCCTGCCTGCGGCGGCCGGTCCAGACTGTCCACCCGGGCCGCGGGGATGTTGGCGTCGTGGAACAATTCGGCCAGCCGCTGAGCCGGTCCCGGGGCGCCCGTCGCCACTACCACACGCCACTGATCGCGGACCCTGGAGCCGATGAACTCCATCATCTCTGCCACGTCCCCCTGGTATCCGCGCGGTTCGCGGGCCGGCAGGTTCAGCACATCGATGTCCGGCAGCAGATCCTCATCCGTGCTGAAAGAGGTGATGGACCACCAGCTCACGCCGGCGGCGAGCGCACTGGCCCGGGTTTGGGCAAGGGATTTGAAACTTGCCGCCGCCAGATCCAATCCTTCTTGCGAGCCGAGGTCCAGCGGAGCAACACCACCCTCGGACGCCGTGGACCAGGCAGCCTCCAGGAACTCCTCGTTCGTGGATTCCAGATCGTGAGCGCGCGCCCTGACCTTCTCCGGCTCCACTACCACGGCCACGGACCCGGCCGGGAACAGCGACGTCAGCGGCACCATGCCGTCCACCAGTGCCGGAGCCAGGGACTCCATCCCTTCCACGGCAATACCGCCGGCAATCTTTTCCAGCATGGCCGCGGCAGCGGGCATCTTGTCCTTGAGGAGTGCGGCCCGGGACATCACCGAGGGTGTGATCAGGATTTCCCGACACGGCGGCGCGTATAGCGTCGTCGGGTGCACCATGCCCTCCGCTGCGAGTGAGCGTTGGTCCGCCACGGCGAACCAACGCATCTGCTCCACCTCATCCCCAAAGAATTCCACCCGAATCGGATGGTCCTCGGTGGGCGGGAAAACGTCCAGAATGCCGCCCCGGACCGCAAACTCACCTCGGTGAGTGACCATGTCCACCCGGGCATAGGCGGCACCGGCAAGGCGCGTAATCAGATCCGTGAAGGAGACCTCATCACCCACCGACACCGTGACCGGTAACAGGTCGCCGAGCCCTGCCACCAGCGGCTGCACTACGGCCCGGACCGGAGCCACCACAACTTGCAGGTTTTCACCCGGCTGCGGGTGGCTGAGCCGGCGCAGCACAGCCAATCTGCGGCCCACCGTGTCCGAGCGCGGCGAAAGACGCTCGTGCGGCAGCGTTTCCCAACTGGGAAATTCCGCCACCGCATCCGCGGGCAGAAACGCACGCAGCGCCGCCGCGACATCCTCGGTTTCGCGTCCGGTCGCGGTCACCGCCAGCACAACGCCGGGTCGTCCCTCCGGCCCGGGGACGTCCGCCAGCCCCTCGGCCACCTCAGCCAGCAGCGCGGCGCGCAGACCCGACGGCGCGCCGAACTGGAGATCCTGGCTGCGGTCGGCGTGCGGCCTGGCCGCATATTGACGGACCCGCGCGAAGGCGGGATCGTCGGCAAGGGCAGTTCGCAGACCGTTCAGGCTCATGGATGTTTTCTCCTCGGCAGGCACAACACAACAACCCGACGTTCGTAAAGAACCCCGGGGACGCCTCAAGCTTACGCGTCGGAGGGCGCAGCCGCCCGGCCTGTATCCTGAAATCTGCCCAACCACCGCTCAGCCATCCCGGAGGAAACATGGCGCTCCGCGCAACGACCAACCTGCCCCACCCGGTCCACCGGGTCACGGAAGTCTTCACGGACGAGGATTTCATCCGCAGCAGCAGTGAATCAGTGGGCGGGAAATTGGTTTCCTTTGAGCGGAACGGCGCGTTGGATTCCGCGTTCAGTACGAAAACCGTCCGGACCCTGCCCACAAACCGGCTGCCGGATCTGGCCAAAAAATTTGTCGGCGCGTCCATTACCGTCACCCAGCTTGAGGATTGGTCGGTCCCGGAAGCCGACGGCTCCCGCACGGTAGACCTCACGCTGACCGTTTCCGGCGCACCCCTGACGGTCACCGCCGTCGAACGTCTGGTAACAGAAGGCGCAGGCAGCCGGGTGGACCTGGAAGGGACCGTCACCTCGACCATGCCTTTCCTCGGCGCCAAAATTGCCGAAGCCGCCGAACCAATGATCGGCAAGGCCCTGAACCTGCAGTCCACCCATGCGCGGAGCTGGCTGGAAAACCACCCCGCCTAAGACCATCCCGTCCCCCGGATTTTGGAGAACCCCCTCGTGCAACTCCCCATACCCCTGTCCATTGTGCTGATCGTTGCCGGTCTCTGGTCTTTGATCGTCTGGCCGCAGTTCATGCGCCGCGTGCTCAAGGATCCGAAGGCGCGCGATGAAGCGGGCAAGGCCACGCGCTTTTTGACGGTGCACCTGATGCTCGTCTCCACGTCCATGGTGCTGGGCCTGGCCACGGCCGTGATCGGTATCCGCGCGCTGGTCAGCTGACCCCCGCTACCCGTCCCAACTAGGTCGCAGCAGGTGCACCCAAATCTCGTTTTGAGTGCACCTGCTGCGACCTAGTTGGGGGAGGCGACGGCAGGCGGACGGGTATGGTGGTTCCGCGCCCCAGCACCGAGTCCGCTATCACCCCTCCCCCAGTCAGACTCGGCACAGCCGTCAGGCCGGCCAGCATAGGTTCCGACGCCACCGTCCGCCGCGCAGCAGCGTTCGGGTGAATCAGGAGCACATGGCGTTGGACGTCACTGACATTGGCCGGCTCTGTCTCCACCGTGGGCCATTTCTCCCCGGAAATGGGTGTTCGCGTGTGCTCAGCATTACCTTCCGGTAGGTTAGTCCGGGGCGCGCCCACCTTACGGTCGTCCCCGGAGTCCTGCTTCGTCTCCCGCCATCTCACTTCGGTCTCCGCAGCCTCACTTCGGTCTCCGGTAGCATGGAACCAGGTGCGCCGGGAAGTCTGGTCGGCAATCGATTTGCCGTACCCTCCCTCCGATTGTGAGAAACCGCTGATGTCAGCATCCATTCCTCCCGCCCATTCCCGCCGGAAACGTCCCGCGGCCCGCATTTTCAGCCGGTCCAGCTACCCCGAACAACTGCGGATCACCGCCATCCTGCGCAAGGAGACCGTTGGCGGAGCGCTGCTGCTCATCGCCACGGTGTCCGCCCTCGTCTGGGCGAACTCCGCCGCCTCGCACAGCTACTTCGCTCTCCGCGACACCGTCGTTGGCGTGGATTTCCTGCATCTGAACCTGCCACTGGGGAACTGGGCGGCGGACGGCCTGCTGGCCATCTTCTTCTTCGTTGCCGGGCTGGAGCTCAAGCGCGAATTTGTGGCCGGGGACCTGCGGAACCCAAGCCGTGCCGCCGTACCGGTTGCCGCCGCCGCCGGCGGGGTGGCCCTTCCCGCGGTGCTCTACACCGTGGTCAACCTCACCGCCGGACCGGAGGCGCTCCGCGGCTGGGCCATCCCCACCGCCACGGACATCGCCTTCGCGCTGGCCGTACTGGCGGTCATCAGCACCCACCTTCCGGCCGCCTTGCGCACCTTCCTGCTGACCCTGGCCGTGGTGGACGATCTGATGGCGATCGCCATCATCGCCGTGTTCTACCCCGGAGAGCTCCACCTTGAAATGCTGGCCTTCGCGCTGATCCCCCTCGCTGCCTTCACCTATCTGGTGCAGAAACGTATCCGCAGCTGGTACCTGCTGGTGCCTTTGGCGCTGGCGGTCTGGGTCCTGATTCATGCCTCCGGCATCCACGCCACGGTGGCCGGCGTTCTGCTCGGGTTCGCCGTGCCGGTGCTGCGCTCACGCAAAAACGGTGGTCCCGAGGCCGGCCCCGGGTTGGCGGAACACTTTGAACACCGGATCCGTCCTCTGTCCGCGGGGATAGCCGTGCCCGTGTTCGCTTTTTTCTCCGCCGGCGTCGCGATCGGAGGCGCGGATGGACTGAAGTCCGCCGTTACCGACCCGGTGGCTGTCGGCATCGTGGTGGCGCTGGTTGCAGGGAAAGCACTGGGGGTTTTCGGCGCTACCTTAATCGTCACCAAAACCACCAAGGCAGAGCTCGACGACGGCCTGGCCTGGATCGATGTGGCCGGCCTGGCGCTGCTGGCCGGCGTCGGGTTCACTGTCTCGCTGCTGATCAGCGAGCTGAGCTTCGGTGTGGACTCCGCCCACAACGACCATGCCAAGGTGGCGATTCTGATCGGTTCGCTGGTCTCGGCGCTGCTCGCCGCCGTCGTACTGCGCATCCGGAACCGGCACTACCGCACCATCGCGCTGCTGGAGGCTGCGGATCAGGACGGCGACGGCGTCCCGGACGTTTTCGATAAAGTGTGACTCAAGAAAGTGTGACCCAAGGCAGGAGCCGGGAGCCGGCCGTTCCGCCTGTCCACCCACCGTTCTCTCAAAGGTTGCAGGCATGAGCTCCATGGTCCCTATGTCAGAGGTGGATGTGCCGCTGGCTATGTTGCTGGTGGGCGGCCGTGGACGGTATTCCTCGCTGATCCGCCTGCTGCCACTGGCCGTCCCGATGATACTGACCGGTGCAGTCTTCGGCACCTTCTATCCCCAGCTCTTTGACGATCCCTTTTTTGCAACCGGCTACCTCGTGCTCTTCGCCACCATGGTCCTGGCTGCCCTGCTGCCCTGGAAGCGGCTCCCACGGAACGCTCCACTGCTGCTGCCGATGCTGGGACTGCTGGCCATTGGACTGGCCCGGGCAGGGTCCCAATCGGTGCTGGATGTGCTCGGCCTGATGGCTGTTTTTCCTGCCATCTGGTTGGCGACGTCGGATAGGTACCGTGGCGTTGCGGTGAGCACAGCTGGCACCGCCGCCATCGTCGTTGTTCCGCTTCTGCTGGCCGGATCGCCGGTCACCTCGCAGCAGTGGGCCCGTCTGGTGCTTCTCCCGGTGGTGGTGGGCGGCGTCGGCCTGACCGTCAGCGTGATTACCGGCCGGCTCGAAGCCCAGACCCGGGGGCTGCGCGCCGCGACCTCCCGGTTGATGGCTGCCCTTGCACGCACCGGCGAACAGCGCCAGCTGCTGCAGTCCATCCTCGACGCCGTGGAGGTCGGCGTCGTAGCCGTGGACGCCGAAGGCAACACGGTGCTGACCAACAACGCCGGGCTTGCAGCGGAACTGCAGGCAGCACAGCTGGCACAGCAGCGCGGCGCACCACGGGTGGAATGGGAGGCGATGGGCGAGGGAACGAAAGTCATGTTCGAATCGGACAGGCTGACCCCGATACCGCCGGAGCGCCGCCCAATCGCCAGGGCCAACCGCGGCGAGGTCTACAGCAACTACCTCTTTTGGACCGAGGAACAAGGCCGCCGGCTCGCCTATTATGCGACATCGCGTCCGGTCCGGAACGCCGATGCGGGGACCACGGGGTTCGTTGTCGCCTTCGCCAACGTGACGGCTTTGATGGAGGCCACCGCGGCCCAGACCGGGTTCGTCGCCTCCGTATCCCACGAACTGCGGACCCCGCTGACCTCCATCCTGGGCTATACGGATCTGCTGCGTGAACGGCTGGAGGAATCGGTGGTCGACCCCGGCCCGGAACTGGACATCATCGAACGCAACGCCGAAAGGCTCCGCACCCGCGTGCAGGATCTGATGTCGGCGGCGGAGTCCACGCTCAGCATTACTCCGGTCCGGATGGATCTCACCGCCGTCCTGGACAACGCCGTCGAGTCCATTTCCCCCACCGCACAGGCCCGGTCCATAGACATTGTCAACCAGGCTCACCAGCCGCTGGTGGCGCTGCTGGATCCGGAGCGCATCTGCCAGGTGCTGGACAACCTGTTCTCCAATGCCGTCAAATACAGCCGCCCGGGAACGACCATCACCGTCCGCTGCTATCCGGACGAAGCCGCTGGTCAGGCAGTCATCGAGATCGAAGATCAGGGAATCGGCATCGCCGCAGAGGATCAGGAGCATGTGTTCACACAGTTCTTCCGCGCACCCACCGTCCGCGATTCCGAGGCCAAGGGCTTTGGTCTAGGGCTCAACGTGGTCAAATCCATCGTGGACCGCCACGGCGGGTCCATTCGGTTGCTCAGCGCGCCGGGAGAAGGCACGACGGCGGTCCTGCGGCTGCCGCTGGGAGCCGCCCCGGTGGTGTCGGGCGCGAACCCGGCCGGACCGGCTAAGTCCTGAGGTCGAAGTCCGTCGGAGTCCTGAGATCAATGCCCGGCTAGGCTAAGGTCAGCGTCCGGCCGGGATATCGGGGTTGGCACGATTGAAGCCGCGGGCGATCCGTTCCCGAAGTTCCTTGGGACGGAAAGGTTTGGTCAGATACTCGTCGGCCCCCGTTTCCAGTCCCCGCAGCACGTCCAACTCATCGGAACGCGCCGTGAGCAGGACAATGAACGCATCGCTGAACTCCCGGATCCCGCGGGTTACTTCCAACCCGTCAATATCCGGCAGACCCACGTCCACCGTAACCACCGATGGTCGATGCGCCCGCACGATGGCCAGGCCGGCGGCGCCGGTCGCCGCCGTGTGGACCACGAAACCGGCCTTCGTCAGAATGACCGAGATAAGGTCGCGGATATCCTGCTCGTCCTCGATGACGACGGCGGTCTCAGGTTCGTTCACGGAGCTCCTGCGGTAGTTCTGTTATCGGCTAGCGCTGATATCGCGTGGCGCTGTTATCTGTGACGCCGTTGTCGGCGGGCCGGGGGCTGCGCGCGGCGCCCTACTTATTGCCGGCCACCCGTTGGGTTGCAGTGAAGGAAAATCCAATGGTGCTGGTCTTCCCTGCAGTGTATTGTCAGCCTCCAGTACTGCGGGCAGCGTGCCCGTGAAACGCAGGGCGTCTGTGCCGCCCGGGACCAGCGAGGTGAGGTTCTCCAGCGCTCGGTCGGGACCGATGATCGGCGCGGAAGCCTGCACCCGCGTAATCGCGCCTGGACATGAGTAGGTGAAGCCCGGCGCTTTGCCCGCCTCGACCCATCCGGCCGGGCAGCTGTCCACCGCAATCTGAAGGCCCCGGGTCGCGTCGGTGTTAAGCTTCGAGGACGTCAGCGCCGTCGTCGTCAGCGCGACCTCGGCCAAGGACTGGCTGCCCGAGTTCTTCATAGTGGCCAGCCGCTGGACCGTATCGCCGGGAACCAGACCGCCGGCCTCCAGATTGAAACTGGTCCAGGTTCCTGCGGCGCCCAGGTCGATTTTCACCGTCCCGGCTTCAACCTTGGCGCCGGCCAACGTCGAGTCGGTAAATGCACCGTAGGTTCCCAGCCCTGCCACGCCGGCCGCTGCTCCAACCAGCGTCAACGACGTGAGAACTTTCCCAGCGGCGGTTTTGAGAGTGATACCCATGATGATGGACTTCCGTTTCCCGGGTGTGGCCGGCCTGTACGTGTTCGGCGAGGACGGTCGTTGGCTGTCGGCTCCCAAGGCCGACAAGACCAACATTGCCGTGCCAACCTCAAGCCGCGACGGTAGATACGATCAAGGATTCCGCAAGATTGGCCCAACCCCGTCGCTTTTCACGACAATGCCAACGACGACGTCCGGATCAGCGGCAGGTGAACCGTCCGCTCAAGGGCAGTCCGGACCATACATTGGCGGTCCCACCCACCGGGTAAAGTCCGCGGATCTCGTAGGTCCAGGAGCCGACGGCGGGAAATTTTTCCTCGTACGATCCTCCGTTTTCTTTGCTCAACGCGACCTTGGCTGTGGTTCCACTCGGGCGAACCACCGTGAGTTGAAAAGATGAAGCCCTCGGCACCGAGCCGACTGACGTCACGTTGATGCTCACCCGGTTCCCTGAGCAGGTGGCACTCACAGGCGTGTCAGCCGCGGGCGGGGCAGTCATAATAAGCGTGGAGGCGGCCATCTGGGCCGGTGCCTTGCCGACAAACGCCGCCTGCGCGATCCCGGGAGCCAGGACCAGCCCCACGGTGAGCGCCAGGACCGCGGCCACCCGGGTCCCCGGGCCCGTACGGCTCCGCGGGCGCCTGCTGCGCACTGCCTTGCTCATGATCAGCGTTTCCTCTTCACGTCGGTTGCAATACACTTCAGTTTCCAGCACCATCCGCAAGGGACCGGATGGAACGGCTCAAGATCGTCCCAAGATTCATCCCGAAACCAACTACGTGGCCATAGACAGCAGTCTGCCGTGCCCGAAACGGCCAGGCAATGATGTGTCCAAAGCGAGGACCAGCGCGCTGGTATGCTGTTCGACGCCGACGCCGGCACCTTCCGCCGCGTCATAGTCTCCGCCGACCAGTGCATTTTCCACACAGTGGCAGAGCTGCTCCATCCGCAATGCGCCAATCATGGAGGAGGTGACCTTCAGAGACAAAACGGCATCCATGGCCAGGTCCACGTCGCGTGCCCGAAGGGCATCGAGTATCCGACTGACGCGGCCCGGCAGCAGGTTCAGGAAGGTGGACACGAAGCGGTGCACAGCGGCGTCGTTCTGCGTTTCCTCGCAAAGGCTTGCCAAGCTGGACAGCTCGAAGACGGGTTGAGCGACATCAGGCATTTTTGGCTTCGCGGCCCCGACGACGCGGTGCAACGGCTTTCGGTGCAGCGGCTTTCCCCGCAGGGTCTTTCTTCCACAGGGCGGTAAGCGCGCCGACCAGCAGTACGGCCGGCGCCCCGTACATCAGAATCTTCAAAATGACCGGATCCCGCAGGGCCCGAATCGCGGTGCCCAGAAACGGAACGGTGAACGCGTGGCGGTACACCTTGTCTCCGGCGAGCGTGGCGGTCCACGGGTCAACACCGTTGTTTGCGTCGCCCTTGGTGCGCACGGCAGTGCTGCCCTGTGCATTTCGGCTCAAGTCGACCACCCGGTGCGTCTCCACCTGCTGCTCGCCGACCGGAATGTGGTAGGTGATGATGTCGCCGACCTTGATGTCGCCGACCGGGACCGGAACGGAGACCACAACGTCTCCCGGGTTGATCAACGGCGACATTGATCCTGTGAGCATCGTGCTGGTCTGATAGCCCAAAACCCGAGGCCCGAGGGCGAGGAACAGAAACGCTGCCACCGCAGTTGCGACCAGCAGGGCCAGGAGCACTCGGACGGCGGCCCGGCCAATGCGGGTGGCGACACCCCCTGCCGCAACAGTTTGATCCGTCCGTGGCGCATGGGCTCTGCCTGTCACGGCAGCGGGAGTCCCCGTGCCGGCAGGACCGTGCGTTGCGGGGGTCGCCACTGCATGGATATCCAGAGCGGTGCCGGGGCGGGTCAGTATGGCAGTCATGGGGATCTCTCCTGTCCGGGGCGTTTAGTGAAGCGGGACCGCTGGGGTGCTACTTGTTGGCCCCCACGCGAGCAGTACCCGTGAAGGAGAAACCGATGGTGCTGGTTTGTCCTTGGAACCCGTTGCCGGCAGTGGTAGGCAGTGTCATGGTGACGCGCAGGTTGTCGGTGCTTCCGCTGTTCAGCGAGGTGAGATTGATCAGCGCGACATCAGCACCCACCACGGCGCGGGAGGCCAGGACCTGAGTGATTGTGCCTGTGGTGGGGCAGGTGTAGTTGTAGGCGGCAGCCCCGCCGGCGGCCGCCACATTCGTTTCGGCCCAGGCCACCGAACACTTGTCGATGGTGACCTGCAGTCCGTTGATGGGATCCGAGTCCAGGACCGACGACGGCGCAGCGGCAGCGGTCAACGTGATGGCCGAGAGGCCCTGGTTCGAGGCCGCATTGGTCAGCGTGGCAACGCGCTGAATGCTGTCGCCGGGCACCAGCCCGGCAGCGCCGATGCTCAGGCGGTTTGCGGCCGTACCCGTGGCGCCGAGCGCGATGCCGACGGTTCCGGCCGAGACCACGGCGCTGGCGGCCGTCGAGCTGGTGAACGCACCATAGGTGCCCAGGCCGGCGACGCTCGCGGCGACTCCGACCAGGGTCAGGGAGGCGAGGACTTTACCGGTGGTGGTCTTGAGGCTGATACCCATGGTGGCGGATTCCGTTTCTGTGCCGGACCGCGGCTGTGGCGGTCGTTGCTTGTCAGCCGCACCGGCTGACAAGAACAACAATGCAGGTCCAACCTCAAGCCCGGGCCATGAAGTGCGGCAGGAACGCCGCAGGATTTCCACAACTTTTTACCGGCGGGAAGCCGTCTACCGGCGAACGCGGCAGAGCAGGGGTCGGGCTTGCGGAATACCCGCGGCTACGGTGCCAACCGGTAACCGACCCCGCGCACGGTTTTGACCCAGCGCGGGGACTTGGAGTTGTCGCCCAGCTTCCGGCGCAGGTTCGCCATGTGCACCTCGATGGTGCGCTCATCCGCGTCGCTGATATATCCGCCGGCGTCGTATTCGTCGTTGCGCAGCCGCCGCACCAGGTCGGCCTTAGTGCGCACCAGCTTGCCGCTCTCCATCAGGGCGTGCAGCAGGTCGAACTCGGTGCGCGTCAGGGCCAGTTCGGAGCCGTGCACCGCGGCGGTGCGGGTTGATCCGTTAACGAGCAGACCGTTGTGGATCAGGCTCCCCGACTCCGGCGCTTCCGAAGCCCCGCCGTGGGTCGCCGGTCCGGCGGCTGGAGGTTCGACGGCGGGGGAACCCGCCGCGGGTGGGGGCGGGGTCCCGCTTCCCGCCGGCCCGCTTCCCGCCGGCCCGCTTCCCGCCAACCCGCTTCCCGCCGGGCCGGCCGGCGGTGCAGCCGGCCCGTTCAGCGGAACCGCCGCCGCTGCAGCGTGGCTGGGGGACGCCGTCATCGGCCGTTCGCTTGACGACGCGTCAACAGAAGACGCGCCTTCAGCGGACCCGCCGGCCCGCGGGCGGCGCAGCATGGCGGAAACGCGCGCCCGCAGCTCGCGCGGGCGGAAGGGCTTGGTGAGGTAATCGTCGGCACCGGATTCGAGCCCGAGGAGGGTGTCCAGTTCATCCGCGCGCGCCGTGAGCATAATGATGTAGCTGTCACTGAAGAGGCGGATCCGGCGGGCCACTTCAAAGCCGTCGATGTCCGGCAGTCCCAGGTCCAATGTCACAATGCTGGGCTTGTGCCGGCGTACCGCGGTCACTCCCGCAGCGCCGTCACGGACCGAATGGACTTCAAAACCGGACTGGGCCAAAATCATTTCGATCAGGTCCCGGATGTCCGAATCGTCCTCGATGACCACGGCTATCCGAGGACTGTCCATTCTGTTTCCCCTATTGACGCTTAGACCGACACTGCCGAGCGCCGCAGGCCCTACGGCCCACGGTGTTTACTCGTCTTATACTGACATAACGTCAATGAACTCTCCATTCGCGGACCTATATATGGCACTTCTATAGTGCACTTCATCCGGAGTGCCGTCCTGGGAAGGTCGAACCGTATGTCAATCGGTGCGGGAAAGAAATCCAGCATGAGCAAGACCAGTCCCAACGCACTGATTACCCGGTACTTCTACCAGCGCTCGCTGCGTATGCGTGTGGTCCTCAGCCAGCTCCCGCTGACCATCACGGTGCTGTTGATCGTAGGACTTTCCGCGGCATTCCAACCGGAGGTCCTGCGGGACCCGCTGTTCCAGATCGGGCTGTGGGGACAGGGCATCGTGCTGTTCGCATGTCTGCTGATTCCATGGGGCAGGCTGCCGTACCCCAGCTTCCTGGTCATTCCGTACTTGGATTTCATCGCGGTGGGCTTCTCCCGGCAGGGCAGCGCCACGACGCTCTCCGGTCTTGGCCTCTTGGCCTTGTTTCCGGTGTTCTGGCTGGCGGCCTCCGGTCTGGCGCGCAGGTGCGCCGTTATCGGTGGCACCCTTGCGACGCTGCTGATGGTCTGGGTCCCGATATTCCTGGCCCCTGGACCCATCACGACGCAGCAGCTGAGCCGGCCGGTGGTCCTACCGTTGATGATGCTGGCATTCGCCATCACCGTCGCCGTCATCACCACCAGCATGGATGCCCAGCGGGTTGAGCTGGAGGCGAAGGATGCCGAGCTGCGGTCCGCTCTCGAAGCGAGCCACGACCGCGAGCGCCTGCTGGACGATGTGGTTAATACCGTAAGCGTCGGCCTAGTGGCCGTGGACGCCGACGGGCACGACGTGCTGCTAAACCGCAAACAGCGGACGTTCCACGGTCTGGCGGCACCCGACGGCAACGCCGATCCGGCGGAGGCCGAACTCCTCATCTTTGCGGCCGACGGTTCCACCCCGCTGGCACCTCAGGACCGGCCGGTCTTCCGGGCAGTTCAGGGGGAATCATTTTCCCAGCAGCTGATCTGGGTCGGCCAGAATGGCGGCGCCCGGGCCCTCTCTGCAACGGCCCGGCCACGCCGGGACATAAACGGCGGGTTCGCCGGATCCGTGGTGGCTTTCTATGACGTCACCGAGCTGGTTTCCGCGCTGGCCACCAAGGATGATTTCGTCTCCAATATTTCCCATGAACTCCGCACTCCCCTGACCTCCATCCTGGGCTATCTGGGCCTGGCCCTTGACGATCCCAGCGTCCTGACCAAGGAGGTGGTGCAGTACCTTCAGGTGGCCGAACGCAATGCCGACCGGCTGCTGAGCCTGGTGACGGATCTGCTCTCCACTGCGTCCAGGACCATGGAGATCAAACCGCGATTGACGAACCTCTCCGACATCATCGAGGACAGTCTTGACTCGGCTGGTCCGCCAGCCGCGGAGAACGGCGTCACCCTGCTCAACGACGGTCGGCAGCCGCTGATGGCGATGCTCGACGTCGGCCGGATCGGCCAGGTGCTGGACAATCTGATCTCCAACGCCATCAAATATTCGCCCGACGGCGGTACTGTCACCGTCCGGGCCCGCACGGTGGATGGTTCGGCGGTGTGCGAGGTGCAGGATACCGGCATCGGGATGGACAGCGACGAGCAGGCGGGCGCGTTCAGCCGATTCTTCCGCGCCGGAGGGGCACGAAGCCGGGCGATTCCCGGGGTGGGGCTCGGCCTGCTGATCAGCAAGACCATCGTCGAAAACCACGGGGGCCGAATGCACCTGCAGAGCGAGCGGGATGTCGGAACCACCATCGGCTTCACCATCCCGCTCCATGGACCGGGATCAGCAGTCGGGCCGGACCCGGCGGCGGAGCTCACCCCGCTGGCCGTGCTGCCCGGTTAGGTTGTACTGCCGGTGAGGCTGTACTGCCGGTGAGGCGGGATCTGGCTGGTGGAATTAACCAACGGGAGATGCGCTGACAATCACGTTCCTGCCCCAGAGATCCTCCGTGTAGCAGCTGATCAGAATCAGTCTGCCCGGAACGACATCCCAAATGTCGCTGTCTTTGAGGGTGTCCTTGTCATGGGTGATGACAGAGTCAACACGATAGGCCAACGAACCGGTGGCCGTAACGACCGTAAAGACATCGCCGGCCTTCGCCTGAGCGCTGAGGTGGTTGAACGGAGCGTCCCTGCCCTCCCAACTATGCCCCACGATGTACGTGCTGTTCGTTGAACCGGTGCCCGGCATCCCGTAGGAGGTCAACCAGTACGCATTTTCGGTCAGCGGTGGATCCAGCTCCTGACCATTGGTTTCGGCGTCCGTGGGAGTCAACGGCAGAACAGCCAGATCGATGCCGGTTGCCGGATACACGAGCCGCTCCGGCGGAGCGGCGGCCAGACCAGGCGGTAGCACAGCCGGCGCCGCTGAAGGATCCGCCAGCGTCGCCGGAACCGGCGAAGGAACGGGAGCCGTTGAAAACGCCGTGGAAGGCGCGGTGGCGGCGACATCCGCGGAAAGCTGGGGAAGAAAAAGGGCGCCAAGCAGGGTTACGAGTATTAACAGCACAACGACGGCCAGCCGACGCCGCTTGCGGCGTGCACTCAGTTGCGCGGGCCGGTCCGCAGCGTGCGCTTCCTCTTCAGGCATGAACGTGATGGTCCTTAATGATGCCGTGGCAAACGTAGTAGGTGTCTCAGGGGCGCCTGCTGCAATGATCCAGCCGGCGCCCCTGAGGCCATGGAGAGACTAGCTATCGTTTCGTGACTTGCGGCGCATGCCGACGGCCACCAGGACCGGGACTCCGAGGCCTGCAGCGAGCAGACCGCCCAGAGCAAAGATGTTAGCCGGTTCGTCCGCGGACGCACGGGCAGCGGTCTGCACATTCATGCCCTTGTTCGTCGCGACGGGTGCAGCGGCTCTTTCCTTCCCTGCGACGACGGTGGTCCCTGTACCCGCACCGGCGACCCTCGGTGTCACGACCGTCCCGGTTGCCCCGCCGGAGCAGGCAGCGATGGAGGCCTCGAACGCCCGGTGCAGTTCCGCCGTGTCGATCCTCAGGTCCCCCATATCAGCATTCAAGGCGTCGACGGCGGCCATCGCCTGCTGCACAGCAGCTACTGCTGCCGCAATCCCAGCCGCATTTTCTGCAGCCACGTACGCAGCTTCGGTCGTGACTGCGGCCGCGGCAGCCGCGGCCTCGGCCTTCTGCGCCGTTTGCAGATTGAGCACAGCCGTCACAGCCACAGCCGCAGGAGTTCCGGGCGTTGCGGGATCCAGCGGCAGCCGAGCCTTCGCGACGTTGGCGTCGGTGGCCTCCAGCGCCGCAGCGGCCACCTGGGCATTCCCTTGCGCCGTCGTCAGGTTGTTCTGAGCGGCCACGCTGGCCGCGACGGCGAGCGCGAGCTTCTGCGCCGCGGCGTCCTTGGGGGCAGCGGGATCGGCCTGCAGGGCGTCGAAGGCGGCCTGCGCCTCGACGACGGCGACGGCGGCAGATTTGGCTGCAGCGTCCGCCGTTGCCAGCTCGGCACCGGCGTTCGCAGCCGCGGCCGCGGCTTTCGTCTGGGCGGTGAGTGCGATGGCCAGGTCAGCCTGCGCCGCGTCTAGGGCCGGCTGCGCTGCCGCGGCCGCCGTCTGGGCAGTCAGCAGATCCGCCGATGCCTTGACCAGGTCCGCCTTGGCAGCCTCCCATGCAGCCCCCGCCGGAGGGGTGTTCGCGAAGGCAGCGGCAACCACAGCCACGCCCGCTTTCTGCGCGTCAAGCACCGCCTGTAAGGCGGTGGCCAGCTGGGCCGTGCGTTCCGATTTCACGCCGGCGTTGGTCAGCGCCGTGGTGAAGCCAGCTTGGGCAGTCGTGCAGGCGCTGGCAGACGGAGCTGCCATGACGGGGGAACCGGTCAAAAAGAGACCGCCGCCCACAAGTGCGGCGGTGGCAGAAACGGATACGATCGCCACGGCGGGGGAATTACCGGTTTCCAAGTAGGAGTGAGGAAAAACGGGTAAAAAGACAAGTAGCAGACCTCGCCGAGAACCTGTCCTGAACCCCGGTGTGCCGGTCAGCTGGTCGTTACCGCTTGCTGGAGCGCGTCCTCGGCCGCTACCCAGGAGAGCATGGCGCATTTGACCCGCGCGGGGTATTTGGAAACGCCGGACAAAGCCGCGGCGTCACCGAGGACCTCTTCGTCGGCCTCCATCCGGCCGCGGGAACGCATCAGCTCGCGGAAGTTCTCGATGAGCCCCTGCAGTTCCTTCGGGACCAGCCCCTCGGCCAACTCGCTGAGCACCGAGGCGGAGGCCATCGAGATGGCGCAGCCGGCCCCGTTCCAGCGCACTGCGGTGACCTTACCGCCGTCGACCTCCACGCGCAGGGTGATCTCATCCCCGCAGACCGGGTTCAGTTGGTGGGATTGCCCGGTGCCCGGGAGACCGGGGGCGGCAGCCGTCTGGCTTTCCGGCAGATCTCCCCCGCTGCGCGCCCTGGCATGGTCCAAAATGGTCTGCTGATACAGCGCGTCCAAGTCGCTCATACGCCGGCTCCCCTCGTGGTGACGCCGAAGTAGCCGCGGATCCGGCCGGCGGCGTCCAGCAGCTGATCCACCTCGTCGGTGGTGTTGTACAGATACGCGCTGGCCCGGGTGGTGGCCGTCAGCCCGAGCCGGCGGTGCAGCGGCTGCGCGCAGTGGTGACCAACGCGGACGGCGATGCCGCGGTCATCCAGGAACTGGCCGACGTCGTGCGCGTGCACGCCCTGCACGTCAAAGGCCGCCAGCCCGGTGCGTTCCCGCCCGGGCTTCGGACCCAGCACCCGGACGCCGTCAATCGCATCGAGCCCGGCAACCAGGCGCTGGCCAAGTTCCGTCTCCCACCGGTGGATCCGGTCCATGCCGGTTTCGCGCAGATAGTTCACCGCGGCGGCCAGAGCCACCGCCTGGGAAATGGGCTGGGTGCCGGCCTCAAACCGCTGGGGGGCGGGCAGGTACCGGGCTTCGGACATGGTGACCGTGGTGATCATGGACCCGCCGGTCAGGAACGGAGGCAAGGCGTCGAGCAGCTCCGCCCGCCCGTACAGCGCGCCGATCCCCGTGGGACCGAGCATTTTATGCCCGGAGAAGACGGCGAAGTCCACGTCCAGCGCCTTCAGATCCAGGGGCAGGTGCGGGGCGCTTTGGCAGGCATCGAGCACCACCAGCGCGCCGGCGTTGTGCGCCAGCGCGGTGAGCTCCCGCACCGGGTTGATGACGCCGAGCACATTGGAGACATGGGTGAAGGCCAGAATCCTGGTCCGGCCGGTGATCAGCCGCTCCGCCTCCTCAAGCCGCAGCGCGCCGTCGTCGTCGACCGGAATGAACTTAAGCGTGGCGCCGGTACGCCGGCACAGCTCCTGCCACGGAATCAGATTCGCGTGGTGCTCCATCTCGGTCACCAGCACCTCGTCGCCGGGCGCCAACGCAAACCGCTGCGCCTGGGAGGGTTGGTTGCCTGCGCCGGAGCGGCTGGCATTCGAGAACGAATACGCCAGCAGGTTCAGCCCTGCGGTGGCGTTGGCCGTCCACACGAGTTCGTTGTCCTTCGCGCCGACAAACCCTGCCACGGTGGCGCGGGCGTGCTCAAAGGCGTCCGTGGCGGCCACGGCCAGTTGGTGCGCGCCCCGGTGGACCGCGGCGTTGCGCTGTTCATAGAATTCCTGCTCCGCTTCCAGCACGCTGAGCGGGTTCTGCGACGTGGCGCCTGAGTCCAGGTAGATCAGCGGCTTGCCGCTGACCTGCTGGCTCAGGATGGGGAAATCGTTGCGGATCCGGCGCACCTCAACGTCATCCAGCGCGGACGCGTCGTGCTGCTGTGTGTCGTGCTGCTGTGTGTCGTGCTGCTGCGTACCGGCGGCGGAAACCAGGGCCAAGAGAGTAGCTCCTCGTCGAATAGGGCATGTTAATGATTCCTAATTGTCGCACCTTCCGGGCACACCGACGGGTTTGGCGGGGGGCACAGGTGGATGTGATTTGATGACCTCACGTTCTGCTCCTGTTTCGGGCTGATCGGGTTTCACGCCAGCCGCCCCACCGGAAGGGTCTCCCATGCCAGTCGCCGCGCCCGCCGGAGCCACGCCGGCCGAAGCCACGCGGGCCGACCCTGTTTTGGTTCCGGCCCCGTGACCGCGCACAGGAAGGCCCTCTGCGTCCTGGCCGTCTATCTGGTTCTCCTCGCCCTGATCGCTTTCTGGCCCACCCCCGTGGACCGCCCCGTGGATGGAACGCTCGAGGCATTCCTGCGGTACCTGAACCGACATGGGGTACCGGCCTGGGTCGACTACGGGTTCGTCGAGAAGTCGGCCAACGTCGCGCTCTTTTTCCCGTTAGGCCTGCTCGTCGCGCTGATTCTCCCCCGCCGCCGTTGGTGGCTGGCCATCCTCATCGGCATATGCGCCTCGTGCTGCATCGAACTCGGTCAGCTGCTGTTCCTCAGCGCACGCGTTGCCAGTGTCACCGACATCCTGGTGAACTCCCTGGGTGCCGCCCTGGGAGCGGTATGCGCACACATCTGCGGGCACCGGCTGCGGGTCCGACGGTTGCGCCGGGCCCGGCACCGGAGCCTCAGCGGGAGGTGAGCGTGGCCGAGAGGTCAAACCCCAGGTCTGCCGTTGCGTGGTAATTGAGGTGCGTCTCGGCGGCTATCACGTTGGTGCCGCGGACCAGCAACGACACCGGCACGTCAAAGACCACAGGTGCGGCGTCCGCCGTCGATGTTCGAACGGAGCTTGACGCGTAGGTGTTGATGCTCACCGGCCCGGCGGGCATATTGCGCCGGCCCACTTCCGTGCCGTTGACGTAGACCACGACGCCGTCGTTGGCCACGGTGCTCACCTTCAGCTTGACGACTTTGGCCGGGTCGCTGACGTTGAACTGCCGGACAAAGTATGCCGTTAGCGGGCGCGTACCGGCCGCCCCGGTGACGTCGATATTGGTGCCGGGTCCGCTGCCGCCGAACCCGAGCGGCCCCGACCCCGACTTCCAAGCCGTGGCGTCAAAGCCGTTGTCCTTCCACGCGGCGGGCGGCGCCTCCCGCTCGAACCGCCAGTTCCAGGAGGATCTGGCGGGTACGACGGCGGTGTCCACAGGTTGCGGTTCCGGGGCAGGACCGGTGGAGGTCACCGCCACGGCCTTGGCCGCCGTGCCGGTGGCGCCCTGGTCATCGGTGACGGTGAGGCGCACCTGATACGAACCTTGTGCCGCATAGGCATGGCTTGGGGACAGCCCGGATCCCGCAGCGCCGTCACCGAAGTCCCAGGCATACCCCGCAATCGTCCCGTCCGGATCCGCCGACCCGGCCGCGTTGAACTGCACAGCCAACCCGGCGCCAGCCCAGCTGAACCCGGCGGTAGGCGACGCGTTCGGCGGAGCGGGCGGGGCGCCGTCGCCCTGTGCCTGCAGCACGGGGGCGCTGGACGAGAGGTTGCCCGCGGCGTCAACGGCGCGGACGAAGAAGCGGTTCTCTCCGCTCTTAGGCACCATGGCGGTCAGTGCGGATGTGGTGGCCACCACCCTGTCATCTCGGAGAATCTGATAGGACACACTTGAGCTGCCGTCCGTGGCGGACGCCCAGCCAAGGGTGACCGACGCCGTGGTATCGGCCGAGGCAATCACCCGCGACGGGGTGCTGGGCGCTGCGGCATCCGTCTGCGGAAAGCGGGCCAGCCCGCCGGCCCATTTCCGCTCTGAACTTGAGGTCGCTACAAGGCTCAGGTCACCACCGGCCCACAGGGCACCGTTGCTGTCCACGGTTGACGCCCAGACGCCACGGCCCAGCCGCGAGGTCATCCGGGGAGTAAACGACGGCACCACGTCGCCGCTGACGGCATCCCAGGCGCCGATCCAGCCAAATGAATCCGCTTCGGTCCAGTCGGTGCCCAGATTGGCACAAGTGAGCCCGAGCTGGCAGTTGAAGGCATTGGAGTACAACCACTGGTTTCCATGCGACCCCGCGTACACCATTCCCGCCTTGCCGGTGCTGATGGTCTGGAAGTCCCCGTGGTCCACCCCGATGAACCCGGAGAGCCGCGCAAAGGTGGCAGGCGAGTAGGTAAACAGCGAGTGCTGGCCGCCGCCCACCCAGATGCGGCCACCGACCTCCGCGATGGCGTTCTGGTAGTCGCTGCCGGCCTTGTCGCTCCAGACGGGTTTCCAGCTGGGCGTGGCCAGGGGTGCGCCCGCCGACGACCGCACGGCGGCCGCGTGATTGGCCGGGACCGTTCCGGAGCTGGAGAAGTAACCCGCGGCGTAGAGTCTGCTGCCGTCTTCGGCTGTGTCAACGGCCATGACCGTGCCGTTGAACTCCGGGTTCCAGCCGGCGTCGGGCGTTCCGTCCGCTATCGATACCCGCGCGGCATTCTTCAGATACACCGTTTGACCGGGCCTGCTGCCCCCGGACATATGCGTGAAAGCGCCGCCCAGATACAACCAATTGCCGCGCACGGACAGCGCGCCGACGGACAACGTGCCGGAGGACATCCGGTTCACGGGTTTGACCGACCAGTTGGGCACCGTTGCCCCGGTCACCGGGTCCAAGGCAACGATCGCCGTGGCGGCGGCTCCATTGGCCGATGAGAAGGTGCCGGCCGCCACGATGTTTCCGTTCGGCAGCGCGGTCAGATCCATCACGGAACCATTGAGTACAGGCGTAAAGCCTCGGATCAGCTCGCCGGTTGCTACGTCAAAGGCGGCCAGGAACGCCTGGGGCACCCTGTCCGTGCCGGCTGAGTTCGCCGCACGCTGGACGGAACTGAAATTGCCGCCCACATACATCCGGTTACCGCTTTGCACGAAGGCCTGAACCTCAATATCGCCCTCCCGGCTGCTCGCCTTGGGGCCGGCCACTCCCCACGGGCTGTCCAGGGCGGTTGAGCTGGCCACCGGAATGTTGGTTTTTGCCGCCGTACCGGTGTCCGGAATGCGGGTAAACCCCGGATCCGTGGACCGCAGCTGCGGGCGGAGGAACATTTCCGTGTACGGTCGGGCCGAACCGGTCCCGTTGCTGGCGGACCACAGATACGTCGAGCCGCTGTTCGTTCCGGCGACGCCGGTTCCGTAGGCGAACCCGGCCGTGTCGCTCTGCGCCTCCGACGCGGACGTGTTGATGTGCCGGTAGGCATTGTCCGGGCCGAAATCGGACGTCAGCCCCCCGCTGCCGCGCACGCCGGTGAAGGAGAACCACGCCACCTTGTGCGCCGCGCCAAAGGTCCACACCCATCTGTCGCCCTTGTCGGTATTGAACCGGGATTCCTGCCACTGCGTACCGGCCGCGTTCATGGCCCTCTTGAGCCGGATTCCGTCGCTCAGGGCGTCGACCCGGCCGTTGTTCAGCAGCGAGTCGATGATCTGTGCAGGGTACTGGGCCGTGGTCCTGGACATCGGGCTCAGGCCGGCGGTCCGCAACGCCGCGGGCGATCCGGTCCCCTCATTGTGGTCGGTCCAGCCCTCGCGGCCTTTACCCACCAGAACCCAGCCCCCGCCGTCGGTGGTCATGTCGCAGTAGAACTGGTCCGGGGCTGCCATGGCGGGCGTCAGCAACCAGTAGGTTCCGTCAGCAGCCGACGGCTTGTCGGTCTTGATTTCCCAGCACGACGACGCCGCAACCGCCGCCGCCGAACCGTCACGTACCACCGCGGCCGCCGGCACGACGGACGGGGCGGCAGTCAGAGCGGCAGCCCGGGTCGACGGCGCTGCCGCCACGCCCGACGGGGCGGCAGCGAGGGCGGACGGAGCTGTAGCCACACCGCCGGCCAGCACGAGTGAGGCCGTGGCCAGCCATCCGACGATTCCGGTAAAGACACGCGCCCTGAACACAGAGAAACCCCTCGCAAATTACGCGGATCCACGGAATATGCGTTCCCCCGATCCGGGCCGGACCTCTGGCCCAGCGGCAGAGTTTCTTCAACGGTAAGTGACGCGCGCGCCGCGGGAAAGCGAATATCGCCGGCGGGACCCCCCGTTTCCGCGCGGCGGTTACCTGCTTCGGTACCCGCCACCACTTGCCGCGTTCAGCCAGACGCCTGGGGATCCGCTGTCTGGCGGTCCCCTGCCTTGAGACGCACTGCCTTCAGACGCACTGCCTTCAGATCCCCTGCCCTCAACCCCAGAGTGGGGACCGTCCGAGGTATTCCGCCAGCTCCGCGTTGTGCGGAGCATAAAAGGCGCCCAGCTCCCGTCGGATCCCCTCCGGGATTTTTGACTGCGTGATGGCGTTGAAGGTTTTGGTGTTGGGCAGGGCAAACCGGGGAATCTCGAGGTAATCGGTTACTTTGTCAAAGGTCCCCTGGACGTCAAGATACATATCTTCGCTGCGCAGAACGAGCATCCGCTCCGCTGGGAATGATGCGCGCCAGTTCTGCAGCTGAGGCAGGTAAACTCCCCTGCCCCGGTAGGCGTAGAAATCGTGCGCCGAACTGTAATAGTCCGGGTCGGCCAACATTTTCTCTTCTTCACCGGCCAGCCGGTTGTCCTCCGCGGCCAGGGCGGCTTCAAAGCTCAGCGGCTCCACGCCGTTATGCACCCGCTCCTGATAATGGGACCAGGCGCGCTCCACCGGATCCCGCAGCAGCGCAATCGCCTTGACTCCGCTGCAGAGCTGCTGGACCTGCGGTGCAACCCGGGGGTCCCACAGATAATAGGGGGAAGCCTCGCCGCTGACCGGGCCGTACCCCAGCCGTCGCTCGATCATTTTACGGTACATCCCGGTATGAAAATGCGACCGGTACCAATGATCGCCCCGTCCGCGCTCTTTAAAGAAATAGTCCGTGCTCTTGCGTCCGCGCAGCTGTGGAAACAGGCCGAGCACACCGGGATGCATCAAAAGATAATTGAACATTGATGTGGTGCCGCCACGTTTGGTTCCCACGATCAGGAAGTCCGGCACGGGCCGCGAGCCGGCCGTCCGCAGCGCGTAGGCACGCGTCAGCGAGTCCGATGCGTCCTTCAACCATCGCGGTGATGAATCTTTAAGCTGCGACAGGGTTGTCATAATGCCCTCCGGGTTGGTGCCTGGTTTAGAATCAAATGTTGCAAACGGTGTCCCGAAAAAACGGGTGACCTGAAACGACTGTCTCAGACGACGGCGGTGGCGTTGGCCGTCGTGGTCTTACCGCGGCGGGACAGCAATGCCAGGTCGTTCATCCGCAGCCTCTTTCTGTCGATTGAGCACCACAGTACAAGCAGCACGACGGTCATCACCCCGGCGACAAGGCAGGAGACGGTGGTGTTGCCAAGGAGAACTATGGCCAGCACGCTGGCGGGGACCACACAGACGGCGGCGACAAACAGTGCGTAAAACACGCGTTTGGCATCGAAGCGGATCCCAATGAATATCCGCGTCTCGATGGAGGCCATGGCCGCGTCCAGCAGCAGGCTGAAGGCCCACGTTGCAGCCGCCCCGACGATGCCCCAGACCGGCACCAGCACGACGTTTCCTGCAATGTTGATCGCCAGGACCACGGACTTGTTGGCGGCCATCCAGCCGCTGCGCCCGCTCATCATCAGCACGGAGTCGACATTGCCTGCCAACAGGGATGTAATGGCGCCAACGCAGAGGATAATCAGCGCCAGGGCGCCGGATTGGAAGCCTTTCCCCAGCCACCCCAAGGCTGTGGGCGCGAAGAACATGAATAGGCCGTAGATCGGGGCTCCCAGGAGGACGATCCAGGTCACCGTTGTTGAGTAGAGCTCCTGGACTGCCCGTGTCTTGTTTTCGCTGAGCAGGGCGCTGAACCGTGGTGAAATGACCATCCGCATCGCCGTGGAGATGATCAGGCCGGCACTGACGAACCTGCTGGCGGCGCCGTAAACGCCCGCCGCGCCTGCCCCGGCAATGGCACCCACCAGGATGACGTCGAACCACACGATGGATTGTTCGATACCCGAGGAGAACCATCGGGGCAGGGCGAATTTCCAGATCCGGGCGAAAACCCCGCGGTCCGGCAGCCAGCTGCCCTTGACCCCGCCGCGCTGCTCGTGCCTGCGCAGCCGCATCCACAGTGCCCAGAGTGCGGCGATCATGGCCAGCGGCAACGGCATCGCCCACGCCAGCGCTGCCCACACGGCCGGGCCACCGACGGCGACAACCAGAAGAACGGCCACCGGTCTGGACATCGGCAAGGCGATCGCACCGACCACCGTATACGGCACCACATTCCCCAGCCCGCGTGTCGCGGCCAAGGCCACCATCATGATGGCGGCGAACGGCAGGAACCAGGTCACATCGGAAAGCGCGGTAAGGACCTCCCCCTCGTTCCCCTCACCGGAAAGACCAAGCTGCGGCAGGACACCCACCAGCAGCAGGGCCATGACGATCCCCACGCCGGCGGTTGGAACGAGCAGCGCCATGACAGCGCCGCGGATTTTGGAAACATCCGACAACGCCAGCCGGGGGAGGATCCAGATGCCGGCCGTATCCATGCCTGTCCTGGCGATACCCAATGCAATGGAAAACACCGCGATTACCTGCAGGACCACACCGGAGCCGGCGGTGCCGAACGACCGGGCCAGCACCAGGGTCAGGACAAATCCCATGACCGCGCTGGTGCCCGCGCCAACCATGCTGACGAGCCCCCCGCGGGCGGCCTGCCTCGCCTCGTCCGCGTGGTCGTGCTTCACGGTACCGCCCTGCTGGATCACCTGATCGCTCATCGTTCCCCCTGTAGTGCCCGCGCCTGTCATGCCCGCGCCTGTCATGCCCGCGGGTGAGCACGGTGTGTCGTCACCGGCACCCACCGTGTACGATACTGGATCATTGCCATTACCTCTAGCAGATCCGGTGCCGCCACGGAAACGGGCGGAATTGAAGGAGACAGTTCATGTCCGTGACGGATCAACCAGCCGGTAACCGTAAGCGCTTTTGGACCATACTGACAATCGCAGCGCTGTTGGTCGTGCTGGTCGCCGTGGTGGTGGCCGTGCAGCTGGGCCGCGGGCCGGACGGCGCCCAGACCACATCCAATACGGGGACCGCGGCTGCCGGTGGAACCGGCACTGCCGTACCCAGCCCGGCCGGAGCTTCCCCTGACCCATCGGCTCCGGCCGGCACGGCTCCAACCGGCGCGGCTCCAACCGGCGCGGCTGCCGCCCCCGTCAGTGCTGCCCCCGGCATCGCCATTCCGCCGGCCGATCAGCAAGCGGCGGTGCAGGACATGGACGCCTTCGTCAGCGGCTCGGCAGCAATCATGGCGGCCCAAACGCAGCCGTCGGACGCAGAACTCGCCGCACTGGCCACGGGTTCCGCGTTGGGTTCCCTGCAGGCCGACACGGCGGAGTTCGCCAAGAACGGCTGGCATCAGGAAGGCCAGCCCACCGTGGTATCGACCAACGTGGTGGCCTACGATCCCGCGGCCGCTCCGCCGCAGCTGACCCTGAATGTCTGCATTGACTCCTCCAAGGTCAACATTCTCACGGCGGCCGGAGACGCTGTCCGCACGGGAACGGACAAGGACCGCTCGCTGAATATCCTGACCCTGAACCGTTCTGACGATGGAAAGTGGCTGGTCAGCAGGGTCAGCTTCCCCGACGACCCGACGTGCTGACCCGTCCCGTACCGGGTCAGCACGGGTCGGCTCAGCCAAGGGACGCAGCCGCCGTCAGGTCAAAGCTGAGGTCCTTGGTGGCCCGGTAGTTCAGGTGCGTCTCCACCGCGATCGTATTCGTCCCGTTGACCAGCAGTGACACGGGCACGTCTATGGTTACCGGATTCAGATTGGCCGCCGGGGTTCCCACGGCGGTCAGCGCGTACGTGCCGAAGCCAATGGTCCCGGCAGGCATATTGTTGCGTCCCACTTCGGTTCCGTTCACGTACACGACCACACCGTCGTCGGGCACAGTGCTCAGCCTCAGCTTCAGCACGCTGGCGGCCGAATTGACAGTGAACTGGCGCAGGAAATAGGCCGCCAGGGGACGCCCTGTGGGAGTGTTGACAACGTCTATGTTGGTCCCCAGTCCGGTCGAACCAAAGCCAAGGACCGCGTTACCCGATTTCCAGGTGGAGGCGTCAAAGCCGGGGTTCTTCCAGGTCGCCGCGGGGGCCACCGCGTCGTACCGCCAAGCCCAGGACGATTTGGCCGCGACCACCACGGTATCCGGCGCTGCCGTCGCGGTCACCGGAACCGTTTTCACCCCGGTGGCGCCCTTGTCGTCCGTCACCGTGAGCGTCACGTTGTACGTGCCGGCCGCCGCGTAGGCATGGGTCGCGGAGACACCCGCGGCAGTTCCGCCGTCGCCAAAGTCCCAGGCCCAGGCCGTCACGGTCCCGTCCGGATCCGCGGAACCGGATCCGTCAACCGTAACGCCCATATCCTTCGCCGTGGCCGTGAACGCGGCCACCGGTGCCTGGTTGACCGGCGGGGGCGGAGTCGTGACGGTCACCGGAGTTGTTTTCGTGGCCGTACTGCCCTGATCGTCCGTGACAGTCAGCGTGACCGGATAACTGCCGGCCGCCGCATAGGTGTGCGTCGCCGTGGCACCTTGCGCCGTGCCGCCGTCGCCAAAATTCCAGGCCCAGGTAGCCACTGACCCGTCCGGGTCAGTGGAACCGGAGCCGTCCACGGCCACGCCCAGATCCTTGGCGGTGGCGGTGAAGGCCGCCACCGGCGGCTGGTTGGCAGTGGGACCGGCCGAGCCCAGCTGGTAATGCCGGGCGACTTGGGCCGCCGTCAACGGAACCTGGTAGACGGCCGCCTCATCGAGTGTTCCGGCAAAATAGGGGCTGGTGGATCCCCAGGTGCTGTCTCCGCCGATCCGCCAGAAGCCGGTGTAGGACTGCGCCCCCGCCTGCGCGTTCGTTCCCACCTGGACGCCATCCACGTACAGAACCATTCCGGCGGCGGACTGCACGGCCGTGGCGGAATGCCACTTCCCGTCGTTGTAGGGAAGCGCCGACGTGATGATATTTTTGGCGGTCGTATAGGTTCCGAAAACCAGCTTTCCGTCATTTTGCATGTAGACATGACGGTCGTAGCTGCTGGACAGTCCGGTGGCCTTGTCGCCAAAGCCGATCAGTTTCCCGCCACGGGTGGTGGTCGTGTTGAACCAAACCTCCAGCGAGTAGGTGGTGGGGTTGACGTAACTCTGCCGGCTGACCGCCACGGCAGAGCTTCCGTTGAACCGTCCCGCCGTATCGGTCACGCCGTAGAGCGCGCCCGGTGCCCCCAGCACCACGCCCCCCGAGTAGTCCCCCGGCAGACCGGCGGCGCTGGAATCCTGCGCCACCAGTGACGATGCTTCACCCATACGGTAATAGAATGCCGGGCTGTCCGCATACACCGCGGCCCCGTACGCGTCCGCGGGCGCCGCCCGCGTGAGGACAGCGGACCGGGTGGTGCTGGATTTCTCGCCGCCGTTATCCGTCAGGCTCAGCCGGACCGTGTAGGTTCCGGGTGTGGCGTAAGTGTGCACGGCAGTGACCCCCGAGCCCGTGGCGCCGTCCCCGAAGTCCCAGGCGTAGTCGGCAATGGTACCGTCGTCCGTGGATGCGGACGCGTCAAACGTCCCGGTCAGCCCGGTCGCAGCGGTGGTGAAGGACGCCACCGGAGGCGCATTCGCCCCGCTTGCCGTGATGACCGGCGAGCTGGCGGAGAGATTCCCGGCCGCGTCCACCGCGCGGACGAAGTAGCGGTTTTCGCCGCCCTTGGGGAGCACTGCACTGGTGGCGTAGGTGGTCGCAACCACCCTGTCGTTGCGCAGGATCTGGTAGGAGACGGTGCCGCTGCTGTCGCTGGATGCCCCCCAGGTGAGTTTGACGGAGGTGGGTCCATCGGCGGAAGGAACCACGTTCGACGGCGTCGTAGGCGCCACCGCGTCGACCTGCGGGAAACGGGCAAAGCCGCCGGACCACCGGCCGGCCGCCGTCCGGGTCGCGACGGTGGTCATGTCGCCGCCCGCCCACAGGGTACCCTTGCTGTCCACCACGGAGGCCCAGATGCCTTGGCCCAACCGGAACTTCATGCTCGGGTTGAACGCCGGAATGATGTTGCCGCTGGCGGTGTCCCACGCTCCGACCCATTCGAACGAATCCGCTTCCGTCCACCCCGTTCCCACGTTGGACCAGGTGAAGGCGTTTGAATAGTTCCAGTCGTGGCCGTGGGATCCGGCGTACAGGACGCCCGTGGCGCTGGTGCTCATCGATTGGAAGTCGCCGTTGGCCTTACCGATATTGCCGGAAAGCCGGTCAAATGAGGCGGTCGAATAGCTGAAAAGGCTGTGCTCCGAACCGCCAACCCAGACACGGTCCCCGGCCTGCCCAATGGTCTGCTGGTAGTTGTTCGTTGAACTCCACACCGGGCTCCACGCTGGGGTGGCCAAGGGGGCTCCGGGTGCGGATTGCACGGCCGCTGCCCGGTAGGCCGCCGCGGTGCCGGAGGTGGAGAAGTACCCGGCCGCATAGAGCCGACTGCCGTCGTCGGCGGCATCTATCGCCACCACCGTGCCGTTGAAATCGGGGTTCCAGCCGCCGTCGGGCGTTCCGTCCGCCAATGCCACCCGTGCCGCGCCCCTGGCGTATACGGTCGAGTCCGGTTTGCTGCCGCCCGACAGATGGGTGAAAGCGCCGCCGAGATACAACCAGCCGCCGCTGACGGACAACGCACTCACGCGCAGCACAGCGCCGGTGAGCCGATTCTCCATTTTCAGGGGCCAGCTGCCCACCGTGGCACCTGTGGCCGGGTTTAGGGCAACTATCGCCGTGGCCGGCGCTCCGTTGGCGGTGCTGAACATGCCGGCCGCAACGATGTTTCCATTGGGCAGGGCCGCCAGGGCCATGACCGAGCCGTTGAGCTGCGGGGTGAATCCGCGGAGAAGTTCACCGGTTCCGACGTCGAAGGCTGCCAGGAACGGCTGCGTGACATTGTCGGTTCCGGTGGCGGTGGCGCTGCGCTGCACCGTGGTGAAGTTGCCGCCGACGTACATCACGTTGCCGCTTTGCACGAAGGCCTGTGCCTCCACGTCACCTTCGCGGGTAGGGGCCTTCGGGCCCGCCAGCCCCCAGGGGCTGTCAGCCGCGAGCGAGGCCGCCACCGGAGTGTTGGTTTTGGGAGCTGTTCCCGTGTCGCCGATGCGGACAAAGCCGGCGTCCACGGAGCGCAGCTGCGGGCGCAGATACACCTCCGTGTACGGCCGGGCGCTGCCAAGACCATCCGTCGCGGACCACAAATAGCTGGTGCTGCTGCTCGTGCCCGTGATGCTCTTCCCGAAGGAAAAACCGATGGTGTAGCCCTGGTCCTTGGCCTCGGACGTATTGGTGTTGATCCTCTTGTACGCGTCGTCCGGACCGAAACTGGACGTCAGACCGCCCGTTCCTCGGGCGCCGTCGAACGAATACCACGCCACCTTATGCTCGGCTCCAAAGGTCCACACCCAGCGGTCCTCTTTGTCCGTATTAAAACGAGACTCCTGCCATTGCGTCCCGCCGGCGTTCATGGCCCGCTTCAGCCGGATGCCGTCCGCCAGGGCGTCGGGGCGGCCGCCGTTCAGGAGCCCGCCTATGATCTTCGATGAGTACTGGCTCGTCAGGCCCGACATCGGGCTCAGTCCCGCGGTACGCAGGGCGCTTTGCGTCCCGGTGCCCTCGTAGTGTCCGCTCCACCCCTCCCGGCCCTTGCCGATCAGCACCCAGCCGCCGCCGTCGGTGGTCATATCGCAATAGAACTGCGCCGGCGCGTCCATGGCAGGCGTCAGCAGCCAGTACGTGCCGTCCGGCGCCGCTGCGTTGTTCGCCTTGATCTCCCAGCACGACGCCGCCGCCACGGCTGCCGCCGAGCCGTCCCGCAGCGCGGGCGCGGCAGCGGCGGGGGGCGAGACGGCAGCCAGCGCGGCGAGCACCACGACGGCCGTTGTCAACGAACTAATGACTTTTGTGACAATGCGATCGACGGACATGGCTTGCTCCCTGATGAAAATTAGCGCCGGTTCCGTCCGTGGACGGGTACCTGGAGACCCGGCGTTTGTCTGCCAAAGCCCCCCATGACATCCCCCAGTGGACATCGCCGACGAATGAAGAGTACGTCCCCGAGGGAGCCGCTGAAAAGAGCATTCCGCCGTGTCCGTTACCCGTCTTTGGGGTGCCGCTACGCGTTAAAAACCGGACACTACCTGCTCCGGAAGTAGCGGCGGGAGCGGCCGGCTTTTCCGCCGGACGCTCCCGCCCTCACGCACCACCCTCAAGCACCCTCCGGAGGTCCGGTACCGGCTATTTGGTGGTTGCCACCGCGTTCAGGTCAAAGCCCATGTCGGCGGTGGCGCGGTAGTTCACGTGCGTCTCCACCGCTATGGTGTTGATCCCGTCCACCAGCAGCGACGTCGGCACGTCGATCGTGAGCGGATTCGCTGCCGCCGTCGCGGAGCGGATGGCGGTCACGGCATACGTGCCGAAGGTCGCCGGCCCGGCGGGCATGTTGTTGCGGCCCACCTCGGTTCCGTTGACGTACACGACGACGCCGTCGTCGGCTGCGGTCTTCAGCGTCAATTTGGCCAGCTGCGCGGCCGAATCGACGTTGAATTGGCCGACGAAGTACGCTGCCAGCGGACGTGTGCTGGGCGCCCCGGCCACGTCGATATTGGTGCCCAGCCCCGCTGACCCGAAGCCCAGCGTTCCGGCGCCTACCGGCCAGGCGGAGGCGTCAAATCCGCGGTTCTTCCAGGCTGCGTCGGGAGCCCCCGCGCTGTAGCGCCAGCTCCACGATGACTTGGCCGGGACCACCACAATATCCACCGGACCGGTCGGCGCTGCCACCGTCACCGGTGCCGTGGTCACCGAGGTGGCGCCCTTATTGTCCGTCACGGTCAGGGACACCGTGTAAGTGCCGGCCGCCGCGTACGTGTGCTGCGCGTTCACCCCGGTGGCCGAACCCTGATCACCGAAGTTCCAGGCATAGGCGGCAATGGTGCCGTCGGGGTCGGTGGACGTCGACCCGTCCGCGGTAATACCCAGTCCCTTCACGGTTGTGGTGAACTTGGCCACCGGGGCCTGGTTCTCCACCGGACCCGGGGCGTCCCCCACCGTGGCGGTGGCGCTCAGGTCAAAGCTCAGGTCCTTGGTGGCGCGGTAGTTGACATGCGTTTCCGCCGCGATGGTATTGACGCCGTCGGTCAAAAGTGAAACCGGGACGTCCACGGTCACCGGATTGGCATTGGCTACGGTGGTGTTCGGCGCCGAGGCCGCGTAGCTGTTGAAGGTCACCGCTCCCGCCGGCATGTTGCTGCGCCCCACCTCGGTCCCGTTGACGTACACCACCACGCCGTCGTCGGCCACGGTGCTCAGGCGCAGCTTCTGCACCTTGGCGGCGGAGTCAACGGTGAACTGGCGGAGGAAATAGGCCGCCAGCGGCCGCCCGCTGGTCGGACCGGCGACGTCGACGTTGGTTGCCAGCCCCGCCGTACCGAATCCGAGCACTCCGGAGCCGGTTTTCCAGGATGATGAGTCAAAGCCCGGGCTCTTCCACGCGGCGGCCGAAGCCGTTGTCTCGTACCGCCAGGCCCAGCTGGATTTGGCCGGTACCAGCACCACATCCACCGACCCACTGGATGGCGCGGTGACCGTCACGGGGGCGGTTTTCACGCCCGTGGCACCCTTGTCATCGGTGACCGTCAGCGTCACCGTGTAGGTGCCGGCCGCGGCGTAGCTGTGCGTGGCCGTTGCGCCGGCAGCAGTACCGCCGTCGCCAAAGTCCCACGCGTAGGACGCTACGCTCCCGTCGGCGTCGGTGGAACCAGAGCCGTCCAGCGCCACGTTGAGATCCGCCACGGTTACCGTGAACGATGCGGCCGGTGGCTGGTTCGCCGCCGGCGGGGCCGTGACGGTGATCCGCTCGGTTTTGATCGCCGTGGCCCCCTGGTTGTCGGTGACCGTCAGCGTGACGTCATAGCTGCCCGCTGCCGCGTAGTCGTGCCCGGCGGTCGCCCCGACGGCCGTGGAACCGTCGCCGAATTTCCACGCGAACGCGGCAATGGTGCCGTCGGGATCGGCGGACCCGGACCCGTCCACCGCCACGTGCAGATCCTGCACCGCGGCCGTGAACGCGGCCGACGGCGGCTGGTTGGCCACCGGGGCCGAGGTCCCCAACTGGTAGTGCTTCGCCACCTGTCCGGATGTCAGGGCCGCCGGGTACACGGCCGCCTCATCAAGAGTGCCGGCAAAGTAGGGACTGGAGGAGCCCCAGGTGGTGTCCCCGCCGATCCGCCAGTAACCGGTGTAGGCCTGCGCGCCCTTCTGCGGATTGGTTCCCGTCTGGACGCCGTCCACATACAGCACCATGCCCGCGCCGGACTGCGTGGCCACCATCTGATGCCATTTGCCGTCATTGTAGGCGCTGGGGGTGGTGATGACGTTGCCGGTGCCGGTCCACGTGCCGAAGACCAGTTTGCCGTCGTCCTGCATGTACACATGCCGGTCGTAGTTGTTGGACTGCGCGGTGGCCTGATCCCCGAAGCCGATCAGCTTTCCGCCGCGGGTGGTGGTGGTGTTGAACCACAGCTCCAGCGAATAGGTGGACGGGTTGTCGTAGCTCTTCCGGCTGCTGACCAGGCCGGAGCTGCCGTCGAAGGTGGCCGCGGTATCCGCTACGCCGGGCAGCGCGCCGGCGACACCCTGGGTCACCGTGCCGGAATAGGTTCCGGGGCTGGCCGAGACACCGGCGTCATTGGCCGTGGAGCCCGTTGATTCACCAAGACGGTAGTAAAAGGTTGGGCTGTCACCGTAGACAGCCGCGCCGTAGCCGTCCGTGGGGGCCGGCTGGACCATGCTGACCTCATGCGTCACGGCCGCTTTTTCGCCGCCGTTGTCCGTCACGACCAACCGCGCGGCGTAGGTCCCGGCCGCGGCATAGGGATGCGAGGCCGTGGCCCCGGAACCGGTGGTGCCGTCACCAAAGTCCCACGCGTAGCTGGCGATGGTGCCATCGTCGGTGGAGCCGGCAGCGTCAAACGTTGCCGTGAGGCCGGTGACCTTGGAGGTGAACGCCGCCGTGGGTGGCAGATTCGCCCCGCTTGCCGTGATGACCGGCGAGCTGGCGGAGAGATTCCCGGCCGCGTCCACCGCGCGGACGAAGTAGCGGTTTTCGCCGCCCTTGGGGAGCACCGCACTGGTGGCGTAGGTGGTCGCAACCACCCTGTCGTTGCGCAGGATCTGGTAGGAGACGGTGCCGCTGCTGTCGCTGGATGCCCCCCAGGCGAGTTTGACGGTGGTGGGTCCATCGGCGGAAGGAACCACGTTCGACGGCGTCGTAGGCGCCACCGCGTCAAGCTGCGGGAACCGGGCAAAGCCCCCCGCCCAGCGACCCGCGGAGGTGGAGGTGGCCACCGTGGTCATGTCGCCACCGGTCCACATGGTGCCGTTGCTGTCCACCGTGGTGGCCCAGACGCCCTGCCCCAACCGGAACTTCATGCTGGGAGTAAAACCGGGAATGAGGTTGCCGGTTGCCGCGTCCCAGGCTCCTATCCACTCAAAAGAGTCCGCTTCCGTCCAGCCGGTCCCCACGTTCGGCCAGCTGAAGGCATTGGAGTAGACCCAGTCATGGCCATGCGAGCCGGCGTAGATCACACCTGTCCGGCTAACGGACATGGCCTGGAAATCGCCGTGGTTTTTGCCGATGTTGCCGGAGAGGAGGTCGAAACTGCTGGTCGAGTAACTGAAGAAGCTGTGCTCGGAGCCGCCGAGCCAGACCCGGTCCCCCACCTGGCCGATGGTCTGCTGATAATTGTTGCTGTTGCTGAAAGTGGGCGTCCACGCGGGCGTGGCCAGGGGCGCGCCGGCAGCAGATTGCACCGCGGCGGCTTTGAGGGCCGGTGCGGTGCCCGAGGTGGTGAAATAGCCTGCCGCATACAGTCGGCTGCCGTCGTCGGCGGCGTCTATCGCCACCACGGTGCCATTGAAGTCGGGGTTCCAGCCGGTCCCCGGCGTACCATCCGCCACTGCGACCCGCGCGGCGCCTTTGGCATAGACGGGTGAGTTCGGATTGGTACCGCCCGAAAGGTGAGTGAAGGCCCCGCCCAGGTAGAGCCAGTTGCCGTTGATGGAGAGGGAACTGACGCGCAGTACACCGTTGGTCGTCCGGTTTTCCACCTTCAGGGCCCAGTTGCCCACTGTTGCCCCCGTGGCCGGATTCAGCGCCACAATTGCGGAAGCGGGCGCGCCGTTGGCCTGGGTGAAGATACCGGCGGCCACTATATTTCCATTGGGCAGCGCCGCAAGCGCCTGAACCGGCGCGTTGAGCACCGGCGTGAAGCCGCGCATGAGCTCCCCCGTGTTCACGTCGAAGGCTGCCAGGAACGACTGGGACACTTTGTCTGCCCCGGTGGCGGTGGCACTGCGCTGCACCGACGTGAAGTTACCTCCCACATACATCACATTGCCGCTTTGCGCGAAGGCCTGAACCTCCACATCGCCTTCCTTGGTGGGGGTCTTGGGACCGGAGACGCCCCACGGGCTGTCGAGGGCCAGCGAGTTCGCGACGGCGGTGTTGGTCTTGACCGCGGTTCCGCCGTCCGCGATCCGGGTGAAGCCTGCGTCCAGGGAACGGATCTGTGGCCGCAGGTACATTTCGGTGTAGGGCATCGCATTGCCCAAGCCGTCCGTGGCCGACCACAGATAGCTGGTGCTGCTGCTGGTCCCCGTAACGGCACTGCCGTAGGCGAAACCGATTCTGTACCCCTGTGCGCTGAGCTCGGAGGCATTGATCTGCCGATAGGCGTTGTCAGGGCCGAAGTTGGAGGTCAGGCCGCCGCCGCCGCGGACGCCGTCAAAGGAATACCACGCGACCTGATGCTCGGCCCCGAAGGTCCATACCCAGCGGTCACCCTTATTGGTGTTGAACCTGGATTCCTGCCAGGCGGAGCCATCGGCGTTGGTGGCCCGCTTGAGCCGGATGCCGTCCGAGAGCGCATCAACCCGGCCGTTGTTGAGCAGGCCGTCGATGGCGGTCGCCGGAAGCTGGCTGGTGGCGCCGGACATGGGGCTCAGGCCCGCGGTCCGCAGCGCGGTCTGCGAGCCGGTCCCCCGGTTGGCCTCTGTCCATCCTTCGCGGCCCTTACCGACCAGCACCCAGCCGCCGCCATCGGTGGTCATGTCACAGTAAAACTGGCCCGGCGCGTTCATGGCCGGTGTCAGCAGCCAGTAGGTCCCGTCCTGCGCCGAAGCATTGTCCTGTTTGATCTCCCAGCAGGACGCGGCGGCCGATGCAGCGGTGGAGCCGTCGCGGACGGCGGATGCTGCGGATACGGGGGCGGCGATCGCCACCAGAGCGGAAAAAGCCACAGCAGCTGTAACCAACAAACCGAGAACTCTGGAAACGATATGAACCCTCGACACAGGGACCCCTCAGAAGTATTGCGGAGCGCCCAATCGATATGTTCACTCCAAGACCGTCATCCTGCAAAACTGCAGAATGAGGTAAGAGTATGTCCGGCACCAAGGGATGAGAAGCAGAATCGGCCGGTAAGCGTACCCGACTTATGGCCTGCCCTACGCGTTTCCGTTTCGGGGGTACCTGCCCGGGACGACGGGCCTGCCCCATGGTGCGCGTTCTGGCTTAACCCGGGCAGGAAACTGCGCCGCCACCTGACCGGCCGGATCGTTCCGCAGGGCCAAGGCACCGGCAACCATCACTATCACCAGCCCAGCGCCGAGAATGCCGTAATAGAACACCTCGACCAGGGACACAAGGATGATCGTGTTGCAGACCAGGCCGACCACGTCCGTGCGGCGCATTGTCTTAAGAAACAGCATCACCAGCCAGCCCAGGAACAGACCCAGACCGACGAACCCATGGGAAAACATCACCATCCAAATCTGCCCCTGGGTCCCTACTGAGGGCTGTCCCGCCCGTTCGGAAGGCCGCGGGGCACCATACCCGAACACGGGCGATTCCAGCGTCCTGTCAAAAGTTTCGACATACAGATTTCCACGGTCAACGATGCTTTCGACCTTGGCCGTGCGTTGATCCAGACGTTCCTGAACGGGAAGGACGTTGACAGCGATGCCCGCAATGGCAGTAATGCCGATAATGGCCATAATGATCTTGCCATGGCCTTGCAGAGCGGCCCGGATGCCGATATACACCAGCGCCACTCCGAGACCGAGGAACATGCCTCGGTTCAACGTCAGGAAGGCGGGAACGAATGATATCGGCAGGGCCAGCACCAGCAGCCAGAATTTCCGCTCCCGCCGGACCATTGATGCGTAAGCGATGACCACGGGCGTGAGCAGCGAGTACACGTTCCCCCAGCCGTTCGCGTACAGGAACGGGGCGCTGGGTCTTGGAGCAGCAATGACGTAGGCGTTCGGGTCGGGGTTGAACTGGGTCAGCCGTCTGAAAGCCATGTCATGCACATAGGAATTGTCCAGCAGCACCTGCGGAAACACATACGCCAGCGGTGTCTTGAGTTCAAAGACCGGGAACGCAAGTCCCGCATAACCGCCGACCACCACCGCCAGCCAGAATATCGTCAGAACGCCGAATATCTTGCGTTCGCTGAGTGAGTGGCGTGCATTGTAGACGTAGACAAACACGATCGTCGCGGCCAAATACAGCCCGTAACGGTAGAAAAAGCCGACAATCCGGATTGGCTCATCGATCTGGATCAGGGAGCAGAGCATCCACAGCATAAACAGCAGCCAGACGCCGAGCCCGCGTGGGGCTTTCACCTTTGAGAACCGCGCCAGAACATACACCATGACCGCGGCGAAGACCGGCCATGCCATGTCGCCCAGGCCCAGGAGCCACCACAACGGAAAACCGGCGAAGGCGACCAGAACGGGCCAGCCGGGCAGGTGCTCAGTCCGGAGCCGTCGGGCACGGCGTTCGCCGCCGTCGTTCCGGCCGGCAGCCGCCGGAGCATAACGATGAGCATGGGGCCGGGCTTTGGCCCGCGGCTGAACAGCCATCTGTATCCTCAAGGTAACGAGACCAGCCCGGTGAGCAAAGCACAGCCCGGGTTCCATTGTTCGCATTGTACCCACATCCTGGACGAAAGGCCGCTCCATGTCCTACCGGGCGCCCCGGCACGTCGTTTCCGCTACCCGGACGGGCCGATCCGCTACGCGGCCAGGCCCATCCGCTACCCGGAGGCAGGAAACTATTTCGCTGCTAGGCTCGCCCCAATATCATCTTGATGGAAGGGGGAATTGTGAGCAGCAACGCTGATGCCGGGGGGCACAGCCCGTCGGAGACCGACATTCCCGCCGGCGTATCTGGGCCGCAATTGCCGCATGTCGGCGTGGTTCTGGTGACGCATAACCGCCCCGAGCTCATGCGCCGGGCGCTGGATTCGATCCTGACCCAGGACTATCCTGGCCCCATCACCGTACACGTGGTCCATGACCGCTGCGCATTGGATTTCGGTCTAGTGCGGCAGGATCCGTTCCGGGAGGTCCGGGTGCAGGAAAACTCCAGGACCCCGGGTCTGGCGGGTGCACGCAACACGGGCATTGTCAGTTCGGTCACGCAATTGGTAGCCTTTTGCGACGACGACGACAGTTGGCTTCCGGGCAAGCTGCGGCTGCAGACCATCGCCCTGCTGCAGGTGCCGGGGGCTGCATTCGCCTCCACGGCAATGGTGGTCGATTACGGTGCTCATACGGCGGTCCGTCTGGCCGGTTCAAAAGCCATTCGGCACGAGGACCTGCTCCGATCCAGGATGTCCATGGTCCATTCCTCGTCATTTTTGGCCGACCGTGAGGCTTTGATCGGAATTGGCATGGTTGACGAGACGATTCCGAACAGCATGTGCGAGGACTGGGATCTGCTCCTGCGGGCCACCCGCCACGGGGCCATAGTGAACGTCGACCAGCCGCTCATCCGCGTCCTATGGGGCGGTTCCTCGTACTTTTACCAGCAATGGGAGGTAAAGAACGTCGCCCATCAGTGGATGCTCGATCATCACCAGGACATTCGCACGAACGGCGTTGGTGCCGGCAGGGTGTATGGTCAGCTTGCCTTTGGTCATGCGGCGCTGGGACAACGGCGCGCTGCCCTGCGATGGGCGGGACGCTCAATACGCGCCAACTGGCGCGAGCCCAGAGCGGTTCTGGCGTTGGCCGTAGCGACGGGGGTTGTTTCGGACAAACGTGTCCTGGATGCCCTGCAGCGACGCGGGCACGGGATCTGAACAATTGCGCAAAGGTCAGGGCGACAGATTACAACACGGCCACTTTTTGCCTCACGAGGACCTTCCTCGGAGATCTGGGCCATAGTCTCGTAGCAGTACAGCTCTGAAAGCTGGAAATGAGTTTTAGCTGGGGAAATTCCTGACTTCGGTCAGCGGCAGAATGAGGATGGCATGAATGAGAAACCTTCGGTGGGTATCGGCCACTATGTTGTAGTTTTGAAAAGGCAATGGAAGATCATTGTTGCCATGGCGCTGTTGGGCGTACTGGCAGTCGTCGCATTCCTCTATCTGGTACCCAGCAGAGTCATGGCTTCGACGCTGGTGAATGTTAACGTGATTGTTTCCGATCCGTTCAACCCCTCCCGTCCGGCGTCCGGATTGCTTGATGCCGCGACCGAAGATCAGCTGGCCAGTTCCTACGTCGTAGCGCATAATGCTGCGCAGACGCTCCAGGGCGGTGACGATGCTGCCGCTTTGCGCGACGGCGTGAGCGTGACCGCTGGTCTTAACGCCACGACCGTGCGGATCTCTTATACGTCCTCCTCGGCTGAACGCGCGCGGGCTGGTGCGGATGCGCTCGCCAATTCTTATTTGCTGTATAGGCAGAGCGAAGCGGACGCCCGCAAGACGAAGATGATCAACCAGCTCCAACAACAGCTGACCTCGCTGAACGCGGTGTTGGGCGCGACGGCACTGGCGGACCGGTCGGCCCTGAGCGGGCGTATCTCCAGCGTGGAGTATCAAATCAACCAGCTCACTGCCATCGACACGACGGGCGGCTCGGTTCTGACCCCGGCGGCGGAAAATCCTGTCTCGGTCCAGCCGCAGACATCAACGTTTCTGGCATCCGGTCTGCTGGTCGGCCTGGTGCTGGGTGTCATTCTTGCCTTCATCCGGAACGCCTTCAACCGGAGGATTTTGGACGGCTATGACGTCGGATTGGTCGGTGCAGGTCCCGTACTCGCGGAATTGGACGGATCCAGGGGCACTATCCCGGCACGCGGCGATGACGTGAACGAGTTCCGGATGATCCGTGAGCGGATGCTTGCGTCCGCCGGGACAAGTCTGGAGGCCCTCACCGTCATTGACGCCACCCAGGGCGGGCTCTCGGACGTTGCCCCGAATCTAGCCGTCGTCATGGCGCAGACCGGGGCCGACGTCGAACTCGTTGTCATGGGGACATCGGAAAAGTACATGACACTGCTGCGCGATGGGCTCCAGTTGGTCCCTGACACCACCGACTCGGACGAAGAAGCCGAGATTCTGGGGTCGCTGCGGATCCCGCATCTGAAGGTCACCAGGCCGGACCGGACGGGGACCCATGACGGAGCCGATGATTTGGTGACGGGAGTTGTGCGCCGTCGGACGGCGGGCCGCAAGCCGGGAACGGTCATTATCCTGGCGCTGCCCGCCGATGCTCCATACGCCAGCCGGCTGGCCGCCGGAAGGCTGGCGGGAGCGGGCGTGATGGTCGCGGAACGGCTGCGCAGCCGCGCGGATGACCTGGCTGCCGGAGCGGCGCAACTGGACGAGGTAGGTGCCGTCCTGCTCGGCGTCGTCCTGCTGCAGCGTGGCAGGACCATCACTGATACCCACGAGACATCACACCCCGCAACGCTGGAGGTCCCGGGCCGGGATGCGGTTTCTGCCCGGCGCTGAGGTGCCAGCGTTGATCCGCATGGGGAACACAGATGGGGGCTGCACCGATGAGCGATAGAAGCGCGGAACAGACAGTGGCTGGGAATCCCGGCAGTTCGATGCTGTCCTTCCGGATCGCACTGTCGGCGGCAATTGTCCTCGTGCTGCTGGCTCTTGTTCCGCTGGCGGCCGGCCGGGTAGGTTCAGCTCCCGCGGCATCGGTAGCCCCACCGGCTCCGTCCAGCGGGATTAACCACGTCTTTGTGATCAATCTGGAGAACAAGGGCTACAGCCGGGTCTGGGGATCGGATTCCGGCGCCCCATATCTTTCCCAAACACTCCGCAGCCAGGGCGTGCTGCTGTCGTCCTACTATTCGATCGCCCACAGTTCGTTGCCTAATTACATCGCGCAGATTTCGGGCCAGGCCCCCAACACCCGAACGCTCAAGGACTGCGCCGTATATTCCAAATTCGCTGACACCGGCACCGTGCCGCCGGGTCAATGGGTCGGCACCGGATGCGTCTACCCCGCAGCCGTTCCCACCGTGGCCGACCAGCTTACCTCAGCCGGGAAGACCTGGAAGGGGTATATGGAGGATATGAAAACCCCCTGCCGGCACCCCGAGCTGGGTGCGGCGGACGACACGAAGAAGGCCGTGGTGGGGGACCAATATGCCGCCCGCCATAACCCTTTCGTCTATTTCGCCGGGATCACGGGGTCACCGCAATGTGCCGCCAACGTTGTTGATCTCGATGCACTGACCGGCGATCTGGCCTCCGCCGCGACAACCCCCAACCTGTCCTATATCACGCCGAACCTGTGCAGCGACGGCCACGACAAACCGTGCGTGGATGGCCGCGCCGGCGGTCTCCAGGCCATCGACACCTGGCTCAAACAGTGGGTTCCCCGGATCACCGACTCCCCCGCGTTCCGACAGGACGGTGTCCTGGTCATAACCTTTGACGAATCCGATGAAAAGGACATCGTGGATCCGGATGCCTATACCTGCTGCACGGCCAGTTCGACCCCGGTCGCCACCGTGCCCGGCGGCATCGGCGGCGGCCTGGTGGGCGCGCTGGTGCTCTCACCGCACATCAAGGGTGGCACCACCTCGGACACGGTCTATAACCACTACGGCCTGCTGGCCAGCATAGAAGACATTTTCTCGCTCCCCTACCTCGGTTATGCGGGAGCTTTTGGACAACACCGGTTCGGCACTGACGTCTACAATTCGGTACCCTGACGGTCCCCCATGCACCGCGACGGACGAAGCGCAAGACAGCGTCAGCAGCGCAAGGCAGCCCAGGCAGCGCTGCCAGCGCAACGGGCTGACGTCAGCGTTGCACTGCCTGCCGTGCAGGTAATCGGGTCAGCGCATGAGCGTCCGGGCCGCAGCAAGAACGTCCATCAGGTCCTGCTGCGAGATCCAGGAGGAGGGCCAGCCGCCGTTGTGCACGGCAAGCGTCCAGGCACGCTCGGCGACCACCAGCGCGTACACGGCAGCGAGATCGCCCTCCGCCGACTTCGGTACACCGGCGGCCCGCAGGTACAGCGCCGAATCCTCAAGCGAACGCGCCAGGTTTCCTGCCACCGTGCCGGTTCCTGCTTCTCTGCGGACACTGATCGCCCAATGCAGAGCGTCGAGTCCCGCGATGGCATCCGGCTCCGCCGATTCCCAGTCCCAGCACCACAATTGTCCCCCGGGTTCGCGTGCGGCATTCCACGGCACCAGGTCGCCGTGCCAGCGGCGGGTGATGGGAAGGGTGGCGTCCCTGGCCAGAACCATACGCTCGGTCTGTGTTGCCGCTGCCCGCAGCGCCTGCTCCGCACCGTCGGGAAGAGCTCTCAGGCGTTGACTCAGCGCGCGGAAGTGACCGGTCGACGATACGGTCCCAATGCGCTCCACCGGGGTGAGCGCAAACATCTCCGCCGGCGTAGGTCGGCCGACGTTTCCGCGGACCGCTCTGACGTTCTCCGGCAGCGGTTCGGTGATCAGGTACGGAAATCCGTCCCACTTTCCGGTACCCAGAAGTCGGGGAACTCGGGTCGGGCCGGAAGCGGTCGCCAACGCTGTCAGGGCGACTTCCTCCGTCTGGATGTACTCGCGGCTTGTCTCATTCCACGCCAGCTTCGCGTAACCGGCCGGCCGGCCGTCGCCGTCGAAAAGCTGCAACGTCGGCTTGCGGTTGTCGCCCAGCCGGATCCCTATGGCCGCGGACAGCGGACCCAGTTGCAGGCAGGAGGTGATTTCCTCCAACGGCAGGCAAGCTTCTGCCCGTGGTGATCCGGCCACCACGGGCCTTTGAACGGAAAGCGTGTGCAACGCCGGCGGCAGCCCCGCTCTGGCGACCAGGCCCAAGGCGTTCCGCGCCCACCGGACCTTCGGTGGCCGCAGTGCGCGATAGCTCCTCAGTGCTGCCGCTGTGACCCGGGGATTGCGGCGCGGTATCAGCAGGCGTGCCTTCGCGGGCGACGGCAGGACCCAATACGTCTCCGCATCCGCCCAGTGGCTGTTCGGCGCCGCATCGACGACGACGCGCGCCTGCCCGGTCCGGACGGGTGTGGACCACAGCTGTTCCACCAAAGAATCCAGCGGTGTTCCGCCGGCGCCTGTGATAATCCGTTCCGTGCCTTGCATTTTCTGCATTTTCTTCTCCTGCCGGATCGGCGGCCTTGTGTTGCGGGTGGCTGACTCCGTGGCCGGGACCAAACTTCGGCGGCGCTGTTACGGAGCGGGGATTGAGCTGTTCAGCCGAAGCCGGCCGTAAGCGGGCGGCCCGTCGGCCAGGTAGCGACGGGCCAGCCTGCGGGGTTCGTGCACCAGCCGCCAGACCCACTCGAGACCGTGGCCGCTGACCCATTGGGGGGCCCGCGCCACACGACCGGCGAGAAAATCAACCGCGGCACCGAAGGCCAGCAGGACGCGGGCGCCTGTCAAGGCCCCGTACTGGCTGATCCACACTTCCTGCCGCGGCTTTCCTAATCCGACCACCAGGATGTCCACCCCCGCGTGCGAAATCTCCTCGGCGAAGCGCCGACAGGCCTGCGGATCGGAGAGCTCGGAACGGGCAGGCGCCCACCATCCGGCGACCACCAAATCGGGGCGGATAGCCGCGAGTTTGCCTTTGAGGAGTTCATGGGTTTCCTCGGTCCCGCCCAGAAATCCAACCCGAAGGCCCCGCGTGGCCGCCCGATCCAGCAGTGGTTCGATGAGGTCGCTGCCGGCCAGTCGGGGCCAGTTCTGCCCCGTCATCCGTTTGGCCTGCGCGACCAGCGGCGCGCCGTCCAGGAGGCTGAGCCACTGGACCGCCGGCTGGTCGGCCGGTCCGGCACTGGCGCGGGTCCCTCCGTCTCCGGTTCCCAGGTTGAGCGTGCCGCCGGCACCGAAGTGCTTGATGTGGTCCAGATTGACCGAGACGACCGCCATCGGCAGAGGGCCCGGAACAGCAGCCCGGTCGGACACCATGTCCACGGCGGCGTCAAAGGACATCAGGTCCACCTCCGCGCCGCCGAGAATGACGCGGGATGTGGATATTACTTTCACCATGGTGCTGCCCCCTGCTTCGATATGGTGCCAAATTCGAGCGTGTACAAACTTAGGGAGTGTCCCCTAGGCGTGCACGATCATGCCGGCACCGACGGTGTTGTTGGTGTGTTCGTCGATCAGGACGAAACCGCCCGTTTCACGGTTGCGCCGGTACTCATCGGTCAGCAGTGGTGTCGTGGTGCGAAGCCGTACCCGCCCGATGGAATTGAGCTTGAGCTCCGCACAGGATTCGTTGCGGTGCAGCGTATTCACATCAAGCTCGTACTGGACCGATTTCACCAGGGCCCGGGTGTTGCGGGTGGTGTGTTTGAGGGCAAGTTTTTGACCGGGCCGCATGGGTTCATCACTCATCCAAGCCACCATCGCGTCGATGTCCTGGGTGATTCTGGGTTGGTTATTCGGGCGGCAGATCATGTCGCCGCGGGAAATGTCAATGTCGTCTTCCAACCGGACCGTGACGGACATCGGCGCAAACGCCTCGTCCACCGGGCCATCAGCGGTTTCAATGGAGCTGATCCGGCTCGGCAGCCCGCTGGGCAGGACGATGACTTCGTCTCCCGTGCGCATCACTCCGCCGGCGATTTTCCCGGCGTATCCGCGGTAATCATGAAATTGGCTGGAATGCGGCCGGATCACATGCTGGACGGGAAAGCGCCCGTCCACCAGGTTCCGGTCACTGGCGATGTACACGTTTTCCAGGTGATTGAGCAGCGCGGCGCCCTCATACCAGGGCATGTTCTCCGAGCGGTCCACGACGTTGTCGCCGTGCAGCGCAGATACCGGAATAACCGTCAGATCTGCTATCTGCAGCTTGGCCGCAAATTCGGTAAATTCCCGCCGGATGTTCTCATATACTTCCCGGGAGTACCCCACCAGATCCATTTTGTTGACGGCCAGCACGAGGTGCGGGACCTGCAGCAGTGAGACCAGGAAGGCATGGCGGCGGCTTTGCTCCACCAGTCCCTTGCGGGCGTCAACCAGCACGATGGCCAGATCTGCGGTGGACGCACCCGTCACCATGTTGCGCGTGTATTGGATGTGGCCCGGGGTGTCGGCGATGATGAACTTGCGTGCGGGCGTGGCGAAATACCTGTAGGCAACATCGATGGTGATGCCCTGCTCCCGTTCGGCCCGGAGCCCATCGGTGAGCAGCGACAGTTCCGTGTATTCGGACCCCATCTCGCGACTGGCACGCTCCACGCCCTCAAGCTGATCTGTGAATATGGATTTGGAATCATAGAGCAGACGACCGATAAGGGTGCTCTTGCCGTCGTCGACCGACCCCGCTGTCGCAAATCTGAGCAGGTCCATTAGAAGTAGCCTTCTTTCTTTCGGTCTTCCATCGCTGCTTCGCTGACGCGGTCGTCTCCGCGGGTTGCGCCGCGTTCGGTGATGCGGGTGGAGGCAACTTCGTCAAGGACTTTCTCAACGGTGTCCGCCTGGGAGCGGACGGCTGCCGTCAGCGTGGCGTCGCCGACGGTGCGGTATCGGACCGACTCCACGAAGGTCGGCTCCGCGGCCATCGGCCGACAGAACTCGTTGGCGGCGAACAACATGCCATTGCGTTCGAACACCTCGCGTTCGTGGGCGTAATAGATGGACGGCACCTCGATGCCCTCTGCCGCGATGTACTCCCAGATGTCCAGCTCGGTCCAATTGGACAACGGAAAGACGCGGATGCTCTCCCCCACATGCACTCGTGCGTTGAACAGATTCCACAGTTCCGGCCGTTGTTTTTTTGGATCCCACTGGCCGAACTCGTCCCGGAAAGAGAATATGCGTTCCTTGGCCCGCGCCTTTTCCTCATCCCGGCGCGCCCCGCCCAACAGTGCATTGAATCCGTACTTTTCCGCCGTTTCCAGCAGCACCGGCGTCTGCGTACGGTTGCGGGTTCCGTTGGGCTCTTCCTTGACCGTCCCCCGGTCGATGGCATCCTGGACGGACCCCACCACCAGGTTCAGCGAATACTGCGCTACGATCTTGTCCCGGAAATCCAGCACCTCCGGGAAATTATGTCCAGTGTCCACGTGCAGGATGGCCATTGGCACGGCCGCCGGGGCGAACGCCTTCCTGGCCAGGTGCAGCATGACCAGGGAGTCCTTGCCGCCGGAGAACATCAGGGCCGGCCGCTCAATTTCGGCAACAACTTCCCGGATAATATAGATCGCCTCTGATTCCAATACCTCGAGCTGCGACAAAATCCGCCTGGGGCTCTCCATCACGTCACTCACCTGCGTTTCCTTTCGACCGGCTGCTGGTCAGCCTGGTCTCGTCGATGAGCCGAAGCAGCGCCCCGCTCAGTTCCGGTCTGCACACCAGCAGATCGGGTAAATAGGGATTAGGTTGGTTGTAGCGCAATGGCGACCCGTCGATCCGGCTGGCATGCAGTCCGGCACCCCGGGCCACCGCGACAGGCGCCGCCGAATCCCATTCGTACTGGCCGCCGTCGTGCAGGTAAATGTCCACTTCGCCGCTCGCCACTGCGCAGACCTTGTATCCTGCCGATCCCATCGGAATCAGCTGGGCGCCGATTTGTCCGGCCACCTGGGCCGCGAGTTCGGGCGCACGGCTGCGTGAAACCGCCATCCGCAACGGCGCATGCGGTGCGGACACCTGGCCTGGCCGCGCGGAGCTGCAGACCATGTCCAGTCGCGGCAATGCCACCGCCCCGGTGACCAGCTCGCCCGCTGACCAGAGCGCCACATGGACGGCCCAGTCCCCCCGTCCTTCGGAGAATTCCCGCGTTCCGTCCAACGGGTCGATGATCCACACCCGGTCGGCGTTCAGCCTCGCCGGGTTGTCTGTTGCTTCCTCCGAGAGCACCATGTCCCCGGGCCGCGCCTGCTGGAGCGCTTTTCTCAGATATTCCTGCGAGCGCTTGTCACCCACCACTCCCAGTGGATTCTTACCATCATGCGGCTCGCGGCGCTGCAGCGCGAGGAGTGCCTTTCCCGCACCTTCTGCAAGCTCACAGGCCAGATCGTCGTCGGACATTTTTGCGCTGCGAACGGTGTCCCGCTTGAGTAATAACATGTTCCCCCCTGGTTTTCGGTGCTGCGGTTAGTAGGCGCCAACAGGATTCTTGAGCATCCTTGCGGTGCGCCAGAGAATAATGAGATCGCCGGTGAGAGACCAGTTTTCGACGTAATACAGGTCCAGACGGACGCTGTCCTGCCAGTTCAGAGCGGAGCGGCCGTTGATCTGCCACATACCCGTCAGGCCCGGTTTGATGTACAGGCGGCGGTGGACCCGATCCTTGTATCCGTCAACCTCGCGCTGCAGAGGTGGCCTGGGGCCGACCAGGCTCATGTCCCCGCGCAGTACGTTCCAGAGCTGGGGAAGTTCGTCCAGCGAATACCTTCGCAGCCATTCGCCGGTGGTCGTCACACGCGGGTCGTCCTTCATCTTGAAGAGGAGTCCGGCGCCCTCATTGCGCTCGAGCAGCCCGGCCAGTTCCTCCTCCGCCGTCACGACCATGGATCGGAATTTGAACATCACGAACTTCTCCCCGGCCCGGCCGATCCGTTCCTGGCGGAAAAGCACCGGTCCCGGACTGTCACGGCGGATCAGCACGGCGAGGACCAGAAAAAGCGGAGCGAGAACCAGCAAGGCGCAGCCGGAGAGAACAACATCCAGCAGGCGCTTGACCACATGTTTTGCCCCCGCGTACTGCGGAAGTTCCACGTGCATCAGCGGCAGTCCCTCCACCGGGCGGGAGTGGATACGGGGTCCGGCCACGTTGGTCAGTCCGGTGGCCAGGACAAGTTCGGTTCTGGATTCTTCGAGCCGCCAGCCCAGTTTCTGGATGTAATCACTGCCGCCCTTCAGCGGGCCGGCCACGATGACGGCGTCCGCTTCGAAACGGCGGACGGCGTCCACCACCGAATCAATGGTGGACACGACGGGTACGGCGGTGGGGCCGACGACGACGCTCAGCCGCGGGTCACTGCCGGGCAGGGCCGCGCCCACGACATGATAGGCGGCCCCGGATTTCTTCTGAATCTGGTTGATGACGTAGCGGACGTCCTTGTGGCGGCCCAACACTATGACCCGGGAAAGATAGTGGCCGAAGGCGCGTTGCCGCATCAGCCAGTTCCGCAGCGCCCAGCGCGAAGCTATCAGCCCGCCCACGCCCAGCGGGACGGCCAGGGCGAAGTAGCCTCTGGCAATGTCAATCTTAAAAACCAGGAACGTGATGGCCAGCAGACCAAGCAGTGTGGTCGTAGCGCTGATGACCCGCTTGTATTCGTCCGAACCGATCCCCACCACACGTGCGTCCCGGCTGCCGTAAATGCCCAGCGCCAGCATCCAGGCCGCTGCTATCCCCAAGGAGAGGAATCCGTATCCGATTCCGAACTGGCCCACGCTGACGTCCGGGTTTCCGAACCCGAATCGGCCAATCTGCGCTCCGATGGCAACGCTGGTCAGTACCGTGGCGTCACTGATGCACAGCCGCAAGTGATACCTTGTGGCCCACTGCTCACCCGAACGGACGGTGGCGGCTCCTGCCCGGGACCGCACCGACCGGCTGGCGGGGTAGTAGCGTGCCGGCGCCGCGAGATCAAGCCCAAGGCCGAATGCACCCGAGTCCTCCAGGGGACTCATGCGGTGCGCCGGGAGCCGGTGCTGCTAAAAGGGGAGGCCGACGACGGCTGGGGGGAAGTCTTGGTCTCAGAAGACTCCACCGCCATCGGCCCCGAATGGGGGGCCCGCAGATTACTGTGCGGGCGGAGCTGCGGTGCAGCTGAAGGGACAAGCAGGATGAAGGTTGAAGGTAAGCACATAATTCGAGACCTGCTTCGTACCCGGTAGTTGATTGAGTGAATACCTCAACGCTATGGGCGTCGATCGCGCCGCACACGAGTAGCGCCTACGCGTCTTCTCAGCCGGGCCTACGTGGTCTTGCGCTGGGGTACTTTGTATCGCTCCCCGCTGAAGCAGGAGACTACTTGGTGCCGTGACGGACTACTCCTCCACCGCATATCACTACCCATGTGCACGCGCGCGGAGCAATGGCAAAATCTCCACTTATGGACTTAATGGTGGTATTCGCAGCCTTTGGCGTGGCGATAGTGGTCGGCTTGACCGGCATGGGCGGCGGGGCGTTGATGACTCCCGTCCTGGTGCTGATCTTCGGCGTTCCTCCGTTGGCCGCCGTATCCAGCGACCTGGTGGCAAGCGCCGTCATGAAGCCGATCGGTTCCGTTGTCCATTTGCGCCGTAAGACGGTCAATCTTGACCTGGTCAAATGGCTGGCTCTGGGCTCGGTGCCCGCGGCGTTTTGCGGGGTGCTGGTACTCAAGGCGCTCGGTCCCGGTGAAGCGGTCCAGGAAGGGGTCAAACTGGCCCTTGGCGTCGCGCTGCTGCTGGCCGCCGTGCTGCTGGTGGTGCGCTCTTTCCTGCGGCTGGTGGAACGGGCCCGCAGTCGGAACGGACAGGGGTCTACGCCACCCCAGGACCGCCCTTCGGTGCTGGCCCGGCCGTTGCCGACGGTGCTGCTTGGCGCCATTGGCGGCCTCGTCGTCGGAATGACGTCGGTAGGCTCGGGCTCCATCATCATCATTGGGCTGATGATGATTTATCCCGGGCTTAAGGCCAGCCAGCTGGTGGGCACGGACCTGGTCCAGGCCGTACCTCTGGTGGCCGCTGCCGCGTTGAGCCACTCCGTCTTTGGTGACCTGGATCTGGCCCTCACCCTGCCCTTGGTTCTGGGGAGCATCCCGGGCGTCTATCTGGGAGCGCAACTGTCCAGCCGGCTCTCCGGCGGATTCGTGCGGCGCGCCTTGGCCTTTGTCCTGCTGGCCTCCGCACTGAAAATGCTGGGATTGGGCAATGTCCCGACCGCAATTATTTTAGGCGCCGCTCTCATGGTGGCACCGGTGCTGTGGATGTATATCCGCAGATTCAACGGTCTGCCGGCACTGGCGGTCACCGAGAGCCGCCAACGCCGCAGCGCGGCCGTCAACGCAGACCATGCCTTACAAACCGGGAGATCAAATTGACCAGCTGGACCAGTCCCGACCCAACACCTGTTCATGCCCTGGATGGACCCGCACTCGACGAGTTGGAGCTCCTGCTCGGTGGGCTATTCGCGCCGGCGCATGGCTATTGCCTGCCGGGACAGGCGCCACCTTCCTGGCCTGACAACTTCACCTTGGCGGTGCCCGTCGGGCTGGGCGAAACGGCACGGATCCAAGGAGCGCTAGTCCTCTCCGATCCGGATGGAACACCCTTGGCCCGGCTCACTATCAGCGACTCCACCCACCTGTCCGCCACGGTAATGAACCTCGCCGGCGAGCTGGTCCCCTTACGCCCGGCCGAGCACCCGCCGGCCAGAGGATTGCGGCTGACGCAGCCGCTGCCAAAACCGGCGGGGCGCAGGACACTTCTCGCCGCCTTTTCTGGTCAACCGCGGGCGGCGCAGATGGCCATGACGGCTGCAACAGCGAGGAGGGAAGAGGCGGACATTTGGTTCGTCGCCGTTTGTGGACCCCAGCCACATGGCCGCTACACGGTAACGGGTCTGATGACCACGCTTGAACAATGTGCTGCCCAGCTTCCGGATTCCTCGGTCGGACTGGTGATTATGCCTACCTCCGTGGATGCGATGGACCGGCACGACCGTCTCCTGCGCGGGCATGTTCTGGCGAATCTGGGCGCGGACGTGCTGCTGGACTTCACGGAACTGGCGGAAACGCCGGACCGCGTCCCGGCGCAGCAAGCTGGCGTCCCTGGCATGGGTGCCGTGGTCTTCCTGACCGGGCTCTCCGGTTCGGGGAAATCGACCATCGCACGCGCGCTGGCCGGCCACCTGCAGCACAGCGACAGGCGGCCCGTGACGTTGCTGGACGGAGACGATGTCCGCCGGCTCCTGTCCTCCGGGCTGGGGTTCAGCAAAGAAGACAGGGAGATCAATATCCGGCGCGTTGGCTGGGTTGCCTCACTCATCGCCCGGTCCGGGGGGATCGCCGTCTGTGCGCCGATCGCCCCGTTTGATGCCACCCGTCAGGAGGTCCGCGCCATGGCTGCGGATGCAGGGACGTTCCTGCTGGTGCATGTCTCCACTCCGCTGCAGGTATGTGAACAACGGGACCGTAAGGGCCTGTACGCCCGGGCGCGGGCCGGCAACCTGCCCGACTTCACCGGAATCGATTCACCGTACGAAATACCCGAGGATGCGGACGTCGTCATCGATACCTGGTGCACCGGCGTCCAGGAGGCCGCGGAGCAGATCGTGGACGCACTGGCCCTGCGTGCAAAACCGGAGCGCTCGACACCTGAGCGATCAATGCAAGAGCCATGCCCCGCAGTCGCCGACAGCAGGCTCGACGGTGCCCGGCTCACCGTAGCCCGCTGACGCCGTCGCCCCCTCGTTACCTCCGCATTGATGACGCACCTGGCGCCCATATCCCCGAGGGACATGGGCGCCAGATGTGATATCGACGGGAACAGGGCTCAGGTTGCGGATTCTTCCACGCGTGCCGTGCTCCTGCGGCCAGGGCTCACGGTCTGCCCCAGTCAGGCGAAGGTGTCTTTGAGTTCCGCCCTTGACGTGACCTGGAGCTTGCCGTAAATCTGATACAAATGGCCTTCCACGGTGCGCACAGAAATGTGCATTTTGGCCGCGATGGCCCGGTTACTGACTCCCGCCGCAGCCCAGGCCGCGACCTCCTGCTCCCGCGCGGTCAAAGCCTCCCCGTCCTCGCTGGACCGCTTGACGCCACCGAGCTTCTCCAGACTCCCGCGGATGAACTGCTGGGCCACCCTCATCATGTTGCGGTCCGCGGCATCGGCGGCAAATTTCAGCGCGGCGCGGGCGGCGTCACGGGCGAACAGGTCGTCCCCGCTGCCCGAGGCGGCTTCCGCCACGGCGGTCAGTACGCCGGCGTCCATGCTCAGCAGTCCAGTGCCGTAGTCCTGACATTGCTGCGCAAACGGTCCATGGATGCCCGATGCCACATCGACCAGCCGCTGTGCACCGGTGGTGCTGCCAAGACGAACGGCCGCATGGACGAACAGCAGTTCGGCGGACGATGCCTGGCACCGGCGCTCCTGATCGGCAAGGCTGAACAGCCTCACGATGGCCTTTTCTTTGGAGGCCAGCTCCGCCGAGGCCAGTATTTGGAAATACGCACACCCGCTCGCCAGCATCCGCGATGTCCGGACTCTCGGTGGTTTGCCGCTGTTCAGGCACTCCAATGCCCGGTCATTGTCTCCTTGCAAGGCGTAGGCATACGCTGCCGCGGCACTCGCAAGCGCCGAAGTCCCGTCCGGATCCAGCTGCCGGAGCTGGCTGGCTGCCGGCAGCAGATGCTCCAGGGCCTCCTGCGTGCGGCCCCGGTAGGCGAAAAGCAGCCCGTCTCCAAGTTCGGCAAACGCCGCCGCGCGGGCACCCGTAAAGGTGCAGGAGTACATAGCAACGTCGGGAACTGCCCGGACCGGGGCAGCCGTTCCGGTCAGGATGGCCAGTAGTATGGCCGAGTCCGCAACCTCCCAGCGCGGCGGCAGGACGTCATACCCGGCAGACCGCGCGCCCACCTCATGAGCCAGCTTGACCGCTTCCGTCTGGCGTCCGGTAAGGGTCTGAATTTCGCACAGCAGGCTTCCCGCATGACGTCTTTGGTCCCTGCTGCGCCCTGACGCGTGGATTCTGGCCAATTCCGCCGCAAATTCGACGTAGCGGCCGCCATAAATCCCCAGTTCTGCCCGCGCCAGGATCAGCTCCTCATTAAAATTCGCCAGCTTGTCCGGGTCCAAGCCCTCACTCCCGCTGCACCGGTTCAGCCGCGCTCCCACCGCATCGAGGATTGCCTGCGGATCCGGTTGTTGTGTTTCCGAAGACCTGACGAGCCTGGAACGCATGAGCTGAATCTCCACCCATTGCGCCAGCGGCATGTGATCCGAGAGCAGGCCCTGGCTGAACAGGACGGAACGGGCCGATTCAATCTCGCCCAATGCCATCAGCGCGCGGGCCTCCTGCGCGACCGCCTCCAACCGCTGCGCCGGGTCCCGCAGGACGGCAACAAAGTTCAGCGCGGTTTCCGGGTTGCCGGAGCAATTGGCCAGCCGGGCCGCGCGCAACGCCAACTCTGGGGCAAGGGCCAGGCCGCAACTCAAAGCCCACGCTGCCATGGACAATTCTTCGGACTCTGTCACAACCGTCTTGACCAGTATCGCGGCCACCGTGTGATGGAGGTCCCTGCTTCTTCCGATCGCCACCTGGCTGCGGAGGATGTGGACGATCAGCCGGTTGGAGAGTCTGACCCGGGACGGCTCGCCCCGGGTGATGTCCAGATATCCGCGCTGCTCAAGTGAGTTGATGGCCAATGGATCACCGACGCCCAGCAGCCGGTCGAGAGTCAGGCCGCCGGAAAGCGCCAGAACGTCCATGACCAGACATTCCTGCTGTGAAAGCGAGTTAAGCGAAGTCATCACGGTGTCCGCAACCGTGGTGCTGTATTCGAACGGCTTACCGGTGAGGACCCAGATGCCATCCTGCTGCACGACCGTTTTGGCGGCTATCTGTTCCGGCAGGATGACTTCCGCGAAACGCGGATTTCCTCCGCTTGCTTCCCACAGCGCCTCGGACAGGGCTCGGGAGACCTTGGCATCGAGTGCGGCGACCAGCCACTGCGCCATTTCGTATTCATTGAAGGGCTGTACTTCCACCCTGCGCACCAGACCATCCTTCCACAGCCCGACGATGCCGCCGGGAGCCGTGGCCAGGTCCTCGCAGGCGGCCAACAAATGCACGGTTCCGTTGGCGGTCAGCTGACTGACGACCAGGGCCGTCAGCTCGTCAAGGTACTGCGCGTTATCGACACACAGGATGATGTCGCGCCCATGGGCCCTGGTCCGCAGCAGCTTGGTGAGTCCCCGCAGGACAGCCAATGGGTTTCCCACCACGTCTTCGTCAAGATCGTTAAGCAGTGAGCTGAACGCCCCGTACGGCATGTCGGAGGCCATCGAGCTGCCTCGCACCTGCACTATGTAAGCGTTCTCGCCCAACTGCGCGGCTGCTTTTCTGGTCAGAAACGTCTTACCGGCGCCGTACTCCCCGACGAGAATAACCCCGCACCTGGTGCTGCCGGTCAGAACCGTCACGATGTCGTCGACGAGCAGTTGCCGACAGTAGGAGGAGTTTTCAATCTTCTGCCGGATAATCCTAAATACGGAATCCTGTGAAATGGATTTGCCCGCGCCAGCAATACCTGAGTGCAACATGTTTGAGACCTTCATATCCAGTTGGGGGTGCTGCTAAACCAAACTTACGAAAGTCCCGCCTCCATGGCACGAGTAGAAAGTACTCCATTTCCCAGTATTTTCACAGGCGGCCCGGGACAGGTGTACTCAGTACTCTGGAGGATGCCTGCTTTTAGGGACCAAGTAGTCACGGCGCTACAGGGCAGGCGGACGGTAGCGGTCATCATCCAGGCCGCCATGGCGTGATGACAACCCTTTGAGTACAGGCAGCGGCAGCGACATTGAACGGCGCGTTACAAGGACCGGACCGGACCGCGAACGGGACCGGACCGCGAACGGGACCGGGACCGGACCGCGAACGGGACCGGACGGCGAAGGGCACGGCGAAGTTCACGCCCGTGCTGGGCGTCCAACAGGAAAGGGGTCTGGTCAGTGAAGGGCGTTTGGCGACGTCAGCCCGACCACGAAGCCCAGCTCCTGGCGCCCGGCAATGCCAAGCTTGGCATAGCTGCGGTACAGATGGCCCTCAACGGTACGCACGGACGAGTGCAGCTGATCGGCTATTTGCCGATCCGTCAGCCCCTCAAGTGCCAGTGAGGTAATGGCCCGTTCCCGGGGCGTCAGGATTTTTTGGATGTTCAAGGCTTCCGGAGACTGAGCCTGCGGCTGCCCCAGGTCATTGGAGCAGGCGTTCCGCCCTGCCTCCGCCCAGGCGGCGTTCCGGATGTCTCCATCCCGTTTTGACAGGCGGGACGCCACGCCAAAACATTCCGCGGCCAAAGGCGTCAGGGCTACGGCGCGCAGCGTTTCTGCCGCACGGATGAAAGCTGCAGCGCCGCCGTCGTCAAGTGCCTGCCCATATGCCAGCAGCGCGGCGGCCCAGGGACCTTCGCAGTCCGCCGCGACCGAAAGGAAGCGCGGCAGCCGGGATCTGTCATTAAGGCTGATGCACAGGAAGAGCGCCTGCAGCTCCACCGCCTTGGTTGCGTCATCGGAGAGCAGATCGGCCACGTCATGAAGCTCGTCAAGCCCGGTTCCGTCCTTGGCGCAATATTCCTTGCCTGCCGCCATAAAGGCGTCCGCGTACCAGCGCGTCAACTTTGGACCGCCGTGTCCGGCCACCTCGAATTCGGCCAGCAGCTGACGGGCGGCAGCTACCTGCCCCAGTGCAGCGGAAGCAAAGAATGCCATCGCTACGCACAGCTGGAAGAGCTGCTGGGGATCGTTGTTGCGGACGGCTTCCACCCCTGCCAGCACCACGTCCAGGGCCTGGGCGTACCGCTGCTGCCGAAGCAGGAGAAAGCACCGGGCAACGTAGAATCCGCCCCCGAAGGGGATCAGCCCACGGCCGGAGTCCACGACAAACCGTTCCAGGGCCGCGTCCACGCCTTTCCAGTCGCCGGCGTCGAGCAGGCACAGAACCAGCCGCAGGGAAATGAATTCGGCGAAGAAAAAGACCTGTTCAGACCCGCCTTGGAAGAGGCCGCTGGCCTGCTCCAGCTTGACGCGTGCCTGGAGGGGCAGTCCGCGGGCGCACAGCCACTCCGCGCGCATAACCAGGATGAAAACCTTGGTTTCCGTCGTCCGCAGGTGCGCCTGCGAATGGTGCTCCAATACCTGAAGCTTGTCTCCGAGGGCGCTGAAGTCTCCCGCGGCGGACAGCGCCATTAGTTCGTGCAGGGCGCTGTGGTCCTCGATCTTCCGCAGAATCAGCACCGACTCATCCTGGCTGGCCGCCGCGACCCTTTTCCCTGCGGCCCGCAGCCGTTGAGCATCCCGCAGGAGCTCCTCCGCCGGGTGCTGCAATGCGGAACGGGTGCTGCCCCACAGCAGGCTTCCATCGACCAGATCCTCCAAGGTGGATCCCGTCGCGAAGCCTGGCTCCAGCAAGGCGGCGGCCGCGCTGTAATCGCCCCGGTTATAGTGCGCCCTGGCCATAATGACCTGTGCCCGCAGCTGATATCCCGGCCCTGTCACCTGTGCGGCCGCCCGCTGGGCCAGATCATTGTCGAAAAGCTGACTGGCGAGGGTAGCCGCCCGGATCAGCAACCGATCTGGAACCGCCAGACCGCAATCGAGTGCCCAACTGACCCGCCGCAGCAAGCCTTCCGTATCCTCGGGTTCCTCTGCGAGCTCGGTGAGTAATTGTGCTCGGAGAACCAGGCTTCGCGGCACCGACACCAGGGTGCGGATGGCTTCCCCATAGAGTGGATGCCAAAGCCGCAGGACACGGACAGCATCCCCCGTGATGGTGATGAGCTGGTGCTCCACCAGAGCTGCGACCGCCGCCGCGCCACTGATGGCCACCACTGCCTGCTGGTCTACGGGCTCAGCCAACGCGACCAGCTGCAGGGCCTCGCGCTCCGCGTCGGAAAGGCGCAGAAAACGGCGTCGCATGACGTCCTTGAGCGCGCTGCCGCGTGGCAGATCGCCTGCAAAAAGCCAAACACCGCGCTGGAGCATCAGGCTGCCCGATTCGCGGGACTCGTCGAGAAGAACCTGCACCAACATCGGGTTTCCCTGCGAACTCCGCCACAGAATATCGCTGCTGCTGGCCGCCACAACGTCCCCGAGAACCGTCTGGCACATCTGGTTGACCTGGTCCCGGCTCAGCGGCGGCAGTTCAAACCGCTCGGCGATTCCGTCGTACCAAAGCCTGTTCAGGTCCTGCGGCGGCCCCGGCTGTTGCCGCGAGGTGATCAGGACCTTGGCCCAGCCGGCAGTGGCCAGCTCCGCGATGACCGTGGCGCTCCCTTCATCGAGGTGGTCGGCGTCATCGACAACGAGCAACAGGGGGTGTGACTTGAGGTGGTGGGATTGTTCCAGCCGCGTCCACATTGCCCGCAGAATGGACACCGGCGAATTGCCTTCGTCGATCTGCAGATCAGTCAAAAATGGTGCCAGTACGCCGAATGGAACCTTGGCCAGCGATGAGCTGGCATGGACGTTCATAACGGACATTTCCTGCTGCAGCAGCTCTGCCACCCGGCGGCTGGTCACCGACTTTCCGAAACCGGAATCGCCGATAAAAAAGACGCCGCCCATGCCGGGTGACCGGATGGCATTGATCGCGCCCTCAATAATATGTTCCCTGCCAATGAGCGTCCTCCCGCCAAGCTCCTTGGTGCCGATCATCCGGGATTCCTGTCACAACGGTTTGCCATGCTGCGCCCGATACGGTTACAGGCGCCCAACCAGTTCGCCCCTCGTCTTGACATTCAGTTTGGCAAAGATCTGATAAAGGTGTCCCTCAACGGTACGGATGGAGACGTCCAGAGCCAGCGCAATGTCTTTATTGGATGCTCCCCCGCCAGCCAGCAGCCCGATCTCGCGTTCCCGACCCGTCAGCGCGAGCGAACCGTCGGTGTGGACAACCGGACGCATGGGCAAGATGGCCTGGAGGGTGTCCAAGCGGTGCTGGGCGGCCCTGACCGTGGCCCGATCGCCGCGCTGACGAGCAAGCTCCACTGCGTGCGCCGTGAATTTTGCCTCCGCCGAATCCAGCCGGAGGCTTTGGGCCAGGTCCGCGGCCTTAAGGAAGGGCCGGGGGTCCTTCGCGCGGTTACCGGCCACGAAGAGCGTTCCGATGTCGGCCAGCGTTCCCTGCCGGCGGTTTGCGGTCTCTTCGATCAGCCGCTCCACTTCCTCGCTGCCGGCAACAGAGGCTCCCATCAGGGCAATACCTGCAGACACGACGAGCCCCCGGGCTATATCCACTTGGGCACTCCTGATCAGCGTGGCCGCGGCATTCGGATCTCCGGTCCAGAGCCTGGCCATCAGGGCACAGTTTTCGGCAAGCGAGCGCGCCAGCCAGGAGTACGGTCCCGTGCAAGTGCCCATACGGGCGAGATACTGCAGCACCCGCGGCCTGTCGCCGAGCTGGGCGTAGGCATATGCCGTCACCGCGTACGCGAGGTATAGATGATCGTTCCCGGACCTTAGTTCCAATTGCGCCACAGCGCCCAGCAGCGGTTCCAGCGCTTCGTTCGCGCGACCTGCGTACGCCCACGCCAGTCCCTTAAACAGTTCTGCCTGACCGCCCCGATATTGCAGCTTCGCGGCGGGCCCGGACATGGCCCCGGCAAGCATACGCACGCATTCCTCCCATCGGCCCAAAAAGAACCGGCACAGGAATTCGCGCCGGCCGAGCCGGTCGCGACGAAACGGCGGGCAATCGAGTGTCCCGATCAGTGAAGAAACTTCTCCGATCAGGGCAATAGCGTCAAGTTCCCGCCCGGTGAGGGCCCATGCCTCCGCGAGCAGGCTGCCCGCGGAAAGCCGGTACTCCACATCCGTTGAGTCCGAGCGGTAGATCTCTTCGAGCCTTGCAGCAATGGCGGCATAGTCGCCGAGGAAGACCGCCACCTCGAATTCCACGATTTCCAGCCGATGGGCGCCCCGTTCCAACTCCTCCAGCAGCCGGGGATCCGCCCCCGTCCGCCATGCCGCCATTCTTGCCCTCGCCGCCTGCAGGACTGCCAAGACCTCGACCGTGCCCCCGCTCCCCGGCATCAGCGCATCACAGAGTGCGACAATGTAGCCCACGTATTCCGCGGGGCGCAACGCATCCAATTGCCAGCTTGAAACATCCCGGAGCTCGCGCACGGCCGAATTCGCGTCGGAGAGCAGCAGGTGGCCGGCGGCTTTGACTTCCTGGCCCGCTACCCACAGGGGATCCAGCCGAGGGATATTTGCGGCTGTGCGTAAGGCAAACTGTGGGTTGTAAAGCTGGACGGCCAGCCGGGCCGCGGCCAATGCCGTGTCCGGCTCCAGGGCAGCACCGCAGTCCTGCGTCCACGCCGCATGGGCCAGAAGGTCATCCACATTCATCGCGGACATGTCTGGTTTGAGCTCACGGACAATCCTGGCGTGTAACTCGCGGCTCCGGGCGGCCGGGACCCATCTGCGGACAATGTCAGCAACATAATGGTCCCGCAGCGCGACCCATTGCTGCGTCGCGCCCTCGATGTTGATCAGCCCGTCATCCTCCATCCAGGAAAGCTCGGCGGCGCCAAACATATCCATGGCGACATCGAGCGGCAGCCGGCGCGCCAACGCCAGGACTTCAATAACCTCTCGGGTTGCTTCATCGGCGCGGGCCCACGTTGCCTTGAAAAGGTCCTCCACATTGCCACCAAAGGTGGGCATTTCCTTCAGCACCCAGGTTTCTCCGCGCAACACCAAATTTCCGGTGCGCTGTTGTTCCGAGGTGAGCGCAGACAGGACGCGCGAATTACCCCGCGACAGCGAATACAGCACCGCAGCCGCACCGGAGCCGACGTAGTGGCCCAGAGTTCCGTGCAGAATCGTCTTGGTCTGCTGGAGCGTGAAAGGGTCAAGATCGAGTTGGACAAGTTGGCCGGTATCCAGGAAGTAGAGCAGGTCCGGCGGCACCAGGCTGGCGTCGGTGGCCAAAACTATGAGGCGAACGGTTCCCGAGGCCACGAGATGAAGAATGACGGCTGTGCTCATCTCGTCCATGAACTGAACGTTGTCCAGGACGAGGTAAACGGGCTTGCCCCCGGCATCCTCGCGGATGGCTGCTGCGATTCCTTGAATGACGCACATCGGGTCGTCCAAGGCCTTCGGCGGTACCCGCGCCAGCATGAAGCCCAAATATCCATACGGAATATTCTTCGCGGATTGCTCGCCGCGGAAGTACACGGGGTGGTTATCGGTGGACTGGCCCAGACAAGCACGAGCGAACGCCGACTTCCCCACGCCTGCCTCGCCCGTGACAAGTACTCCCAGATTGTCGGGGTCCGCCAGGAATTGGCGCAGCGCAGCAATCTCGGCCTCGCGCGCTGACCCCACCGCCCTGGCGCGTTCATCGCCTGCGGACCATATAGTCCTGACATGTTCGATGGCGTCCGGTCGTCCCGGGAGTAAACCCGTTGCTCCCCGATCCCCGGACACGGAAATTTCTGCCCGCAACCTCATTCAAATATCCCCCCACTGCTAAAGAACCCCACGGGACCGCCACGACACCCCGCTTGTTCGAACACTACCCCGGCGGACCACCAGTAACCATAGAATGCGGGTAACTCGGCGAAACTAAACAACTTATCATGAAACTTGACAACTTTGTCAACTACGAAGACAATTTTTTGCCCAGCGAATAGATGATTTTACTGGTGGCTGCATCAAACTTCGCGCATGGCTCCGTGGAACTTCTGCTGCGCCTCCAGCAGACCGGCGGAAATCAGAAGCTCGGCGGCATCTGCCGCATCCTGGATCAGGAATGGAAGGTCCTTGGCCTCAGTTGCGGAGAAGTCCTTCAGGACATGGGTTGCGGCGTCCGCGCGGCCCGGCGGCCGCCCAACACCCACCCGCACGCGGTAGTAGTCCTTCGTACCCAAGGCTTTGGACATGTCGCGCAACCCGTTGTGGCCGCCCTCGCCTCCGCCGATCTTTAGTTTGATCGCGTCAAAGGGAATGTCAATTTCGTCGTGGACGGCGATGACATGTTCTGCATCCAAGTCAAAGAACTTTGCCAGCGCGGCGGCCGGTCCACCGGAGAGATTCATGAACGTCAAGGATTTGGCCAAGACCAGTTTCGGACTGCCGATGCCGAGCCTGCCCTCGGCCACCAATGCGCGTGCCTTGTGGGTGCGGAATCCGGAACCCGTCCGCCGGGCCAGTTCCTCCACGACAAGATAGCCGATATTGTGCCGGTTACGGCTGTAGCCGGGCCCGGGATTCCCGAGCCCGACTACAAGCCAGGTATTACTCATGTGGATCTACCGGTCGGGTTATTACTCGGCGGCAGCAGGAGCATCCGCGGCCGGAGCCTCAGTCTCTTCGCCCAGATCCTGCTCTTCCGGTTCGGAGATATTCACGATCAGCAGTTCCGGATCGGCCAGCAGGACGGAGCCGGCAGGCAGGACGAGGTCGGCGGCGTAGATGTGCGCACCGACTTCGCGACCGGCAATGTCAACCTCGACGTGCTTGGGCAGGTTGGTGGCTTCCGCCTCCAGGGAGATGGTGACTTCCTCCTGGTTGGTGACGGCGCCCGGGGCGACTTCACCGATCAGCACGACGGGAACGTCAACGATGACCTTTTCGCCCTTGCGGACTGTCAGCAGGTCAATGTGCTCGATGATCTGCAGCAGCGGGTCGCGCTGGATGTCCTTGACCAGGGCCAAGTGCACGTCGCCCTGAATGTCCAGGGTCAGCAGGGCGTTGGCACCGCGGACAGCGCGGGTGGTCTGGCGTTCCGGGAGGGCAATGTGGATCGGTGCGGCACCATGGCCATAAATAACCGCCGGGATCTGGTTGGCACGGCGCGCACGGCGGGCGGAACCCTTGCCGAATTCGGTGCGGACGACGGCGGCAAGCTTCTGCTCGTCCTTCTTGACAGCTTTCTCAGCCATGAGTGACTCCTTCATTTCGTTTTTCGTTGATCAGCGGGGCCCCGGCAGGAAACTAAGGGCCGGAACTGAGGCCTAAACCAAGCCGACACGCCAAACGCGAAGGAGTTTAAGACCCAGTCGATAACGGATCGGTGCCGCTGCGGCACCGATCCCTCGCCAAGGTATCGGGACAATCCTACCAGCCCGCTGGCCGCAGCAGCGCACCTCAGATCCGGGTGTTAGACCTGACCGTCGAACAGTGAGGTGACCGACCCATCCTCGAACACTTCGCGGATGGCCCGCGCGATCAGCGGCGCGATGGAGAGTACCGTCAGCTGCGGGAAGCGCTTCTCGGCAGGGATCGGCAGCGTGTTGGTCACTACCACCTCGCGGGCGCCGCTCTCCGACAGCCGCTTTGCCGCCGGCCCTGAGAACACGCCGTGCGTCGCCGCGATGATGACATCCTTGGCACCGGCATTCATGAGCACCTGGACCGCGCCGGAAATGGTCCCACCGGTGTCGATCATGTCATCAATCAGCACACAGGTCCGTCCCTGTATCTGGCCTACCACCGTTTTGGACATCGCCTGGTTGGGGACCGTCAGGTCGCGGCTCTTGTGCACGAACGCCAGCGGCGCACCGCCGAGGCGCTCCGCCCACTGCTCGGCAACGCGGACGCGCCCGGTGTCCGGGGAAACCACCGTGACGTTATCCCCGCCGACGCGGGTGCGGATGTAGTCGGCCAGCAGCGGGATGGCCATGAGATGGTCCACCGGGCCATCAAAAAAGCCCTGGATCTGGCTGGTGTGCAGGTCAACGCTCATGATGCGGTCGGCGCCGGCGGTCTTGTACAGGTCCGCCACCAGCCGGGCGGAAATCGGCTCACGTCCCCGGCCTTTCTTATCCTGGCGGGCATACGGGTAGAACGGCGACACCACCGTGAGGCGTTTGGCGGAGGCACGCTTAAGCGAATCAACCATGATCAGCTGTTCCATCAGCCAGTTGTTCAGCGGGGCCGGGTGCGCCTGCAGGACAAACACATCGGTGCCGCGGACGCTTTCCGCGGAGCGGACATAGATTTCGCCGTTGGCAAAATCATAGGCATCGATGGGCAGCAGCTCGGTGCCCAGCTCTTTGGCGATCTCCTGTGCCAGTTCCGGATGCGCCCGGCCGGCGGCAAGGACCAGTTTCTTCTCGCCATGTGCCGTAATTCCGCTCATACTTGTGTGCCCTCTTCTGTCGGTGCCTGGATGCTGGAGGAATCAGGGTCCGCACGGCGCGCGGAGACGGAGCCCGTGTGCCGGGCGGAGACGGAACCGGCGCGCTTGGCCAGCGTCCAGCCTTCCATGTTGCGCTGCGGGGAGACGTTGATGGCCAGGGCCCCGGCCGGCACGTCCCTGCGGATCACCGTGCCAGCCCCGCTGTAGGCGCCGTTTCCGACACTGACCGGGGCGACGAAGACGGTGTTGGAGCCGGTGCGGACGCCCGAGCCGATCACCGTTCGGTGCTTGTGTTCGCCGTCATAGTTCGCGGTGATGTTGCCGCAGCCGATGTTCGTGTCCTCGCCGATCTCAGCGTCCCCGGCGTAGCCGAGGTGCGAGAGCTTGGAGCCGCGGCCGATGGTGACGTTTTTGGTTTCATAGAAGGCGCCGATCTTGCCGTCCGCGCCCAAGACTGTGCCCGGCCGGAGGTACGTGAACGGGCCCACGTGCGCGTGCGCGCCGATCCTGGCGCCGCTGCCATGCGTGCGCGTCACCTCGGCGCCCTCCCCGATCTGCACATCCGTTAACGTGCTGTCGGGCCCGAGGACGGCGTCCCGGGCCACCGTGCAGGAGCCGTGCAGTTGGGTGCCGGGCAGGATCGTGACGTCCTCTTCGAGAAGCACCGTCGAGTCGATCCAGGTCGTGGCCGGGTCGATGACCGTCACGCCCGCACGCATCCAGGCCTGCACTGTTCGCCGGTTGTGTTCGGCGCCCAGCGCGGCCAGCTGGACGCGGTCGTTGGCGCCCTCGACCTGCCAGCGGTCCCCGGTCACAACGGCGGCGACCCTGCCGCCGTCGTTCCTGGCAATCGAGAGAACATCCGTCAGGTACATCTCACCTTGCGAGTTGTCCGCGGTGACCTGCCCGAGCGCGGCACGGAGCACGGCGGCGTCGAAGGCGTAAATGCCCGAGTTGATTTCCCGGACTTCCCGCTCGACCGGGTTTGCATCCTTGTGCTCCCGGATCCCCAGCACCGTACCGTCGCCGGCGCGCAGAATCCGGCCGTAGCCGCTGGCGTCGTCAAGCACCGCGGTCAGTACCGTCACCGCATTCCGGTCCGTGCTGTGCACGTCGACAAGCTCCGCCAACAGGGCAGTTGTGAGCAACGGCACATCGCCATACGTCACCACAACGGTGCCCTCGAGGCCTTCCGGCAGTGCCTCCAACGCCGACTGAACTGCCCGGCCGGTGCCCGGGACGTGGTCCTGGTCGACAATCAGCGCTTCCGGATACAGTGCCGAGATATGTTCGGCGACGAGGTCGCGTTCATGACGGACGACGGCGGCAAGGACCTTGGGGCGGAGCGCCCGGGCCGCGGCGAGGGCGTGCCCGACCAGCGAAATCCCGCCGATTTCGTGCAGAATCTTCGGTTTCCGGGACTTCATCCGGGTACCGGCACCGGCGGCGAGGATGATCACCGCGGCCGGCTGCGTTTCCGGTTCTGCCGCCGGCTGGACGGGCGGGGAAACGGCTGCTTCGAATGCCGACGCGTCCCCAACCGCGCCTTCACTGGTATTTCGGGGGCTCACTAAGTGGCACTCCTACCCGGACTGGATCCGTCGTCAAACTGAGCAAAGGGTTAACGCAATGTTACCTTCCCGGGAAGCCGCCCTCGGTCACCGGACCGCTGCGGATTCCGCTGCCATGCGGCGCACTTCACCGAAACCGCCGAGCGAACGCGGGTATTCTCTGTTCCGCCCATAGGATTCGAACCTATACTCCACAGCTCCAAAGGCTGGGGTGCTGCCATTACACCAGGGCGGACCATGCCGGCGCCGCTGATTCCGCTGCTCCAGTCAGCCGTAGGCGTCCGGAAGCAATGCGGGCGGCCGCACGAGTATCTAGTTTGCCACGCCGGTGACCGTGCCCGCGACTCGGGATGTGATTCATCCTAGGACCGAAGCAATCCGCGCCGACTTGCCCCCGGCGTGACGGGTGTACTTTCCCGCGTTCCGGGCAGAGGTATCAGCGCGCGAATGGATTGGCGACCGGCTAGGCGAGAGTGTCGGAGGCCTGCATCCATTCCTCCTCGAGGGCTTCCCTATCGGCCGCGAGGCCCTGCAGCTTGCGGTTCAGTCCGGTCAGCAGCTCGTGGTTACCCACGTTGGCTTCCATCTGCCCGTTGAGCTTCTCCTCCTGCGCGGTGAGCTTGCCCAGCTGGCGTTCGATCCGGCCCAGCCCCTTGCGGGCTTCGCGTTTCTCCGCTTCGCTCGGCCCGGTCTTGGCCGGCGCCGCTGCGTCCTGTCCAGCCGCTGCCGGGCCCGATGTCGCGGCTTTCCCGGCGAGTGCGGCCTCGCGCAGCTGAAGGTACTGGTCCACTCCGCCCGGCAGGTCGCGGATTTTGCCATCGCCCAGCAGTGCCATCTGCCGGTCGGTGACGCGCTCCAGCAGGTAACGGTCGTGCGAGACCACCACGAGCGTGCCAGGCCAGCCGTCCAGCACGTCCTCCACGGCGGCGAGCGTATCGGTATCCAGATCATTGGTCGGTTCGTCGAGCATCAGTACGTTCGGCTCCCCCACCAGCAGGCGCAGCAACTGCAGCCGGCGCCGCTCGCCGCCGGAAAGCTCGCTCACGCGGGTCCACTGCTTATCCTTGGTGAAGCCGAGCTGCTCCACGAGTTGGCCAGCGGTCATGTCCTTGCCGCCGACGGCGAAGGAGCGTTTTTCCCGTTCGATGACCTCGATGACCCGCATGTCCAGGACGTCGTCAAGCTCAGTGACCTCCTGGGTGAGGACGGCCGTCTGGACCGTTTTACCGCGCTTAAGACGGCCCTTGGTCGGCGGTACCTGTCCGTTGAGCAGCTTCAGCAGGGTCGTCTTCCCGGAGCCGTTGACCCCGACGAGGCCCAGCCTCTCACCCGGCGCCAAGCGCAAGGTGATGTTGTCCAGCAACGGCGCGCCGCCGTCGTCGTCCGTTGCATAGGAAAGGGTGACGTCCTCCAGATCCAGCACGTCCTTGCCCAGCCGGGCAGTCGCCATTTTGCTCAGCGAGACCGAATCGCGCGGCTCGGGCACATCGGAAATCAGCTCGTTGGCCGCCTCGATCCGGAACTTCGGCTTCGCCGTCCGGGCCGGAGCACCGCGGCGCAGCCAGGCCAACTCCTTCTTGACCAGCTGCACCCGTTTGCTTTCCATCACCGAGGCGGAGCGGTCGCGCTCGGCGCGCGCCAGCACATATGCCGCGTAACCTCCGTCGAACGGGTCAACAATGCCGTCGTGGACCTCCCAGGTCCTGGTACAGACCTCGTCCAGGAACCAGCGGTCATGGGTGACGACGACGAACGCGCCCTCGTTCGCGCGCCAGCGGGTCTTCAGGTGGCGGGCCAGCCAGGCGACGCCCTCCACATCCAGGTGGTTGGTGGGTTCATCAAGCATTATCACGTCGTCATCGCCAATCAGCAGCTTGGCGAGCGCCACGCGACGCTTCTGGCCGCCGGAGAGCGCATGCACGTTGGCATGCCAGTCGACCTCGCCGACCAATCCGCCCATGACTTCGCGGATCTTCGGGTTGGCGGCCCATTCGTGATCCGCCGCGTCCCCGACAATCGCCTCCCCGACCGTCAGGTCCGCGTCGAGCACGTCGGACTGGTCCAAGTACCCGACCTGGACGTTTCCGCGCAGCGTGACCCGGCCCTCGTCCGGGGTCTGGCGTTGGGCCAGCAGGCGCATCAGGGTGGATTTGCCGTCACCGTTCCGGCCCACGATGCCGATCCTGTCCCCTTCCTCCAGGCCTAGGGTAACGCCGTCCAGCACGGTACGGGTCGCGAACTGGACGGTGAGGCTTTCGCCGCCGAGAAGGTGTGCCACGGATCAACTACTTTCAATAAGATTCAAGGCCAGCCATTCTACCCCGCGGGCCCGGGCCGGCTCCGCATGCCTTGGAACGGCGCCCAGGAGGCTCAGCGGATGACGTCTGAGATGATTTTCGCCCCGTGCACCGGACCGTGTACCGGAAGCGCGTTGTGCCCGTCGTTCGCCAGCCGGTCCGCCAGTACCCGGGCGTCGGCCTCATCGGCTGCCAGCATCGCGATGGTGGGTCCGGAACCGGACACGAGGGAAGCCAGCGCACCGTGTTTCTTCCCTGCTGCGATCACGTCCGCGAGCTGCGGCGCCAGTGCGACGGCGGCGCGCTGCAGATCGTTGACGAGCACGGCGGCGAGGGCCCTAGCGTCCCCGGCGCGCAGGGCCGCGAGCACGGCCGGATCCACCTGCCCGGGCACCGACGGCTCGGCGTCGTCGTCCTCGCGCATGCGGTCCAGCTGCCGGAACACCTCGGGGGTGGGCAGCCCGAAGTTGGCCTGGACCAGCACCCAGTGCAGCTGCGACGGCGCCAGTGCCGGGGTGAGCTCATCCCCCACACCGAGCCCGACGGCGGCACCGCCGAGCAGCCCGAAGGGCACGTCGGCGCCGAGTTCGGCGGCCAGGTGGGAAAGCTCCTCGCGGGAGAGACCGCTGTCCCAGAGCGCCTCGCATGCCAGCAGTGTGGCCGCGGCGTCGGCGGATCCACCGCCCATCCCACCGGAGACAGGCACTCGTTTAGTGATTTCCAGCAGGACCGGGCCGGCGCCCTCGCTGACGTCGGACATCAGCCGCGCCGCCCGGACGGCGAGGTTCCTCTCGTCCAAGGGAACCGCCAGCGCACCCTCGGCCTGACCCGGATTACCCCTAAGCCGGACGGTGACCGCTGCCGGGGCCGTGGCGTCCGCAGCGGGTCCCGTGGTGGAGGTGGGTCCGTCGGGGCCGGCGATGGTGCCGGGCGTGGGTCCGTCGGTGAAGGCGGGGCCAGTGCGACCGGTGGTGGAGCCAGTGGTGCGACCGGTGGTGGAGCCGGTGCTGGCAGAGTCCGCGGCCCGCATCAGCTTGGCGGGGACGCTGGTCGCGGCGACCTCCTCATACAAGGAGACCGCCAGGTACAGACTGGCCACCGAGTGGTAGCCATCAGGCCGCAGCGGGCCAGCCCGGAAGAAGACGTTGATCTTTCCCGGCGCCCTGACCCGGACGGTCCGGCCGACCGGAAACCTGTGCACTGAGCTCATAGCCTCCAACTTAGGGTACGGCGTGGCCGGGGCCAACTGCCGCGAGCCCTGTCCGCAGGGTTCTGCCTCAACACCGGGACCCGTCACCGGCTTCCCGCCCGGCCCCGGCGATACGGTCTCCGCTGCCACCGTCGGGGGCGGACCGCTCCCTCCCGATTCAAAAATGACGGCGGTCCCGCCATATGACGGGCGCGTCCCGCATCATTTTCGGGGACCGCCGTCATTTTTGCCCGTGGTGCCCTCTGCCCGGGGCGTCGGCCCGCGACGGTTCAGACGATCAGGGGAATTTTCGCTTCCGCGATCCTCGCATATGCCGCAATATCGATGACCTCGCCGCGGGCCCGGGGGTCGACGCCGGCAACGGTCAGGCACCGCTCGGCTTCCGCGGCTCCCCCGGCCCACCCCGCCAGTGCGGCCCGGAGGGTCTTGCGGCGCTGCGCGAAGGCGGCATCAATGACGGCAAATACCTCTTCCCGGCTGGCCCGCGTGACAGGCGGCTGGTGCCGGGTGAAGGCCACCAGGCCGGAGGAAATCTTGGGCGCGGGCCAAAAGACGTTCATCCCGATTACGCCTGCCTTGCGCATCCGGGAATACCAGGCGGCCTTGACGGACGGGATGCCGTAGGTCTTCGAGCCGGGTCCGGCCGCAAGCCGGTCCGCCACCTCGTCCTGGACCATCACCAGACCATGCTGCAGCGATGGGAAGCGTTCCAGCAGGTTCAGCACCACCGGGACGGCCACGTTGTAGGGCAGGTTCGCGACCAGGGATGCCGGCTGGACGGGGAGCTCGGTGACACGCATCGCATCGGAGAGCACCACGTCGAGGTTGGCTACCAGATCAGGACGGAAGGCGGCGATCGTGTCCGGCAGTTTGGCGGCCAGCACAGGATCGATTTCCACGGCGACCACCCGGGCCGCTGCATCCAACAGTCCCAGGGTCAGCGAGCCCAGTCCGGGACCGACTTCGAGGACGGTTTCCGCCGGGTCGATCCGGGCTGTGGCCACGATACGGCGGATGGTATTACCGTCAATAACGAAGTTCTGGCCCAGCGTTTTGGTCGGTCGGATGCCGATCTCATCTGCCAGCCGGCGGATATCCGCCGCTCCCAGCAGGGGCCGAACGGGGAGGGCACTCTCGGGGCGGGAAGCTGGCTCTGTCACTGTGCCATCTTAGTCACTGTGCCATCTGAGCCCCCGGCCACCTGAGCCAACTGGGCTCAGCCGCGGTCGGGCTTCCCTAGCGTGCCGCCCCTGCGCAGCCCCATGGGGAGAGACCTGCCTTGGCGTAATAGGTGTTGGCGACGGCAATCTGCTGCTCGCGGGTGGCCAGGTCGGCGCGGGGCGCGTACTGCCCGCCGCCATTGGCCAGCCAGGAGGAGTTGTCGAACTGCAGGCCGCCGTAGTAGCCGTTGCCGGTGTTGATGGCCCAGTTGCCGCCGGATTCACACTGAGCGATCTTGTCCCACATCGCGGCGTTCATCACCGGCGGTGCGGCCGCAGCGGCGGGTGCCGCAGCCGCGGGTGCCGCAGCGGCGGGTGCCGCAGCGGCGGGTGCCGCAGCCGCAGGCGCGGCAGGCGCAACGGCCACCGGACGATCCTTGCTGCCCACGGTGACCTGCTCGGCGACGGGCTGAACCGTGACGGTCTCGCCCGATTCGGCCCGGTTCACTTCGCGGCCGTCGATGGTGGTCAGGGCGTAGGTCTTCTCCAGTTTGCCCACGGTGCCGGCCAGGGTTGTCTTCTGCTCATCCTTGAAGAGGTTCGGATCGACAGTGGTCTCGGTGGTGAAGGCTACGTCGGAGGCGACCGTGGTGCTGGTCCCGCTGACGACACGGGACACCTTGATCACCATGTTGTTCACTACGGGTGAGTCTTTGGGCTGGGACACCAGGTCCGCAGCTGCGGGGGTTACTCCCGCGGAAGCCAGGACTTCGGCCACGGTGGCTGCCGTCGTCGTCTGTTCCACGCTCTTGCCGTCGGCGAGGATCGTCACCGTCTTCGGCGTCACGATGTCAATGACATCCGTGCTGGCAAGTTTCATGTCCTTGGGGGCGGAAACCATCGCGTTGGCCGTCACGCCGAGCTGGTTGATCAGGTCGCCGACCTTGGCGGATGTGGTCTGGACCGTTGTGCCGGAGCCGTCCAGGTTGACCTTGATCTGCTTGGACGTGTTCACGTTGATGACGGTGCCGTCGTCCACCGCCGTGTCCAGCGCCGGGCTGACATTGTCAGCGGATTTAACGTCAATGTTGGCGTGCTGCAGCACCTGGCTGACAGAACCGCCGAACGTCTGCACGGAGCTGGCCTGCCCGTCCACATTGACGGTGATGGTCTTGTTGTTGCCGACGAAGGCCACAAGACCCAGCACGAGGGCCAAGAGCACCAACGCCTGTCCACCGATTTTCGCCAGACTTGGCTTGCCGCCGGCCGTTTTGAAGAAATTTGCCACAGGAACCCGTCACTACTCAAGGATCCGGGCACGGGGAATAGCGCTCATTCCTTCCGTGCGGCGGCCGCGAGGCATCCGCACGGCAGGCCTGGGCACTGCCGCACTTCCTGGTTTTAGACGTGCCCATGCGACGGTGTCCATGCGCTGCATGACGGCCGGCAAACGGCATAAGTGCACCGCGGAACGGTGCACAAAACTGAAGTGAACTTACCCGATGGCCTTCCCCGACCCCGGCTAATAGTTCCCCAGCGTAACCCAATCGTGACATTAACGCCAAGGCGCACAGCCCACTTTCGGCCCGAACAAGACCGCATGACAGCCGTTTGACAAAGAACTGACGGCCCGGTGTCAAGGGCTGCCGGGAGGGTGTCACGGACGGACGGGGTCGGATTCGGGGGCCGCGGTCAGCCCCAGGAGCCATAGACCGCTTCGGTGTTGGCGGCCAGCTCCGCACCGAGCAGACCAAGGTCTTTAGCCAGCAGTTCCGCCATCGAGCGGACCGTGTAGGGCACCATGTAGCTGGCGTTGGGCCGCCCGCGGTGCGGGTGCGGAGTCAGGAATGGCGCGTCGGTCTCGACCAGGACCAGCTGCGGGTCCGCTACGGTTAGCGCGGCCCTGATGTCATGCGCATTTTTAAACGTCACGGTGCCGGCAAAAGACATGTACCAGCCGTTGGCATTGCAGATCCGGGCCAGGTCGGCGTCGCCGGAGAAGCAGTGCAGCACCACCCTTTCCGGTGCTCCCTCCGCCTGCAGGGTCGCCACCACATCAGCGTGGGCGTCCCGGTCATGGATCTGCAGCGCCAGCCCCAGGCGCTTGGCCAGGTCAATGTGCCGGCGGAATGAGTACCGCTGGTCCGCCAGCCCGGATTCCGCGGTTCGGAAGTAGTCCAAGCCGGTTTCGCCGATGGCCCGCACCCGGGGGTGCGCTGCGAGCCGTTCAATCTCCGCGAGCGCGCACTCCAGCGCGCCCCGCGCCGCCAACTCCGGAGCGTCGTTGGGATGGAGAGCGACGGCGCCCAGCAGTCTGCGGTCCAGCTCCAGGGCCGCTACGGTAAAGCGGGACGATTCCAGATCGCAGCCGACCTGTACCGCGCCCTTCACGCCCACCGCTTCGGCCGCGTCCAGCGCCGCGGCCACGGAGACCTGGACCAGACCGTCACGCATATCCAGATGGGTGTGATTGTCGATCACGGGAACCGGCAACGGCTCAGGGGCACCGGGGTAGTCAAGCTTCCGGCGCCGTCCGTCGTCCTCCGTACTGCTGCGCGTCCCGCGGTCAGACGACGACGGCCGCCGGGCGCCGTCGTCGTCCGGCCGCGATCCAGGGCGGTACTGCACGGGAATCTCTGTGCTGCTCATGTGCCCAACTTTACCCAGCGGCGCACCTAGCCATCGACCTGGGACGTCGTGCACCGGCCGCCGGGAACCGGAACGGACATAACGGTGTTGAACTAGTAACCTAGGTCTCACGACCGACCTCGGACGGGCACTGCGCGGCTGCGGCTGTGAAGGTAACGGGAGGTCGGCGACGCGCGAAAGGTCGATGATGGACCAACAGAACCGCACCATCGCAGGGCAGTCATTGCCGCGCCCGGCAGCCGGGGACAACGGAACCGCCCGGCCCGGTGCGCTCGGCGACGCCATTGCCCCGGGCGGGACCACAGCGGCCCAGGGTCTCAGCGCGGCCGACGGACCCAGCGCGGCCGCAGCGCCCGGCGAGGGCAGTGCCATGGATCCGGCGCAATTCCAGCAGACAAGCCAACGGATACTGGCCACCATCAACACGGTCGTGGACGGCAAGGCCCGGGCCGCGGAGCTGGCCCTGACCGTGCTGCTGGCCCGCGGGCATCTGCTGGTGGAGGACGTGCCAGGGGTGGGCAAGACCCTGCTGGCCAAAACTCTGGCCCGGACCATCGACTGTTCGGTCAGCCGCATCCAGTTCACCCCTGACCTGCTGCCCTCCGATATCACCGGGGTGTCCATCTACAACCAGTCGACGCGGAAGTTCGAGTTCCGCCCGGGCGCCGTTTTCGCCAATATCGTGATCGGCGACGAGATCAACCGCGCCTCTGCGAAAACCCAGTCGGCGCTGCTGGAAAGCATGGAAGAGCACCGCGTTACGACGGACGGCACCTCGCACCGGCTGCCGGAGCCGTTCATGGTGGTCGCCACGCAGAATCCGATCGAGATGGAGGGCACGTACCCCCTGCCGGAGGCGCAGCGGGACCGTTTCATGGCCCGCATTTCGATGGGCTACCCGGACCGGGCTTCTGAGATCGATATGCTCCAGACCCATCAGTCCGTCTCGCCGCTCGAGGCGGTCAGCGCTGTCGCCACCGTGCAGGACGTCGCCTCGATGATGGGCGCCGTCGACGTCGTCTATGTTTCGGCCCCCGTTAAGGAGTACATCGTGGCGCTCGGCCGCGCGACGCGGGAGAGCCAGCAGCTGAGGCTGGGGGCGAGCCCGCGGGCTCTGCTCCAACTGCTGCGCGCAGCGAAGGCGCACGCCGCGCTGCAACAGCGCACCTTTGTCCTTCCCGACGATGTGGTGACCATGGCTGATGCGGTCCTGGCGCATCGGGTTATTCTGGAGCGCCGGTCCGCGAGTGCGGGTCAGACCGCGTCCGGCGTCATCGCCGCCATTTTGGAGGTGTTGCCGGTTGGCTCCGAGGCCGATTGGGCAGGGCTGCGGCCAAGCGGAACCGGACGCCTTGGCCCTGGCAGTACCGGCGCCGGCCGGTAGCGGGAGGATGCCATGGGCTTCGGCTGGTTTCCGTACAGGCTGCTCCTTCTCCGCGGCTGGGGTCTTGTGGGGGCCGGGCTCTTTGCCATGCTGCTCGCGCAGATCCTGGGCCGGCGCGATCTGCTGACCCTGGGCATTTTCCTGCTGGTGCTCCCGCTTTTGGCGGCGCTGGGCATAAAGCTGCTCCGGCCCGAATTCGTGGTCCATCGGGAGTTTTCGCCCGCGTCGGTGGAAACGGGGACGACGACGACGGCACATCTGGCGATCACCGGGGGCGGATTCGGCAGCGGGCGGATCCGCATGTCTGAGCAGCTTCCGCCACGCTTCGGCGATCCTCCGTCGTTCACGTACCCGGCCCGTTACCGCACCGACGGCGGGGTGAGCCGTTACGAATATCGGCTCCGCCCGTCCCGCCGCGGACAGTTCCGGATCGGCCCGGTGACGGCGGAATTCACCGATCCCTTTGGCCTGAGCGGGCACCGCCGGGAATTGGGCGTCACGGAACTGCTCACCGTCACGCCCGCCGCCGTCGAACTTCCCGCCACTTCCCTCACAGGTGCCCGCGGCGATGACGGAATGACCGCCACCCGGCAGCGTGCCAATCCCAGCGACGATGACGTGATGACCCGCCAATACCGCCACGGTGATCCAATGCGCCGCGTGCACTGGCCCGCGACCGCTCGCCATGGGGAGCTCATGGTCCGCCAGGAAGAATCCGTCACCACTCCGGAGGCCACCGTGCTGCTGGACAGCCGGCTGAGTGCTTACCGGAACGCCGGTCATGCCCCGGGCGGTGCCTTCGGTTCCGGCGCCCCGGACGGCAGCCATGCCGATCTGATCAGCAGCGAAACCTTCGAGTGGACGGTGGTGGCAGCCATGTCCGTTGCCGCGCACCTGATTGAACGCAGCTTTGACCTGCAGATTCTTGATCTCGGCGGTCAGCCGGGATTCCACACCTCGGGATCGGCTCCGCAGCCCTGGGAAGACAGCTATGAGGGCGGCGCCGGGCTGGCGTCCGTGGCCGCATCGCTGGCCGCCCTTGAACTGACGACGCCGGCGGGGCGGCGCGGGGGCGCCCCGCCGTCCGCCGCGGGGCCGGAGGCCTGGGCCGAGCCGCTGCTGGACAAGTTGTCCCTGCGCCGCCAGCACGGTCCGCTGATCGCTTTACTGGGTGGGCTCTCCTACGGCGAAGCGGCCGCGCTGGCTCCGGCGGCCGAGTACAGTGCCAGCGCATTCGCAATTGTCTGCACCGGGCAGCCGCTGGAAGCCGGCGAGCTGCTGGAGATCCTGCGGACCGGCGGCTGGCGGGCTGTCGCCGTCGGCAGTGGCACCCCGCTGGCCTCCGCGTGGGCATGTTTCGACGAGCCGGAGTTATCCGGCGCCGCCAACGGGCCCGTCCGGGGTGGCAGTCTGGGCCCCCCCCACGCCGGTCCACGCCGCGGCGTCCCAGTCAGCGGCGTCCCAGTCAGCGGCGTCCCAGTCAGCCACGGAAGATTCCGCTTCCACAACGGTTCCGGGGGGAGCCGGCCATGAGCACCCGTACGCAGGGCCCCGGGCTGGTTTCGGACCCGGGCAATGGCGCGGCCGGGACACGGCGCTCTTCCCGTCCCGCCGCCGGAGTGGCGCCGTGGTCTATGGCCGGAGCCATCTTCGTTGCCGTTATCGGCACTTCACTGGGTCTGAACGGAGTGCTGCGGGGCTGGAGCTGGTTGATCCTTGTGATCTTGACTGTGGCCGCGGTTCTGCTGGTGACCGCTGGCGCCCGTGCCTTCCGCCTTCCACCGGCAGCCGCCCAAATGCTGGGTCTGGCGGCCTTGGTCATGGTGCTGACGCTGCTGTTCCTTAATTCCTCCGCCCTGTTGGGATCTATCCCGGGCAAAGAGAGCTTCGAGGCCCTCCAACCGTTGATCAGCCAGGCCTCGGACACCATCATCACGGGGGCGGCGCCGGTGTACCCCAACGCGGGCATCGTTTTCATTGTCTGCGCCGGCATCGGCCTCGCGGCCCTGCTGACAGATTCGCTGGCCGTGGGTCTGGCCATGCCGGCCAGCAGCGGGCTCGGCATCTTCGCTATCATGCTCATTCCAGCCCTCATCAAACCCGACAGCCTTGGTCCGTTGGGTTTTCTCGGCGGAGCGGCCGGTTACCTGCTGATTCTGGGACTGAGCCAATGGTACGCACCGGCTGCCGACCTGGATCAGAGCGCCAGACGGTCAACCGGACAGCTCCGGCGGGCCGTCAGCGTCGCCGTCGCCGCCGTCGTCGTCACCGTGCTCGCGGCACTACTGATCCCCGGCTTCAACTCCGGGACGTTCCCGCAGGGAACCCGGCTGAACGCCTTCGGCAAGGTCTCCGGGCTGAATCCAATGCTGTCGCTGGGTAACGATCTGCGCCAGTCCGGCGGCCAGGGGATGATGGTCTATGCAACGGACGCGACCTCCGCACCCTATCTGCGGACCACGACGCTGGAGGATTTCAGCGGCAATTCCTGGGAGCCCACGAGCCGGAACACGATGCGCCAACTGGACGCCAACAACATCACCGGTGATTCGTCCCGCGCTTCCGGTGTTCCTACCGTCACGACCACCACGGTGATCGAGTCCACGGACTTCAGCGGCCCGTGGCTGCCGGTGCCGTATGCGCCGGTGAACATCACGGGGCTTTCCGGGCGCTGGGGTTGGGATCCGGAGACGCTGGCCATCCAAGGCATCAACTCGACATCCTTGAACCAGCAGTACATCGTCCGGAGCGTCATGCCGGCGCTCACCAAGGGCGCGCTGTCCCAAGTGGTCCAAAAACCGCCCAGCACACTGGACCCGGTGTTCATGTCGTTGCCGACCGACACGCCCGGCATCATCCGGCAGCGGGCCCTGGACATCACAGCGGGTTCCTCCACCTACTTTGACAGGGCACTGTCGATCCAGAATTATCTGCGCGGCCCGCAGTTCAGCTATTCCGAACAGACCCCTGTGACCAATGGTTACGACGGCAGCGGCATGGACGTTCTGGCTACGTTCCTCGACGTCAAGAGCGGCTATTGTGTGCACTATTCGGCCGCCATGGCGGTGATGGCGCGGGAGGTCGGGATCCCCAGCAGGATTGCGGTGGGCTACGCACCAGGGCAGCTCACCGGTCGGACCGTGCTGATAAACGGCGAGCAACTCACGGAGTACCAGGTGGATGGACATAGTGCCCACGCCTGGCCCGAACTGTACTTCGCCGGCCTCGGATGGGTTCCCTTCGAACCTACTCCCAGTCGAGGCCAAGTCCCCGCCTACGCGCTGCAGCTTGGCGTCTCCGGGGGCGCGGCCAACAGCCCCGATAATGAGCTGCGGCCAGGAGACAACGCGGCCAATACCGCTTCACCTTCCGCGGTGGCATCGCCCGCGCCGGTTTCCCCGCACGCCACCGGAGGACAGGCGGGTGGCACGGTCCAACCGCTGTGGTTCGTGCTGACGCCCGCCGTTGTTCTGCTGCTGGCCGCGCCCGGTCTAACCCGCATCAATTTGCGCCGGCGCCGCCGGCGGACCACCCGCCCCGGTGCGGGGGCAGCCCGGGCGCCAGAATCCGCAGCCTGGGCGCCAGAATCCGCAGCCTGGGCGGAGCTGACCGACCTCGCGTTTGACTATGGACTGCAGCCGATGGCCAGCGATACGCCCCGGACCTTCGCCGCCCGTCTGCTGCAGGGGCCGCTGCGCGGTGGCGCCGGGGGCGGGATTGGAGGCGGCGCCGGGGCCGTCAGAGCCGCCGGCACGGCAGGCAACACAACCGCCGCCGGACCGGTGCAGGTATTGCTCTCCGCCTACGAGCACCGTGCCTACGGTTCACCGGAGGAAGAGTCATTCGTGGACCGCAGCGATCCGGAGGCGGACGGGGATGAGGCCGCGGTGCGGAGCGGGCTCAGGAGCGCACTGACAGTGGCGCATCGGCTGCTGCGCGCGAAGGCACCTGCCGGCCGTCGGCTTCGCGCCGAGCTGTTGCCGCCGTCGACCCTGCGGCGCTGGCGCGGCGGGCCAGAGCGGTCCAGCCGGAAGCGCCCGCCGCCCCCTTCCCAACTGGGTAGCAGTTATGGCACTCAAACGACCGTTTGAGTGCCATAACTGCTACCCAGTTGGGTCAGGGGGAACCGCGGTGCTACGTCCTAGGATGCGTATGGGTCCGCGATGCCGATGTACTGGGTGTACAGGTATTCCTCAATTCCTTCCAGCCCGCCTTCGCGGCCCAGACCGGACTGCTTGACTCCGCCGAATGGTGCGGCTGCATTGGAGATGACCCCGGCGTTAAGCCCGAGCATGCCGGTTTCCAGCCGTTCGCCCATCCGCAGCCCGCGGTTCAGATCCCTTGTGAAGACATAGGCCACCAGCCCGAATTCGGTGTCATTGGCCAGAGCGACGGCTTCGGCCTCGTTCTTGAAGGTCACGATCGGTGCCACTGGCCCGAAGATCTCCTCGTCGAGAATGCGGGATCCGGGCTCGACACCGGTCAGGACGGTGGGCTGGTAGAAATAGCCGGGGCCATCCACGGCCGCTCCACCCGTGAGCGCCGTCGCGCCGTCGGCGAGCGCGTCCGTGACCAGCGAATGGACCTTGTCGCGGCTCTTGGCATCGATCAGCGGCCCTACCTGGGTGGCTTCTTCGGTGCCGCGGCCGGTGCTCATGGCGGACATTTTCGCGGCAAATTTTTCCGCGAATTCCGCGGCCACGGATTCGTGCACAATGAAGCGGTTCGCGGCGGTGCAGGCCTCGCCCATGTTCCGCAGTTTCGCAGCCATGGCGCCGGTGACGGCTGCATCCAGGTCGGCATCCTCGAAGACCACGAATGGCGCGTTGCCGCCCAGCTCCATGGAGGTGCGCAACACGTTGGTGGAGGCATCCGCCAACAGCCTGCGCCCCACCTCGGTGGAACCGGTAAAGGACATTTTGCGCAGCCGGGAATCCTTGATCAGCGGACCCGTCACGGCCGACGCGGAGGTGGTGGTGAGAACATTTAGCACGCCGTCCGGCAACCCGGCCTCCTGCATCACCTCGGCAAAAAGGAGCGAGGTCAACGGGGTGAGCGCGGCGGGCTTCAGTACCATGGTGCAGCCGGCGGCGACGGCCGGGGCGATCTTGCGGGTGGCCATGGCGAGCGGGAAATTCCATGGTGTGATCAACAGGCACGGCCCGACCGGCTTCTTGTTCACCAGCAGCCTGGACTTGCCGTCCGGCGAGATCGAATAGCGGCCAAAGGCGCGGACGGCTTCCTCGGAGAACCAGCGGAGAAACTCTGCTCCGTAGGCGACCTCACCGCGGGCTTCGGCGAGCGGCTTACCCATTTCGAGAGTCATCAGCAGGGCGAAATCGTCGGCGCGCGCCGTGACCATTTCGAAGGCTCGGCGCAGGATTTCGCCGCGTTCCCGCGGGGCGGTGGCCGCCCAGCCGTCCTGGGCGGCAACGGCGGCGTCCAGCGCCGCGACGCCGTCCTGCGGGCCGGCGTCGGCGATGGAAACCAGCGTTTTCCCCGTCGCCGGATCTTCCACGCCAAAGGTCCTGCCGCCCGTGGCCGGCCGCCATGACCCTCCGATCAGCAGTTCCGCAGGAATGCCGGCGAGCAGTTCGCTCTCACGGTCGGCGGTGATGGTCTGGGTGCTCGCGCTCATACGGACTCCTATGTCAGAGAGGAAATATGTCAGATAAGAAATACTTCTGCTGCCCACGGTAGTTCCCGGCCGCTGGGGATGTCTACGCATGTGAGCACCACCCTGACGGTATTCCGTTGTGCAGCTGCACAACTACCGTCGGACAGCTACCTCCGTGGATTGCAGCCCGCGTTGCCGGCGCCGCTCAGCGCGCGGCCAGCACCGCGCTGTACAGCTCGCGCTTGCTCACATGGACCTCCTCCGCGACAGCGGCCACCGCCTCTTTGAGCCGGATCCCCTGACCGATCAGCTCGTTGACGGCTGCTACGTGGTCCTCGGGACGGCTCGGAGCCGACTCCGCCGCGCCGGCAACGACGACGGCGATCTCGCCCCGGACCTCGGACGTTTCGGCCCATTCGAGAAGCTCACGCAAAGGTCCGCGCAGCACCTCCTCATAGGTCTTCGTCAGCTCGCGGGCCACCGCAGCCCGGCGGTTCGGTCCAAAGGCCTCCTGGAGCGCACGGAGCATCGGCTCCAGACGGTGCGGCGCCTCGAAAAACACCATGGTGCGCCGTTCCAGGCGCAGCTCTGCCAGCCGGCCAGCCCGTTCACCGCTCTTGCGGGGCAGGAAACCCTCAAAACAGAACCTGTCGGTGGGGAGTCCGGACAGCGCCAGTGCCGTCAGCACCGCCGACGGTCCGGGGGCGGCCGTGACCCGGATCCCGGCGGCAACGGCCGCTTCCACCAGCCGGAAACCGGGATCGGAAACGGCGGGCATCCCGGCGTCCGTCACCATCAGCAATGTGCGGCCCTCCCGGACCTGAGCCAGCAGATCTGCCGTCCTACTTTGCTCGTTGTGCTCGTGGTAACTGATCACGCGCCCGGTCACGGTGACACCCAGCGCCTGCACCAGTCGATGGAGTCTTCGAGTGTCCTCTGCGGCGATAAGATCGGCCGAGCCCAGCCATTCCATCAGACGCGCGGAGGCATCACCCATATTGCCGATCGGGGTCGCCGCCAGCACAATGTAGCCCTCGCCAGCCATCCGTCCGGTGGTCGGTGCGGTGGCTGCTGCGGCCGGTTGCTCTGTGTCCATGCTTCCAGCCTAGTGTTCGCCGCACCGGCTGATACCCGGCTCCGTCAAACGCGCACCGACGGTTCCGATGAGCATGTGGCGCGGCCCGGACCGGTGGGGAGCCAAAGGTAGCATTGGCAGGGTGAGCCTGAACGTTACCGATCCCGCAGCGCCCCCGCCGGTGCCGCCGCCTCCGGCACCCGGTGCGGAGCAGCGCTGGCTTAGCGATCCGAAGACCGCGTTCACCGTCGCTGCCCTGCGCGACCGGCTGTTGGGTTCGCGGTGGCGCTGGCTCGAGACCCCGCTGTCACTGCGCCTGTGGTTCTGGCTGGCACCGGCTCTGATGGCCACGATCGGCGGAATTCTGCGCTTTGTCCGACTGGGGGAACCGCATTCCCTGGTCTTCGACGAGACCTACTACGTCAAAGACGCCTATTCCCTGCTGCAGAGCGGCTACGAACGCAACTGGGCGGACAAGGCCAACGAACACTTCAATGCGGGCGACTTCAGCTCCATCCTCGGCACGCCCGAGTACGTGGTCCATCCGCCCGTCGGCAAATGGATGATCGCCTTCGGCATGTGGCTCTTCGGCCCTTCCAGCACCTTCGGCTGGCGCTTTTCCGCCGCCGCGGTGGGAACAGTCTCCATCTTCCTGCTGGCACTGATCGCGCAAAAAATGTTCCGCTCCAGCATCATCGGCGCCATGGCCGGGCTGCTCTTCGCCGTCGACGGACATGCGATTGTGCAGTCCCGCACCTCCCTGCTGGATAATTTTGTGATGTTTTGGGCGCTGGTGGCCTTTGGCGCCCTGCTGTTGGACCGCGACGACGGCCGGAACCGGCTCGCTGAACGGCTGGCCGCGCTGGCGGCAGCCCGGGGCGGCATTCCGTTCGGGAAGGATCTGGTCCACGGGCCGTGGCTGGGCGTCCGCTGGTGGCGGCTGGCTGCCGGCATCGCGCTGGGCCTGTGCATCGGGACCAAGTGGTCCGGGGTGTTCTTCCTGGTGGCCTTCGGCCTGCTCACCGTTTTCTGGGACCTCAGCGCCCGCCGCATAGCCGGCGTCCGCCATTGGGTCGCGGGCGGAATACTCAAGGATGGGATCTTCGCGTTCGTCTCCGTCGTCCCGGTGGCAGCCGCGACGTATCTGGCGTCCTGGACCGGCTGGTTCCTGGCCGCGGACTCCTGGGACCGCAACTGGGCCGCCACCGATACCGGCAGCGGCTGGGGCTGGATCCCCGATCCGCTGCGTTCCCTGTGGCACTACCATTTCACCGCCTACAACTTCCACACCGGGCTGGAATCGGACCACCCATACAAGGCCAATGCCTGGTCCTGGCTCGTGATGGGCCGCCCCACCTCGTTTTACACCGACTATCCAAAGCACGGTGAAAAGGGCTGCATGGCGGACAGCTGTGCAGCCGTCGTCTCCTCCGTCGGAAACCCTGTGATTTGGTGGTCGGCGGTCCTGGCCGCGGCGTTCCTGCTGGTCTATTGGATTACACGCCGCGACTGGCGCGCCGGTGCCATCCTGGCTGCCCTGGCTGCAGGCTACCTGCCGTGGCTGCTGTACCCGAACCGCACCATCTTTTTCTTCTACGCGATCGCCTATGAGCCGTACCTGATCCTGGCCCTGGTCTTTGTGCTGGGCCTGGTGCTGGGCAAATCAACCGATGCCCGGTGGCGGCGGCTGCAGGGCGCCCTGCTGGTGGGGATTTTCCTGGTCCTGACGGTGGTGGTCAGCGCCTACTTCTACCCGATCTGGACCGACCAGATGATCCCGTATGGGCAATGGCGGAACCGGATGTGGCTGCCCAGCTGGATTTAGCCCGCGCAACTGCTCGGACGGCAGCTGCTATATTCCGGCTGCCGCCCGCCGGCCCTGCCGCGGATTCCTTGCCCGTTTGCTCAGATTGCGGCGCTGTTTGGTCGGCCAGGTGAAGGCGAGCGTCAGCGTCGAAACCAAGAGGACGACGACGCCGATCAGGAGACCGGAATCGGTCCAGAACTGCTCAGGGAACAGTCTGATCAGGGAATCGTCGAGATAGAACGTCCAGGTCCCGTTCTTGAAGAATATTTGGTGGAAGTCCGTGAAGAACGTTTCCCAGCCCGCGAAGGCCAGAACGCCCAGGCCGATCACCAGCACCAGCGTGACAATGGAACCGGCGAACAGACCGCGGCGGACCCCACCGGTGCTGCGGCGCGTCAGGTACACGATGGCGACAATCACGACGACGGCGAGCACCGCGCCGGCGATGAACGCCATGGTGATGACCGATTTCACGTCCTCCATGTGGCTGACCTCGCCGACGGCAAACAGCTTCCCGCCGTCCGGTTTGACCAGGTCTGCCAGAAAGCGTGGACCGGCAAAATTGAGCAGATAATCCACCACATAGGATCCGTAAGTCATCCGGTCATCGGTACTGAAACCGAAGGTATCGGCGGGAAATCCGGGGCGGTGGTATTCCACCCAAAGAAACAGTGGGGTGGTGATCAGCCGGATGGCAAGCACCAGGAGCACCACGGGGTAACAGACGGCAAGCACCACCTGCAGTACGCGCGGCAACACTGGCTGGACCTTGGCGGCCTCCTCGCGCTGCGCGGCGCGCCGGTCCACGTCCTCCTGCGGCGGACGGATCTGCAGCATGCTGGTGGGAAGGGGCTCATGGAAGACAGCGGACCCGTCTACACTGGGGGCATCTACGGCGGAGCCGTCTGCGCTAGGACCGTCTGCGCTAGGACCGTCTGCGGAAGGGCCGTGCCGGGGCACCGGTGCGGCAGCGGTCCGTGCTCCGGACGATGGCCCAGCACCCGGCCGGACAGTGCTCGCCTGGGCGGCTGCGGAATGTGCGGCAGCCGGCGTCATCCAGGCGAATGCCGGCTCATCGTCCTCCGGCGTTTCGGGCGACAGCTCGCCGATGCTCTCATCGGGGGTCGCGGGCAGCCGAGACTCGGATCCAACGTTATCGTCCGCGGGGTCGGCTGAAACCGGCTTCTTGTTCTCACTCACATTTTCAGCGTACCTGCCGTCCGTCCCAGGGCGAGGCCGCCACCCCGCAACGCAGCCGAAGTCGGGCCGCATATCCGGCCCTGCGCTTGCCGGGTGCTGCTGCGGCAGCAGTGGGAAGCCCCACAGCCAGCGGCGTGCGGCGGCCAGCGGCGTGCGGCCAGGCGGAATTCCCCGGCGTCAGGCTGTGGCGAGGCTGTCTCCCGCGTCGGTGCCGTCCAGGTCACCGAGCTCCCCCGTCAGCACGGCCCGGCCCCCCAAAATCAGCACGTAGGCCCAGTACCCGGCCAGCACCAGTGCGCCGAGGGATATTTTGGCCCAGACGGGAAGCTGACTGGGGGTCACAAAGGCCTCCACCAGCCCCGAGACAAAGAGCACGATCAGCAGGCCGATCGCCACGGTAATCAGCGACCGCCCCTCCTGGGCCAAGGCCACCAGGCGGGGGCGCGGTCCCGGGGAAATCCAGGACCAGAAGATCTGCAGACCCGCCGCGCAGGCCACGAAGACCGCCGTCAGCTCCATCAGAGAGTGCGGCAGGATATAGCTGAAAAACACGTCGCCGCGGCCATACCCGAACATCACCCCGCCGGTGAGTCCGACGCCCATCGCGTTTTGGTGGAGCAGGAACGGAACGTACACGCCCGTGATGCCCAGTGCCACAGCCTGCGCCGCGATCCACGCGTTGTTGGTCCAGACCTGTCCGGCAAACGAGGCTCCCGGATTCTCCGAGTAGTAGTCGACAAAGCCGTGATCCACCAGCTGGCGCAGCCGGGCATCGTTGCCCAGGGCGGACAAAACCTGCGGGTTTCCAGCCGCCCATATCCCATACAGCACCGCGATGGCCACGAATACGGCGCCGACGCCAAGGGTCAGCCAGCGGACCCGATAGAAGGCGGCTGGCAGGGCCAGGACGAAGAAGCGCGCCAGATCTTCTGCGAAATTCGAGCGGGCACCGGTGAAGCGCGTTCTGGCCCGGGCCAGCCGAGTGGACAGGGAGGCGGAAAGGGCGCTTTCGGGCGCCACCGAGCGGATCATCGACAGGTGCGTGGACGTGCTTTGGTACAGCCGCAGCAGTTCATCCGCCTGCTCGCCGGTGAGCCTGCGCCGTCGGCCCAATTCGTTCAACCTGTCCCACTGCGCACGATGTACCGCGGTAAACGCATCCAAGTCCACCGTCCCACACTAACCTGCCCGCCGCCGTCGTACTCCTCATGGTTGCTCCGCCCACCCATCCGGGAATGGCTAGACTGGACAACGCACGGCGAGGGAGCGCGCCCGTGCGCCTTTGGACCGGTGTGGAAGGAGCGCGACCATCAGCTCAATCATCACCGGTGAGGCAGTGGTTCTGGAGCTGCGGGCCGCCTCTTTTGCCGCCCGTGGGGTGGGCGCGCTGATCGATTTTGCCGCCGCGGTTGTCCTGCTGGTCGGGCTGGGGCTGCTGCTGCTTTCCGGATTGGGCGACATTGATCCGGCCGCGGCCAGCGCGCTGGTGCTGGGCACCGTGGTTTTTGTCTTCGTGGCGCTGCCGATCGGTGTGGAAACATTGACCCGGGGAAAGTCGCTCGGCAAGCTGGTGATGGGGCTGCGCATAGTGCGTGACGACGGCGGCTCCATCCGTTTCCGGCAGGCCCTGATCCGGGGCCTGCTGGGTGTGTTCGAGCTGTACATGATGCTCGGGTCCGTAGCGTTTCTGGTTTCCCTGTTCAATTCCCCCTCCAAGCGGCTCGGCGACATGCTGGCCGGAACCTACTCGATGCGTGAGCGGGTGGCCGCGGCCCCGCCCTTGATCGTGACCACGCCGCCGCAGCTGCAGCCCTGGGCCGGACTGGCCGATATCGGGCGGATGCCGGACCCGCTGGGCCGACGGATCTCCGCGTTCCTGACGCAGTGGGCGAAAATGACACCGGAGTCCCGGGCGCAGCTGGCGGCGGCTCTGGCGACGGAGGCCGCCGCCTATGTCTCTCCGCCGCCGCCGCCCGGGACGGCTCCGGATGCGTACCTGGCTGCGGTGATGTCCGAACGCCGGGACCGCGAGCTGCGCCGCATGACCGCCCAGCGGGAACGCGCCGACGCAACCGCCCGCCGGCTCTACACGCTGCCCTTCGATCAGGACAACTGAGATCCGCTCCGGTCGAGGGATCGCCGGGATGACGGAGAGGGGTCGGGGAGGGGCAGGCAGAAGGCGGGAAGGAGTGCGCGGTTTAGCGGGAGGCGTACTGTGCCCAGGGGATGTTCCAGTCGCCGTAGCCGTCCGTCGGCGCAGCCGACTCGCCGACGCTGTTGATGACCTGGACCAGGTCGCCCACCCCCATGTTGTTGAAGACCCAGGAGGCGCCTGCCTCGTCCATGCCGATGCAGCCGTGCGAGAGGTTCAACTGGCCAATGTAGGCCACTGCCGAATCCGTGGCCTGATGAATGAACTCGCCGCTGGGGGTCAGCCGGGTGGCGTAATTGACGTCAAGTTCGCCGTAGTTGGCCGGATCACCTGGCTTGAGCCCAATGCTGGCGGCCACGAAGTGCGCGGTCCGCTGCCGGTCCATCAGCACCAGGTAGCCCGAGGCCGAGGGGAAACGCTCGTCACCCATGGTCACCAGGAAGTGCTGGGACGGCTGGTCGTTGACATAGACATCGGCAACGTGGTTGGCCGAATCCGCAACCATGACCTTCTTGTCGCCGATCCGGACGGTGACCGTCTTGTTGAAGTTACCAATCTGGCCTTTGCCCAGATCCACGCCGAACAGCGCCATCTCCATGGTGATGGTGCTGTTCGCGGTCCAGAAGCCTTCGGGCCGGTAGCGGACCATCGTGTCGCTGTACCAGTGGAACGCGCCGACCTGACCCGCCGTCGTCGTAATTTTAAGCGCCTTCTCGACGGCTTCCTTGTTGATCACCGGCTCGCTGAAGGTGATCTGTAGGGGCTGCCCGACGCCGACCTTCTGGCCGTTCTGCGGATACACGGCGGCGTCGGCTTCGTGCGAGGCTGGCACCGTCGTAAAGGTCTGCGCCTGGTGTTTTTCCCGGCCGGCACCGTCCACCACGGTGTACTCGTACTGATAGGCGGTGTCAAACTTCAGCGCACCACCTGCGGTCCAGGTCGATCCGTCCGCGCTGGTGGCCCCCTCAACGGCCGTGCCGGACTTGGCCTCGGTCAGCGCGACCGATTTAATCGTTCCGTAGGTTGCCTTGACGACGACGGGCGCAGCAGGGTTAACCTGCGCGGCACCGTCCGTGGGAGTCACGCCAAGCTCCATAGCCTGCACGACCGGAGCCGCGAGGCCCTCTGTGGTGCGCGCGGGACTCTGCGACTCGGATGCGATCGAAGACCCGGCCCAGGTGGGAGCGGTGGCAGCGCCAATTCCGCCGCCGACGACGCCAAGGCAAACGAGGGCAATCAGTCCGATTTTCCAGCCCTTGCCGTGGCTCTTGCGCATCTGCGAATCCTGCACTGCTCTCCCCCAAACCCAACGAAAATACGGGGCCATTGATACGCCCGCGCACGGCAGCCATAGCGGCTGCCGTTCTATTTTACGTCATCGGCCCGAGCACCGCGGACGGCTGTGCTCCCGCCACGCAGAAATTCAAGCTGGGCTGCAACGGACAATTCCGCGGCCGCCCGGACCTCGACGGGCGTGTCGGCATAGACCACGGCGGCGACGCCGGCCGCCGAAGCCTGCGGCCCCAGCTGCTCCAGCGCCGTGCGGACCTGGACGAGGCGCTCGTTCCGGTGCGCCAGATAGGCGCCGGACGCGGCGGCCAGATCCGGCAATGCCGGGCCATGCGCCGGAAGCAACCGCGCTGGGCCCATCCGTTCCAGGGTTTCAAGCGAGCGCAGATAGGCCCCCAGCCGGCCGTCCGGGTAATCGATCACGGTGCTGCCGCGGCCCAGAATGGTGTCGCCGGTCAGCACCGAGCCGGTCGGGCCGTCGTCGGGCAACCAGAAACATACGGAATCGGCCGTGTGCCCGGGCGTGGCGATGACCTCGATGCGGACGCCGGCGGCCGTTATCCGCTCCCCCGGCTGCAACGGCTGGCCGCCCAGGCAGTACGCCGCGGCCAGGGCCCGGACCGGCGCCCCGGTTAGGTCACGGAACCTGCGGCTGCCGGCTGTATGGTCCCGGTGCCAATGGGTTATCAGCACCAGTTCCACCATTCCGCGGCCGGCGAGCGCGCGCAGATGCGGCTCGTCCACCGGCCCCGGATCCACGACCACCACACCGGCGGAACCGGGCGCTGAAATGATGTAGCTGTTGGTACCGTCCAGCGTCATGGGGCCCGGGTTGGGCGCCAGCCTGCTCCAAGTCAGCGCGCTGCTGCGCGTCCACCCGACGGAATCCACGAAATCCACTGCGTCCATGCCGCCTCCTCCCCGCAGGGCCCATCTGCTGAGCAATAGGTGCCTCCGTCGGGCCCCATCAGAGAGCATCTGCCGCTCAGTCGATTGACGTTTAGTAGCGGTACTGCTCCGATTTGTAGGGGCCGGCAACGTCCAGTCCGAGGTACTCCGCCTGCGTCTTGGACAGCTCGGTCAGCTCGACATCCAGCGCGTCCAGGTGCAGCCGGGCCACCTTCTCGTCGAGAATCTTCGGCAGCACGTAGACCTGGTTTTCGTATTCGGGCTTGCCCTCGGCATCCGTCTGCCCGTGTCTGCTGAAGATTTCGATCTGCGCGATGGTCTGGTTGGCAAATGAGTTGCTCATCACGAAGGACGGATGGCCGGTGGCGTTGCCCAGGTTCAGCAGACGGCCCTCGGAGAGCACAATGATGGAGCGCGGCTCCGTGCCGCCGCCGTCGTCTGTGCTTTTGTCCGGAGCGAAAATCCATTCGTGCACCTGGGGCTTGATCTCGACTTTCCGGATGCCGGGAACCCGCGCCAGCCCGGCCATGTCGATCTCATTATCGAAGTGTCCGATGTTGCCGACGATCGCCTTGTTCCGCATCCTGGCCATATGCTCGGCCATAATCACGTCTTTGTTGCCGGTGGTGGTGATGAAAATGTGTCCCTCGCTAAGCACGGATTCCAGCTTCGCGACCTGGTAACCGTCCATGGCCGCCTGCAGCGCGCAGATCGGATCGATCTCGGTCACGATCACCCGGGAGCCCTGTCCGCGAAGTGCTTCGGCGGCGCCCTTGCCGACGTCGCCATAACCGCAGACGACGGCGACCTTCCCGCCCATGAGAACGTCCGTGGCCCGGTTCAGTCCGTCCGGCAGCGAGTGCCGGATCCCGTATTTATTGTCGAACTTGCTCTTGGTGACCGAGTCATTGACATTAATGGCGGGAAAGAGCAGCTTGCCCTGCTCGGCGAGCTGGTAGAGCCGCATGACCCCGGTGGTGGTTTCCTCGGTGACGCCCTTGATTCCGGCGGCCACGCGGGTCCACTTTTGTCCGTTCTGGGACAGCGTTTCCCGCAGTACATCGAGAAATATCCGGTATTCCTCCGGATCGGCGTCGGTGCCGGCCGGGACCGCACCGACGGCCTCGAATTCAACACCCTTGTGCAGCAGCATGGTGGCGTCTCCGCCGTCGTCCAGAATCATGTTCGGGCCAAGCTCGGGATCGGCATCCGCCCCGGGCCAGCTGAGGATCTGCAGCGCGGTCCACCAGTATTCCTCCAGCGTTTCACCCTTCCAGGCGAAAACGGGGACACCCTTCGGGTCAGCCTCGGTGCCGTGCCCCACGACGACGGCGGCGGCGGCCTCGTCCTGGGTGGAGAAGATGTTGCAGGAGGCCCAGCGTACCTGAGCACCGAGCGCCACCAGCGTCTCGATCAGAACGGCGGTCTGCACGGTCATGTGCAACGAACCGGCGATCCGCGCGCCCCGCAGCGGCTGCGTGGGGCCGAACTCCGTCCGCAGCGACATCAGCCCCGGCATTTCATGCTCGGCGAGCCGGATCTGGTGGCGTCCGGCCTCCGCCAACGTGACGTCGGCAACCTTGTAGTCGAAGCTTTCGCAGGTGTTGGGCTCGGGAGTCATCTGCGGGGTTCCTTACTGGACATCGGAGGGGTGGCGGCAGGAGAGGTGGCGGCAGCGAAGGTTGTGGCATCGGAAGGTGCGTCCGTGGCGCCGGCGTCATGCTGGTCCGACCCGGCCGCCACAGCATCGGAAAGCTGCTCCGGGGACAGCAACAGCACAATTCCGTCCTCGATGCGGTAGCGCAGCGGATGGGAGTCCGGTCCGGGAACCGTGCTGACCAGCTCTTCACCGTCCTGCCGCAGGGAGGATCTGGTCACGGGACATCGAAGAACTGCCAGGAGTTCATCTCTGACATGCGGCATGGGCTCGCTCCCTCAAACTAGGTAAAGTAGGCAAACAGGGCAACAGGTAAACCGGCAAACACCAGTAAGCCGGACAATCCGCCCTTGTTGCGTCCCGTAGTTGTTCAAGCCTAGTACCGGGCGCTCAGTCGCGCAGAATGCGTAAATGACTGCGACGCGCCGACTGACCGGCGGCCGTGCCCACGGGCGGTTCGAGGGCCGATTTTGTGCCGCGCTGCGCCAACGGCGCGGTATCCTCGTCGGGAACGCAGGCCGCCTCCCGCACGGCGTCGACGAGTGCCAGCAGGTCGTCCGGGCCCGGCCCGGCAGGTGTCGACGGCATGGCCAGCCGCAGAACCTCCCAGCCGCGCGGAACACTGAGCCGGCCCGCGTGCAGGGAACACAAATCGTAACTATGCGGCTCCGCAAATGTCGCCAGCGGTCCAAGGACGGCCGTGGAATCGGCATATACGTACGTCAGTGTGGCGATTGCCGATTCTCGGCAGCCGGATCTTGAACACATGCGCATGGTACCCACGGTGTACAAGATTACCCGCCTTTAATGACGTTCCCGCTCAGACGCGCTGACGAGTCGACGACGGCGATTGGCCAGACAGGTGGCCATGAATAGGGAACAGCGCCTTCAAACCGGAACATCCCGACCGGCCGCTCAGGGCACGGCGGCCTTCAAGGGGACCGGAAAGGGGCCGCCGTTTTCGGTTAAAGTCTGCTCGGAGGCCTAAAGTCTTTGTATGCAGTTCGAGTCCAGCGGCGCCGGCTTCACCGTAGTTTTCGATGCGGTCATGTCCGATGATACGGTCATTTCCCCTGCAGCCCCGGGCAGCGAACCCACCCCCCGCGGGCGTGCATTCCAAGCGCGCCGCAGGAACCGCCATGATCGCGGCCTGCGCGGCGAGTTGATGCTGCCGGCCCTGCCGGGGTCGCTGACCCGGGCGGAAAAATTCAACGAGCTGCTGATGGACTCGGCGGAACGGCTCAGCGAGCTCTGGGGGGACGCGCTCGACGCGGTCGAGTTCGCCGTCGAGGATATTCCAGGTTCCCTCGAGAGTCTGACGGGCACGGGCGAAAGAGTGCCGATGGCGTTCTTCCGGCCCGCCGCCGCGGACACTCCCGCCGTGATCACGATCTACCGCCGGCCCGTCGAACAGCTGGCCGATAACCAGGACGAGCTGCGGGAAATCGTCCATGAAGTGGTCATCGAGCAGGTTGCCGGGCTGCTCAACCTTTCCCCAGATGCGGTCGACCCTGCCTACCGCCGGTTCCGGCGCTACTAGCGCCGGCGTTTCAACTAGCGCCGGCGTTTCAACCGGCTCAACCGCCTCCCCCGCTGTCTGCAAAAGTGGCTGTCTGGATCAGTACCCCAGAACCACCTTGAGGTCCTGCGGCCCGGAGACCCCGCGGGGCACGCCCAGCACCGAAACGGCTGCCTTGTCTTTGCTGCCCAGCACCTGCGCGCCGTAGACAGCATCTCCCGTGGCGGAGAGGATGAAACCTGCCACCGCTTCACCGGCCAGCTGTGCCGGGTCAACAGTAACAGTCGTTCCACCGGCGACGTCGACGGTCTTGACCGCCAGTAGTTTGCCCGCCGCGGTGACCGGCGTCAGGGACACCTTGGCGCGGCCCGCTGGCATGCCAAAGGACAGGGCCGAGACCGGGCCCTGCGGAACCGTGATGAGCTGGCCGTCACCCAGCTTGGCCCCGGCTGCCGAATAGCCGAAGTCGACGGCGTCGCCGGTCTTGAGACCGCTCACCACACGTGCCGTGGCGGTGAAGGAAATGTCCGAACCGACGTCGAGGGTGTAGGTTCCCGCAGGCAGCCCGGTCAGCGCCAGCTCCGATACGGCCCCGGCCTTGACCGTGAAAACACCACCATTGGGCAGCGGCTGCTGCCCGCCGGAGCCGTAGACCTTGACCTGGACCAGCGCGTCGGCCGTTCCCGGGACGGTGACCTGCAGCGCAGCGGCGGCGTCCGCGTAACCGGATTGTGCGGCCAGCGATGCCGCTAATGCCGGATCCTGGACCGCGACGCCGGTGATCACCTGCCGCGCTGCCGGCACGTTCGCGGGCGCAATGACGTCCACTCCGCCGGCGGTAAGGCCGCGCAGAACGGACTGCTGGACGGTCGCCGCCACGGGACCGCCCGTGCTCTTGAGATGGACCGAAAGGCCACTCTGTCCAGGTGCAAGCCCAGCCAGGACCACGGCCCTGTTGGTTCCCGGTGGCACCAGCAGGCCCTTGGCCCCCGGGGCCTGCAGCGGGCCATCATCGCCGTACAGGTCAAGATTCACGGTGGCCGCAGTCTGTGACGAATTCGAGATGTTCAGAACTGCCGTGCGTCCCACGGTCGTGCTGGCGCCCGCAAGCCACAGATCGTTGGACGGCTGCTGGCAGCCGGCCACGCCCAGACCCGCCAGATCACCGTCCGCGGCGGAGTAGGACATCACCGCGCCGACGGCGGCACGTTGGGCATCCACCGGGTCCGCCCGCAGGACCGAGGCATCACTGACCGCCTGATTTCCAAGCACGACCGCCTTGCGCTGGTCCCCGGCTGCCCCGGTGCTGGGGCTGGCGACGGTGCTGGGGCTGGATCCGGGACTGGGGGTGCTGCCGGTGCTGGCAGAACCGGCGTCCGGCGCGCCGGCCAGGGTTGCCAGCGGCGTGCCTCCCGGCAACGGAGCCAGGATGCTGTGGGGCAGGATGCCCCCGGCGGAGCTCAGCACCATCGCGGTCACCGCCGAGCTGGAACTGCTGGACGCCGCGGAAAACTGCGGATCCGTCCCGCCTGTCGAGCCGTCCAGCAGAAGAGCCGGCCCCGGACAATTCGTCACGCTTTGGCCCGCCGGCAGCGCGGCAACCGGGGGTTTCACGGTGGCTGCAGCAGAGATCTGCGGGGTGACCGATCCCGCCGCGACGACGGCTCCGGCTACGACGGCGATGCCGCAGCCGGCGAGAACGGACCGCACGGCGCCACGCCGGCGCCGCCCGGACCCGACCCCTTTCGGGTCCTTCCGCGCCGTCTGCACTGCAGGTTTCGCGGCCGTCTTCGCCGCAGGTTTCCCGGCCGCCTTGGGTTCCTCAACCACGGGTTCCTACCTTATGTATCGCTGCGTCGTGTCCGGGTGCTGCTTCCAAGCTGGCCCCGAGAGCGGCGCCCGGATCGGGCGCTTTCGCGCCGACGTCCGGCACCCGTCCAGGACCAGGGCCGGCGCCGGGCGCGGCTACGCGCCGCCGTCGGGCCGGCATCGGTATGGCCATCAGCAACGTCAGCGAGAGCACAATGATCTGCACGAGGTTCCACAGGGTGAACCACGGCTTTTCATAGCGGACCTCAAGCTGGCCGCCGGAGGACGGTAGCGTGAAGGCCTGCGACCAGCCGGAGCCCGTCGCCGTCAGGTTCTCCCCATTCAGCCGGGCGGTCCAGCCGGAATCCGCCCGCTCCGCGAGCACCAGCCGGCGGCCCGCGTCGCCGGCCTCGATCCGCGCATGTACATCCACAACTTCGGAACCCAGATAGGCAACGGTAGCGCCGGCGGCATCAATGATCCGCACCCGCGAACCAACCTCGGGTGTCTGCCCGGCGATGGCACCAGGTGTCACCCGCCAGAGCCATCCGACGTCGGTCGGGCCAACCGTCGCCAGTCCCGGAACGGCTTCAATCTGACTGGCCAACAGTTCCGCGGCGGTGTCGCCGTGTTGCAGGACGACGAACCCCACGCCCAGCTCGGTCAGCTCCGGCCGCGGATCAACACCCGTTCCGGCCACGATGGTCGCGACTGCCCGCCGGACGGACGCTGTGGCCGCGTCATCCCCGCGCACGGTCTCCGAGCCGGGCGAGCCGGTGATGTCCCGGGCGGACGCAATCGTTGAGAGCGAATCCAAAGTGGTTCCGGCGCTCCGCATCAGGGCCGCGCTGACGCTGGCGTCGGCATTGATGCTCAACACCAGGGTCCGGGCGCGCTCGGTGCCGTTCCCGCGGTCCGCCGCGGTGGCCGGCAGGGTCCGCGCGGCACTGGGACGGATCAGCGGGGGGACACCATACGCTGCGGCAAGGGGCGCCGGCGTGGACGTAATATCACTTTGCGGTCCGGCGTCCAGCGCCAGGGACCTATCCGCTGCCTGATCGTTGCTGTGGACAAGATTCTGCGCCACCCACAGTGTGAGGCTGGCCGCGGGGCAAAGCACCAGCAGCACCGATACCAGTACCGCGGTGACACGGTAACGGCGTGTCACCGTGCCGGCCCCCTGATGTGCACGCTGCAGCAGCGCGTCCAGGCCGAGCACCGCCGCGCCCAAGAGGGCAAACGCTCCGACGGAGACACTGGGACCGCTGAAAGGCGTGACCAGGAAGGTGCCGCCGAGGGCGACCGCGATGCCGCCGCTGAGATAGCCGCTGACCAGCCCCAGCACCGCAACGCCCCACAGCGCCCGGACCATGCCGGCATGAACGGTGCGCAGCAGCAGGGCGGCAACGGCCAACAGCACCACCGGCGCGCCCACCAGCAGCATCGCTGCCAGTGCCCAGGGGAAGCCGCCGGCGGTGAACCAGGGCAGGGCGTTGATGCCGGCGCCGGTCCCGATCTGTACCGGCTGGCCGAGTATTTGTTCCCACAGCGGCGCATTGACATAGGACAGCGGGACCCCCGGATCCGCGAGGATGGCCCGTGGCTGGTCCAGCGTGGAAATGATGAAGGGCACGAACATGACCGCGCTCGGGAGCAGCGCCCACCAGAGAGTGCGGCCGCGCCGGCCCAGCAGCACCATGGCAAGACCGAGGCCGACGACGGCGGCCACCAGGAGTGACGGCGCGGAGGCCGTGATGACAGCCAGGCCAAGACCGGCTGCGGCGGCCGCCGTCCAGGACGGAACCCGTCCGGTCCCGGGTCGGCCGACCGGAACAGTCACAGTCCGCGAGGTGCGTCCTGCGGAACGGCGGGAATAAACCGGCTGGGGCGTCACCTGCCCGGCTGCCGCCGGTCCGGGGCGTCCCGCGGCTGCGCCAGCGGCGCGGATCAGGCCCAGCAGGACCCACGGCATCAGTACATGTGCCAGCAGCGCGCCCAGACGCCCCTGGCCGATGGCAACCTGAAGGGCCGGTGCCGAGGCCCAGATGAGAGCTGCGGTGAAACGGGGCCAGCGGTGCCGCGTCAGGGCACCGCTGGCGAACCAGGCGCCCAGCCCGGCCAGCGGCAGCGCCAGAATGAGGAGCCATGCAACGGCGGCAGAGCCATTCCCGAATCCGGCTACCGCCAGCAGCCAGAGCACGTAGCCAAAGGGATCCCCGTGTCCGGGCAGACCGGCCCCCACGGCAATCCACCAGGTGGAGGCGTTGTGCCAGATCCCGCCGAGGCCGGTCGAAAGCGGCAGAAGGGCACCGCCGGCAACGGCGCCGGAGCCGATCAGAGGGAACAAACACACCAGGCCGACGGCGAGCAGTAGTACGGTGGCGGCAATGGCTCCCGCGGCGGCCGGCAGCCGGGTGGCCGTGCTGATGGCGGCAAAATCGTCGGCAGCGTCCCCGCTCGGAACCAGCTGGGAGGATGCGTCGTCCGGGTCGGTCCACGCGACGGGCTCGCCGAACAAATCAAGCAGCGAGCGTCGATGTGAACGGATCTCCCGGCCGCTGGCTTGGAGTCCGCGCATCACCGATCGTGGAAGAACCCGGGTCGTCGCGGCCATGGCCCGGCTGCGCCGCACCGTCAGGGGGCGGGCCAGTGCGGCGCAGGTAGCCATGAACTGCCCGGCACCATAGCCGGGCTCCTTCACTACGATCCCGGTCAGCAGGCGGAACACGCCGCCGAACAACGCACCAAGGGCCAAGAACGGGACCTGCCACCAAGCGGCATGCTTGAGGCGCAGGTGGATTTGCGCCTTACGGGCGGCCTTAGGAGTAGCCAAACCGCGGCGTGGGTGGGCGACGTGGAAGACCCTGGCCTGCGGAACCACGACGACGCGGTGGCCGGCCAGCCGGTTTCGCCAGCAGAAATCGATGTCGTCCCCGGTGCCCGGCAGCGCCGGATCAAAACCGTCCAGCTCCTCCCAGACGTCGCGGCGCACAAGCATGCCAGCGGAGTTGACGGCAAACACATCGCTGCGGCCGTCGTGCTGCCCCTGGTCATGCTCATCGCGGTCAATCAAGGTAATGCGCTCGGCCCCGCGGCTGGCGGACAAACCGACATCCACCAATTTGCGCGGTTCGGCCCAGTCCAGCTGTTTACACCCGGCCACAGTCACCGACGGTGCCCGTTCAACCGCGTGCAGCAGTTCGGCCAGCGCATCCGGGGCGGGTGCAGCGTCATCGTGCAGCAGCCAGAGCCATTCGGAGTCCGGAATGGGAGCGGCCTCGGGAAGCGGGGCTAGCTGGTCTACCGCGGCCCGGACGGCGGAACCGAATCCTCCCCGGTGCGAAGCGTGGGTGATGACCTTTCCCTTGCCGAGGGCGCCCTCAAGGAGGTCCAGCGAGCCATCGCGGGACCCGGTATCGGCTCCGATCACGGTGTCGGCCGGCCGGGTCTGGGCGGCAACGGCCGCCAATGTTCTGGGGAGATATTTTTCACCATCGTGGGCAATAACGATGGCGGTGACTCTTACTGCAGCAGAAATTAGACCGCTCGCTTCCGTAGCCGGCGACGTTCACGCTCGGACAGTCCACCCCAAATGCCAAAGCGTTCGTCATTGGACAGCGCATATTCCAAGCACTGGGCGCGGACGTTGCACGCGCCGCAGACTTTTTTGGCGTCCCTGGTCGAGCCGCCCTTTTCGGGGAAGAACGCTTCCGGGTCAGTCTGCGCACACAGCGCGTCGGTCTGCCAGCCGAGTTCACCCTCGTCGCTGAAGTCATCACTTCTGGAGGGAAGCCCGATCCACACCGGCTGGGGAAGTCCCTGCACCGGCTTGACGAGCAGCTCCAGGGGCGGGTCCGTCAGATCCTCAGCCAGATCGTCACCCAACTCCTGCGCTTCGTGATCGGCCAGGAACGCCGTCGCCTGATCCTCGAGGGACTCCCGGGCACTCTGGTGGTACCGCTCGGCAGCCAGCGGATCCGCCGTATCGACGTACCAGTCGCTGGGGACACCAATTGAGCGATACTGCACCGCAGCCTGCCCCTGCACGGCGGACTGGCCGCCCAGGACGGTCGCCGCTATAGAACCAGCCGTCGAGCGTTGTGCCGGTGAAGCTGCACTGCGTTCCGCTTGTCCCATGGTCGTCCTCCTGTGTGTCCGCTGCGGTAAAAGAATTGGCCGTTGGCCCGGCTTCCGGTTCGTTGCAACCGCCGGCAACGACGTGGCGTGGTTCTAATTACACCGTTGTAAGACAGGGTGCGTCAAGCGGGAGGCGATCATATCCACAAACGGCCCGTCGGACGCGCCGCGCCACGCCCGACATCCGGATGGGCTATCCCGGGCGTGGCGGATTGCTTTAATCGTCGCCGCGATGATGCCCGCGAAAGTACACGCTTTTCATGCCGAGCCGCCGGATACGCGGCGGCCGGGAAAGTGAGTAATATCACATCGACGCAGACCCGATTGCAGGCTTTCGGCACTCACTGGCTTTCGGCACTCACTGACCGCCGGCACTGCGTGCTGACGGCTCCTGATGGCAGGATGAGTACATGCCGGGAAAAATGTTCACCATATCCGATCTCATGGCCACTCTCCGAAGTGTCGATGCCACCGCGCCCCGGCTGACCTGGTACGGGCCCGACGGCGAAAGGGTGGAACTTTCCGGAAGGGTGCTGGACAACTGGGTGGCCAAGACTGCGAACTTTGCCGTGGACGAGCTGGACGCCGGACCCGGCAGCACGGTGGGCGTGGACATGCCGGCGCACTGGCGCTCGCTCTGCTGGCTGCTGGCAGCCTGGCAGGCAGGGGCCACGGTGGTCATCACCGCCGGGTCCGGGGCACCGGCGCCGGCTGCCGCGGCAGCCGACGGCACGGATACTGATGAAACGACTACCGATGTCGTGGTTACCGCCGATCCCGGGCTTCCGGCCACCAGTGCGGCCGGGTCCCTGATCGTCGCCGTGGCACTGGGAGCGTTGGACATGCGCTGGCATGGAGACCTGCCGGGCGGTGTCATCGACTATGCTGCCGAGGTGCGCGCACACGGGGACGTTTTTATGCCCTTTGACCAGCCGGCCATGACGGACACCGCCGTCGTACACCGTGCCGTCCAGGGAAACAACGACGGCGACGGCACCGTTACCGGTGGTTCTGCAGCCGCGCCGGACCCTTCCTTGAACACCGCTCCCGTCACTTTCGGCACCCTGCTGGACGGCTACGCGGTTCCATTCGGGCAGCCGGAGCGGGTGCTCCTGCGCGCGGACGCAGGGTTGGAACCCACCGTGCGCACAGCACTGGGCATTTGGGCCGCGGGCGGTTCGGTACTGCTGGTGCATCCGTCCGTCCAGATCGAAGACCGGCTGCTCGCATCTGAGCGGGTCACCTCCGGCCGCTGACCCATAAGGCTCAGCCGCGCCTTGACACACTCGGTATCCGCCCCGGGGCCCAGGACCGTCACCCGCGCTCAGTTGCGGGCAGTGGGATCCTGCTGCACTGGCGCCACCAGCTCATGGTCGTTGGCAAACTCGGGGTCCGCGTCCAGTTCCTCGGTGAAGACCCAGAACCGGTATGCAAAGAACCGAAAGATGGTTCCCAGCACCAGGCCGATCACACTGCCGGCAACGAAGTCCGCAAACGGAGTGGTGAACCCGAGCATCCAGTGTGAGACGTAAACGCATGCGCCGGCGATGGCAATGCCGATCCCGTTCATCACGGCGAAAAGCACGATCTCCCGGAGGATGTTGGCACGGCGGCGGTGCCGGAAGGTCCAGTACCTGTTGGCGACCCAGGAAAAAACGGTGGCGACAATGGCGGAGACAATCTTGGCCCGCGTCGGGTGGTCCGACATCGGGCCATGCAGCAGCCAGAGAAAGATGCCCGTGTCAATGACGAACGCTATGCCGCCGACGGCACCAAACTTCGCAACTTCGCGCCAGAACAACCCAAAAAGTCCCTTAGCGCGTGTTACTACCAACTCAAACATGATCCTCCAGGATCGCTGCACTCAATAAGAACGGAATTGCCGGTCCTGCCGGGGCAGTCCGCCCTGCCGGCGCACCTCCCGACCCCCTGCGGCAGCGCGTACAGGCGGGCCGGCCAAAATAACAGCCAACGTAGGATTCTACGGGAAAAGCCTTGATCGTCGCTCCCAATTTCCTGATAATTGCCCTTCTGGGCATGCCGAACCCGGTTTTCCGGGGCCGGTTCGGTAGTCTGTGGACTGTGACTTTTCCTGTAATCGGTGTTGTTGGTGGCGGCCAACTGGCCCGCATGATGGCTCCGGCCGCCGTCGCCCTCGGTTTTGAACTCCATGTTCTGGCCGAAGGGCCGGATGTGTGCGCCGTCGCCGCCGTCGCCCACGCGCCGATCGGCGACTACGGTGATCTGGACGTGCTGCGCCGCTTTGCCGCGGACGTGGACGTGCTGACCTTTGACCATGAACATGTCCCCTCCGGACACCTTCGCACCCTCATAGCTGAGGGCGTGAACGTTCAGCCCCGGCCCGAGGCGCTCATCCACGCCCAGGACAAACTCGTCATGCGCGCCGCGATCGAACGGCTGGGTCTGCCGAACCCGCGGTGGTCCGCCGTCGCGTCGGTGCCGGACGTGGTTGCATTCGGGGACCTGCATGGCTGGCCAGTGGTGCTCAAGATGCCGCGCGGCGGCTACGACGGTAAGGGCGTGAAGGTGCTCGACGACGCCGGTGCCGCCGCCACCGCCGCGGACTGGTTCACCGCCATGAGCCCCTTGCTGGTGGAAGCGAAGGTCGATTTCAGCCGCGAACTCGCCGCACTGGTGGCCCGCACACCGGACGGGGAGGCGAGGGCGTGGCCGGTCGTGCAGTCCGTGCAGGTGGACGGCGTCTGCGACGAGGTGATCGCGCCCGCGCCGGATCTTCCGCCAGTGGTGGAGGGCGCCGCAGAGGAAGCCGCGCTGCGGATCGCCACTGAACTTGGCGTGACGGGAGTGATGGCGGTGGAGCTTTTTGAAACTCCCGGCCAGGGCCAGGGTTTCCTGATCAACGAACTGGCCATGCGACCGCACAACTCCGGGCACTGGACCATGGACGGTTCCGTCACCAGCCAGTTCGAGCAGCACCTGCGTGCCGTGTTGAATCTGCCGCTGGGAGCCACCGGCATTCTGGGCGACGTAGTCGTCATGAAGAACTTCCTTGGCGGCGCTAATACGGATCTGTTCGGCGCGTATCCGGCCGCGCTGGCCGCAGGTCCAGCCGTGAAGGTGCACAGTTACGGCAAGAGCGTGCGGCCGGGACGCAAACTCGGACATGTGAATGTCGTCTCCCGCCCCGGCGAAAGTGTAGCCGCCGTCCGGGCCCAGGCGGCGACGGTCGCTACCATCATCCGGGACGGCGCGGCTTCGGGTCCCACACAGACCTCCGAATCCACACAGACTTCCGATTCCACACAGAAGGGGCTCCGATGAGCCAGCACCTGGACCACACGGCAAGCGATTCCGATTCCTATTCCGCTGCGGCTGTGCCCATCGTTGGTATCGTCATGGGTTCGGACTCGGACTGGCCCGTGATGGAAGCCGCGGCCGAGGCCTTATCCGAATTCGACATTCCCTTCGAGGCTGACGTCGTCTCAGCACACCGGATGCCCGTCGAAATGATGTCCTATGGACAGTCCGCGCGGGACCGCGGCCTCCGCGTCATCATCGCCGGTGCCGGCGGCGCGGCCCATCTGCCCGGGATGCTGGCCTCCGTGACGACACTGCCCGTCGTCGGCGTTCCGGTGCCATTGAAGACACTGGACGGACTGGATTCGCTGCTGTCGATCGTGCAGATGCCGGCCGGAGTTCCGGTGGCAACTGTCTCCATCGGCGGAGCACGCAACGCCGGACTGCTGGCGGTCCGGATGCTCTCCTGTGGCACGGATGAAACGGCGATCCGGCTGCAGGGCGAACTGGCCGAGTTTGCCGCGGGGCTCAACCGCACGGCGAGTGCGAAAGGACTCTCGCTGCGGGAAAAGGCCGCGCAGGTTTTCCCCGGGCTGGTGGGCTCTCCGCGGCGCGGCGCGGTGGATTAGGCCGCCGCCATGAGTATCAGCAGCCCGAATGTCAGCCGTGTTTCCCGTAAACCGCCGGTGCTGACGAACCCGGTGCGTTACCCACACGGGGCGCCGGCCCCGGTGCGGACCAAGCGCGCCTTCATGCTCCTGTTGTTGACGCTGGTGCTGCCCGGCAGTGCACAGCTTGTTGCCGGCAACCGGAAACTTGGGCGGCTGGCGTTGCGCATCACCTTTGGTGTTTGGATCGCGATCATGCTGGCCGCAGTGGTTGCCCTGCTGAACCGAGCCATTCTCTTCAGCGTGGCCACCAACCCCATCAGCTCACTGCTGCTGGTCATCGCGCTGGTAGTGCTCGCCCTGGGCTGGGCCTTCCTGTTCCTGAACACGCTGCGGATCATCCGGCCCGCGCTGCTGGCTCCCGGCATGGGCGGCATTGTCAGCGCGGTGCTGGTGCTGCTCATGGTGTTGACCTCGGGTTCCGTCGGTTATGCCGCGTACCTGATCAATGCCAGCCGGAATGCCATCACCAGCATCTTTTCTGCCGGTCCCGATATGGCACCGGTCAATGGCCGGTACAACTTCCTGCTGATGGGCGGGGACGCCGGTGCGGACCGGGTGGGACGCCGCCCGGACAGCATCATCGTCGTCAGCGTAGACGCCACCAGTGGACAGTCCGTGACCATCAGCATTCCGCGCAACCTGCAGAACGCGCAGTTCCCGGCGGATTCCCCGATGCACGCTGTGTACCCGGACGGTTATAACTGCGGGGACAACTGCATTATCAACTTCCTCTACACGGAGGTCACAGAAAAATACGCAAACCTTTACCCGGGCAGGGCCGATCCGGGCGCCGCGGCCATGATGGATGCCGCCAGCGGCACCCTCGGCCTGAAGATCCAGGGCTATCTGCTCATTGACATGTCCGGCTTTTCCAAACTGATTGACGCCTTGGGCGGGGTCAAGATCAATGCCGGAGGCTGGGTGCCCATCACGGGTGCTGCCCTCGATGATGCGGGCTACAGCCATGCGCCGCCGGAGGGGTGGATCGCCCCCGGCGAACAGACCCTCAACGGCGAGCAGGCACTGTGGTACGCTCGTTCACGTCAGTGGGTGCTTGAATACTCCCGCAGTGAGCGCCAACAATGTATCCAGCAGGCGCTGCTCAAACAAATGGATCCTGCGACGGTACTGGCCAAGTTCGAGTCCATTCTCAACGCCGGAACCCAGGTGATGGAATCGGATATACCGGCTGCCCAATTGGGCAGCTTCGTTGATCTGGCGTTGAAGTCCAAGAAGCACCCCCTCAACCGGTTGACCATCGGGCCCCCCGATTTCGACATCAATTTTTCCACCACTCCGGACTTCGACGTGATCCATGCCCGCGTCAAGGCCCTGATCGCCGGCAACAGCTCCGCCGCCGTCACCACGGCACCGGACGCCGGTGCCGCACCCGCGGCCCCTGCGCCGGGGGCATCGGCGCCGGCCACACGGGCGGCCGCGGCATCTGCCGCCGAATCGCCGGCCGCACAGACGCCGCAGGTATCCGAGCAATACCTGCAGCAGCTCGCCGAGCAGGGCGACGATGCGACGCTGGAATCGCTGCTGGCCAATAACGGCAGCTGCACGCCCGGATAACTACGAGCTCAAGGAGAGTAAATGTACACTTTGACAAACGTGCTGCGCCCATACGCTTGGGGCTCGCCGACCGCAATTGCAACGCTGCTCGGCCGCACGCCCTCCGGTGGTCCGGAAGCCGAGCTGTGGCTGAGTGCGCATCGGGACTCGCCGTCGCTGGCCACCTCGCCGGACGGCGGTATCGGGCCGCTGGATGCGCTCATCTCGGCCGATCCGGACGGCATGCTCGGCTCCCCCTGCCGGAGCACCTTCGGTGACCAATTGCCGTTCCTGGCCAAGATTCTCGCGGCCGCGGAGCCGCTGTCGTTGCAGGTCCACCCGACGCTGCGACAGGCACAGGAGGGCTTTGCCCGCGAGGAGACCGCTGGTGTCCCCCGCGATGCGGCCGATAGGAACTACAAGGATGACAATCACAAAACGGAGCTGATACTCGCCCTGACGGATTTCGAGGCGCTCTGCGGCTTCCGCTCCGCTGTGGCATCCCGGGCGGTCTTTGAACACCTCGCCGCCGTCTTCGATCTGGCCGCGGCGACGTTTCCGCCGGTGCTGCTTAATGTCATCTCGGATCTATCCGGGACAGACGAGCCGGCGGCACTCCGGGCGGCCTTCCATCGTCTTATCACCGGCGGCAGCGACGTTTCCGCAGCCGCTGCCGCCGTCGTCACCGTGCTCCGTTCGGGCGCCCCGATGACGCCGCACCAACGGGAACTTTCTACGGTGGTCAGCCTGAACGGTACCTATCCGGGCGATCCCGGCGTGCTGCTCTCGCTGTTACTCAACCGCGTCTCGCTCAAGCCGGGTGAAGCGATCTACGTGCCCGCCGGGACCGTCCATGTCTATCTGTGCGGGCTTGGTGTGGAGGTGATGGCGTGCTCGGACAATGTGCTCCGCGGCGGCCTCACCCGCAAGCATGTGGACGTTCCGGAGGTGATGAAGACGGTGGAGTTCCGGGCGATTCCGGTGCCGATGAGCCAGGCCGACATCACCGAGCTGGGCCAGGAAATCTGGGCTCCTCCGTTCGGGGAATTCCAGCTGCAGCGGGCCGTGCTCGAACCCGGCGGGTCCCCGGTGCCGCTGGCGCAGAACGGACCGATGCTCGTCATCGCCGTCGAAGGCTCGGCGCTGATGGATTCACCGCGCGGAGACATGCTGCTGGAGCGCGGAGCCAGCGTCTTCGTGCCGGCCCGTGAGAATCCGGTCGTCGCGCATCCGGTCAGCGGGGCCCGCCTGACCGCCGTCCTTTATGCGGTCACTGTGGCCGGTTGTTCCTAGCAGCCCTTTTCCGCAGGCCTGCCAGCGCGGTCGGCGCGGCAGCGACCAGAGCCAGCGTCTTGCGGACCGATGTGCGGGCGAGAGGCAGCGCCCTGGCATAAACCGGATACAGCCGTGAAAGCGGCATATCCCAAGTTCCGGCCAGAATGTCTTCATGATCAGCAAACCCGAATTTGAACTGCGATACACCGTCATTGAGCAGCCCGTTGAAGTCGTATCGACGGACGCCACGCTCTTTCATGGCTGTGATGGCGGTCCACTTCAGCGTGAAATTGGCCCGGAGGTTCTGCCCGGCATCGTTCATTCCGCCGTAGAGCTCAAAGGCCGTGCCGGCGCTGGTGGCGAGCCAAAGGAAAGCCACCACTTCGTCGCCGTCGAAAGCGGCGAAAACCGGCGAGTGCTCCCCCAGATTGTCGAAAATATCCAGGTAGTAGCCGTCCGCGTGGATGCCGAAGCCAGCGCGCTCTGCGGTCATCCGGTACACGGCCAGGCACCCCGGCAGTTCCTCCCGGCTCACACGGCGGTAGCTCAACGCCTCTCGGCCCGATTTGCGGATGTATTGGCGCGTCTTTTTCGTCATTGCCGCGAGCAGCTCGTCTTCGGAGCGCTGCAGGTCCAGGATCAGCGTCCGACCGATCAGTATCGTGTTCGGGGATCGCCGCCAGCCTTCGGCGGAAAGCGCCTTAGCAGGAGGTGAGTCCAGCTCCCAGTCAGGTTCAATGCTCAGCACCACCGAGCGATGCATCGACTTCACGTAATCGGCGACGGCGTCGAGGACATCAGCACTGCAACCCGCCGCAGCCTGCGGTCCGCGGGCTATATAGGCAAGCGATCGGAACGGAAACGGCAGCCTTCGGAAAAGCAGTTGCGCAGAGCCGACGAGGACACCCGCCGTGTCTTTGACGAGGACCCGGTCCACGGTCCAATTATGTGCCGCCTTCGTCTGCCCCCAGCCCCATAACTGCATCGGGTGGCCCAACGCGGCGTTAATGGCCGCATCCCACTCGGCCCGGTCTGTGCACTGCTCAATGCTCAAGGTCATACAGTCAACCCTATCCGGCTCCCGGGAGACCCTGTGATCGATGGAAGGCGGTACGGCGGGTTTTCGGAGCCGCGGCAGAGTCCCACGTCGCCCGCGTCACCTTCCGCCAGCGCATAGAACGTGCCGCGGGCTGCGGATTGGTTTCCTCATTCCGTCAGGTGCCTTTGATGCGCTAATGCGCGGCCCCAGTGGTGGCGATGTTGCCGCTGACGATGAGCTGGCCCACGACGGTGACAAATCGGTGACTTGTGCCCGAGCGTGCGGAGGTCCATTCTGCTGGTTCCTCGACGAACTGGCTTTGCGTCGCCGGATTTTGTACCGGACGAACCAGGCTTGCTTGCGCCCGTTCTACCTGTTCCAGTCCCAGCAGGTGCTGGTGTGGTGCCGGGTAGGGCGGGTGCGGTGGATTGGTAGGTGTGTCCGGTGGGGGTGGTGATTTGGACGGTATGGCGGGGTCCGGGTCGTGGGATGGAGGACCAGCCGGGCGCTTCCTTGGCGAGGTT
>NZ_JASISR010000110.1 GCF_030063245.1 Paenarthrobacter sp. PH39-S1
CCCGGTCCGTCCGAGAGAGCGTATAATTTTGTTATTCACACAATATGTGGCGAATTCATTTGAAGTGTATTGCGTGCCGCGGTCTGAATGGAAGATTACCGGTGCCGGCGGTTGGCGGCGGGTGATGGCCATATCCAGGGCATCGGTGACCAGAGACGTGCGCATGTGGGTGTCCAGGGCCCAGCCGACCAGGGCGCGCGAATGCAGATCGATGACGGTGGCGAGGTAGGCCCACCCGTCCCAGGTCTTGATGTAGGTGATATCCCCGCACCAGGCCGTATTGGGCTCGGCGGCGGTGAAGTTGCGTTTGATCAGATCGGGTGCGTTGACCTTCTCCTCACCGGGAACGGTGGTGACCTTCCACGCTTTGGGATGACGGCCCTGCAGCCCGGCGACCCGCATCAGCCGGTGCACGCGTTTGGCGCTGATCCGCCACCCCTGAGCGGTTAATTCCGCCCAGGTCCGACGCACCCCGGGGTTGCCGTCAAGGTCCTTATGTGCGGCCTTGATGACCTCCAGCAAGGTCTCGTCCTGGACCTTCCGGACACTGGGGCCGCGGTTGCGCCAAGCGTAGTAGCCAGAGGTGGAGACGCCGAGCTCGGCGCACATGAACGAAACGTCGTACGTATTTGAATCAGCCCAGTCCGCAATAGCAGCGAAGATCACTGCTGGCCTTTCGCGAACCAGGTCGAAACTTTTTTTGCGAAGTCGAGCTGCATTTCAAGTTTAGCGTTTTCCGTGCGTAAACGCTGCAGCTCCATCCTCTCTGACTCGGTCAACGGTTTCTCAGTAGCCACAATCGAGTCCGGTTGAATCTTCTTCATCCACTTCCTAATAGTCGTTTCGCTAATAGCGAGTTTCTTGGCAACCTCGGGCACGGAATGCCCACCCTCAATAACCAACGCTACCGCGTCACGCTTATATTCATCAGTGAAGCTCCTGCGAGTGGAACCCATAAAAGTAGTCTCCTACAGTCGGGAACCCGGACCAACCCCCACCCCGTCCATCAAACCGGGTACGCTCCA
>NZ_JASISR010000111.1 GCF_030063245.1 Paenarthrobacter sp. PH39-S1
AAATCCTGGAAGGTTCCGCCGCCGACCCAGCACACCAGCCCCGGCCGACCATGTCGGCATCAACCTCCCCGAAACAAGAACAGCCACGCTAAGCGCCAAGTGACTCCATACAGCTTGACATTTTTCGCTTGATCAGGAATTGACTGGCAACGACAAGCAGATCACGGAGCTGGTCAAGGTCAGCGAAGCTGCGCCTCTGCTGGAAGTGAAGGGCTTCGATGCCGTCACCGCCGCCACGTGCCTGGCCGTCTGGTCCCACCAGGGGCGGGTCCATTCGGAAGCCGCGTACGCTTCCCTCGCCAGGGTCAACCCGTTATCGGCCTCGTCCGGCAACACGGTCCGTCACCGACTAAACCGAGGCTGTGTGTGATCGACTATCTGTAGGCCGTTTCAGCCAGGAATTTGAGCCATGTTGGTGACCCGTTTCAGGCCAAAAGAGCGGTAAGAATTAGGCCAGTCATTTCATCCCGGAATCAGGTTTCGGGGGCGCAAGCCACTGCACAGGAGTACCTGCTGGGTGATCGAGGCGCCGGTCATCAGCGGCGCTGCGAGGACAAGTGCCCATGAAACGGTCTGCCATGCGCCTAGTTCACGGGCCAGGAGGCCGCCTTCCGCGTAGCCGAACGCTGCCGCTATCACGGCCGCGAACAGGAGCAGATCGGCCCAAGTCAGATTCCCGAAGCCCCCGCCCTGCAATGCGGCGAAGAACACCGCCGCTGCCGCCCCGAGGCCGACGACCCCCCAGAACGCTTTCGAGGGTCGTTCCTTCACCCGCAAGATGACCGTGATCGACGTCGCGGCCGGCAGGCGAGCCACGGCGCGGTCGTGATCTTCCTGCTGCCGTCGACGAACAGGGCAAGGTGAGAAGATAACATGAGAGAATTCCTAGCAATACAGACTCTTGTGACATATCCGTGGGCGTGACCTGCGCGCCTTAACGACCACACGCCGCTTTCTACCTAGGATTTTTGACTGTCAAAGGTACAAAAATCGAGGTTGGAAAACGGCGTGCAGAAATCAAGCAT
>NZ_JASISR010000112.1 GCF_030063245.1 Paenarthrobacter sp. PH39-S1
GCGGCGTAGGTCGCGATCAGGGCGGAGATGGCCAGGTTGTTGATGGCCCGGGGTGGCCCCGGGCAGAGTCGTGGATCGCGGCGACGGCGTCGTCGGAGAAGAGGGTGTTGGATCTACCGGCGTATTTGAGGTGCTGGCGGATGTAGTCGTTTGTGTCGGCCTGGGACATGCCCGTGATGGTGAAGCGGGTGGAGATCCGCTGGTCCAGTGCCGCGAGGACGGCGAGCTTGAGCCGGCGTCGCAGGGTGGGTTGGCCGATCAGCAGCAACGCGAAATACGATCCCATATCCATATTGCTATTCGTTAACATGCGCAGTGATTCCAGGTCGGTGTTGGTTAGCAGGTGGGCCTCGTCGATCACCACGACGGGCAGGCGGGCGCGTTCGTCGAGTTCTCCGGCCAGTAGTGTGGCGGCTTGGTGGGTCAGGACTCCGGAGTAGAAGGCTGGGGTCCCGCCCAGGGCGGTCACGATCTGGGACTGGATCCCGCGCATACCGATCGTGGGGTCGGCGATATAGATGATCTGGTGCCGGGAGGCTTCCAGCTCGGCCAGGGCGGCGCGGGCGGCGACGGTTTTGCCGGCGCCGACTTCTCCGGTGATCACGCCCATCTGATGTTGGGACACGCACCACTGGATCCGGGCGATGGCCTGGCGGTGGCCTGGGTGCCGATGCAGGGCCTGGACCGGGATCGATCTGCTGAAAGGCGCTCGGTCGAAACCGTAATGGGATTGCAGATTTGAAATGCTCACTTCAGTCCCTCCAACGTCTCGTTTGCCGCCTCGTTTAACGCCTCTTCCGGCATGGTTTCCAACGGTTCTTCCAGGGTTTGGGTAATGCCGATTTTGTCGTAGCTGATCGGGGCGCCGGTCATCGCGGTTTATGGCGGGTTTCGATCAGGCGCAGGTAGTCGATGCCCGAGGCGGCGTTTTTCGCTCCGGGATCGGCGTCGCGGGTCGCGGCGGCGGTTTTGGGGTGGACGTGGCGGCGGATTTCGAGCAG
>NZ_JASISR010000113.1 GCF_030063245.1 Paenarthrobacter sp. PH39-S1
CGGCCGAACGGATGATTCTGGTTGATATCCATGATCCCGAAACAAACGGGTAGGGGTAACACTGTTTTCTGACGGTTCTGACTACACTTAAGGACTGGCCAGACATTCCCGCCCCCGGTAGACTACCCAGATGAGCGCAGCCACCGACCAGCCACTGAAAGAATCCACCAAGCCCCTTCCAGACCTGCCGTGGCCGCTCTTGCAGGAGGTGGCAGCATTGGCCGATGCCCCCCTGACCCAGATCGCGGAGCGACTACGTGATGCCACGCTCCCCTACCTGGAAAGCAGCGCGCTGGTCATCTTCACCGAAGACTGCACGGGGCGCCCGCAGAAGAAGGCTGGCGAGGAAGAAATCATTTCCCGGGTCTCCATCGCCGAGCTTGACACGCTTCGCGCTGCCCTTTCGGATGAGACACCCTGGTTCGGGGAAGCCGAGCTCGCCGGCCGGCCCCGCCCCGTACTCGCCCTCAAACACTCCCCCAGCCACGCCCTCCTCGTCCTCACGGATCCGCACCCGGCCGATCCAGGGCACAACGCCGGGCTGGACCTGGTGACGTATCTGTGGCGCATTGCTGCCCGGCGGATCCAGGAGAAAGTAGCCGACGCGCCGCCGTCGTACCTGCTGGAATCACGGGCAGCCTCAGCTGAACGCGTCCGCGTGACGGCGGAACTGACCGATCTGCACTCCACGACCCTGGAGACCCTCCTGGCAGCCCTGCGCTCAACCTCCTTGGACAATGCAACAGCCCGCTCCACCGCCACCGACCTCACCGCCAAAGCCTTGGTCGGGCTCCGCACCCTCAGCGACCGCACGACGGACCTGGTGGAAGAGCCCGTCGCCACAGCCTTCGAACGCCTGCGGGAGGACCTGCGACCACTCACGCGCTTCAGCGGCATTGAGGTCGAGTTCATCAAACCACCCCTAAATGGAAGGGCCCTGCCCGGCGAAGTTGCCCACGCCGCACGGGCCGTCGTCCGCGGACTTGT
>NZ_JASISR010000114.1 GCF_030063245.1 Paenarthrobacter sp. PH39-S1
GGCCCGCCAACAGGGCCCGACGGACGGACTCGACCTGCAGGTCGGGCCGCACATCCGGGGACGCCAGATCACTCTCTGGCAGCACCGGTGGCTGTACATCCGCCGGTTCCACGTCCGCCGGCTGCAGTTCCGTGGGCTGCACGTCGGGGTCTGGCAGGCCACTGTCCGCCGGTGGCTGCAGGTCCGCGGGCTGCAGGTCCGTGGGCTGCACGTCGGGGTCCGGCAGGCCAGTGTCCGTAAGTGGTTGCAGGTCCGTGGGCTGCACGTCGGGGTCCGGCACGTCGGCGGCCGGGTCGTCGATCGCACCGTCATTGACAACTCGGTTATCCGCCGCGGGGTTATCCGCCGCGGGGTTATCCGCCGCGGGGTTATCCGCCGCGGGGTTATCCGCGGCGGGGATGTTCAGGGCGGCGCTGTTCACCAGGGAGTGCCGGAGGTCCTCGTCGGTGACCGGACGGCTCGGGCCCCAGATCAGTTCCGGGAGAAAAGGGACCGCGGACCCCGCAGTCAGAGTGCCTTGGACGAGGCCGCGGCGGGCGTGTTCGGGCCTCCCGAGGTATTCCTCGAGGAGCGATTCGAAACTCCGTCCGCCAGCCATACAACCATTATATTCGCAACAGCAAAAGATTACCATAGTTAGACCGAAGATATATTCTAAGTTTCCCTCCTGCAGAAGCTTCATCTTTCAGGGATGCCCGTCGGTTATCCCGGCTGCCAGCGTTGCCCCGACCCTCCCTCGGCCCTCAAAGGGCCTCTGGCTTGGTGGTCCCCCTATCGACTGTGTCGGCAGGGTACGTGCTAGTGGTGTGTCCCAGTTTTGTTTGATGGTTTCGAGGGCTACGCGGCCGCGGGCTACCTGCTTTAGGATTGAGGCTGCGGTCGCGGTCCAGACCAGGGGTTTGGGCTCCGTGTTGTGAGCGGTGAGGTATTCCTCGATCT
>NZ_JASISR010000115.1 GCF_030063245.1 Paenarthrobacter sp. PH39-S1
CAACGCTACCGCGTCACGCTTATATTCATCAGTGAAGCTCCTGCGAGTGGAACCCATAAAAGTAGTCTCCTACAGTCGGGAACCCGGACCAACCCCCACCCCGTCCATCAAACCGGGTACGCTCCACCTACCAAGTCACCCTCGAGCCCCTGCAACAAACCGGATAACCCAGCCTCACGATGTTGCCCCCTCAGATCATCCACTCACAGGGACAACGTCACCGCAATTTTCATGTCAGCCATCGCGCGGCCGTCGCCTGTTCCATTCTGAACCCAGTAGATCAAGAGACCTTAGTCAGTCGCTGCTCTCGCTTCAGTCACCACGTTGTGCAACATGTCGGCGAGCACGTGGGACCACCTTCGGAGCAGGGCCGCTGCAAAGTCATTTGCGGGCCGGCAGTGTCTCAACATGTGAGACGAACGGGGTTGTGGCTGTTAAAAAGTGAGAACTCCTGTTAATCCAGATGGTGTCAAAGCCTCTGTATTGCGGCTCTCCTGACACATCCGTGGGTCATTTCCGTCGCGGGAGCACTGGTTTACGGCCACCCAGGCTGAGCATGGCCAGGCTGATCAGGGCCTCGGGGGACTTGAACCCGAACGCACCCGGGTGATCAGCCTGATCTTCGTATTCATGGATTCAATCCGTCCGTTCGACAGCCCGTGTTCGATGGATGCCAGGATGCTGTCGCGGTGCTTGACGATGGCCTTTTGGAGTTTCACGAAGGAGGGGATCCTGGATCTCCTGGCCCAGGACACCCATCGGTCCAGGGCCACCACGGCTTCGGCATAAGGAGCGTCGAAGAACTTGCCCAGGGTGGCCTTGTCCCGTCCCGGCGAGGCCCAGATGAGCCGGCCCGAATCATGGTCCACGACCACGGTGAGGTACTTGTGTCCGCGCTTGTAGGAGATCTCGTCAAT
>NZ_JASISR010000116.1 GCF_030063245.1 Paenarthrobacter sp. PH39-S1
ACACGGTCATGTCGGCACCTGTTTCGGCGATGAAGACCTCCGCGACGGTGGTGCTGAATCCCGGGATGCTGATCAGGAGCTCCCGGGCGAGACGAAAGGGCTCCATCGCCGCCTCGATCCTGGCACTCAGGTCCTCGATATCGGCGGTGTGGGCGTCGACCCGGTGCAGATAAAGTTCCGCCATGTAGCGGTGGTGGCTGCCGAACCGGCCAGTGAGCGCGTCGGTGAGCTCGGGGATCTTTGACCGCATCCTGCGCTGGGCGAGGTTTGCCAGGACCACCGGGTCCTGTTGCCCCTCGATCAATGCCTTCAGCATCAGCCGTCCCGAGACCCCGGTGATGTCCGAGGCCACCGAGGAGAGCTTGATGCAGGCGTCCTCCAGGAGTTTCTCCAGCCTCTGGATCTCCCGGGTCCGTTCCCGGGTGATGACGGTCCTGGCCCGGGTCAGGTCGCGCAGTTCACGGATCGGCGGCGGGGGCACGAACGAGGCTCGGACCAGCCCGTGGGCGCCCAGATCCGCGAGCCAAGCAGCGTCGGAGACATCGGTTTTACGGCCCGGGACGTTTCTGGCATCACGGGCGTTGACCAGGATGACGTTCAATCCCTCGTCCTCGAGCAGGTAGTAGAAGGGACGCCAGTAATCACTGGTCGCTTCCATCACCACCAGACTGACCTGCTCCTTGAGCAGGTGTTCCTTCAGGTCCAGGATCTGTCCGGTCATCGCACCCCACGTGGTGACCGTCGACGCGGTTGCCCTGGCCCCCCGCCCCTGGACACGGACACAGACCTTCGCATCCTTCTTCGAAATATCAATACCCGCGCACCGCGGGTGCAT
>NZ_JASISR010000117.1 GCF_030063245.1 Paenarthrobacter sp. PH39-S1
GGCATACGGCCAAACGGATCTTTGACCGGCTCGTTGATGAGCACGGTTTCACTGGCACCTATTCACCGGTCCAACGGTTCGTGAAGAAGTGGACGGCCCGGAACCGGCAGGCGGGTGAGGGCTTCACGGAGCTGGTGTGGCCGGCCGGAACGGTGCAGGTCGATTTCGGGCAGGCCGAGGCGATCATTGCCGGGATCCGGCAGATCCTGCATATTCTGGTGGTGACCTTCCCGTTTTCGAACATGCGCTTCGTTCAGGCGTACCGGGGCGAAACTGCCGAATGCGTCAGCCACGGACTGCGCAGGGTGTTCGAGCACGCTGGGGCCGTGCCACGGCACATGGTCTTTGATAACGCCACCGGCATCGGACGGCGGGTCGGGACCAAGGTCGTGGAGACGAAACTCTTTGGTGCGTTCAAGCTTCACTACCGGTCCGAGTCCCGCTACTGCAACCCGTACTCGGGCCACGAGAAAGGGAACGTGGAGAACGCGGTCGGATTCCTGCGCCGTAACTTCATGGTTCCCGAACCAGAGGCCGCCACGCTGGCCGGCCTGAACGAGGTGTTGCTGGCCAGGTGCGATGCGTTGGCCACCACCACGCACTATCGCAAGGGCCTGAGCGTGGGCGAGTTATTCGCCCACGATGTTTTGCGCTTCGTTGGCGCTGCCCGGAGTCGCTTTCGACCCGGTGCGCTATGAGTCGCGGAAGGCCGATAAGACCGAGAATATCCTCATTGATGGGAACACCTATGCCGCCGGGCCCGCCTTCCACAGCAGGAACCTCACCGTGGGGTTGCGCCACGACGTGGTGCAGATCCTTGATGAGCACTCAG
>NZ_JASISR010000118.1 GCF_030063245.1 Paenarthrobacter sp. PH39-S1
GGCCGCGGTGGAGCCCACATACGTCACCAATCCGGGCATGATCGCTACCTTCTCCGGATTACGCCCGGCAGCAGCGATCCGCTGTTTCATATCCGCATAGTAGGCCTGGGCGCTGGGAAGATCGTAGGCCACGGCGTAAATCCCTTCCGCGTACCGGGCGGCAAGATCCCGGCCGGCCCCGGAAGCACCGGCCTGGAACAGCACGGGGCGTCCCTGCGGGCACCGGGGCACATTCAAGGGCCCCTCCACCCGGAAGTGGTCCCCCTCATGATGCGACGGCCGGACCAGGGCCGGATCGGCATAGAACCCGGTCCTGTCCCGAACCAGCGCATCATCAGCCCATGAGTCCCACAACCCCAGCGCTACCTCAATGAACTCCGCAGCGCGGCCGTAGCGCTGCGCGTGGCCGGGCATCGCTTCCAGCCCGTGATTGCGGGCTTCAGCATCGAACATCGACGTGACCACGTTCGCCCCGATCCGCCCGGCACTGATGTGATCCAGGGAGGCGAGCATCCGGGCGGCATGAAAAGGGGAATAAAAGGTCGCCGAGACGGTGCTGATAAGGCCGATGTTTTCCGTTGCCCGGGCCATGGCCGCCAGCGCGGTCAATGGTTCCAGAAACCATCTCGGCCCGGCGCCGACGTCACCGGCGGACTGCCCGTCGGCGAAAAACACGGCATCGAACAAGCCGCGTTCGGCGCTTTGTGCGAGCCGCTCATAATAGCCGATCTCTCCGAGCTGCTCCAGCGGCGATCCGGGCCGCCGCCACGCAGCACCGTGGTGGCCGGCTCCCAGCAGGAAAGCGTTCAAA
>NZ_JASISR010000119.1 GCF_030063245.1 Paenarthrobacter sp. PH39-S1
ACAATGTGCACACTTTGGGCGTCGGATCGAGTCGGACTGGTGCCGGACTGCTTCGGATTCGGTATGTTCACGGGGCTTCCCTGTGTTTACGGGGGCTGGAAGCCGGTTCGAGTCCCACCTCGGGCACAGTATTACCGCAGGTCAGGGACTTTTTTCCTCAAGAACCGCGTGCACATTGTGCACGGGTGCCTCTGACGGCGTGACCGAGGTGTGTGGGATCCCGGGGGCTATTGAGTTGTTCGGGGGACCGGCGTCAGTCCGGCGGCCCGGGACCTGGCTGGATTTGCTTCCGGTACGTGGTCATTTTGTCTGTCCTTCCGGTTTCTTTCATTACTTCATAGCGGCTGCGGCCGGATGCAACATGATCTGCTGATTATTTGTTGGCTTGGGTTGCAGCCCGGCTTCGGCCATTCCGTTCTGCCACGTGTTTATGTCGGGACACAGGCCAGAGGACATGACGTGTATGCCTCTTGGATCCGGCGTGAGGGGGAGCGGTGGGACAGATTTGGCCGCCGTCGTCCGGTCCGGATATTCCAACTCCTTCGGCGGCTGGTACGAACCGGAGTCGGCCAGGACGCCCCGGCTGACCGGCCCCTGCGTATGCGGCTTGGGCGTATTCGCCAGTGAGGACCCATGAACACAGGCTGACAAATCGAGCTAACCGTAATTGCCGTTGGGGTCTGCCCAAGGTTTAGTTGACAGTTTGGGCTGATATTTCGGGGACCGGTTGAGAGGTCTTGTTTATTGTCTCAAACTCGATCGGTGTTAGCTTGCCGAGTCGTCGTTGCCGGCGTCGGCGGTGG
>NZ_JASISR010000011.1:0-39875 GCF_030063245.1 Paenarthrobacter sp. PH39-S1
CACAACGCTCCACCGCCGCGCAGACCAAAGCCAGCCGGCGGACCACCGCCGACGGGGCCCCTGCCTACAGTTTCCGGGCCCTGCTCGAACACCTCGCCACCCTGACCCGCAACGACATCCGTTACGGAACCGACACCACGATGCCCGCAGTCCCGACGCTCGCGGCCCCAACACCCATCCAGCGCCGTGCCTACGAACTCATCGGCCAAACCGTCCCGCTAAACCTGAAGTAGACAGAAGGAAGAAACCCCAAAACCACGAAATCCCCGCCGGAAGTCAAGGACGGCGGGGATTTCCCACGTCACCACCCACGTAACTTCGGGCTAGATACCGGCTGCGTACAGCACGCCCATCACCAGCAGTAGCGTCATGTTCGCCTTCACGGGCCCACCTCCAGCGATTCGTTCTCCATGGCCGGAGCCCCGCCGGATCCGGGGTCCTCTTCATGCTGGTCGATTTCCGCCCCCAGACTGCGCAGCACATCCATCACCAGGCCGACCACGACCATGTAGACACCGATGTCGAAAAGAGTTGAAGTGACGAATTTGATGTCGCCGAAGACCGGAAGGTAGAGCCCGAGAATGGCGCTCTGGAACACCTGGCCACCCAGCAGCAGCGGGGCCAGCGCGGAACATGCCGCGAGGCCCAGCCCGCTCCCGAGCATCCAGCCGGCGCTGACCCGGGAGGACTCCGCCAGTTCAAACCTGCCGCCGGCCAGATAACGGATGGTCAACGCCAGCCCTACCATGAGGCCGCCTGCAAACCCGCCGCCCGGACCATTGTGGCCAGTCAGCAGCAGGTACACGGAGAAGATGATCAGGCTGTGGAACAACAGCCGGGTGATGACTTCGACGATGATCGAGCGCCGCTCCGGAGCCAGCGTCCGCCCGGCCACGAGCCACGGGTCCCGGGACACCGCAGTGAACCGGCGCGCGAGTTCGGCGCGGACATCCGGGTGCTCGCCGCCGGACTTCCCCCGGACCCGGCCCACACTCCCGGTCTTCACCGTTGCCGCGCGCGGCAGCCGGTCTCCGCGTCCGCGCACAAAAATCAGGCTGGCGACGCCGATGGCGGCAATGTCCAGTACCGAGATTTCTCCGAACGTGTCCCAGGCGCGGATGTCGACCAGCGTGACGTTGACAATGTTCAGCCCGCCGCCGCCCTCATATGCCAGCTTCGGAAAGGCCAGCGAAACGGGACTGTCGACGCGGGAGCCCATCGCGGCGAGGGCAACGAAAATCATCGTGGTTCCGAACGCCGCCCCGAGCAGCAGACGGATCCAGCGGTGCGACACGATCGGCTCCGCAATACTGGGGGTCATTTGTCGTTTCTGCGCCAACCGGGCGGCCGTAGCCTGTCCGTCGCGTCCAGTTTACCAACCCTGCTGCGCCGGCCGGAGCACATGTGCCCGCGCAGGCATGTATTTCAGCCGCCGTTTGCCGCGCCGTGCTGCGCGGGACCCCGGGGACGTATAGCATTTTGGCTATGAGTGAGCTCACACCGGCGGCCGGTTATTCCGGTCTTGCCGAGGCCAAGGCCCCTGCCACGAAGGGCCAGATCATCGCGTGGGCATCCTGGGACTGGGGGTCGGCGGCATTCAACGCCGTGATGACCACCTTCATATTCACCGCGCTGTACCTCACCGGGGATGCCTTCGGCGGTTCCGATCATGCCTCAGCCGTGCTGGCCTTTGCGCTGTCCGTTTCCGGGCTCGCCATCGCGCTTTTTGCCCCGGTGACCGGCCAGCGCTCGGACCGCAGCGGCCGGCGGCGGCTGTGGCTCGGGGTGAACACGCTGATGGTGGCGGCCCTCACGGCGAGCTGCTTTTTCGTCCAGCCGCATGAGTCCTATCTGCTCTTCGGTTGCCTGGCCATTGCCGCGGGACATGTTTTTGCCGAGCTCGCCTCGGTCAATTACAACGCCATGCTGCTGCAGATTTCCACCCGTGCCACCATCGGCCGGATCAGCGGAATCGGCTGGTCCGCCGGCTATCTGGGCGGCATTGTGGCGCTGCTGATCGTCTACTACGGGTTGATCGCACCCAAGGTGGGCATCTTCGGCATCACCGACGACGACGGGATGACCTACCGGGTGGTGGCGTTGTTCTCCGCGGCGTGGATCATCATTTTCTCCATCCCGGTGCTGCTGTCGGTGCCGGAATCCAAGGCCGATCCGGCACAGACCAGGGTCGGTCTCGTCCGCTCCTATCTGGATCTCTTCGCCACGATCGCCAGGCTGTGGCGGACCCAGCGGCACACGCTGTACTTCCTGATGAGCAGTGCCATCTTCCGCGACGGACTGGCCGCGATCTTCACCTTCGGCGCCGTGATCGCCGTCGGCAGCTTCGGCTTCGCGAAGGGCGACGTGCTGATCTTCGCGATCGCCGGCAACGTCGTCGCCGCCGTCGGCGCCATTTCAGCCGGGTTCCTCGATGATCGGCTCGGGCCTAAAACCGTCATCGTCATCTCACTTGTGGGGTTGCTCGGCTCCGGGACGGTACTGCTCTTCCTGCAGGGCAAGACGGTGTTCTGGATCTTCGGCCTGCTGCTGTCCCTCTTCGTCGGGCCGGCGCAGTCCTCCGCGCGCACCTTTATCGGCAGGCTGGCCCCGGCCGGCCAGGAGGGCGAACTTTTCGGGCTTTACGCCACCACCGGGCGCGCGGTGTCCTTCCTCGCGCCGATGCTCTTCGGGCTGTTCATCGTCTGGTTCGGCTCCCAGCGCTGGGGCATCTCCGGCATCCTCATCGTGCTCTTGGCGGGGCTGCTCCTGCTGCTCCCCGTCAAGGCTCCCGAGCACCACATCCCCGCCCCGGCCCCGACCTAACCCCGGTCGCCTTCCCCTCCCCAACTAGGTAGCAGCAGGTGCACCCAAAGCGCGTTTTGGGTGCACCTGCTGCTACCTAGTTGGGCCGGGGCCGGTGAGGGAAAGAGTCAGATGGCGGTGATATGGAAGTTCTGGAAGGAACGGGACGCGGTGGGGCCCCGCTGGCCCTGATAGCGGTTGCCGTATTCCCCGCTGCCGTAGGGGTGCTCGGCGGGTGAGCTCAGCCGGAAGAAGCACAGCTGACCGATCTTCATCCCCGGCCAGAGCTTGATCGGCAGTGTGGCCACATTGGACAGCTCCAGCGTCACGTGGCCCGAGAATCCGGGATCAATGAAACCGGCCGTCGAGTGCGTCAGCAGCCCCAGCCGCCCCAACGAGGATTTGCCCTCCAGCCGGGCCGCAATATCGTCCGGCAGCGTCACGGCCTCGAAGGTTGAGCCGAGCACAAACTCCCCGGGATGCAGAATGAACGGCTCATCGGGGGCGACCTCCACCAGACGGGTCAGATCCGGCTGGTCCTCGGCCGGATCTATGTGCGCGTACTTGTGGTTGTCGAACAATCGGAACAGCCGGTCAATCCGCACGTCGATGCTGGATGGCTGCACCATGGTGGGATCGTAGGGGTCCAAGACAATGCGCTTGGCGTCAATTTCGGCACGGATGTCGCGGTCTGAGATGAGCACCATCTAAAGTTAGCGCATCCGACTCCCCGCAGAGCAGCGCGCCGGTAGGATGCGACGGCGGAGCCAAAGCGCGGCAGGTAAGGGGCCGCCACCGCCGCCCTGGTCAAGGTTTGACCACATTGGACCCGGCGGGCGGGGAAAATTGCGAGTGTCACGAAACAGCCGGCGAGTCGGTCCGGAACCTGGTCAAACCTTCACCGGCTGCTGCGTGACTCCGCGGTGATGGCACCGATTTCTGTGCGGACCGCATAGAGCTCGGGAAAGAAGGTCAGCTCCAGGGCGCGCTGCAGGAATTCCACGCCCGAAGAGCCGCCGGTTCCGGTCTTCATGCCGATGGTCCGCAGGACGGTCTTCATATGCCGGAACCGCCAGAGCTGGAAATTATCCTCCAGGTCGACCAGTTCCTCGCAGGCCTCATAGAGATCCCAGTTGTCCGCCGGGTTCTCGTAGATTGCCCGGTACAACTGGACCAGCTCGTCATTGAAGACGTGTGCCGTGGTGAAGTCCCGTTCCAGCAGCTCGACGGGAACCGCGAAGCCGCGCCGGCCCAGCAGCCGGATGAATTCGTCATAGATGCTGCTCTGTCCCAACAGCTCTTCAAGCACCGCATGCGCGGCGGGGTCCGAGGCAAAGACCTTGAGCATTCCGGCGTTTTTATTGCCCAGCAGAAACTCCACCGCGCGGTACTGGGCGGACTGAAAACCGGACGCGGCCCCCAAATCACCACGGAACTGGGCATATTCCGACGGGGTCAAGGTGGCCAGCACGGACCATTGCTCGGTCAGGCTCCGCTGGATGTGCTTGATCCGGGCTATCCCCTTCATAGCCATGCGCAGATCATCAGCCATCAGCGCCTGCCGCACCGCCCGGAGCTCATGCAGCACCAGCTTGAGCCAGAGCTCGGAGGTCTGGTGCTGGATGATGAAGAGCATCTCGTCGTGATGTTCGGGCCGGCTGACCGGATGCTGGGCGGAGAGCAGTTCATCGAGCGCCAGGTAGGAGCCGTAGCTCATCTTGTCCCGGAAGTCCGTTTCGATGCCGGATTCAATCTTCCGCGTATTCTTCTTTACCGCCACAGCCAGTCCTTAATATGAGCGTCATTGCCGTGCTTCAGCCTACGCCGGTGGGCGGATGGACCGGCGGGGACGACGGCGGACTATTGGCGGCCCGAGCGCTGTTATATCTAGCACCGGTCCAGCAAGGACCGACGGTTCAACGCACGACTAAGGTAGTCCCATGAACATTGTAGAAACCCCGCTGCCGGGGATCGGCGTCCGCAGAGAGCTCACGCTGACCACAGGCCGACGCGTTGGCGTGGTCACGCACCGCGACGGTCAGACGGAACTCATCGTCTCCAGACTCGATGACCCAGACGCCTGCGCCGCGTCCATCCCGCTCAGCGCCGACGAATCGGCCGCATTGGGTGGCCTGCTCGGAGGTACCAAGCTGATCGCCCAGCTGTCCGCGGAACAGAAGGATCTGCCCGGGGTAAGCACCCAGCAGTTCCTCGTCCACGATAGCGCGCGCTTCGCCGGCGGCACGCTCGGTGACACCCAGATGCGGACCCACACCGGCGCGTCCGTCGTCGCCATCCTCCGGCAGGGAAGCGTCATCGCCTCCCCGCGGCCGGATCAGCTTCTGCTCTCCGGCGATGTCGTTGTCATTGTCGGCACCGACTCCGGCCTGGCCGCGGCGGCAGACATCCTGCAGTCCAAATAGGAGGCGCGGCTTCCCCCTGTGAACGACACTACGCTCTCGCTCATTCAGCTCGGCATCGTCTTTTTCGGACTCGGCGTCCTGGGGCGGCTCGCCGGGATGATCGGCATGTCCCCCGTGCCCCTGTACCTTCTCGGCGGCCTGGCGTTCGGCCACGGCGGCCTGATCGACTTCGGCGGGATCGAAGACTTCGGCCACATCGCCAGCGAGATCGGCGTGGTTCTCCTGCTGCTGATGTTGGGATTGGAATATACGGCCAACGAGCTGGTGACCGGGCTTAAACAATCCTGGCTGGCCGGAGTGGTGGATCTGGTGCTCAACATGGCCCCCGGCGCCGCGGTCGCCTTGCTGCTGGGCTGGGGCCCGGTGGGTGCGCTGGTGATGGCGGGCGTCACCTATATCTCCTCCTCCGGAATTATCGCCAAGGTCCTTAGCGACCTCGGACGGCTCGGTAACCGCGAAACCCCGGTGATTTTGTCTATCCTGGTGATCGAGGACCTGGCCATGGCGGCCTATCTTCCGGTCCTGACCGCCGTGCTCTCCGGAGTTTCGATCGCTGGCGGGCTGACCGCTGTGGGCGTAGCCCTGGCCGTGGTGACGGTGGTGCTCGTACTGGCACTGAAATTCGGCCACCTGGTCTCGGCGATCATCGACAGTCCGGACCGCGAAACCTTTCTGCTCAAGCTGCTCGGAGCCGCGCTGCTGATCGCCGGCCTGGCCTCGGCCATGCAGGTCTCCGCCGCCGTCGGCGCGTTCCTGCTCGGCATCGCCATTTCCGGCGCCACCGCCAACAACGCCACGCGCGTGCTGGAGCCCCTGCGCGACCTGTTCGCGGCCATGTTCTTCGTTGTCTTCGGCCTCAACACGGACCCCGCGTCCATTCCGCCGGTACTCGGATTCGCCCTGCTGCTGGCCGCCGTGACTTCGGTGACCAAAATCGCCACCGGCTGGTGGGCCGCCAGCCGGCAGGGCATCCGCAGGCTGGGTCGGGCACGCGCCGGTGCGGCCCTGATTGCCCGCGGCGAATTCTCCATTGTCATTGCCGGTCTAGCCGTCGCGGCCGGCAGCGTGCCCAAAGACCTGGCCGCGCTGGCCACCACCTACGTGCTCATCATGGCGGTTTTCGGCCCCATTGCGGCCCGCTACGTCGAACCGCTGGTCACGCTATTCCAGCGCGAGCCCGTCCCGGCCCTCTGACTCGCCAACCGCGACCACTGCGGGCGCGCGCTGACCGCTACTTACCGCTGACCAACGACGACGACGACGGCACGGCACGGGGTTTACCATGCCCAGCCGGCGCCGCGGATCGGATTGGGAAGGTGCATCCAGCTGCTGATTCCCGGTCGGGGGTGCGCAAAACGACCCGCAGAATGAGGTAATGTGGTCATTGCTGTCTGAGGGTTTCCCTCCAGTGCGGGCGTAGCTCAATGGTAGAGCGCTAGCTTCCCAAGCTTGATACGCGGGTCCGATTCCCGTCGCCCGCTCCACTTCTCACGCGGTCTGCCCCACCGCCACGTCGATCAGGCCCCTTGCCGCGCCGGTTTTCCCGTGGCACTATCGGGAAGATGACGATCCCCACGCGCGCGTTTGCCCATATCCGCTTGACCGTCTCCGATATAGACCGGTCGCGGGCTTTCTACGATGAAATCTTTGGCCTGCCAGTGGCCTTCGAGGTGCCCGCTGGTGCGGATGATGCCACCCGCGAACAGCTGGGCTGGCTCTTCGGCGGGGTGGTCTACCAACTCGGTGATTCCCTGTTTGGACTGCGTCCGGTCGGTAAGGACAGCTTCGATGAAGACCGTGTGGGTCTGGACCATGCCAGCTTCGCCGTCCAGTCGAAGGCGGAGCTCGAGGCAGCGGCGGCCCAGTTGGACCGCAGCGGTGTCACCCACGAAGGAATCAAGGACATCGGCGTCGGTTACATCCTGGAATTCAGGGACCCGGACAATATCGCTTTGGAGCTCTTCGCGCCGAAGGCGTAGGTGCGGCGGTGGATCGCCGGCCGGTGCAGTTCGGCACCGGCCGGCGCGGCTCAGTTCCGCAGTCAATCCAGCAGTGCGGCCGCCAGAGCCTTGCCGACAAACGCGCCGAACTCCGCCGCGGTCCACCTCCCGCGTGAGCACCAGGTTCTCGTACAATTCCGGAGCGGTGTAGGTCCACATCACATCCGCCGCCCGGGCGGTGGTGAGGCCCTCCGCGAGCAGCCCCCGCGCGGCCATGGTCCGGGCGTTGTGCAGCATGCGTTCGTAGCGGGCCGCGCCCACCTCGTCCTGCAATGCCGCCATCTCCGGGTCCCCGGCCGCGGCGGCCTCGCGGATGAGCCGCGGAGCGGATCTCCGCCGGAACCGAACCCCCGCCCAACACGCTCTGTGCATGGATCCCCCGCACCAGCCCGGGCTTACCTCCGTACGCCTTGTGAACGGTTTCCGGCGACACCGCCGCCGCGATGGCCGCTATCGTCGTCGGGCCATATCCGCCGGAGAGCAGCAGGCGCCGAGCCGCCAGGATCACCTCCCGGTTGCGCTCTGCTACGAGCCCGGCGGCTGGCGGCCTCGGAGGGACGTTTTTCATTGACGGCTGGGGGCAAAATGCTACACTCCTTATTGGATACAAATAACTGTATCCAATATTTGCCGGAGGCTCCGGATGGAACCGGACGCAACGGTCGGAAGCGGCTCCGCTGGCCGCGGTCAGCGGTCTTTTGGAGGCAACAAATGCCCACGATCCCGACGCCGTCGCCGCCTGCTTTGCGGTGGACTACGTCAACGAAACTCCGGCCCATCCGCTGCGCGGCTTCTCCGGGCGCGACCAGGTCCACACCAACTGGGCCCACATCTTTTCCGCCGTCCCGGATCTGGGTACACGCCTGCTGGGCACCGCCGTCAACGGCCGGGGAAAGGCGGGGGGGAGAGGACGACGGCGGCCGGAACGCCGCCGTTGACGGCGAAGGAAAGGGCGCCGTTGACGTATGGTCCGAGTGGCTGATGACCGGCACCCGGCGCGATGGCGACGCCCACGAAATGGCCGGTGTCGTCATCTTTAGTGTCCATGGCGGCGCCATAACGGCCGCCCGGTTCTTTTTGGAGCCGGGGGAAGGCGGCAGACGCCCTGCAGGATCCTGCTTCCCGCGGGCAATTAATCAACCGGGGCGGCCTCAACCTGACCCTGAACGAGCTCTCCCGAGCGCTGCACGCCGCGGCCGGGAGTGCGGGGTCGACCAAGCGGACACCGCTGCCCGTGTTGAGACTCATGTCGGTAGGCGCCCGGCCCTTCTCGCCGTTCCTGGCGCGGGCGGCGGGCGCGGGCGGCGCGTGCCGCCGTCGTCCTGAACACCACGGACATAACGTTCGACGACGGACCGCCCCGGGCGCTGCTGCCGGGGTTGCCGAGCACGGGGCTGGCCGCCGGCGTCAACTAATGAAAGAGCCGCCTGTCGTCGTGTCCACGGCCCAGACCGGCGTGGGACTCCGCAGCACTTAGCGTGTATGGTCAGTCACACGGACCATTTCGGTTCCCTTTAGGAGTGATCATGGCAGACAAATCCCCAGGAAAATCCTCAGCAAAAAAGCCCGGCAAGTCCATCAAGGAAAAGCGCGCAGAAAAGCGGGCCACCGAAGCCTCTGCCAGCCCGGTGGATAAAATCGCGGCAACCAAAAAGAAGTGATTGCGTCAGCGGGCGGTATGACGCTGGGTGTTCTGGCAACATCACGCAAGCCTGACGAGCGCCGCCTTCCGATTCATCCGCTGCATCTGGAGCGCATCAACGCCGGAATCAGCAGAAACATCATTCTGGAACACGGCTACGGCGAGCCCTTTGGTCTCTCCGATGAGCAGCTAAAGCCCTTAGTGGGCCGGATCGCCAGCCGCGAAGAGCTGATTGCCGCTGCTGACGTTGTGCTGCTGCCGAAACCTCAGCCGGAGGACCTGGTCGAGTTGCGCGATGGCCAAATCCTCTGGGGCTGGCCGCACGTCGTACAGGACCGCGCGATCACCCAGCTCGCCATCGACAAGCGCCTGACGCTGATCGCGTTCGAAGCCATGAACCACTGGACAAGCGATGGCGGGTTCAGCCTTCACGTCTTTCATAAGAACAATGAACTGGCCGGATACTGTTCGGTGCTGCATGCGCTGGCACTGACCGGGTCTACCGGCGATTACGGGCGCCGGCTCAGCGCCGTCGTTCTTGGTTTCGGGGCAACGGCCCGTGGCGCCATCACCGCGCTGAACGCGCACGGAATCCACGATGTCCAGGTGCTCACCAGCCGTGATGTTGCCGCCGTCGGCTCTCCCATCCATTCGGCCCAGATCGTCCGGTTCGATCAGGACGAGTCCGCTCCGTATCTGAGCCATGTGCTGACCGAGGAGGGCCGGATGCCGCTGGCACCGTTCCTCGCGGCGAGCGACATCGTGGTCAACTGCACGCTGCAGGATCCGAACGTGCCGCTGATGTACCTGCGCACCGAGGATCTTGGCGCCTTCAGCCCCGGTAGTCTGATCATCGATGTTTCCTGTGATGAGGGCATGGGCTTCAGCTGGGCGCGGTCGACGACGTTCACGGAACCGATGTTCGAGGTCGGCGACCACGTCGGCTACTACGCCGTGGACCACAGCCCATCGTATTTGTGGAACTCGGCAACGTGGGAAATCAGCGAGGCCCTGCTGCCGTTCCTGGAGACCGTGCTGGCCGGCCCCGATGCGTGGGCCGGCAATGAGACGATCCGGCGCGCGATCGAAATCCAGGACGGACACATCCTGAACGAGAACGCCCTCCGCTTTCAGCACCGCTCACCCGGGTACCCGCACCTGACCGAGGCGGACCCGGCCGTTCCCTGACGCGGGGGCTTCCGCCACCCCCTGCGCGGCGTGGGGCGGGTGCCGTGCGGGCGGACGGTGCCGGTAGGGTACGGGTGGGTGGACCGCGCCCGGTCAATCTTGTCCGGGCTGGGAAACCGGCTCGAACAGTTCGACGGGATTTCCGGACGGGTCCTCCAGCAGAATCTGATTGCCGCCGATTCCGGTGACTATGTCATTGCGGAAGTGGACTCCCGCGCCGCGCAGCCGTTGCACTGTTGCCGGAAGGTCGGCTACGTCCAGCGATATCCTGTTCCAGCCGCCGGGAGCCGGCCGTGTCCCGTCCGGCATGGACTGGCCGCCGCCTCCGGCCGCACTGGGTGAACTGAGCAGCAGCCGGAGTGCGCCGCGGCGAATGATCGCGAAACTTGGTGCCGGATGCATCACCTCGCTGAAGTCCAGCTGCTGACAGTAAAACGCAATGGCCGCCCCGACGTCATCAACGATGTAGCGGACCCTTATCTGTGCCATGACATTCTCCTGCTCGTTGGTCCCCTACCGGCACTCCGCGAGTCCCGGCCGTAACACGCAGCGCGCGCTGTCTACGGCAGGCCCTGATCCGCGGCCACACCCGGGAACAGCTGCGGGTCCTGATGCCGGGTGACCAGTGCAGGGGACTTGATGTTTGACCCCGCGCGTCCTCGTGAACGGCGACGACGCCGGTATCAGGCCGGTCACCTCAGCACCGTTCAGAGCAGGATGTACAACAGACGGTGGGGGTCTGACTGCGCTTCCCTTACCTCTCTTGGCAGTCCTGAAGCCGGGCCTACGACCGGTGGCGGAAACGCGGAATGGACGCTTTCAGATTAAGCCCCCGAGGCCGTCAAAGCACCGGCCAAAATAGAGAAATCTGCTGATCGTGCGGCGCACTCTCGGGCCGCACTCTCGGCGCGCGGACGGTTACCCGCCCGCGGTCCCACGCGTCCCGGGCTCAGCCCGCGGTACCAAGCTCCCCGGTCTCCCTGCGCCGCACGATCAGCACTGGACGCCGTTGGCTCTTCCGGTCAACCCTGAGGGTGAGATGGCCGCGCCGCGCCAGCACAACGGCGATCACGGCCGCCGCGGCGCCCGGCACCGTTCCGGCGACGACCATGGCCCATTGCGGTCCGAGGTGCTCGGCGAGCGCGCCGATCAGCGGGCCGCCGATGGCCTGGCCGCCGATCAGCACCATGATATACAGGCTCATGACGCGGCCACGTATCCGGACATTGGTGGAGATCTGCACCAATTGGTTGGAACTGGTCAGAAAGGTCAGCGACGCGTAGCCGGCAGCCACCAGCACCGCGCAGAAGATCCACATGCTCGGCGCGGCGGCCGCCAGGACCAGCAGCATGCAATAACCGCCGGCCGCCCCGACGACGGTGCGCAGCCGCAGCACGGGCCGCCGGGTCGAGGCAACCGCTCCGGCGAGCGCGCCGACCGCCACCAGCGTGTTCAGCAGTCCGTATCCGCCGGCGCCGGAATAAAAGACAGTATTTGCGTGGGCCGCCATCAACACGGGCAGGCTCATGGCAAAAACAGCAATGAAACCTGCCATCACGGCGGGCCAAAAGATGGTCGGTTTCCGCATCGCGTAGTCAAGCCCCTCGCGCAGTTGGCCCTTGGATCTGGGGGCGGGCGCCGATCTGAGCAGATCCCTGGTGCGCAGGCGGGCGAGCGTGCCGACCGTGAAAAAACAGGCCAGGGCATTCACGGCGAAGGCCCAGCCGCCGCCCACCGCGCTGATGAGCACGCCGCTGATGGCCGGTCCGATCATCGCGCCGATCTGGAAGATGGAGGAGTTCACGCTGATGGCATTGCGCAGCTGAACCGGCCCTACCAATTCGTTGACAAAAACCTGACGCGCCGGCTGGTCGACGACGGTGACCAAGCCCAGCAGGAAGGCGATGCCGTAGATGTGCCACACCTGGATGGCGCCGCTGAGCGCGAGCACGGCCATGACCACGGCCAGCACGCCCGCGGCACCCTGACTGATCATGAGGATCATGCGCTTGGAGCAGCGGTCGGCGATGATGCCGCCCAACGGCATGAGCAGCAACGACGGTGCGAACTGCATCGCCACCGTAATGCCGACGGCGGTCACGCTGCCGGAGAGCTGGAGCACCAACCAGTCCTGTGCGATCCGCTGCATCCAGAGCGCGATCACAGCGACCAGATGGGCCACGGCGAAGAGCCTGAAGTTGGGTACCTTCAGCGAGGAAAATGTTTGGCGCCACGGCGGACGTTGGGCGGCCAGGTCAATTGGAGCGGTCAGGGTGGAAACGCCGGGCAGCGCTGGTGGGGGTGTCAAGAGAATCCTGAGGTCGTTTTTTCGTTACGGGAATAAATTCCACCCTAGCGAGCGGGCTAGTATTCCCAAAGGACATGATGTCTATAAGTACCATTACGGTTTGTAATGAGAGGCCGACGAGGAGGCTCCCGATGCTGTTCGATCCGGCTCAGCTGCGCAGCTTTTTGGCTGTCGCCGAGACAGGAAGCTTCACCCGGGCCGCGGAACGGCTGCACTTGAGCCAGCCCACCGTCAGCCAGCATGTGAAGAAACTTGAGACCGAGTCCGGGCGTCAGCTCGTGGCCCGGGACACCCGCGAGGTCCGGCTGACGGACAACGGGGACGCCATGACGGGATTTGCGCGCACGATTCTGGCGGCCAACGAAGACGCGGCCCGCTACTTTTCCGGCGCAGCGATGCGTGGGCGGCTGCGGTTCGGGACCGCCGATGATCTGGCCATCACCGGACTGCCTCGGATCCTGCGTGAATTCCGCCAGCTGTACCCGCAGATCAACCTCGAACTCACCGTCAGCCAAAGCGATCAATTGCACCGCCGGCTCAAGGCCGGGCAGCTGGACCTGGTGTTCATCAAGTGGGTGTCGGGCGCGCAGGAGGGAGTGGTGGTTAAACAGGATTCCTTCTCTTGGGTGGGGCTGGAACAGACCGTGCTGGAACCCGCCGCCCCGGTGCCGCTGATTGCCTACCCCGCCCCCAGCCTGAGCCGCAAACTCGCCATCGATGCGCTGGAGCAGGCCGGCCGCACCTGGCGGATCACCTGCAGCACCAAACAGATCAGCGGCGTGCTGGCCGCACTGCGGGCCGGCATCGGAGTCGCCGTGATGCCGACCTCGCTGGTGCCGGAGGATCTGAAGGTCATCACCCGCCGCTTCAGTTTGCCGCCGGTAGGCGACGTGGATTTCACGCTGATCCGCAATCCGTTGGCAAATACCGAAGTCGTGGATGCGCTGACCCAGGCGATCATGGGGCGTAAGCTCACCCCGCACACGAGGACGCAATAAGGGAGTCAGCCTGAGCCCGGAGAATTCCGTCGCGTTAGAATTACCCGTTATGAACAGAACAATGTTTAAATCCAAAATCCACCGCGCCACTGTCACTCACGCGGACCTGCATTATGTCGGCTCCGTAACGGTCGACGAAGACCTGCTGGATGCCGCCGATATTCTGCCCGGCGAATTGGTCTCCATTGTGGACGTCACGAACGGCGCCCGGCTGGAAACGTACACAATTCCGGGTGAGCGAGGCTCCGGCGTGCTGGGCATCAATGGTCCCGCGGCCCATCTGGTGCAGGTTGGCGACCTGGTCATCCTGATCACCTACGCACAAATGACGACGGCGGAGGCCCGCGACTATGTCCCCGCCGTCGTCCATGTTGATGCCGGTAACCGGATCGTGCGGCTGGGCACGGACCCCGCCGAGGCTGTCACCCCCGGCCTGCTCCGCCCTCCGCTGGCCACCAACCGCTGCTGAGGGGCAGCGTTGTGGGCCGAGAACGAAGCGTCCGGCTACCGCGCGGAACTGGCTCCCCCTGAATCGGGATCATCCACCGCCGGATTCTGCGTGTCGGGATCGTCCACCGTCGGGTTCTGCACGCTGGAAGCTGCCGAACCCGGGGCGCTCGGATGCGACTCGGCGGCACCCGGTCCGCCGGCTCCGATGGACGGATTGTCCAAGCCACCGGAAGGCTTATCGAGGCCGCCGGCCATTGCCCCGGTACCTGTGCCCGCCGCGCCCGCGGTGCCGACGTCGTCGGCCCTGGAATGTGCAGCGGAGTCCGGCGCTGAAACGTCTCCGCGCCAACTGCCGGTCTCCGAACGGCGCCCCTCAATAAAATCCTTGAACCGCCGCAGATCCGACTTCACCTGGCGGTCATCCGCGCCAAGGGCCGAACCGACCTTCTCCAGGAATGTCTCCGGATCCCAGTCCAGCTGCACGGTTACCCGGGCGGACTCATCATCGAGGCGGTGAAACGTCACCACGCCGGCATGGGATTTGCCGTCCACGCTCTTCCATGCCACCCGCTCATCGGGGTGCTGTTCGGTGATGACAGCGTCGAACTCGCGCCGCACGCCGCCGATGTTCGTCACCCAATGGTTGGTGGTTTCCGAGGTCTGCGTGATCGATTCCACGCCGTCCATAAATTCGGGAAAGGATGCGAACTGCGTCCACTGGTTGTAGGCCCGCGTGACCGGCACCCCTACGTCGATGGATTCCAGTACTGTCGCCACGATGTCTCCTTCCGGAGGGTCAGTTGGCTGCTTCGAAGCGCCCCCGTGCGGCCGCCCGTTTTCCACGCTACCTGCGCCGCTGGCCCTGATCAAGGTTCCGGGAGGTCTTCGTGTCCTACTCCGGGCGTTCGTCCGCACCGGCGCCGCGGGCAGCAATGCCGTCCCGCCAGGAATGGGCCGGGCGGTAGCCGATCAGGCTGCGGGCGGCCTTAATACTCAGCAACGTTTCATGGCCTCTGATGGTCCCGTGCCGCTCCAGGCCGGGAAACACCTCGTCCAACAGGTCCGACGACGGCCGGTCCATAATGGTGTCGGCGGCGGCTATGATGACATTTTCGGATCCGGTGGTATCCGCTTCCAGGGCGTTCCGGCAGGCTGCGGCGACATCCCGCACGTCGACGTAGCCCCAGAGATTCCAGCGGCGCGACGGCGCGTCCGGCCAGAAGCCGGGAACCCGGGCGTAGTCCTCCGGCGCGAAAATATTGGAAATACGCAGGCCAACAAAGGGGATGCCCGACCAGCCGGAAACATGCGCCGCGGCCTGCTCCCCGAGGACCTTCGAGAGGGCGTAGGCGCTGCTCGGATAGGGGAAATGCTCCTCATCAACGGGTGCATAGTGCAGCTCACCGTCCCTCTCGCCCGCCTTGTCGCTCCCGCCGAAGGGCAGCCCGAGGGTGGTTTCCGACGACGCCCACACCACCCGCTCCAGCCGCAGCGCCGCCGCAGCCAAAAAAACGTTCTGGTTCGCCGCCGTGTTGCGGTTGATGGTTTCCGCCGGCGGGTACATGCCCGGTTCCGGGATATTGGCCAGATGGACGACGGCGTCTGTTCCGCTGAGTGCCTGAAGTGCCTGACCGTAATCGGTCAGATCCACGCGCATGGTTGGACAGCCCAGATCCGAATTACGGCCGACCGGTCCGGTTATGTCGCTCGCATGCACCGAATAGTCGTGGGCGAGCAGATCGGTCACGGCCGCACGGCCCGCCTTGCCGTGGGCTCCAGTGACCGCAATGGTCTTCATGGTGGTCCTTCCGTCGTGTGGGACGTCGCCTCGGTGGCTTCAGCTTAGGCTGAGCCAGTGCACCTTATTGACGTTTTGCTTATCAATCTTCAGTCTATTGGGGTCCTGCGTCCTGGTGGCCGGTCGTTGACTTCCGATTCACCGGCCCAAGGCGCCTGAGCATGCTGGGCGTTCTGCAGGGTTTTTCCGTCATCTGGGTCGTCATCCTGGTGGGTTATCTGCTGGGCCGCGTCGACGTGCTCGGGCCGGACGGCGAGCGTATCCTCAGCCGTCTGGTGTTCTTCGTCGCCACCCCGGCGCTGATGCTGCAGACGCTGAGCCACACGGATCTGCGCGCCGTTTTCTCCACGTCCCTGCTGGTGGCCGCGTTGAGCGCCTTTGCGGCGGCGCTGGTCTACCTGCTGGTGGCCGGCGTCGTCCTCAAGCGCCCGACCGGAACGGCGCTGGTCGGTGCGATGTCCGCGTCCTTGGTCAATGCCGCCTATCTCGGTATTCCGATTGCGGTATATGTCCTCGGGGACGCCTCCTTCGCAGCTCCGGTGCTGATCTTCCAGTTGGCCTTCTACACCCCGCTCTTCGTGCTGCTGCTCGACAACGCCGGTCGCCGGCGCCGCGCGTCATTGTGGACTTTCCTGGGCCAGATACCCAGGAACCCGGTGCTGATTGCCTCGCTGCTGGGACTGCTGATCGCCGCAGTCGGGTGGCAGCCCCCGAATCTGGTCATGCAGCCATTCATTGCGCTGGGCGGGGCGGCCGTGCCCGGCGCGCTGCTCGCCTTCGGGATTTCCCTTCATGGTTCAAGGCCCCTGCAGAACAGCGACGGCCGCACTGATGTCTTACTGGCCTCCGCGGTCAAGCTGGCGCTGCAGCCGGCCGTCGCATTTTTCCTGGCCCGCTACCTGCTGGATCTTCGCGGACACGCCCTATTTGCCGCCGTCGTACTGGCCCCTTTACCCACGGCACAGAACGTCTTTATTGTTGCCTCCCGCTATAAATCGGGCGTGGCGGTGGCCAAGGACACCGTGCTGCTGACCACCGCCGTCGGGGTCCCGATTCTGGTCCTGGTTTCCGCCCTGCTGGCCTAAGACGTTTCCGCCCTGCTGGCCTAAGAGGCACCCCTCCGCCGTCCGGTCACGTCCTCAGTCTGCAGTGCGGTGACAGCAGAACGCGCCGAAGCAGCGGGTATCGTGGACACAGTGAAAAACGGCACCAGACTCATGAGGATCGCGGCCGGCTGGCTGCTGGGACTGATGCTGGCCGTGGCCGCCGCGATCATCACCATCACGATGGTAAATGCCAGCTATTTCGGTCCGCAACAGCCCGTGCGCGATTACCTCCAGGCCCTGCGCGATGGCGACGGAGCCAAGGCCTTGGGCCTGCTCAAGGCGACCGTACCCGCGGGCAACCCCGCGGTACTGGACGGCAGCGGACTCAAGAGCGCGGCTGCGGCCATCGAGGACCTGCAGATCGGGGACCCTCAGGAGCAGGCAGACGGCCGGGTCAAAGTCCCCGCCAGCTACAAAATCGACGGAGCCGACCACAGCACCGAGTTCCTGCTGGAACCGGCCGGCAACCGGTGGCTCTTCTTCAGCACCTGGACGTTTGTTCCTGCTCCGCTGCCAACCATCGATGTTTCCGTCGTGAATGAAACGACCGCCTCACTGAACGGCGTAGGGGTCACCATGCCGTCGGGCCGGAGCACTTTTTCGGTCCTGTACCCGGGGCAGTACAAGGCCTCATTTCAGAGCGGACTATTCCAGGCCCCGTCGGTCACCACCGCCGTGACTTCGGCAGGGGACAAGCCCGCCGCCGTCGAGCTGAACACGGCGCCGTCGCCGAAACTCATGGCCGATGTCAACAGCCAGCTCCACCAGTATCTGGACGGTTGCGCCAAACAACAGGTGCTGCTTCCCGCCGGCTGCCCGTTCAGCAATCATTCGGACAACCGGATTGTCACCCCGGTGGTCTGGAGCATCGAAAGTTATCCAACGGTCGGGATCTCCGCCTACGGTGGGGAATGGGTGATCGCTCCACTGACCGTCAAGGCGCAGGTGAGCTACCAGGAACAGCAGCTGTACACGGGCGCGGTGGTACCGGTGGAAGAGGCGCAGAGCTTCGGCTTCACCGCCAAATTGGATACCGGCGGCGGGAGCGTCACCGTCACCCCCGTCGTGGATTATTGACCACAAGCGTTAGCGGGATGGCCACCCCGCGGGACACGGGCGCGCGTTTTAACCTGCCATCAGCGTCGGGCGGCGCGTCCGGGTCGGTCTTCGGGCGCGCAGCGCGAGCTGCACCCTTTCCGCGACCCGCTGCGGTCGGTACAGGACATCAGGGTACTGGATCCGCAGCAGCACATGGCCGGAGATGCCGGCAGCCGCGTCACGCCATGGGGCAGACGCGAATTGCCCGGCCGGCGGCCGGCGCTCCAATCCGACGATCTCCGCGACGAGATAACCGTCGATCAGAAAGTGCACCACGCCCACACCGTGGACCCAGCTTTGGGCCTGAACCTCGAATCCGAACCGCCGGAACAGGATTCTGGCCAGCGTTTCCCACGGCGAATCGGCCCCCTCCTCCACCAGATCCAGCGCGGTTCGGGCCTTCCCATCACGACTTGCCGGGAGATGTCGACGCAGAACCTCCGGATCCACAAGTCCTTGATTCACCGCCGATTCCACCATGACCACGGACTCCGGTATGGGCAGGCAGAAAAGCGCATGGATCAGCACGTCTTCCAGCGCGGCCACCGGCGCACCAGTAACGGGGCACGACAGCGGTGCCGCGTGCAGCACGGTGCGCGGTTCAGGCAACGGAACGGGGTGCGGCCCGGCCCGGGGTGCGGAGTACAGGACCGGTTGCGGCCCCGTTTCCGGACCGCGGAGACCGTTGCCGACAGCAAGATGTATAAGGCAAGGCTCCGCCACCACCCACAGCCCATACTGCCCGGCGGCGGAGGCACAGGTCAGCACGCCGCGGTGGCGCAGCGCCTGCACGAACGCGGCGGGGGCGCCGGGAACCGCCAAAATCCCCCGCTCCCGTGTCTGCACCTGCTTCCCCGCGACCGCCCGGGCCAGCTGTGCCGTCGTGAAACCGCGCTGCACAAGGGCTTCCGTCCGTGCCGCCCCACCAAGGCTCCGCAGAACCTGCTCAACATCCATGCCGACAAGCATTCCAAGCCGCAACGCGGAGCGGCAGCATCGCCCGCCATTATGTGCCCGGCTGCGCCACCGGGGCAGGGTGTGGAGAGAGGATGACCGGATATTGGGCTATGCGACCCTATCGGCAATGTGCAACCCTCTTGGCAATGCGCGACCTTCTCGGCGAGGCACCGACCGGGCGATGCACCGAACGGGCATGCACCGAACGGGCATGGCGTCGCAGCGAGCCCTTAGTCCATTCCGAGCAGATCAAGCGTCAGCCCGGTGTCGCCGGAGGCGTCCAGCAGTACCGGAATGCCCCAATCCTGCTGGTACAGGTGGCAGGCTGCGTGGTCTGGGATCTGTCCGTCGGCCGTTTCCGGGCCGTCGCAGGCCGCCGCCCGAGCTGTGATATGCAGGACCCCCTCAGGGACGTCGGCTGAAAGTGTCAGCGTACGGTGCAGACCAATCGAAGTGCCGCCGCCCGCCGTTAGCAGATCAGGCGGTGTGGAGGAGACCTTCAGCTGCGTCGGGTCGCCCCAGCGGTCGTCCAGCTTCTGTCCCGTCGGTGCGGAAAAGCGCACCTGCAGGGCCAGCGCGCCGGGTGCCACCGGCGTCTTGGGACGCTGCGTCTGCGCGGCACCCTCGTCGACCTGCTGGGCTTCCTTGGGGACCGGCAACCGGACCAGCTGGTGCCGGTTGGCTTCCACCACAATCAGCAGCGGGATGTCGCCGCTGCTGTCGAGCAGCACATCGGAAGGCTCTGCGAGCCCGCGGGCAAGGGTGCTCAGTGTCCCGGCGACCGGGTCGAAACGCCGGACAGCGCCGTTGTAGGTGTCCGCGACGGCGACCGAACCGTCCGGGAGCACGGTGACGCCCAGCGGGTGCTGCAGGCGTGCCTGCTCCGCGGCTCCGTCTCGGAAGCCGAAGTCGAAGAGTCCGGTGCCGACGGCGGTTTCCACCGCGACCTCCCCTGCGGCACCTTCCCAACCAGGTCGCACTTTCGGCACGTTAGCGGGCTCATTCGTGCCGGTGCTGCTACCTAGTTGCGCGGGGGGCGGAGTCGCGAACCGCAGCACCCGCAGCGCGGACGTTTCCGAATCGGCCACCCAAATGCTGCCATCCGGTGCCTCCGCGAGGCCGGACGGCTGAGCAAACCAGGCCTGACCGGCAGGGCCGTCCAGCAGCCCCTCCAGACCGTTGCCCGCCACGATGGTCACCTGGCCGGTCGCCGGGTCGAAACCAAAGATCTGATGCACGCCGGCCATCGCCACGGCTACACGGTTAAGCGCCGCCGACCAGACAACGTCCCAGGGGGATGACAGCGCGACCTCCAGCGGACACAAGCCCAGATCGCCGCCCGTCAGTGCGGCGCCGTCGTCGTCCACGCGGGCCGGGCCGCCCTCCAGCAACCGCTGCACACCGTTTCCGGCCAGCGTCCGCACGGATCCGTCACTCAGCCGCACGCCGCGCAATCGGTGGTTCACGGAATCGGCGATCACCACGTCGTACCCGGCCTGGGCGGCGACCGCATCCGGGAGCAGCGTCAGGCCCTGCGGCTCATTGAACTGCGCGGTCTCGGCCGTGCCGTCGGCATGCCCCTTCACGCCGCAGCCGATGGTCCGCCGCACGCTCTGCAGGTCCGGGCCGAGCTCCACCAGCCGGTGATGTCCGGTATCGGAGACCAGGAATCGGCCATTGGGCAGCGGGAGGACCTTGCCGGGGAAGCGCAGGGCGCCCGACGTCGGCGCCGGGGCAACGTACGGGCCGTCGCCACGGTGCAGCGTGCCCTTGGCCTCATGCTCCGCGATCAGCTCCGGAATCAGCGTCGCCAACCCGGCCGCGTGTCCCTCACCGGAAAGATGCGCCACGATGTAGCCCTCCGGATCGATGACCACCAAGGTGGGCCAGGCGCGGGCAGCGTAGGCCTGCCAAGTGAGCAGCTCCGGATCATCGAGCACGGGGTGGCGGATTTCATAGCGTTCGACGGCGGCGGCGAGGGCCACCGGGTCGGCCTCATGTTCAAATTTGGGCGAGTGAACACCAACGGTGACCAGCACGTCGGAGTATTCCTGCTCCAGCGGCCGCAGCTCGTCGATTACGTGCAGGCAATTGATGCAGCAAAACGTCCAGAAATCCAGCAGCACGATCTTGCCGCGCAGCTGCTCCAGCCCGAGTGTTTTTCCGCCGGTATTCAGCCAGCCGCGGCCCTGCAGCTCGGAGGCCCTGATTCTCAGGTGCGGTGCGGTTCCTACTGGTGCATCCACTATCGTTGTTCTCCCTGCTTGGCGTCGTGCACGCTACTGTCCCGGTGGGCCAGCCCGGCAAACATATCGTTGTAAGCACTCAGGTCTGCGTCATTATTCCGGTCCGCCGCACGGTCCTTGCGTTTGGTCTCGCGCTCATCCGATCGGGACCACATCACCGCAACGCCCAGGGCGACCAGCAGCGTGGGCACCTCACCGATTCCCCAGGCGATGGCTCCGGCGGCCTGCTGATCGGCAATCGCGGAGGCACCCCAGTTGCGACCCATGTTCCCGAAGTAGTCCCCGGCCAACAAGGCCGTGGAGCTCATCAGCGTCACACCGAAGAATGCGTGGAAGGCCATGGTGGCCAGGAGCAGCAACAGGCGCAGCGGGTAGGGGGCCCGGCGGGGCAGCGGATCGATGCCGATCATGGTCAGTATGAAGACGTAACCGGTCAGGGTGAAGTGCAGAATCATCAGCTCGTGTCCGATGTGGTCCCGCATGGCGTAGCCGAAGGCGCCCGAGTAGTAGAAAAGCACGAGGCTGCCGGCAAAGTTGGCTGCCGCGAAAAGCGGGTGAGTTACGAGCTTCGAGAACCTGGAGTGGACAATCACCAGTATCCACTCGCGGGCGCCCCGGCTGCCATCGCCGCGCGGGACCAAGGTTTTCAGGGCCAGCGAGACGGGGGCTGCCAGCACCATAAACAGGGGTGCCACCACCATCAGCGCCATGTGGTCCACCATGTGCGCGCTGAAGAGAACTCGGCCGTATACCGCGGGGCCGCCGGACGTGATGTAAACCAGCGACGCCATGCCGATCAGCCAGCAGATCAACCGCGGCACGGGCCATTTGTCTCCGCGCCGGCGGAGCTTGAGCACCGCGGATACGTAGAACGCCGTACTGACCAGCACAAAGGCTATCCAGAGCCAGTCCAGCCGCCACTGGCTGAACCAGCGGGAAAAAGTCAATTCCGGCGGCAACGGGTATCCGCTGAGGATGACCGCCGGGGTGGCGTCAGGGGCGAAGCTGGTGGGCTGCGGCGGAGCGGACCGGCTCAACGCCACCGCGATTCCACTGGTGGCTCCCATAATGATCAGCTCACCAAGGATCAGTTGCCAGAGCACCCGGGTGGCGGACAGCGCCTGCTTGCCGGACGTGCCGCTCTCCAGCCGGGGGATGATCCAGGACCGGTGCATGTAGCCGATGCTGCCGAGCACGATGATGGCGACGGTTTTGGCCATGATCAGCTGGCCGTAGGAAGAGGAGAAGAGGGAGTCCCAGCTGGTCACGCGAATGGCCGCGTTGATGACACCGGAGGCGAAAACGACGAAGAAACACGCCAGCGCCAGGGCGGAGAACCGTTTCAGTACCGGTGCGGTCAGCTGGCCCAGCTTGCCCGACACCGCGGCCAGCGCGATGATGCCGCCCACCCAGAGAGCAACTCCGATGATGTGCAGGAGCAGGGAATTCACCGCGCCCTCGTGGTCCGAGCCGCTCGAGGAGTGGCCGATCAGCGCCTGCGGCACGAGCCCGAGAAGGGCCAGCACCAGGGTCAGGCCCAATCCGGTCTGCGAACGGATTCCGAAACAAAGCGTCGTGACGACGGCGGCGAAGATGCAGATGGAGAGCCAGGCTTGGCCGGTGGGTTGGTCCGTCATGAAGTAGACCAACTGGTTCGAGTAATCGCCGGTTCCTGAAATCGGCAGGCCCGCGATGTCCGAATAGGTGAAGATAAGCACCGCCGCCGCGGAGATGGTCCAGAGGGCTCCGGCCCCGGCGGCCAGGGTCATGGCACGGGTAAAGGCGGGGTGCTCGGGCGCAGGAGGGTACGGCGCATCCCGGGTGCTCCGGGCGGCCCGTGCCGCGGGGCTGGACCGCGTGGGTTTGAGTTCCTTGGGCAGCAGCACCACCGCGAAAATGAGCGCGCCAATTACCGCGGCAATCGAAAGGTTATGGATGGTCAGGGAAACCGGTAATCCCCACCGGGTCAAAGCCCCCGGATCCACCAGTGCCTTGGCAGCGGCCGCGCCGGAAAAGATCAGGGCGATCACCAGGGCCAGCAGTGCGGCGCCGCCGCCGCCCAGCAGCCACATGCTTCGGATCCCCGCTGCGGCCGCTGAGCCATGCGTGGAAGGGGTTTTCTGGGGAGCGGTGGTTACTGGCACACATCCATTCTCCGGCACCCCCTTGGCTTGCGCGAATCCGCGCTCCCTTGCCTTACGCGAATCCGCGCTTGCTTGCCTTACGCGAACTAGCGCCGGGGGAAGCCAGCCGCCGTCGGCTCCTTCCCAACTAGGTAGCAGCACCTGCACTCAAACCACGTTATGAGTGCAGGTGCTGCTACCTAGTTGGGAGGGAAGAGTCCGCGTGACGGCGAAGGGCGGCCACCTTGCGGCAGCCACCCTCCGGCAATGCTTTACGAAACCATGCGAAGACTACTTCTTGGTGGAGACGGCAGCCTTGAGCTTAGAGCCTGCGGTCAGCTTGACGCTGTGGCCGGCGGCGATCTGGATGGCCTCGCCGGTCTGCGGGTTGCGGCCCGTGCGTGCGGCGCGGTCGGTGCGCTCAACGGCCAACCAACCCGGGATGGTGATCTTCTCGCCCGAGGCGACGGAACTCTCGAAAACCGAGAAAAGGGCGTCCAGCACAGCGTTCACTGCGGTCTGGCTGGTGTCAGCCTTGGCCGCGACCTCTGCAACCAATTCACTACGATTCTTAGCCATGTATGTCCTCCTGGACGTGGGATGGATGAAGCTTGCACGCCGGTTGCGTGCCAACCACTGTTAGCGAACATACCATTTCTGCCCCCGCGGACACGGTGATTTCCCCGGAATTTGGCCGATTTCAGCGATTTCCCGGATGTTTTGACGGAATTTCCGCTCAGAGCCAATCTTTTCCCGGCCGATGCCGGGCGACGACGGCGGTTCGGTGCAGGACGCCGCAGGTCGACGGCGGCCCGGGTGCGGCCCCGCTGCCGACAACGGCAGCCCTCCGCCGTCGTCGTGCCTCCTGCCCACTCCCACCGCAGCCGGACAGGCAAAGGGGCGGCGGCCACAATGGCCGCCGCCCCTTCACGATGGAACGTCAGTTTCTGCAAGCGCCGCTGATTACCAGCTGGACTTGGTGATGCCGGGCAGCTCGCCCCGGTGTGCCATGTCGCGGAAACGGACACGGGAGATACCGAACTTCTGGAGCGTGCCACGGGGCCGTCCGTCGATCGTGTCGCGGTTGCGCAGACGCACCGGCGATGCGTTGCGCGGAAGCTTCTGCAGGCCCAGACGTGCGGCCTCGCGGGCCTCGTCGGTGGCGTTCGCGTCGACCAGAGTCTTCTTCAACTCGAGGCGCTTGGCGGCGTAACGCTCAACGATGACTTTACGCTGTTCGTTCTTTGCAATCATTGACTTCTTAGCCATATGTTTAGCGCTCCTCTCGGAATTCGACGTGCTGGCGGATCTTGGGATCGTACTTCTTCAGAACCAGACGGTCCGGGTCGTTACGACGGTTTTTGCGGGTGACGTAAGTGAAACCGGTACCCGCGGTGCTCTTGAGCTTGATGATCGGACGTACGTCCCTGTCTTTTGCCATTAGAGCTTCACCCCGCGTGCCTGGATCTGCGCGACGACGGCGTCAATACCGCGCACGTCGATGGTCTTGATGCCACGGACCGAAAGGGTCAGGGTGACATTGCGGCGCAGGGACGGAACCCAGTAGCGCTTCTTCTGAATGTTCGGATCGAACCGACGCTTGTTGCGTCGATGCGAGTGCGAAATGCTGTGCCCAAAGCCCGGCTCGGCTCCAGTCACTTGGCAGTGAGCTGCCATGACTATCCTCCAAAAAATGAATGTTCAGCGGTTTTACCCGCCATGAAATGCGTTCAGGGGCGTCCCTGGCCGGCAACCGAAGCAGCCGAGGTAATGGCGATTCCGCGCAACTTGAGCCCCTAACTACCGGCCTCCGGGAGATGAATCCCGGCAACCGGAGCAATTGCGCACGCTCCGCGCCACCTGACGCCTGTCCATTCTATGAGCTGGGGCGGATTAAGACCAATCGGTCGGTCGCCCCGCTAGTCCGCCCCCGGTGCCGCCGGCTGAGCAGCAGATACTTCTTCGGGGCCGCATTACGACGTCTTCCTCCCCGACGGATGTGCCTGAGGTGCTGGGAATTGGGTGGCGTGTGGGTCAGGATGCTGGGGGCGTGTGAAGTTCCGGCCACCGCGGACTCAGGGCGTCGCCGGAGGAGACGCCACGCAGCCGCCGGCTAATCCACGGTCCCACGTATTCGCGCGCCCATTGGGCATTGGCCGCGGCCACCTTCAACCGGCTGAGCACCGGCAGAGGCTCCAGTTCCGGGACTTCCACCACGGATTCCCGGTCCAGCACAGCCAGCACCCGCCGGGCCATATTAATGTGTCCCGGCGTGGACATGTGCATGCGATCCACGCTCCACATTCGCGGGTCGTCGTATTCATCAAAACGCCAGTAGTCCACCGTCAACGCGTCGTGCTTATCGGCTACCTCCCGCACCAGCTCGTTATAAATCGCGGTCCGCCCCCGGGTTTTCCCGAAAACCCCGGAGGCCTTGGAATCGAAGCCGGTGAACATCAGCACCGCAGCACCGGTGGCGCGGAGTTTGGCGATGCCGCGGCTGTAATCCCCCATTAGTGCGTCGATGTCGACTTTGGGCCGCAGAATGTCATTGGCTCCGGCGTAGATACTGACAAGAGTGGGGCCCAGCACCACGGCGGCATCGATCTGTTCACTCAGTACCTGCCGCATTTTCTTCCCGCGGATGGCCAAATTTGCATACCCGAGACCAGGTTCACCGGGCGCGAAGGACTTGGCGAGCTGTTCCGCCACCCGGTCCGCCCAACCGCGGCAACCGTGTGGCAGCACCGGATCGGTGTCACCCATGCCTTCGGTGAAAGAATCCCCGAGTGCCACGTATTTCGCCGTAAATTCCACACTTACCTCCGTCTCGGGGAACTGGATACCTAATCCTATGATCAATACCACCCTGGCTTGGAAGGTGCCGCCGAACCCCGTTCCCCTTGTACCCCGTTCAGGAGCAGCTACCCGCGCACCGAGTCGGGTTCCGGGATGCGTTACGCGCTGGTTTCCTGCAGCAGACCGCCGCCAGCGGCAGGCCGGAAGGTTCCCCGAAACGGGGGGGGTCTCTGTTCGTGTAGGCAGCGGTTGCCGGCCTTGAGACGGTTCCAGCGCGGGAGCTCTTGGTGCGCATCCAGCGGCCGACGACGAGATCAGCGGATGCACACCGAGGGCGGCCGACAACAGTTTCACCTTCCCGGCCGCCCGAGCAGCTTCAGCGCTTCGATTTAACCGTCACCCTTCGCGGCCCCCACTCCGGTTCAGCTGCGGTTACGATTGGTGGCAACCGCCGAATCCGGCCGGATCCCAAACCGACCTCTCCGGAGATCCTTGACATAGAGAGCACCTCATGCCCACCAACCTGCGCCTCACCCCGAACGACGCGTTTCCCGAAAATCTCGACAAGATCGCGGACAAGAAACTGCAGATCCTCGACAGCCAGATACAGCGCCAGCTTGACCGCGAATATGTCGTGGTTGGCGAACCGAACCCGGAGACGGAGTTCCGGCACTATGAAATTGACGAAGAATTCGTCGAGCGGGAGAGCGCTGAGAGCGCTGAGAGCGCCGCTCCAACTAACGCCTAGAGGCCTGCCGCCACCTTCCGGGACGAAGCCGACACCCTTCAGCCGCCGGTGAAACCGTGAATGTCCGAGCCAGCTGATAGACCACTTGGTACCACTACCAAGGAGGCTGTCATGAAACTACTCGTTGCCACTGCCCTGACCCAGGGTGAGCGGCAGAACGACTATTGCTTCGCCGTCGAAGGTGAACTGGTATTTATCCTTCCGCCGTGCGCCGCAGACCGGAAGGATCCCGACGGGCCGTGCGGCTGCGGCCGGCGGTTTGCCGGCCTGGTCTCGCAACACGCGACGACGACGGCGAGGGTCACCGATGTGCCCGACGCCACCGCGCGGAACTATACAGAGGCGTTACGGAGCGGAATAAAGGACCAGGGATATCCGACAGACGGGGTAACCGATCTGTCCAACGGTCTCCTGGAACTGGCCTCGTACTGGCCGTTCGGCTCCGTCATCGAACGGCGCCTGGATCAATTCGCCCGCCGGGCGCTGTTTCACCCCATCAACGGCGCCGACCCTAATATCGCACCATCGGTTCACACGATCCCCGACGCCGATCTACTGGTTATTAGAACCAGATGCGCGGCCAAGGTACGCGAGACTGACGGATCCGGTTTCCCTATCGACGTTCTGGCAAGGGGCCGGGACGTGACCCTGCTGGAGTACCGTTTATGGCCCTCCAACCGTCCTGGTGAGGAATTCACGTGGACGTACAGGCCTGCCGCCCGGCTACGGTATTTGGGCAGTTCTGGAGAGTGGCAGCTGTTGTGGACCAGTGGAATGAACCAGTGGCACAGCTATGCCACGCTGCCCCGCAGTGTGCAGGTCGCCGAGCTGCTGGATGAGATTGATGCGGACCCGCACATGCTGCTCCGGGCCAGCAGACCGTCATCCATTCCCTTTATCGAGAGGCGCCGGCCGTGCTGAATTACTGGTTAGGTGTAGTCAGCGCGGACCACGTGGCCCGGGGCGTACAGCTGGGGATTGCGCAGGTCGATCATGGCAAACCGGGAGCGTTTCGCCGGATGCTCCCCGGCGATGGCCTTGTTTATTACTCACCCCGAACCAGCCTGCTGGACGGCCTGATGCTGCAAGCCTTCACCGCCGTGGGACGGATAGCCGACGGCGACCCGTGGCAGGCCGACGAAGGCCAGTTCCAGCCGTGGCGGCGGCGGGTGACATACGACGACGGTGCGCCGGTGCCGCTACAGGCGCTCAAGCCACGCCTGCAGCTAACGCAGGAGAAGAACTGGGGCTACGCACTGCGTCGAGGTGTGATCCCCCTGGCCGAGGAGGACTTTATTCTGATTCATGCGGCCATGCTCAATGTCGCCAGCGGAAAACCGCAGCCGCAGTCATGGAAGCATCCCGATCAGGATAGCGAGGGCTGAGGGCTTGGTGACGGACGATGATAGAGGAGTGAATCCTAACTCCGCGACACCGACCACGTGCTGATCCGCAGGGCCCGGCCAAAGCAACAGGTCCCAGAACAAAAGGGTGCAGGGCAAAAGGGTGCAGGGCAAAAGGCGGAAATCTCGCGGGTGGGCATTTGGGGAACCAAGTACCGCAAGGCGACGGTGGGCCTGTTCAGTCTGGCCTTTCTCGTCGCGTATTCCGTCTCCGCCATCACCACGGCGATGCCCCGGGCAGCGCAGGAACTGCAGGGCTTTCCACTCTACGGCCTGGCCTTTGCTGTCACCATGGCGACCTCCGTGGTCGCGATGGCCTTCGCGGCGCCATGGATTGACCACTCCGGGCCGGGCGTGCCCCTGATGGCAGGCATCGCGGTGGATTGCCTGGGCCTGCTGGTGGCTGCCGCCGCGCCCACCATGGAAGTCCTCGTGGCAGGGCGCGCCATTCAGGGTCTGGGCGCCGGGCTGGAGGGCGTGGCCCTGTATGTGGTGATTGCCCGCGTTTTCCCGGCCGCCCTGCGGGCTAAGATGTTTGCCGCGCTTGCTGCCGCCTGGGTGCTGCCTTCAATTGTCGGGCCTGCGATCAGCGGAGCTGTGACTGATCAGTTCGGCTGGCGCTGGGTGTTCGTCTCCGTTCCCTTCCTGGCCGTCTTCGCCGTGGCACTGGTCCGCTCCGGCACCCGCGGTATGAACATGACCGCTCCGACCCGCGCTACGGTGTCCCGGATCAGGCTTCATCGTTGGGGCGTGCCCCAACTGCGCATTCCCCAACTGCGGCTTGCTCCGGTATGGCGTCGGCCCGGCTGGGCCCTTGCATCTGCCGTCGCAGTGCTGGTCCTGGGGAACGCAGCCCAGCGCACGCAACCCTGGTGGCCCGTGGAACTCAGCGTTGCCGTCGTCGTCCTGATTCTCGCCGTACCCAGATTGCTGCCGCAGGGAACCTGGCGTTCACGACGCGGCATGCCCTCGCTGATCCTGATGCGCGCGCTGATTGGCACCGCGTTCACGCTGGGCGATGTGTATCTGCCGCTGCTGATGATTCAGCAGCGCGGGCTGCCGGCGTGGCTTGCCGGGCTATCGCTCACCGTAGGTGGCATTACCTGGTTCACCGGTTCCTGGTTTGCCGGCCGCGGCGTCGTGGCACCGCATGGCCGGCTGATGCTCGGGGCGCTGGGAATCCTGCTGGGCGTGGTGATTTGCGCCCTGGTGGTGCTGCCGACCACGCCCGTGTGGATCGCGTGGCTGGGCTGGGCCTTCGCCGGGCTAGGGATGGGTATGGCCTACCCGACGCAGTCCGTCCTGGTGCTGGAGCAGTCGCCGCCCGCGGACCAGGGAAGCAATGCTTCCGCCCTGCAGTTGAACGAGACGCTGACCACCGCCGCCGTGCTGGGTGCGGTGGGTGCAGTCTTTGCCGCCCTGCTGGTCAATCCGGAGGCTGGTTTCGCCGTGGCATTTGGCGTCGCCGCGCTGCTGGCCCTCGCCGCGGGACTGGCCGCCCGGCGTGCCGGCTAAGATCCCTACGGGGCCTCAGCGCATTTTGCGCAGCTCAAGCGATTGGCGCGGCTCAGCACTTGAAACACCTCAGGCGTGCTCGGCCTTGCCGAGCCGCCAGTAACCCATGGATGCCACGCGATCGGGCTGGACGCCTGCATTGCGGACCAAATACCGGTGCAGCTCGCGCACCATCCCGGCTTCACCAGCGATCGCTGCGCCTGCTCTCAGCCCGAGCGCAGTCCCGCCGCTCCCTACTCCGGCGCCGTCGCGCCCGCTCCCAGGTGACCTCTCGCCCGGAAGGAGCGAAGGAGAAGCGTTGTGCAATGCCGCCTCGGATGCTATTCCTTGAGGGCAGGGTCTTGTGCGGGTCGGACCGCGGAAGGTCCTTCACGAGAACAAAAGGTACCGAACCAGACAAAGGAGCAGCGATGACTGACCACGACGACGAGGAGCAGGCTCTGGCCCATTGGGGCCATCGACTCTCTCAGGCGCTGCAGATTTTGGATTTGGAGGTCGACCAGAAATTGATTCTCCGGCTGGCCGATGAGTCCGGCCGGTCGGTGGGTCCCTCCGCAGGCCCCATCAGCACCTTCGTCGTCGGCTATGCCGCGGCGCTGGCTGCCACCAGCGGCCATGTCGACCCGCAGGCTGCGGTGAGGTCCGCCGTCGACACCGCCCTGAAGCTGTGTGAGGACGGAACGCCCGGCGGCCCCGACACGGAAGGATGGGCCGGCACGGCGCAGTAGCGCGCCGACAAATTACGGAAGGCCACCCTCCCGCCGTCGCCCGTCAACCACCTCCCCGTCGCCCGTCAGCCGCAGTCAGTCCGCGCGCGCCGTCCGTTGCCGTCGCCGTTGCCGTCGCCGCTGCCGTCAGCCAGCTGACGTGGGCTCCAGCCGCACAATGACATGTTTGGAGACCGGAGTGTTGCTTCCGTCGGCCACACTGTCCAGCGGCACCAGCACGTTCGCCTCCGGGTAGTACGCGGCAGCGCATCCCCTGGCCGTGGGGTAGGAGACCAGCCGGTAGTTGCGCAGCACCCGCTCCTGGTTGTCGTGGTGCTCGCCGTGCACGTCAACGTACTGGCCGTCCGCCAGGCCCAGTGCGGCAAGGTCTTCAGGGTTCACGAACACCACCTGCCGGCCCTTCTTGATCCCCCGGTAGCGGTCGTTGTGGCCGTAGATGGTCGTGTTGAACTGGTCGTGCGACCTCATGGTCTGCAGGATCAGCCGCCCCGGTGGGCAGTCGACGTGCTCCAGGTCGTTCACCGTGAACACGGCCTTGCCGGTGGGTGTGTGGAAAGTCCGGGAATCCCGCGGCCCGTTCGCGAGCACGAAGCCGCCGTCCTGGCGGATGCGTTCGTTGTAGTTTTCGCAGCCGCCCACCACGTGCGAAATGTGCTCCCGGATCAGGTCATAGTCCCGCTCGAATCCGGCCCAGTCCACCGCCACCTTGTCCCCCAGCGTCGCCTGGGCCAGCCGAGACACGATGGCCACCTCGGAGAGCAGGTTCGGCGCCACCGGTTCCACCTTGCCCCAGGACGGGTGCACCGCGCAGACCGTGTCCTCCACCGAAACAAACTGAATGCCGCTGGCCTGCCGGTCGATTTCCGTCCGGCCCATGGTGGGCAGGATCAGCGCCTCCCGGCCCACCACCGTGTGCGACCTGTTGAGCTTCGTCGAAATCTGCACGCTCATGTCCAGGTTTTCCATCGCCGCCTCGGCCACGGTGCTGTCGGAAATCGCACCCACCAGGTTCCCGCCCATGGCCACGAAAACCTTCATGCCGCCGTCGCGCATCTTCTCAATGGTCTGCACCGCGTCGGTGCCGTGCTCGCGGGGCGGATTGAAACGAAACTCCTTCTCCAGCGCGTCCAGGAAGGCCGGCGGCATCTGCTCCCAGATGCCCATCGTCCGGTCCCCCTGGACGTTGCTGTGCCCGCGGATCGGGGAAGCGCCGGCGCCGGGCTTGCCGATGTTGCCGCGCAGCAGGAGCAGGTTGATGACCTCCTTGATGGCAGCCACCCCCTTTTTCTGCTGGGTGAGTCCCATCGCCCAGGTGATGATGACCCGGTCCGCCTGCAGGTACCGGTCCGCCAGCTCGTCGATCTCCTCCCGGCGCAGGCCCGTCGCCTCCAACACCGCGCCCTCGTCCAACCGGGTCAAGTGCGCCTTCAGTTCCTCCAGCCCCTGGCAGTGCTCCTTGATAAAGTCATGGTCCAGCACCGTACCCGGCTTCGCGTCCTCCGCATCCAGGACCCGCTTGCAGAGAGCCTGCAGCAGCGCCATGTCCCCGCCGAGGCGGATCTGCAGGAACTGGTCAGCCATCTCGGTCCCGGACCCGATGATCCCCTTGACCTCCTGCGGGTTCTTGTAGCGCCGAAGGCCGGCCTCGGGAAGCGGGTTTACGGCGACGATCTGCGCGCCGTTGTTCTTGGCCTCCTCCAGCGCGGTGAGCATACGCGGGTGGTTGGTGCCGGGGTTCTGGCCCATGACGATGATCAGCTGGGCCTTGCCGAAGTCGTCGTAGGCGATGGTGCTTTTGCCGATGCCCAGCGTCTGTCCCATAGCCCAGCCGGTGGATTCGTGGCACATATTGGAGCAGTCCGGCAGGTTGTTGGTGCCGAAGGCGCGCACGAACAGCTGGTAGCTGAACGCCGCCTCGTTGGAGGTACGCCCGCTGGTGTAGAACGAGGCCTCGTCCGGGGAGTCCAGGCTGTTCAGCTTCGCGGCGATGATTTTGAACGCTTCATCCCAGCTGATCGGCTGGTAGTGGTCCTTGCCGGCGGGCTTGTAGACCGGTTGGGTGAGGCGGCCCTGCTGTCCCAGCCAGTACTCCGACTTGGTGCGGAGCTCGCTCACCGGATTCTGCGCCCAGAAGTCCGAGTCAACGGTGATGGGGGTGGCCTCCCAGGTGACCGCCTTGGCCCCGTTCTCGCAGAATTCAAAGGCCTTGCGGTGGTCCGGATCCGGCCACGCGCAGCTCATGCAGTCGAAGCCGTCCCGGTGGTTCATCGCCAGCAGGGTTTTCCGGCTCCTGTTCACTCCCATATCCTTCAGCGCGGGGCCCATCGAATGAAGGACGCCGGGCAGGCCAGCAGCCCAGGTTTTCGGCTTGCCGACCTCGATCTGGCTTTCGTCTTCGTCCTCGACCTGGGGATTTTTGCGGGCCATTGGGGGCACTTCCCTTCACTAACGACGGCGTGTCCCGACGGTGGGACGAGCGGCGGCTGCGCGCACCTATCTAAGGCCTAACAGTTATTGGGAGGGGCCGCAAGCGATCCTGCAATTTCCGGCGGGCGGGAATTACGAGTAGGACTGCGCTGCGGCACATCGAAAAGGGCCGCCTGGCGAATCGCAGGAGCCCTCATTGCCTCGTCTGAGTCTGTTCCCTTCCTCTCGACAATTTCACGCCGTACGGTGCAGCTACGGAAACAAGGGAGGGTCGCGCTCTGGCACCGTATTTCGGGAGGCCGCGAACGAAGCGGCGGTAGAACAAGCGGTCGTTAATATGCACCATAGTCTGGAAGCGCTTGGCGCCGCCGCGGCAGCACTGGAGGTCCGGGTATCGCCGCAGATGGCCCGCGGAGTCCAGGTCACTGGGAACACATGGCGCGACCTGACCTGGCTGTCCTATTTCTGTGCCCCGCTCCACGTCGACGCCGGGTGGTAGGACCATAACGCGCTTTAAGTTGATGCGCTCCCGTTCGTCACAGCGCGCGGGGGCCCTGGGGGGCTTAAACCGTTCTGGCGCCGTCGTCCTCCACGAACCGCGGCTGGCCGGCACGCCAGCCGAACAGGGCGCACAGCACCCCGATCGTCAGGAACATGAAGCCGGCCGGCGCAAAACTTCCGGTGGCCGCGTGCAGCCAGCCCACCAGCAGTGTGCCGGTGGACCCAACACCGTAGCCCACGCCCTGCATCATGCCGGACAGGTGCGCGGCGGTGTGCGCGTCCCGGGTCCGCAGCACAATCATGGTCAGCGCCGCGGCGGTCAGACTCCCCTGACCCAGCCCCAGCAGCCCGGTCCAGATCCAGATGCCGCCCGGCGGGCCAAAGATGCTCAGGGCGAAGCCGGTGCCGGTCATCAGCGCCACCACCACGTTGACGCCGCGCTGGCGCCGCAGTCTGACGGCCAGCGCGGGGGCCAGCAGCGAGCCGGCCATCTGCAGCACGATCGACACGGCCACGATGGTTCCTGGGGTGCCGCCGTCCACCCCCCGCTCGCGCAGGGTCGGCGCCAGCCAGGCGAAGACGGAAAAGGACATCATCGCCTGGAAGACCATGAACAAGGTGACCTGCCAGGCCAGCGGCGAGCGCCACACGCTCGGACCGGCCGCGATCCGCCCGCGCCGCGCATGCCGCTGACGCACCGCGATGGGTGCCCACAGCAGCGCGGCCGCCGCCGCCGGCAGGGCCCAGAAACCGAGGGCGGTCTGCCACGACCCGGTGGCCTCATAGAGCGGGTGCGTGAAGCCGGCGCCAAGGGCTGCGGCGCCGCAGATGGACATGGTGTACAGCCCGCTCATCAGGCCCAGCCGGTGCTGGAAATCCCGCTTTACCAGGCCTGGCATCAAGACGTTGACGACGGCGATGGCAGCTCCGGCGGCGAACGTACCGGCCAGCATGGCCGGCACCGCCCCCAGGCCGCGCCCGGTCAGCCCCAGCGTGAGCACGATCATGGCGCCCAGCAGAGTCCGCTCCGCGCCGAAACGCCGCGCCAGGCCGGGAGCCAACGGCGCAAAGAGGCCCAGGAAGGTCACCGGAACCGTGGTCAGCAGGGTGACCAGGAGCGGCGGCAGTCCCGTGGCCGCGGTGATTTCCGTCAGCACCGCCGCAAAACTGGAAAAAACCGTGCGCAGGTTCAGCCCCACCAGGATCAGGCAGGTCGCGATGTACAGCAGGCTGCGGCGGCCCGTGACGCGGGTGGGATCCGCGGCGGGGACCTCGTCCGCCTCGGGGTCCAGCAGGAGCTTCGCGGCGGCATGCCCAGGAACTCTCCGGAGATCAGCCGGCCCACGGAGCGGTTCAGCGGGTGGTTCCGGTGGCAGGTCGGACTCCGGAGCGGTGGTGTTCACCGTCCCGATCGTATCGAAGTAACGTCAGTTCGCGGTAACGGGACTTGTGCGAACGCGTCGCCCGGGGAAGGCCCCCCGGCTCATGCTCCGTGCCCCAGTGCCACTTCCTCGCCTGCCTTCACGGGTCCGGGTGCAGTCCCATCCCCGAACGGCCGGCCACCCAACTTTTCCCGCCCGTGCGCGGTCAGCCAACCGGACGTGTCCGGGCCCTTGGGCACGATCTGCGTGGGATTGATGTCCGTGTGCACCATGTAGTAGTGCTGCTTGATCTGCTGGAAATCGATCGTGTCACCGAAGCCAGGGGTCTGGAACAGGTCCCTGGCGTAGCCCCAGAGAGCGGGCATCTCGGTGAGCTTGTTCCGGTTGCATTTGAAATGCCCGTGATAGACCGCGTCAAAGCGCGCCAGTGTCGTGAAGAGCCGCACGTCCGCTTCGGTAATCGTCTCCCCCACCAGAAAGCGTTGCGCGGCCAGCCGCTCCTCCAGCCAGTCCAACGCAGTGAACAGCCGATCGTAGGCATCCTCGTAGGCTTCCTGGGAGCCGGCAAAGCCGCAGCGGTAGACGCCGTTGTTGACTTCGGTGAAGACCCGCTTGTTGACCTGATCGATCTCTTCGCGCAGCTCTTCGGGATAGAGCCGGGGGGCGCCGTCGCGCTGGTAGTCGGTCCACTCGGTGGAAAAGTCCAGCGTGATCTGCGGAAAGTTGTTGGTGACCACGGCGCCGGAGGGAACGTCGACGACGGCGGGTACGGTGATGCCGCGCGGATAGCCGGGGAAGCGCTTGAAATAGGCGTCCTGGATCCGCTCAATGCCCAGCACCGGGTCTTGTCCGTCCGGATCCAGGTCAAAGGTCCAACTGCGCACATCATGGGCGGGACCCGGTTGGCCGAGGGAAATAACGTCCTCCAGGCCCAGCAGCCGTCGGACGATCACCGTCCGGTTGGCCCAAGGGCAAGCGCGGGCGGCGATCAGACGGTAGCGGACCCGGCTTTACCGGCCACCGGCCGGCCTCCGGATCGTCGCCACCGCGGAGAATCCGGTCCTCAATGTAATTGGTGTCGCGGGTGTACTCTTGGCCACCGGTGACATAGGTGTTTGTGCTCATGGACCAGCTTAGGCCGATTCCGTCAGCAATCCGAGGGCCCGCCACCATGGACGTGCTGCTGTTCCGCCGCCAGCCAGTCCTCCACCTGAAGCCCTGGCACCCGGCCAAATTCCCAAACATTATTGGTGACAACGGTCAGACCCCGGGAGCAGGCATGGCCGGCAATCATAAGGTCATATGAACCAATGGGAGTTCCCGCTTTGCACAGTTGGCCGCGAATCTGACCACAGTGGTAGGCGGCAGCGTCATCAAAGGACAGTAGCTCGAGCCTTGCCGTGAACCCTTCAATGATTGCGATGTTCGCCTCAAGCGTGGCCGGGCATTCGGCCCCGTAGATGAGTTCCGAGAGCACCGCGGTTGACGTCGCCAATGTTCCGCTGAGCCCATTGAACTTCTCCCGCAGGTACGCCGGCCTGTTTTTGAGAATAAAGATCACCGTGTAGGTGTCCGGCAGGTAACGCAGCATTAAAGACCTTCACGCTCGGGCTGCGGCGGCTGCTCTCGGTGGGCCGGGAAATCCGCAGACACCGCCGGTCCGTCAAACCAGCTATTCCAGACCATATCCACCGGAGCGATGATTCGCGTCTTTCCCTGCGCCAGAATGGAAACCTCCCGGACCGACGGCGGCATCTCCAGGGCCTTCGGCAGCCGGACTGCCTGAGATTGATTACTTCTGAAGATCTTCGTTCCAAGGCTGCTCCAGATTGCCGTGTATCTGGACACGTGCCGCGGAAATTCCCACGGCATTCTTCCGGACGAACGGCAAAACGCGATCGGTAACCCCGGTTAGGCTTTATTTCAGGCCGAGCAGGGCCTTCCGGACGGCGATGCTCAGCTGCATTCCCCGGCCGGCCGTTCCGCCCTCCTCGACGCGCTGGGGAACGTAGCCGAAACCGACCCCGTACGCCGGGTCCGCAAACCCCAAAGCCCCGTTGGCGCCGTCGTGCCCGAACGCCTGCGCACTGCCGAAATCCATCCGCGCGTGGGATTTCATGAACACCACGGCAAACGCGCCGAGCTCGCTGAACACACGGTCGGCGCCCCAGACCTGCTCCTGGCTCATCACCGCAATGGTCTGCGGCGTCAGGAACGGCGCGCCGCCGTCGACCCCTGTACTGGCGGCCGCATACAACCTCGCCAGCCCGACGGCGGAACCCACCCCGGCGCCGCTGCTGCTGCCCGCGGCGCGGATGGACCGCATGTTCGGCAGCGCCAGCAGATTGCCCGCCGACATGTTGGCCGAGCTGCCCAGGATGCCGGCCGGGTCCACGAAGGGCGCACGGGGGTCCTCGTCGAAGAGCACGTTCCGGAAGCGAGGTTCCTGGCCCTCCGGCAGCCCCAGAAACATATCCACGGCAAATGGATCCCGGATCCGTTCCTCGTACAACGCCTGCAGCGTGCCGCCGGTGACCCGTCGGCAGAGCTCCTCCAGCAGCACGCCCATGGTCAGCGCGTGATACCCAAAGGCGGTACCCGGACGCCAATACGGGACCGCGTCGGCCAGCCGGGCGGCAACGGCGGCCGAATCGTTGTATTCATCCATTCTGAAACCGCCCGGTACGCCCACGACGCCGGCCTGATGGCTCAACAGCTGGCGGACGGTAAGCGTGTCTTTGCCGTGGCTGCCAAATTCGGGCCAGTACCGGGTAACGGCAGCATCCAGGTCCACCAGGCCGTCCTGGACCAGCAGACTGAATGCGAGCGCGCTGGCGCCTTTGGAACAGGAATACACCCCGGTGACGGAGTCAGCGGCAATGTCCGGGCCGCCGTGCAGGTCGACGACTTTGGCACCCTCGTGATAGACGGCCAGCTGCGCACTGTACCGGGGATCGGCGGCGAGGAGGTAATCCATAAGGTCGCGGACGGCGTCGAACATTGGGGCGGCAAACCCTCGGGCGCGCTTAGTCATGCCCTCCAGCCTATGTCGCCATGGTTCGCGCCGCGCCCATGGCTTCCCAAGCTACCCGCGAGTAGCATGGGTCACACCCCGTCGGGTTCCCACCCGGGCAGGCTCTGCAACAACGGGGCGGCGAAAGGGCCACCATGAGCATCAAGGCTGACAACGCAAGCGCAGGAACCTACCCGGCTTCGGAAAACCACTCCCCTGAAAACCCTGGCCCGAAAGTCACCGAGCAGGACGCGCGGAAGGTGGCCGAGGATGCGCGTGAGACCAGCTGGACCCGGCCGAGCTTCGCCAGGGGGCTCTACCTGGGCAGCTTCGACATCGCCCTGATCCATCCGCACCCGGAGCCCACGGCGGACGACACGAAGCGCGGCGGAGAATTCCTGGGACGGCTGCGAACCTACTGTGAAACGCTGGACTCCGCCCGGATCGAACGGGACGCGCTGATCCCGGATGAATACCTCGCCGGGTTGACCGAACTGGGCGTCTTTGGCATGAAGATTCCCCGTGAATATGGCGGCCTGGGCCTTTCCCTGACGTATTACGGTAGGGCGCTTCAGCTGCTCGGTTCCGTCCACCCGTCATTTGGCGCGCTGGTTTCCGCGCATCAGTCCATTGGCGTGCCGGAACCGGTGAAGGTCTTTGGCACCGAGGAGCAGAAAAGGGAGTACCTGCCCCGCTGTGCCGCCGGCGCCATAACCGCGTTTTTGCTGACCGAGCCGGATGTGGGTTCTGACCCGGCGCGGATGGGCTGCACCGCCGTGCTCAGCGAGGACGGCTCCGAGTATGTGGTCGACGGCGTTAAACTCTGGACCACCAACGGGGTCATCGCCGAAATCGTGGTGGTGATGGCCACCGTGCCCCGGCACACACTGCCGGACGGAACACAGGCCAAGGGCGGCATCACGGCTTTCGTGGTGGAGGCGGACACCCCCGGCGTCACGGTTGAAAACCGCAATTCTTTTATGGGCCTGCGCGGCATCGAGAACGGCGTGACGCGTTTCCATCAGGTGCACATCCCGGTAGCAAACCGGCTCGGCCGTGAGGGCCAGGGGCTGAAGATTGCGCTGACCACGCTGAACACCGGCCGGCTGTCCATCCCCGGGATGTGCGCCGCGACCGGAAAGTGGACCCTGAAGATCGCCCGCGAGTGGTCCAATGCCCGCACGCAGTGGGGCAAACCCGTGGGCGAGCACGAGGCCGTGGGCAAGAAGATCGCCTTCCTGGCCGCCACCGCTTTTGCCCTTGAAGCGGTGTTCGAACTCTCCGCGGAACTGGCCGATTCGGGTATGAAGGACGTCCGCATCGAGGCCGCCCTGGCCAAACTGTGGTCCTCGGAGATGGCTTATCGGTGTGCCGACGAGCTGGTGCAGATCCGCGGCGGCCGCGGCTACGAGACGGCGGCGTCGCTAGCGGCCCGGGGTGAGCGCGCTGTTCCGGCCGAGCAGTTGCTGCGCGATATGCGCATCAACCGGATCTTTGAGGGCTCCACAGAGATCATGCATCTGCTGATCGCCCGCGAAGCGGTGGATGCGCATTTGAGCGCCGCAGGTGACCTGGCCTCCACCACCGCGTCGCTGCAGGACAAGGGCAAGGCCGCCGTCGCCGCGAGCGGTTTCTACGCCAAGTGGCTGCCCAAACTGGCCGTCGGAAGGGGCATGGATCCGCGCTCCTACAACGAGTTCGGCCCGCTGGCGAAGCACCTGCGCTACGTGGAACGCGAATCCCGCAAGCTGGCCCGGCAGACCTTTTACGGGATGGGCCGCTGGCAGGCAAAGCTGGAATACAAGCAGGCGTTCCTCGGGCGGATCGTGGACATCGGCGCCGAGTTGTTCGCCATGGCGGCCTGCTGCAGCCGCGCGGAGATGCTGCGCGTGAAGGATCCCGTGCAGGGCCGGTACGCGATAGAGCTGGCCGATGCGTTCTGCGGCCAGGCCCGGCTCCGCGTCGACGCGCTGTTCACGGACCTGTGGCATAACACGGACGACGGCGACAGGCGGCTTGCGTCGCAGGTGCTGGCAGGCGATTTCGGCTGGCTTGAACACGGCATCATCGACGTCTCGGAGGGCACCGGGCCGTGGATCTCCGACGCCGCCCCCGGCCCGAGCCGCAAGGAGAACCAGCGCCGCAGATACCGCTGACCCCAGTCCCGCCCCGCCGCCCCCAGCGGCCCCTTATTCCCCAAGTAGGTCGCAGTTTTTGGAC
>NZ_JASISR010000011.1:39885-129530 GCF_030063245.1 Paenarthrobacter sp. PH39-S1
GTTATGGCACTCAAAACGCGTTTTGAGTGCCATAACTGCGACCTACTTGGGTGGGCGGTGGGCTCGGGACGGATCGAGCGGTCAAGGTCGGCCCGGGACCGTATCGCGCCGTCGATGACCTCACCTGAGGCTGGGTCAGGCCTCCAGCGCTGCGCTCAGGAAGGCCAGCGTCTTGCCATGCGTCGTCCGCGGCACCCTGCCGGTAGGCACACTTGTTGCTGTCATTGAAGAAAGCATGCCCCGCGTCCGGATAAACGACGGCGGTAAAGGCCACGTCCGCCTCTTGCATGGAGTCCTTCAGCGCCGGAGCTTGGCCTCCGTTTCATAAGAACTCCCACTATCGAAAATGAGGCGGCTGACCGCGATCGCCATCCGCAGCCGCAGCTGTGGCGGTGGCGCATCCGGAGCGGTAGTCTCCTGTGGAGCGATCAATTCCGGTAATTCCTGCTGAAGGCGGACCCCCATGACCTCGTCTATCAATACCGAAACCGGCGAACGGTCCGATCTGCTCGAATCCCTGAACCGGCATCGGTCCTTCCTGCGCTTCACCGTGCGCGACCTCACTGACGAGCAGGCGGCGGAACGTCCCACTCGAAGCGAGCTGTGTCTGGGCGGTCTGCTCAAGCACGTTGCAGCCACTGAGCAGGGGTGGGTCAACTTCATGATGGACGGCGCAACCGCTTTGGGCTCGGCGGACGATGCGGACTTGGGCGACCGGGCCCTCGAATTCAGCATGCTGAAGGGCGAGACGCTCACCGGTCTGCTGGAGGCGTACGATCAGGTCGCCGCCCGGACCGACGAGCTCGTCGCCACTCTGCCCGACCTGGACATTTCGCACCCGCTGCCTGCGGCCCCCTGGTTCGAGCCCGGCGCGCGGTGGTCCGCCCGCCGCGTCCTGCTGCACATCATCGCCGAGACCGCCCAGCACGCTGGCCATGCGGATATCCTCCGCGAGTCCCTCGACGGCGCCAAGACCATGGGGTAGCAACTGTGCGCATGGATGAAGCCGTCGACGCATTTGCCGAGGACCTGGATTACCCCATGTATATCGTTACCGTGGGTAGGGACCAGCAGTCACCACCGGAATCCCGCTCCGGCTGCCTGGTCGGGTTCGCCACCCAGTGCAGTATCGACCCGCCGCGTTTCCTGGTCTGTATCTCCAAGGCCAACCACACCTATAGACTCGCCCGCAGCGCATCCATCCTGGGGCTGCACGTCCTAGGCCCCGAGCAGCATGATCTGGCCCAGCTGTTCGGCGGCGAAACCGGGGACGACGTCGACAAGTTCGCCGGCTGCCAATGGCGCCACGGTCCCGGAGGAGTTCCCTTGCTCACCCAGTGCCCGCGCTGGCTGGTCGGAAATGTTCTGCACCGGACCGATCTCGGCGACCACGCCGGATTCCTGCTGGAGCCGACGCAGATCCACACCGGCCCCGGCCCCGCCGGGCTGTACTTTTCGCAGCTGCAGGACATGCAGGCGGGCCACCCGGCCTAAGGGCGCCGACCCGCATTGTCAGGGCGCGGGCTCGCGGAGGATCCAGTGCTGCGGGTCCAGACCACGGACCACCTTGCGGCCGATCCGCGCGAGGTCGGCCGCGTCGTCGTCGTCCAGTTGGTCAAACACCAGGGCGCGCACAGTGTCCACATGCCCCGGCGCCAGCGCCGCGATCAGTTCCATTCCAGGATCCGTGACCGTGGCCGTGGTGACCCGCGCGTCCTCCGCGTGCGTGCAACGCGTGACGTAGCCGCGGCCTTCCAGCTTCTTCACGACGTGCGACAGCCGCGACAGCGACGCACTTGTCCGGGCGGCAAGCTCGCTCATGGGCAGGGTCCGCTCCGCGGCTTCGGAGAGCATGGCCAGCACGTTGTAGTCGAACAGCGAGAGCCTGGCCTCCTGCTGTAGGTGCCCATCCAAGGCTCCGGGCAGCAGCGTCATGGTGGACAACAACGCCAGCCACGCCTGGCGCTCCTGCGCGGACAACCACCTCGGTTCACTCATAAATTAATTATCCCACAACACTTGACCCTTCAACTTTTTTGGCCTACATTTAGTTGTAGCTTCAAGTAAACGTCTTCCAGCAGAACAGATCCCATGACCTCGCTCCTGAACCGCCTTTTCGGAAAGAAGAAAACCATGAGCAGCACCGACATCACCATCATCGGCAACGGCAGTATGGCCCGCGGTATCGCCACCCGGGCGCTGGCCGCCGACCGCACCCTCCAGATCCTGGGCCAGGACGCGGCCAAGTCGCAGGCTCTCGCCGCTGAGCTCGGCGCCAACGCCACCTCCGGCACCATGGATCAGGCCCCCGAGGGCCAGATTGTTGTGCTGGCCGTTCCGTTCGGAGCGGCCAAGTCCGTGGTCTCGGCTTATGGCACCGCCCTGGCTGGCAAGACCCTCGTGGACATCACCAATCCGGTGAACATGGAGACCTTTGATTCCCTGGTCGTCGCACCGGGCAGCTCCGCCGCCGAAGAATTAGCCGCGCTGGCGCCTGCCGGCACGCACGTAGTGAAAGCCTTCAACACCACGTTCGCCGGTACCTTAGTGGCGGGCGAAGCCGCGGGCCAGCCGCTGGATGTCTTCATCGCAGACGATGACACGGCGGCCAATTCCGCGGTGAGCAGCCTCGTGGCTGACGGCGGCATGCGCCCGCTGGTGGTAGGGCCGCTCAAGCGCGCCCGCGAACTCGAAGGATTCCAGTTCGTCCTGATGACTCTGCAGGCCAACCCGGAGTTCACCGACTTCAACTGGAACACCGGTCTGAAGATCCTGAGCTAGCGTCCTCGGCGGCGGCCTGGGAGCGGAACGCGCCCCGCCTGTCGGCGCGCTCCGACCGGAAAGTCCGACGACGCAAGGCGGGCAGGCGCCGTCGTCGTCCTGCCGGCAGGACAACGGCGGCGGCCGGCGCCGCCGTCGTCCTGCCGTACGTCGTGGAACTGAGGCGGAATCGGACCATCCATAACATCTTCGGCGCCTCGGCTGAAGCGCTGGAAACTGCAGGCCCGTCGAAGGTCTGCGGCTTTACGGCTGCGGAACGGCAAGACCAGAGCGCGAACCGGCCGCTCCGTCGCGCTTCTGAGCGCGCGGACGCCCACCCGGCCAGCGGGCGCCAAACCGCAACCGAGACGGACAGCCGCGGCTGAAATAGCAGGGGTTGGCCGTTTCTGGTGCGCACATGCCGGGCACCCGCTCGTCATGGCAGTTTCCTCGGTTCTGGTGAATGTGAGCCCTTGACCGCAAGCGACTTAGGGCGTAGATTTTTTATCAATTAGTTAGTTGATAAAGAAGGAGGTTGATAACCATCACCGACACCGGCGACGACGACCGTCTCGACAGAGCATTCCTAGCCCTCGCAGACCCGGCCCGCCGCCGCATCATCGCCAGACTCAGCAGGGGACCGGCCACGGTCAACGAACTTGCCGAACCCTTCGCCATCACCAAGCAGGCGATCTCAAAACACATCCAGGTCCTCGAACAGGCACAACTGGTCACGCGTACCCGCGACGCCCAGCGCCGACCGGTTCACTTGAACCCCCTTCAGCTGGAGGCACTCACCGCGTGGATCGACCAGTACCGGCTGGTCCGTGAAGGGCAGTTCCGCGGCCTTGATGCAGTACTTCAAGCCCAAGCCATACTCCGATCCCAAGCCGCCGAAGCAGACGGCCAGCAGACAAAGGACTGATCATGAGCAACGCACTCAAACTCACCGTCCCCGACGGCGTCCCGTTCATTGACTTTGAGCGGGAGTTTGATTTCCCCGTGGCGGCCGTGTTCCGGGCGCACTCTGAGCCGAAGCTGATCGCCCAATGGCTCGGTCCGCGCCACAACAAAATCGAGATCGACCACTACGATTTCCGCACCGGCGGCAGCTACCTTTACCACCACACCGGTCCCGACGGCGTCTCCTACGCGTTTAGCGGCGTCTTCCATACCGTCCGGGAAAACGAGTTTGCCATCCAAACTTTCGAGTTCGACGGCTATCCGGACGTAGTCAGCATCGAATTCGCGACGTTTGAAGACCTCGGCGACGGACGCACGCGGCTCCGCGGGCACGCCGTCTACCCCAGCCAGGAGGCCCGCGACGGCATGGCTTCCGCTGGCATGGAAGGCGGCTTGTCCGAGGGATACGAACGGCTCGACGAGCTGCTGGGAATCTAAGTAGACGGACCATGGACTTGACCTTCGAAGCTGTCGTCCTGCCGGCCAGTGACACTGACCGGCTATCGGGTTCTACCGCGACAACGTCCGGGCCGAAAAACCGCTAATCCCCCTCGAGCACCGCGGCCGTTAGTCGGGGTGGAACAGCAGGAAGACAAGATTTCGCACCAGCTGTGGACATCCGCCCCCGCTATTCCAGATTGCAGGCGCCGATGTCCACAGCTGGTGCCTCCGGTGCGTCCGGTGCGGAACATCATCCCCCGCCCGCCGCCCACGTGGCCGTCAGTCAGTCAGGACGTCCTTGGTGCCGTGGTCGTAGCGGAAAGTGATCGTTCCGCCGGCATGGTGCAGCTCGTGGTTGGACCCGCTGCGCACCCCAAATGCCCCGTAGTTCTCGTCCCAGCTCCGATTGACCACGGCCTTGTAGCTGTAAAAACCTTCGGGCAGTTCGGCGCTCAGCTTCCAGAGCCGATCCGAGTCGTCGAAGCTCATCTGCACTTCGGCAAAGTCGGGTTCCCAGTTTTCCGGCGCGCCCAACAGAATGCCGAAGTCACCCACGATGGCGACCGAGTCCGGCTGCGGGCCGAGTTCGACGGCGGACGGGCCACCTTGCGCGGGTTCCGGCGCCTGCGCTATGGGCGTCTGCGCTTCGGGTGTCTGCGCATCGGGTGCCAGCGCTTCGACAGACGCTGGGGCGTCCGGCGCGGCAGCAGCCTTACGCGGACGGGATTTCCGTGTGCCGGTCGCCGCTGCTTCCGCCGCGCCAGTCCCGGGCTGGTCCACCGCCGTCGTCGCTTTTGCCCGCGCCGCCGGAGTCTTTGCGGACGCCTTTGCGGCACGAGCCACTGTTTCCTTTGGCTGCTCGGGCGCGGCGGTCGGCACCGGCATGTCGGCCGGTACCGGCGTCCCGGCCGCAAGCGCAGCCGCCAGCGAGTCCGCGTCGGGGAAGGCCACCGTGGCCCGCAGCCCGTCGTCGGTGAGCGACCAACCGGACCGTCCCTTCAACAGCCATCCGGCCTTCACCAGCTTGGCGGTTGCCGTGGTCAGCGCCTTGTGGCCCCTCGGCACTCCCCCGCTGAGCAACTGGCTTTCCTCGGCGTCCAACGGTACCCGCTCGACGGCCTCCGTCAGTACCGTCCCGGCGCCCGGCTTCTCGCCCCGCCAGACCCCGGCCGCCATGATGTCGAGCACGGCTTTAAGGCGGCGGTTGCTGTTATTCCCGATGTCAAGTCCCACGGTTTTCCTCCTGCGAGTTTCAGTGTGCTCCCAGTCTGCCAGCCGCGGGCCCGGCGCACCATGCGGGGCCTATCTTCACCGTCATAAAAGAACCCATCGACGGCGGGGCGGCACATCAGGCCCGGCAGCGCCGCTGATCACTGCATCCGCCGCGGCAGAAACCGGGCGAGGGTGCGGAACTCCCCGGACTCGGTGTTCAGGCTCCCGTCGTCATCATATTCCACGATGCGGATATTTCTTCTTCTATTGCGGAAACATGTGATGCGGATTACAGTTGTCTCAATCCTCCACGGTGAGGTGGAACGAATGATTGGTTCTGATCGATGCATACTTCCAAGCACACTGCGCTGAAAGCGAGTTCGGCAGCAGTCAGGGAGACCCGGGCGACTCCGCCTGGCTTCCCCTTACGTGTATCTGATCGCCCAAGCGGCGCATTCAGATACCGGTCCCTCAACATTCTGACGCGCTTCCATATATCCGAAGCGCCTTCCCGCAGAAAAGGTTCCCGATGAGTTTCGCCCCGAACGCCACGCCACCTGCCGACATGACCCCGAACGAACACAACGAACACAACGAACACCACGAACACCACGAACACCACAAACACCACGACCCGATAATGCATCAGCCGCCGGCCGTAGCGCTGGGTATCCAGGGCGTCCCCTCCACTAGTCCGCGGCTCTACAACCAGGACCTCGCCCCTACTCAGATGGCCGGCCGGCGGTGGAGCGCGTACAGCATTTTCACGCTGTGGGCCAACGATGTGCACAGTCTGGGCAACTATGGTTTCGCTCTTGGACTCTTTGCACTGGGCCTTGGCGCTTGGCAGATTCTGCTGGCCCTGGGCATTGGCGCGGTTCTCCTATTCATACTGCTGACGTTTTCTGGATTTATGGGGCACAAGACCGGTGTCCCGTTCCCGGTCATGAGCCGCATCGCATTCGGCATTCATGGGGCACAAATTCCCGCCCTGATCCGAGGCGGGGTCGCCATCGTCTGGTTCGGCATTCAGACCTATCTTGCATCCCTGGTGCTGCGCGTTCTGTTGATCGCTCTCGTCCCCGGGCTCAAGGATCTGGACGGCAACTCGATCCTCGGACTGTCCACCCTGGGTTGGGTCACTTTCGTGTTCCTCTGGATTGTGCAGGTCGTCATCGTCAGGTACGGCATGGATATGATCCGCAAGTACGAGGCGTTCGCAGGACCCATCATCCTCGTCACCATGATCTCCCTGGCCGTGTGGATGTTCGTCCAGGCCGGCGGATCCATCGCGTGGTCCACGAGCCACAGCCTCACCGGCGGTGAGATGTGGCGCACCATCTTCGCCGGTGGCGCCCTCTGGGTCTCCATCTACGCCACCTTCGTGCTCAACTTCTGCGACTTCACCCGTTCCTCCACTACCCGCAAGTCCATCATCAAGGGTAATTTCTGGGGCATCCCGATCAACATGCTGCTCTTCGGCGTCATCGTCGTCGTCCTGGCCGGCGCCCAGTTCAAAATCAATGGCACTATTATCGCCAGCCCGTCCGACATCGTGCAGACCGTCCCCAACACGATCCTGCTGGTGGCCGCCGCACTGGCCCTGCTGGTGCTGACCATCGCGGTGAACCTGATGGCCAACTTCGTCGCTCCTATCTATGCACTCACCAACCTGTTCCCCAGGAAGCTGAACTTCCGCCGCGCCGGCCTGGTCAGCGCCATCATCGGACTGGTCATCCTGCCCTGGAACCTGTACAACAACCCAGTCGTGATCGTGTACTTCCTCGGTGGCCTGGGGGCCCTGCTCGGCCCGCTGTTCGGCGTTATCATGGCCGATTATTGGCTGATCCGCCGCACCAGGATCGACGTCCCGCAGCTATACAGCGAGGTCGCCAGCGGATCCTACTTCTACCGCAACGGCTTCAACGTGCGGGCAATCGCCGCATTCATCCCTGCCGCCGTCATCTCCCTCGTCATCGCCTTTGTTCCTGTGCTTGAGCCGCTCTCCGCGTTCTCGTGGTTTTTCGGCGCCGGCCTCGGGGCAGTGCTCTACTTTGCACTGGCCGACCGCAAGCGGACATTCCGTGATGTTTCGGGCGAGCCGATCGCCGTTCCCAGCGTGCACTAACTCACGTGCACTAACTCAGTGCCCCCGGGCGCACTAACACGGGCCGCCGGCCCGGATGACACCGGGCCGGCGGGCACTGACAGCCAACTGAACCAGCCAACCTGAAAGATCACTCTGATGCGCATCCTGATCGCCAACGTGAACACGACCCGGTCCATGACCGATTCCATCGCCAACCAAGCCCGTGCCGTGGCGGCGCCGGGCACCGAAATCATCGGGCTGACGCCGCGGTTCGGAGCGGACTCCTGCGAGGGGAACTTCGAAAGCTACCTGGCCGCCGTCGCCGTGATGGACAAGATCCTTGCTTATCCGGAGCCTTTTGACGCCGTCATCCAGGCCGGGTACGGCGAGCACGGGCGCGAAGGGCTGCAGGAGCTGCTGGACGTGCCGGTGGTGGACATCACCGAAGCGGCGGCGAGCACCGCCATGTTCCTGGGGCACAAGTACTCCGTGGTGACCACCTTGGATCGGACGGTCCCGCTCATCGAGGACCGGTTGAAACTGGCCGGACTGGACGCACGCTGTGCCTCCGTCCGGGCCAGCGGACTTGCGGTGCTGGAACTCGAGGAAGACCCCGCGCGGGCCGTGGCTGCGATCATCGACCAGGCCGAACGCGCGGTAACGCAGGACAAGGCAGAAGTTATCGTCCTCGGCTGCGGCGGCATGGCGGGCCTCGACGAACAGATCCGCACCCGGCTGGGCGTCCCGGTGGTGGACGGCGTAGCCTCCGCAGTGACCATCGCAGAATCCTTGGTCCGGATGGGACTTTCCACCTCAAAGGTGCGCACCTACGCCACACCACGCCCGAAGAAGGTCATTGGCTGGCCCCTTGAACTGCGTCTCGACGACGCCACCGTCTGATTCGGCTTCCGCGGCGCGTGACTCGGCACCCGCCGCGCGTGACTCGGGTTCCGCCGGCGACCTTCCACCATCAGGCGCGCAGGAGGGACAGCATCGCGGTGGTGGCCGAATGATACGGATGCGGTTTCGTTGACTAACCCGAGGGAAAGTCCTAGCATTATTTCACTGGACAATATTTTCTTTTCACGATACGAAATCAACGAAGGAGGCACCTCGTGATGCACAGCGCCACCATCAGCAGGGAACCACTGCGCGCCGAATCCTCAAGCGAGCCGGCGCAGGCTAAGGCAGTGCGGTCCAAGACCGTAGAGCCCGACGTCGCCCGCTCGTGGCTGCTGGTGCCGGCCACCCGCCCCGAAGCCTTCGGAGAGGCCGCAGCCTCGGCCGCCGACGCCATCGTGCTGGACATAGAGGACGCCGTTGATCCGGGTAAAAAACCTGAGGCCAGGGAGGCCGTCAACCGCTGGCTGCACGACGGCGGCAGGGCGTGGGTGCGCGTCAATGACGCGACCTCGGACTTCTGGGCCGACGATCTGGCGGCCCTCCGGGATGCGCCCGGTCTGCTGGGCGTGATGCTCGCGAAAACCGAATCGCCGGAACAGGTCTCGACCACCTTTGACCGGCTCGGCGGCAAGCACCGGATAGTCGCCCTGGTCGAATCCGCCTGCGGCATCGAGGAGGCAACCCACATCGCGAGAGCCCACGGCGCCTTCCGGCTGGCGTTCGGCAGCGGCGACTTCCGGCGCGATACCGGCATGAGTGCGGACCGGGAGGCCATGGCTTACCCGCGGGCAAAACTGGTGGTGGCCAGCCGTGCAGGGAACCTTCCCGGTCCCATCGACGGCCCGACCGTTGGCACCAGTCATCCGATCCTGCGGGAGCAGTCGGGCATTACCGTGATGATGGGAATGACCGGCAAGCTGTGCCTGTCCACAGATCAGACGCCAGTGGTGAACGAGGTCATCAGCCCTACCCCGACGGACATGGCCTGGGCCTGCGACTTCCTTGCCGATTTCGAAGCCCGCGGCGGGATTATCCGGGACGGCAGCGATCTGCCCCGGATAGGCCGCGCCCGCAAGATTCTCACCCTGGCAACGGCGCTCGGCCTTGCTCCGGCGCTTCCGTAATCCGGCCCGGTCCGCCGACCCGGCCAAGCCGACGGCTGAAGTCCGCGGAGAGATTTTGCCGCCAAAAACCGATAACCCAACCCTTCAGAAGAAAATTAAGGACCCACCATGTCGTCACAACTCAAGCCCGGAACAACTGCGCCCGGCTTCAGCCTCCAGGATGCCTCCGGCAGCACCGTTTCCCTCTCCGATTTCAGCGGCCGCAACGTTGTGGTGTATTTCTATCCCAAGGCCGCGACGCCGGGGTGCACCACCGAGGCCTGCGACTTCCGCGACAGCCTCGGCTCGCTGAAGAAGGGCGGCTACGAGGTGGTCGGGATCTCCCCCGACTCACCCGAAGAGTTGAGCAGTTTTATCGAGGACCAGGGCCTGACCTTTCCGCTGCTGTCCGACGACGGCGCGCAGGTAGCGCGCGAATGGGGCGCCTGGGGGGCTAAAACCGTGGGCGGCAAGGAAACGGAGGGTGTGCTGCGCTCCACCTTCGTGCTGGACAGCGAGGGCCGCGTGACCCACGCAGCCTACAGTGTTGCGCCAACCGGTCACGTCGCGCAGCTGCGGGAGACCCTCGGCGTGAGCTGACCCCATCCACGACAGGCCCCGACCCGGACGCTCCGGGCCTGGGCTTTGGCGCGCCCGAAACCTGCGGCTTCCGGCTGCGGGGCGGGGGCCTTGGCGCGCCGCCGCGTCCGGTCCTCTGGACAAAACTTTCCCGAGAATTTTTCGTCGCGGGCTTGACAGCATCGATGTGACACGGTTCACTATTACATATGCTGAAATAACAGTTCCACGATGCGAGATTTATTTTCGTATAGCCCTACACCGTGGATGCCAGCATTTTTAGTACGAGGTACAAGCAATGTTGCTTGAACAAATGACCCTTGAGCGATTCAATCAGTTAGAGCCCTCCGAAGCAGTCGCCGTCCTCCGCCCCTGTATTGACGTATCGCGTTGGATCGACGAGATCGCCCAGGCCCGGCCTTTTACCAGCATCGAAGCCTTGCTGGACTGCGCCGGCAAGGCAGCCAATCCGTTCGCAGACGCGGAAATCGATTCGGCGCTCTCCCACCATCCCCGGATCGGGGAACGCGCAGCCGGCAGCAATGCCGAGGCTGCCCTGTCTCGTTCCGAACAGGCAGCTCTCGGCCCCACCGATGCACAGGTGGCGGCAGAGCTCGTGGCGGGAAACCGGGCATATGAGGAAAAATTCGGCCGGGTCTTCCTGATCCGCGCCGCAGGCCGGAGTTCCCGCGAAATCCTGGCCGCCCTCAACGAGCGTCTGCAGAACACTCCCGAAACCGAGAATCCCATCGTTGCCCAGCAGCTGCGCGAAATCGCCCTGTTGCGGCTCAAAGGAGGAGTAACCGCGTGAGCGTCTCCCATGTGACCACCCACATTCTGGATACCGCAGCCGGCACGCCGGCCGCAGGTGTCGCCGTCGAGCTTTATGCCCGCGACGGTGACGCTTGGTCCACGATTGCGACGGGCAAAACAGATGCCGACGGGCGGGTGAAAGACCTTGGGCCCGAGCGGCTTGCCTCCGGAGATTACCGGCTGCACTTTGCCACCGGGGCCTACTTCGCCGGCATCAACACGGACACCTTCTTCCCGGAGGTTGTGCTGACATTCACCGTCGCCCAGAGCGAGGCGCACTACCACGTGCCGCTGCTGCTCAGTCCATTCGCCTACTCAACGTACAGAGGAAACTAATCATGAGCAGCAACAACATCATTCTCGGCGCCAACCAGTTCGGCAAAGCCGAGGTCCGCGTGGTCAAGGTCACCCGCGACACGGACCGCCACCAGATCGAGGACCTCAACGTCACCTCCGAGCTGCGCGGCGACTTCGAGGCAGCCCACCTGGAAGGCGACAACGCGCATGTCGTCCCGACGGATACGCAGAAGAACACCGTCTACGCCTTTGCCCGTGAAGGCGTCGGCTCGCCGGAGAAGTTCCTGCTCCGCTTGGCCGAGCACTTCACCTCCGGCTTCGAGTGGGTGGACGGCGGCCGGTGGGCGGCAGAGTCCTATTCCTGGGACCGCATCGTGGCCGATGGGTCACCGCACAACCACGCGTTCGTCAAGAACGGAACGGAAACCCGGACCGCCGTCGTCGTCAAGGACGGCAACGATGTCCAGGTCGTGGGCGGCCTCAAGGGCCTGACGGTCCTAAAGACCACTCAGTCCGGCTTCGAGGGCTTCCCGGTGGACAAATACACCACCCTGCCTGAGACAAGTGAACGGATCTTGTCGACCGAGGTCGCAGCCCGGTGGCGTTACAACACCACCGACGTTGACTTCAACAAGTCCTACGACGACGTCAAGGCCCTGCTGCTGGAAGGGTTTACGGAGAACTACTCCACAGCCCTGCAGAACACCCTGTACGGAATGGGCAAGAAGGTCCTCGAGGCCCACCCGGAAATCGATGAGATCAAATTCTCCATGCCGAACAAGCACCACTTCCTCGTGGATCTGTCCCCCTTCGGGTTGGACAATCCGAACGAGGTCTTCTTCGCCGCTGACCGTCCGTACGGTCTGATCGAAGCAACGGTCCTGCGTGAAGACGCATCCGACGCCGGCCGGGCTTGGGAAGGCATCGCCGGCTTCTGCTAGAACGCCCCCGGGGACGGGCAGCCGCCCGTCCCCGGGCACTCTTGACCGGACACTTTTGCGCGGCCAATCCGCCGGAGGAAGTAACAACCGGACAGCTTCATGACCAAAGCTTTTCATGCCCAACACATGACCAAAATTTTTCATGACGGCACTACTTCATTGCCGGGACGGAGATACAGCAAAATGTCTAAATCAACCAGAGTACGCCGCTCGCGGCCCGCGAGCACCGACAGGCCCGAAGACGAGCGGATGTCCATAGGGGCCAGCTTCGGCTACGGCCTCCAGCACGTTCTGACCATGTACGGCGGCATCATCGCCGTTCCGCTGATCGTCGGCCAAGCGGCCGGAATGAACACCGCGGATGTCGGCCTGCTGATTGCCGCCTGCCTTTTCATGGGCGGCCTCGCCACGTTGCTGCAGACTGTGGGTGTGCCGTTCTTCGGCTCCCAGCTGCCGCTGGTCCAAGGCGTATCGTTTGCCGGCGTTGCGACCATGGTGGCAATCGTCAAGGGCGGTGGCGGCATCCAATCCGTCTTCGGCGCCGTCATTGTCTCCTCCGTGATCGGGTTCCTGATCACCCCCATCTTTTCCAAGATCATAAAGTTCTTCCCGCCCGTGGTGACCGGGACCGTGATCACCGTCATCGGGCTGTCCCTGATGCCCGTCGCGGCCAATTGGGCCATGGGGGGCAACGCCAAAGCCCCGGACTACGGCAGCGTCGCAAATATTGGGCTGGCAGCCCTGACCCTGGCCATCGTCCTGCTGCTCAGCAAGCTTGGCAGCAGCACCATTTCGCGCCTCTCGATCCTGCTGGCCATTGTGATCGGCACGCTGGTGGCTGTACCCCTCGGGATGGCCAACTTCTCCAAAGTCGGCGTCGGCGAGATCGCCGCGTTCCCCGTACCGTTCCACCTGGGCTTGCCCACGTTCAACATTGCCGCCATCATCTCCATGTTCATCGTTGTTTTGGTCATCATGGTGGAGACCTCAGCGGATATCCTGGCGGTCGGCGAAATCGTCGGCACGAAGGTTGATGCCAAACGGCTCGGCAACGGCCTGCGGGCGGATATGGCCGCCAGTGCCGTGGCCCCCATCTTCGGCTCTTTCACGCAAAGCGCCTTTGCCCAGAATGTGGGTCTGGTGGCCGTCACGGGCATCAAGAGCCGGTTTGTGGTTGCCGCCGGCGGCGTCATCCTGGTGATCCTGGGTCTGTTGCCCGTGATGGGACGCGTGGTGGCCGCCGTGCCGACGTCGGTCCTGGGCGGGGCGGGCATCGTCCTGTTCGGTACGGTTGCCGCCAGCGGTATCCGTACGCTCTCCACGGTCAGCTACAAAAACAACATGAACCTGATCATCGTGGCGACTGCCATTGGTGCGGGGATCATTCCTATCGCGGCCCCGACGTTCTACAACAAGTTCCCCGACTGGTTCGCGACCATCTTCCACTCGGGCATCAGTTCTGCAGCCATCATGGCGATCCTGCTGAACCTGCTGTTCAATCACCTCAAAGCCGGCAACTCGGAGAACCCATCCGTTTTCGCCGCCGCTGCGGACCGTTTGGTGCCTGCGGAGGTGGTGGAAGCTCTGGAGCACGGCGACCACTGGGAAGACGGCAAACTCATTGATGCTTCCGGCTCCGAGGTGCCGATCCGCCGGGTCGAATCCGGGCACTAGATTCACGTCGACTGTGCAGCAGGTGACCGAACGGGGTCTCCTTCACTCATCTGCTGCACAGTCGATGCGTTGGGTACACCGGATCCGCAGCCGGCACAACGCTGCCGTCAGCAGCCCTGTCGGGAAGCGGACGGCAGCGTTTTGCCGGCTGTTTCCATTGACTGCATCTGATCAGCCCCGGCCTATGAACGGCATGCCAGCAGCCGTGATCAGCACGGATCCAACGCTGACCGACGGCGGCATATCCACCATCATCAGCACCGCCCGGGCCGCTTCGGCCACCGGGAACGTGGGCTCCACCAGGCGCCGGCCGTCCGCCTGCAGGGCACCCGTGCCAACGCCGAGGGTTGACATGATGTCCGTCGCGGTGTTGCCGATGTCGATCTGCCCGCAGGTGATGCCGAATTCGCGCCCGTCCAGTTCGATGGACTTGGTCAGCCCCGTCATGGCATGTTTGGTCACCGTATAGGCTGCAGACCGGGGCCGCGGCGAATGCGCGGAGATCGAGCCGTTGTTGATGATCCTTCCGCCCTGCGGCTGTTGCGCCTTCATGGCCCGTACTGCGGCCGCGGCGCAAAGCATGGATCCGGTCAGGTTCACGGACACGGTACTTTCCCAGTCCCGCAGGGAGATCTCGTCCACCGACCCGGCTGGACCAAAAATGCCCGCGTTGTTGAACAGCACATCCACCCGTCCGAATTCCCGCACACCGCGGTCAAAGAGTGCTTCGACCTCGTCCGGCAGGGTCACGTCGGTTTGCTGTATCAGTGCGGCGGCATGACCGTCGGCGGTGTCGTGGAGTTCCTGCTCCCTCCGACCGGCCAGGACCAGCCGATATCCGGAGCGCAGCAGCAGTCGTGCCACGGCCCGGCCGATCCCCGAGCCGGCGCCGGTCACGACGGCGACCCTGCCGCCGTCGTTCTTCCCGCCGACGCACCCGCTGCCCGGGTCGCCGTCCGACATACTCCCCGCGTCATTCCTCGAGTCGCTGCTTAGTCCGCTGCTCACGGGATCTCCATTTCAACATTTAACCGACATGCCACCGGGCGAGGGGTATTGACCGCTCCCGCAGACACCTGTATTCTCATTCTACAATATTTGTTTCTCATAATACGGAAAATATGACGTACCGGTCGAATCTCCGGGAGAAACGCTTTCAACGACGAAAGGTCTGACGTGGCCGCAGGCGAAGAGAACTCCCACATCCTGAGCGGACTAACCCACCGACTGCCGGACGGCGATCCGGAAGAAACTGCCGAGTGGATCGAGTCCCTGGACTCCCTGATCCAGGAACAGGGCACGGAACGCGCCCAATTCATTATGCGCAGCCTGCTACAGCGGGCCGGTGCGCAGAGCGTCGGCGTGCCAATGGTGACCACGACGGACTACGTCAATACCATCCCCGCGGACCAGGAGCCGGAGTTCCCGGGGGATGAGGATATTGAACGGCGCTACCGCCGTTGGCTGCGCTGGAATGCCGCCGTGATGGTGCACCGTGCGCAGCGGCCCGATATCGGCGTGGGCGGGCATATTTCCACCTACGCCGGCGCCTCCACCATCTACGAGGTCGGCTTTAACCACTTTTTCCGGGGCAAGGACCACCCCGGCGGCGGAGACCAGATCTTCTTCCAGGGCCACGCCTCCCCCGGCATGTACGCCCGCGCGTTCATGGAAGGCCGGCTGTCCGAGCAGGATCTGGACGGCTTCCGGCAGGAAAAATCCAAGGAAGGGCACGCGCTTTCCTCCTACCCGCACCCCCGCCTGATGCCGGAGTTCTGGGAATTCCCCACCGTTTCCATGGGCATTGGCCCGATGAACGCGATCTACCAGGCGCAGTCCAACCGGTACCTGCACAACCGCGGTCTCAAGGACACCTCCGACCAACAGGTCTGGGCGTTCCTGGGCGACGGCGAAATGGACGAGCCGGAAAGCCGCGGACTGCTGCAACTCGCGGCCAACGACAAGCTCGACAACCTCAACTTCGTGATCAATTGCAACCTCCAGCGGCTGGACGGGCCGGTGCGCGGCAACGGCAAGATCATGCAGGAGCTGGAGGCTTTCTTCCGCGGCGCCGGCTGGAACGTGATCAAGGTTGTCTGGGGCCGCGAGTGGGATGACCTGCTGGCAAAGGACGACGACGGTTCGCTGGTGAAGGTCATGAATACCACGGTCGACGGCGATTACCAGACCTACAAGGCTGAGTCCGGCGGATTTGTCCGCGAGCACTTCTTCGGCCAGACCGCGCAGACCAAGGAAATGGTTGCCGATCTGAGCGACGACGAGATCTGGAACCTCAAGCGCGGTGGTCACGACTACCGCAAGGTCTACGCCGCCTACAAGGCCGCCACCGAGTTCAAGGGCAAGCCCACGGTGGTGCTGGTGAAAACGGTCAAGGGTTACGGGCTGGGCACCAACTTCGAGGCCCGCAACGCCACGCACCAGATGAAGAAACTCACGCTCAAGGACCTCAAGGACTTCCGCGATCTGCTCCGCATCCCCATCTCCGACGAGGTACTGGAGAAGGACCCGTACCGGCCCCCGTACTACCACCCGGGGATGGAGGCGCCGGAGATTAAATACCTAATGGAACGCCGCGCCGAACTGGGCGGCTCCGTTCCCGAAAGGCGGACGGCGCATAAGGCGCTGCCGGTGAGCGATTCGAAGAGCTTTGATATCGCCAAACGTGGCTCCGGCAAACAGCAGGCCGCCACCACGATGGCCTTCGTGCGGCTGTTCAAGGAACTGATCCGGGATAAGGAGTTCGGCAAGCGGATTGTGCCGATCATCCCCGACGAGGCCCGGACCTTCGGCATCGACGCGTTCTTCCCGACGGCGAAGATCTACAACCCGAACGGCCAGAACTATCTCTCCGTGGACCGCGACCTGGTGCTGGCGTACAAGGAATCCACGTCCGGTCAGATTGTGCATGCTGGGATCAACGAGGCCGGTTCCGTCGCTGCGTTCACGGCCGCGGGCACCGCCTACGCCACGCATGGCGAACCCCTGATCCCGGTCTACGTCTTCTACTCGATGTTCGGGTTCCAGCGCACCGGCGACGCCTTCTGGGCCGCCGGGGACCAGATGACCCGCGGTTTCATCATCGGCGCCACCGCGGGCCGCACCACCCTCACGGGTGAAGGACTGCAGCACGCGGACGGACACTCCCCGCTGCTGGCCTCCACCAACCCTGCCGTGGTCACCTATGACCCCGCGTACGGATACGAAATCGGCCATATTATGCGTGCCGGATTGGAGCGCATGTACGGCGGCAAGCACACCGATCCGAACGTTATGTACTACATCACGGTCTACAACGAGCCGATCACGCAGCCAGCCGAGCCGGAGGGCTTGGACGTCAACGCGCTGCTCAAGGGGATGTATCTGCTGGCTCCCTCCCGGACGGAAGGCCCGCGGGCCCAGCTGCTCGCCTCAGGCGTGTCCGTGCCGTGGGCGCTGGAAGCCCAACGGATCCTCGCCGACGATTGGGGAGTTTCGGCCGATGTCTGGTCCGTGACGTCCTGGACCGAGCTGCGCCGCGACGGGCTGGAGGCCGAGGAGCAGGAGTTCCTGGACCCGACGGCGGAACCGCGCCTGCCGTTTGTCACCTCGGCACTGCAGGGCAGCAGCGGACCCGTGATCGCGGTCAGCGACTACATGAAGGCCGTCCCGGATCAGATCCGGCAGTTTGTGCCCGGCGACTACGCGGTGCTCGGGGCCGACGGCTTCGGCTTCTCCGACACCCGCGCCGCCGCCCGCCGGTTCTTCAAGATCGACTCCCACTCCGTCGTCGTCCGGACGCTGCAGCTGCTCGCCAAGCGCGGGGAGGTCGACTCCTCGCTGCCGGTACTGGCCGCGGAGAAGTACCAGCTGAACAACGTCAACGCCGGCACCACGGGCGGCGCGGGCGGCGACAGCTAGCGCCGCGCCGGCGCCCCACTAAAGACGGGGTTTCGCCGTCGTCCCGGCGGCAGGACCTGCCACCGGGAGTGCACAGAAAAGCCGGCCCGTGACGGACCGGCTTTTCTGTGCGGATCTGACCCGGCAGGACGAAAGGGTCCACGTGCACACCGGCTCCGTGAACAGATCCGAAGCCTTGCTAAAGGTCCAAAACGAGCCGTTTACCCTTGCAGCGCGAGACGCAGATCATCATGGTATCCCCGGCCAGTCGCTCGTCCTCCGAAAGCAGGCTGTCCCGGTGATCGATCTCGCCGCTGACCACCGCTGTCTCGCAGGTACCGCAAATGCCCTCTTGGCAGGAGCTGAGCACCGGCAGGCCGGCGCCTTCCAGTGCCTTCAGGACGGTGGTTCCGGCCGGCACTTCGACTTCGGAGCCATCGGACAGCTCCACGGTGAAATCGTGGTCTCCGTCCACCACCGCCGCAGCAGCACCGGCGTCCGCCGGGTCCGGGACAAACCGCTCAAAGTGAAACCGGGAGGCGTCCGCCCAGGCCCCGGTCATGGACTGGATGATCTTAAGCAGCGGCCCCGGTCCACAGGTGTAGAGATGGAATCCGGCGCCGGGCTGGTGAAGCAGCTCCGCCAGCGGGAAAAGCCCGCTTTCATCGTCGGCATGGATGTGGACGCTGCCGCCGTAGGCCTCCAGCTCGTTAAGGAATGCCATGCTGTTCCGGCTGCGGCCCAGATACACCAGGCGCCAGGGCACACCGGTCTCCGCGGCCCTGCGGATCATCGGCAGGATCGGGGTGATGCCGATGCCGCCGGCGATGAACAGGTATTCGGGGGCCGGCACCAGCGCGAAGTTGTTCCGCGGTGGACGGACTTGGACCTTGGTGCCGGGCCGCAGCTCATCATGGACAAAGGCAGAGCCACCGCGTCCGGCCGGTTCGCGCAGCACGGCGACACGCCAGTCCGCCTGGCCGGTTTCCGAACACAGGGAGTACTGGCGCATCACCCCGTTGGGCAGCATTAGATCCACGTGCGCCCCGGGCTCCCACTGCGGCAGCTCCCCGCCTAAGGGGCACTGGAGCGTCAAGGAGACCACGCAGTCCGACTCCCGGCTGATGCTGCTGACGTTAACGTCGAAGAACTCTGCTGTTTTCATTGCTTTACTTTCGGTCGTCGGGGCCGGTGGCCATCGGCTGCCCGCTACTCGGAGAGCACTGATGCCAAGAAAGACTTGGTGCGCTCATTATGGGGATTGGTGATGACGTCGCGGGCCGGTCCCTCTTCAACTACGTGTCCGCCGTCCATGAAGATCACCCGGTCCGCCACATCCCGGGCGAAATTCATCTCGTGGGTGACGACGACCATGGTCATGCCGGACTGTGCGAGGTCCTTCATCACCTTGAGCACCTCGCCCACCAGCTCAGGGTCCAAGGCGGAGGTCGGCTCGTCGAAAAGCATGAGCTTAGGCTCCATGCACAATGCCCGGGCGATGGCCACGCGCTGTTGCTGACCACCGGAGAGCTGCCGCGGGTAGGCGCCGGCTTTGTCGCCCAGCCCCACTTTTTCCAGCAGCCGCAATGCGCGTTCGGCCGCCACCGACTTCTTTTCCTTGCGCACCAACCGTGGAGCCTCGATCAGATTTTCCACGACGGTCATATGCGGGAACAGGTTGAACTGTTGGAAGACCATGCCGATGTCGGTGCGTTGGCGGCAGATGTCCTTGTGGCTCTGTTCGTGGAGCTTCGTGCCTTTGAGGTCATAGCCGACGATCCTGCCGTCGACCCACATCCGCCCGCCGTCGACTGTTTCCAAGTGGTTGATGCAGCGCAGGAAAGTACTCTTCCCGGAACCGGAGGGACCAATCAGGCAGATCACTTCACCGGAGGCCACCTGCAGGTCGATTCCTTTGAGGACCTCGAGGGACCCGTAGCTTTTGCAGATCGCATCCGCCTTGATCATCGGCTCCAGTGTTGTTTGTGCCGTCATGGCCGTCCGCCTTTCAGGGAGAGCGCATCGTGGGTGCGGAAGAACTTCTTTAGCTGCTGCAGGGGTGTGGGCGGCAGGGCCCGCTGGTTGCCGCGGGCGTAACGGCGTTCCAGGTAGTACTGGCCGACGGTCAATACGGACGTAATGAGCAGGTACCACAGGCTGGCAACTATCAGCATGGGTATCGTTTCGAAGGTACGCGCGTAGATGACCTGGGCCGAGTACAGCAGCTCGGGCACCGAGATGACGCTGACCAATGAGGTGGCTTTGAGCATCCCGATGGTTTCATTGCCGGTGGGCGGGATGATGACGCGCATGGCCTGCGGCAGCACTATCCGGCGCATGGTCTGCATCCGGGTAATCCCGAGTGCCTCGGCCGCCTCGATCTGCCCGTTGTCCACGGATAGAATGCCGGCGCGGACAATCTCGGACATATACGCGCCCTGATTCAGGCCCAGTCCCAGAATGGCCGCGGTCATTGGTGTGATCAGTTGATTGGCGTCCAGATGGATGCCGGGGATGCCCAGGGTGATGACCGGGTATAGCGCCGCCAGGTTGAACCAGAACAGCAGCTGCACCAGGACCGGTGTGCCCCGGAAAAAGTTCACGTAGCCAAATGCCGCCGTGCGCACCACCGGGTTGGTTGACAGCCGCATCACGGCGAAGATGACGCCGAGCACGGTGCCGATCACCATGCTGATGGCCGTCAGTTCAAGCGTAATTAGGATCCCCCTGCCGATGGACACCTCGCTGAGGTAGAGCACGACGACGTCCCAGCCGAAGTGGGGATTCGTCAGGACAGAGCGCAGGAACAGTCCCGCCACGGCCAGGATGACGACGGCGGACACCCAGCGGCCGGGATGCCGGGCCTTGACGACGGTGTAGGCGTCGCCTGACGGCTCCGCCGTTGCCGCCGGAGCCGTCAGGGTCGCTGAATCTTCCTTCATCGCTTACTTCTTATCCAGTACGTCGGAGGTCACCAGAACGCTGTCCGGAAGGCCCCATTTGCTGCTGATGCCGCGGTAGAAGGTGCTGTCGAGGACATCCCGGGTGGCTTCCGTGACGGCGTCCTTCAGCCCGGAATCCTTGGCCAGCGCCAGCCCCACGGGGGCCGGGTCGTAGTCCTTGCCCTTGGCCAACTCGAACTTATTGCCGGCCAGTTTGCTCTGGTAGGCCAATGAGGTGCTGTCCGCCACCACTCCATCGACGCGCCCGGACGTCAGGGCGAGATTGGCCTCGGTTTGCGCGGGGAAGTTCTGCACCTCGATAGCCGCCTTTCCGCTTGCGGTGCATTCCTTGGAGAAGGACGGAATCAGTTCCATGGACTGGATGGACCCCTTCTGCCCGGCAATCTTCTTGCCGCACATCGACGTCGGATCCATCGTGATGTTCTGTGGGTTTCCGGCCATGACGGCAACACCGGAACCACCGTTGATGTACTGGACAAAGTCAACAATTTTCTCGCGCTCGGGCGTGATCGAGTAGGCCGAAAGGGCCATGTCGTATTTGCCCGATGCCAGTCCGGGCAGGATGGTGTCGAAGGTTCCGGCCACATGTTCCGCCTTCAGCCCCAGAGCTGCGGCGACGGCGTCGGAAAAGTCGACATCCCAGCCGATGATGGTCTTATTGTCCGTATCGAAGTACTCAAACGGGGCGTAGGTGGGGTCGGACGCGACTCGCAGGACCCCGGCCGAACGGATGCTCTCGGGCAGCAGATCCCGGGCCTTCTGATTGACTTTGATCTCGGTGATGGACGGCGCTGCGGCCGATGTGTCCACTCCGGAGTTCTTCGGTGCGGCCTCCGAAACGGTGGTACAGGCGCTCATGGACAGCGCCAGGAGGAGGCAACCGGTCACGAGGATGGATTTGCGGGAAGGATGCATTTGGATACCTTTTGTCATGGGCCGACCTGAATGGTCCGGCAACAGTGTCTCTGGACGTAATCGACGAAATTTAGTGCAGCACCGCGCAGTTTTGACGTGTGCGGCACTGCGCGGTTTTGAGGGAACCCGTCAGGGTACCCACCGGAGTACCTTGGCCTTCGTTGGTGCGAGCGTAATGACCTGCACAGCGGAATCTCCGACGGGCAGCGACAGCCGGAGGGTCTCCGGATCTTCGCCTTCGACGATGAAGACATCACCGCGGCGCAGCCACCGTTCCCACGGCCCGTTCTCCGCGGCCACGAGTGCTTCGCCCGTCAATGCCGCCACGATGAGCTGCTCCCCGGCACCGCGCTGAAATAGGCCGGTGTACCCGCCCTCGTAGCGTGCACTGACCGCGGCAATGTGGCTTTCATCCGCCTCCAGCCTCACAGCCGGTTCCACCGCCGACTCGTTCAGCTCTATCGTCCAGCGCCACGGGTCGCCACGTTCGGCCGAGTCAGGACAGGCCGCAAGGATCCTCGCACCCGACTCGGCGGAGGTTTCCGCGCCCAGGGCGTTGGCCCTGATCAGCATCCACATACCGGACCTACCCGTTCCTGGCGGCAGCAGGCTCCAGTCGTGCCGCCTCCTGGACCTGTGGCCGGGCCTGATGCTCTTTCTTGAGAAGAGCATTGAAGATGCGCCGGGCCTTGGCCACGCCGCCGTCCTGGGCGATGAGGACGTCATGTTCGCCGTCGGGGCGCGTCTGCATACCGATCTCCTGCGCCTCAAGCGCCTCGGCATCTTCGTCCAATACCGTGCCCAGCCCGACGCGCAGTTCCTCGGTGGCCTGTTCATTGTCTACGGCGAAGTTGCGGCTGAATGCGTAGTAGTACCAGGCATTGTGTTCGTCAATGGGGGTTATACCGTTGAGTACCTTGATCAGGTACCCCTCGTCGCGCGGGCGGCCCACACCGGTGATACCGGAGTGCAGTACATGCATATTGGGCACGAAGAACTCGGTGCAGTGGAAGCGGTCGAACAGCCCCCGGGCGTCCATCGTCTCGGCGTACAGCGGCGGCGCAGCGACGGACGGCATCAGCCGGTCCACACTGACCACGTTGCCTTCCACCTCAACCGTTATGCCGTGCTCGTAAATGTAGTCATCGCCCACAGTTGTTTTGTGCAGGAAGGATTCGTGGGTCAGATCCAGCAGGTTATCGTGGATCAGGGAGGCACGGCACTTGAAATGGTAGGAGTGCGTGACGGTAGCCCACTCGGGGTCGACCATCCAATGCGTGTCCGGCACATCGGCCGGATCGGCCAATTCCGCGTCTCCCGTCCAGACCCAGATCCACCCGTCTTTTTCAACGACGGGGTATTTCCGCACTCGTGCACGCTCCGGAACCGTGGTCTGTCCCGGCACCTTGGTGCACACTCCGTCGGCACCGTAGGTGAAACCGTGGTATCCGCACTCCACCGAATCTCCGATGGTTCGCCCGGCCGAGAGCGGGAACGCCCGGTGGGCACAGCGGTCGGCCAACGCGACTGCTGCATTGTCCTGCGTGCGGAAGAGCACGATCGGCTGCTCGCAAATGACGCGACGTACCGGTTTGCGGGTCACTTCGTTGGACCACGCAGCCACGTACCAAGTATTTAATACATACATTTCAAGTCTCCTGACTGACGATGTATACAATGTATTCGAAGTCACAGTCGGGGGTCAAGGGTTTTTTGTTACGCTTACCTTAATTCGTCGCTCCGAGGCGATGGGGAGAGTTATCCAGGTCGGTGGCGAAGAAAACCTGAAGCCACGCCAAGATGCCAGAGTTGAACGAACAGAAAGCGGAGGAAGGCCTTGGCCGCGCAACCTAGAGACGTAAGACCCTTGGCGGTGCGGGTCTACGAACACATCAGCGGCGACATCGTAAGTGGGGTGCTCCCCGCCGGCACGGCCCTGATCCAGGAACAGGTCGCGGCCCAGTACAGCGTCTCCCGCACTCCTGTCCGGGACGCATTGACACAGCTAACGTTGGAAAACCTGACCACCCTGGTGCCGGGCAGAGGGTACATTGTCAATCAGCTCGACGACCGTGAGATCGCCAATGTCTTCGAAGTCCGCTATGCCCTCGAAACGCTGGCCGTCCGGCGCACCTGCGGTGTCTACACCCCGCAGCAACTGATCCGCATGAACAGCCTCGTTGAGGAAACCGCGATCATTGATCCGGCGGACAGCCTGGAAATCTTCCGCCTCGGCCGGGCCTTCCATATAGCCCTGATGGAGCCCTCCGGCAATGATTTCCTAGTCAATGTGCTCACCTCCATTTGGAACCACCCCGTCCAAAAACGGATCACCCTCACCTACCGCCAGGGCGCAACCTATCTAGCAAAAGTCGTGCATGACCACCGCGGCATACTGCAGGCGCTAAGGGACAATGATGCGGTGGCCGCCGTCGAGGTGCTGAGCCGGTGCCATGATGTCAGCGACCCTAACCGGGCGGAATCGCAGTCACAGCCGCAGGAAGCACAGAAGACCTTCGAGCCCGAGGCTGGCGGAAGCTAGACCCGGCTCATCCGGCTCGTCCGGCCGCCGTTCCTGACGGGCTTCTTTGCCGCAACCGAGTAGGACCACCGAGCCAGCGCCGCCAAGTCCCGGGCCGGTAGAATTCCTCATCGTATAATTTGTTGATTTGAGGGCAGACACCGAATACTGTGTATTCAAACCGCTCAATCCCCGCCCGATAGAAAATGGTCACAGTGCCTTCACTTCAGCATGACGCGGACGCCATCCGAGATGAGATCATCGATTTCCGCCGGGCCCTGCACCGCATCCCGGAAATTGGCCTCGACCTGCCGCTGACACAGCGGCTGCTGCTTGACCGGCTGGAGGACCTTGACGGCTTGGAGATTACCCTGGGCCACCGGCAAAGTGCCGTCACTGCCGTGCTGCGCGGCGGGCGGCTCAGGGAAGACGGCACCGCCGGCCCAGTGGTTTTACTGCGGGGGGACATGGACGCGCTTCCGGTCAGCGAGGAGACCGGCCTGGATTTCAGCTCCGAAATTCCCGGATCCATGCACGCCTGCGGGCACGATATGCATGTGGCCGCCCTCTACGGCGCCGTCCGTGTGCTGCACCAGCGACGGGAGGATCTCTGCGGCGACGTGGTTTTCATGTTCCAGCCGGGTGAAGAAGATTACAACGGCGCACGCTTCATGGTTGAAGACGGCGTCCTGGACGCAGCGGGCCGGCGGGTCGAGGCCGCGTTCGGGCTCCATGTCTTTTCCGGCAAGTTCGACAATGGAGTTTTCTACTCCCGTCCGGGCACGCTCATGGCTGGCTGTGAAGAATTTTATGTCACCGTCAGAGGCGAGGGCGGACACGGGTCGCAGCCACATCTGGCCAAGGATCCGGTGCCCGTAGCCTGCGAAATGGTGCTCGCCATGCAGACCCTGGTGACGCGCGGTTTCGACGTATTCGACCCGGTGGTGGCCACCGTCGGGCGGATCGCGGCAGGTACTCTGGGGAATATCATTCCCGACACGGCAAGTTTTGATCTGACGCTGCGGGTCTTCTCGTCGGAGAACCGGGACAAGATCGTCGCCGGTGTCCAGCGCCTGTGCCGCGGCATTGCGGATGCCCACGGCATGACGGTGGAGCTCGTGCAGACACCGGACTACCCCGTCACCGTCAACGCGCCGCAGGAACACCAATACCTGACGGACATCATCACCAAAACCTTCGGAACCGGCAGCTTCCGCGAATTGGATGTGCCGATGACGGGTTCGGAGGATTTCTCCCACGTACTGCACGAAGTTCCCGGCGCCTATGTGCTGCTCGGCGCAACTCTCGAGGAGGAACCCCTGAAGGCAGCTATGAACCATTCTCCCCGCGCTGCCTTCGATGACTCTCTCTTGCCGAAAGCCGCGGCTGTCCTAGCCGAGCTGGCCTTCCAGCGGGCGGACTATTCTGCCTGAGTCCCGGGTGGGGATAGATTAGCGCTATGGCATGGGCGGGGACAGCGGACTCCGGAACAGCGCAAGCTTCAGATGCGCAGGTCAGCAGGGACATGACCGGGACGACGACGGCGGTCCTGCTGGCCGCGGGTGCCGGCCGCCGGTTGGGCCGGGGCCCGAAGGCCCTCCTTGCGTTCCGGGGAACAACGCTGGTTGAGCATCTGGCCGGCGTGCTCCGCGCGGGCGGCTGCCGGGACGTCGTCGTCGTACTGGGCGCGGATGCTCAGCTGGTCCGGTCCCGCACCGATCTGCGGTCCTACCGGATCCTCGAGAACCCGCGCTGGGCGGAGGGCATGAGCACCTCGTTCCGGCTGGGCATCGGCGCTGCCCATCCCGGGAACCACGTGCTGGTGGCGCTCGTGGATCAGCCCGCACTCACCGCTGCGACGGTGACCCGACTGCTGGAGGCGCACCGGGGCGGAAGGGTGACCGCCGCCGGGTACATCCCCTCCCCCGAAAGCGCGCCCGCCAACAGTGCTTCCAGCGACAGCCCGTCCTCTCACGGCGCATCCCCGGACAGTGCGTCCTCCTGCAGCGCAGCGGTCCTGCAGCGCGGGCATCCGGTCCTTTTCGATTCATCTCTGGCCCGGCAGGCGGCTGCTGTAGCGTCCGGAGACTCTGGCGCCCGTACTTTCCTGCGGACCAACCCAGGGCTAGTGGATCTGATCGACTGCTCGGACCAGTCCGACGGTGCCGACGTTGACACCGTCGCGGGCCTGCATCTGCTGGGCTGAGCCGACGTCCGCCAAGCCAGCGTCCCGCAGGCCCAGATAGATCCTGTCCCGCGCCAGCGGCAGCTCGGTGAACCTGACCCCGGTGGCGTTCCGGATCGCGTTGGCCAGCGCTGGCGCCACCGGGTTGAACGGGCTCTCACTCATGGACTTCGCTCCGAGCGGACCCAACTCGTCCGAGGTTTTGGCAAAATAGACCTCGCTGCGCGGCACATCCGCGAACGTGGGCAGGTGATACTGCCGAAAAATTTTCGTCTCCACCGCCCCTTCCGCGCCAACCACCACGTCCTCGTAGAGCGCCGCACCCATAGCCTGCGCAATGCCGCCCTCCACCTGGCCGCGGCACTGCATCGGATTCACCACCACACCGGCGTCGGCCGCCTGGACGCTTTGCATGATCCGCAGCTCGCCCGTGCCTGAATTCACCGCCACCCGGAAACCGTGCACATTGAAGGCCACGGACCGCGGGCTGCCACCCCAACGTCCCTGCGCCAGCAGCGGCGTTCCGGCGGCCTCGGCGTGCCGGTACAGCTCCTCCAGCGGGATGCGGACGCCGGCGCAACCGACCGAGCCGGAGTCCAGCCGGCAGTCCGACACGTCCGCGCCGCTGATAACGGCGGCGGACTTCAGCAGTATGCAGGCGAGTTCCTCCGCCGCAGCCAGCGATGCCTTGCCCGCCACCACGGTGCCGGTGGAACCGAATGCCCCGCTGTCATGGCCGACGACGTCGGTATCGGACTGCCGGACCAGGACCCGGTCCGCCGTGGTCCCCAGCGCGGTGGCCACCAACTGGGCGTGCACCGTCGTCGTGCCGTTACCGAACTCCGCTGTGCCCACGCTTGCCTGGTAACAACCGTCCGGCAGCAGCGCCACCGTGGCCTCGGCAAAATGGCCGCGCGGCGGCACCGTGTCGATCATGGACACCGCGGACCCTTCGCCGACCAGCCACCCCGGCCCGGGATCATCAACGCCGGCCGCCCGCTCCCGTTCGCGGCCGCGCGCCAACGCGTCCGCGGTCAGTGCAATGCACTGGTCCAGCCCGTAGCTGCCCGGCAGCAGGATCACATCCTCCTCCGGCTCCGGCTGGGTGGACAACATCACGTCCCCCTTGGCGATGATGTTGCGCCGGCGGAACTCCATCGGGTCCATCCCGATGCCCGCCGCTAGCTCATCCATTGCGGATTCGACGGCGAAGATCATCTGGCTCAGACCATAACCGCGGAAGGCACCGGCCGGAACCGTGTTCGTGTAGACGGCGTGGGCGTCCACCTTCTTGTTGGCGCAGCGGTAAATGGCAATGGATTCACCGCAGCCGTGGAACATTACGCCGGGGGCGTGGTTGCCGTAGGCACCTGTGTTGGTGACAACGTCGAAGGACAGCGCGGTCAGCGTTCCGTCGCGGCGCGCGCCGGCCCGGACATGGATCCGGAAGGGGTGCCGGGTGGTGGCCGCGGTGAATTGTTCTTCGCGCGTGAATTCCAGCTGCACCGGGCGTTTCAGCTTCAGCGCAGCGAGCGCCACGATGTCCTCGGTGAGCATTTCCTGTTTACCGCCGAATCCGCCGCCCACCCGTTCGCAGATCACCCGGACCTCTTCCGGCGGCAGGCCGAAGACGCGGCAGAGTGCCCGCCGGGTCAGGAAGGGCACCTGCGTTGAGGTGCGCAGCACCAGGCGGTCGGCGGCGTCGAAATAGGCAATGGCGGCGTGCGTTTCCAGGGCAGCGTGCTGCACGCGCTGGGTCCGGTAGGTGTTTTCGTGGACAAAGTCTGCACCAGCAAGCCCGGCCTCCACATCCCCCAGCTCGCTGTGCAGTTCCGCCACCACGTTGTGTTCGGGGCGCGAAATGCGGGACTCCAGCGGATCCTTTTCCCCGTGGATCACCGGCGCCCCCGGCCTCATGGCCGCCACCGGATCGAACACCGCCGGCAGCACCTGGTAGTCAACGCGGAGCCTGCGCACTCCCTCTTCGGCCGCGCCGACGCTGTCCGCCACCACCGCGGCGACGCGCTGGCCGATGAAGCGGACCACGTCGTCGAGCACCCGGGTATCATCCGGATCATCCAGATAGCCCTCGTGCTGGGCGGTGGAGAAGCACTGGGCGGGGGCGTCCTCGTGGGTGAAAACCGCCTGAACACCGGGCACCCCCAGCGCGTCCGCGGCATCAATGGAAAGAATGCGGGCGTGCGCGTGCGGCGAGCGCAGCACCTTCAGATGCAGTAGGTCCGGGAGCTCCCCCGCCGGAACATCCAGCGTGTACCGCGCTGCCCCGGTCACCACGCCCAGACCGGCGGGGGCGGCCACGTTGTCGCCGGCCTGCTGGCGGTCCCCGCCGACATGACAGACCCCGCGGACCGCATCCTCGATGGCGCGGTAGCCGGTGCAGCGGCAGAGGTTACCCTTGAGGTTCCGGGGCAGGTTCCGCTTCTGTTCCTCATCAAAGGTGGCCGCTGTCATCAGCATTCCGGCGGTGCAGAACCCGCACTGGAAACCCTGGGCGGCCAGGAAATTCTCCTGCATCGGGTGCAGGCCCTCCGGCGTGGCCAGACCCTCCACGGTGGTGACCTGCCGGCCATCGGCGCGGACCGCCGGGTAGATGCAGCTGTGCACCGGTTTCCCGTCCACGTGGACCGTGCAGGCTCCGCAGTCGCCGCCGTCACAGCCCTTCTTGACCCCCAGGTTGCCCTGCTCACGCAAAAAGGTGCGCAGGCACTGGCCGGGACGGGGCTGGGCGTCCGTGGACGAGCCGTTGATGTCCATCGCCATGTCCTACGCACCTTCCTGGCGGGTTCCGGCAGGGCCGTTTCCGGCAGGTCTGTCTCCGTCGGAGGTGATTGCGGTGATTCCGTCAAGGTTGTTTCCGGGAGGGAGAAGCTCGGCGCGGATTTCCTCCGCCAGCCGATAGGTCATATCGCGGCGCCACGCGGGCAGACCGTGGATGTCATCGTGATAGAGCGACTGCGGAATCGCCGCGTCCAGCGCAGCCCGCAGCCCGTCAGCGGTAGGCACGCCACCGCCGTCGCGCATTCCGCCGCCGTCGGTCAGGCCGGTCGACGACGGCGCAAAGCGCAGCTTGACCGGGCGCTTTGTCGCGGCCGTGACCGTCAGCACGAAGCCGCCGTCGTCGTCGCGCCGGCCGATCAGCAGCACGCCCGACCGCCCCAGGTTGGACAGCGACAGCCGGCGGAAGGCTGTCTGCGCGCGCAGGGCGGCGGCCGGCAGGGTAATGCTGCGCAGCAGTTCGCCGGGCGCCAGCGACGTCACGCCGTCTCCGACCACCAGCTCTTCGACCGCCACGACGCGCGTGCCGCCGTCGACCGTCCAGATTCTGGCAGTCCCGTCCAAGGCTGCGGTCAGCGACGTCATGGGTCCGGCCGGCAGCGCGGTGCACAGATTCCCGCCCACCGTGGACATGTTCCAGATTTTGAAGGAGGCCACAAAGGCGTCGCAGCACGGGCGCACCAAGTCAAGCCCGGGCCACGTCGCCGGCAAATTTGGCTGCCCTGCCACTTCCGCCGTTTCCGCCGATTCCGGTAGGGCATACAGCTCGGCGATGGTGCAGGTAGCGGCCAGCTCAAGGCCGTCTGCCGTAACGGTGACGGACGTCCAGCCTGCGGCGCTGATGTCCAGCAACCGGCGCAGCACGCTGCTCCCGTAGGAAAACAGCACTGTCCCGCCGGCCAGCCACGCGTCGCCCGGCCGCCAGCGCCCCGGGTCCGTGGTGTGGATGGTGGATTCGATGGTGTTCATATCCATGCCAAGCTCCTAATGTTGCGAAAAATCAGTGGTGCGCGGTGGCATGCACGAAAGCAGCGGGCAACGGCCCATCATCGACCCGACCAGCGCCATGGATGGGACCGGCACCATGGCGCAACGGGCTGGCACTGCGCTTTCCGGCGCGGGTGGCCAGAATCTCCGCGGTGATGGAAACGGCCACCTCGGCCGGTGTCACCGCGCCCAGGTCCAGGCCGATGGGTGAATGCAGGCGGTCCAGCCTCGCCGGCGGAACTCCGGCGTCGAGCAGCGCCTCGGTCCGCTGAGCATGGCTGCGCCGCGATCCCATGGCCCCCAGATAGGCAACGTCAAGGTCCAGCGCCGCCGTGAGCAGCGGGATATCGAATTTAGGGTCGTGGGTGAGCACGCAGATCACGCTGCGTCCATCCACCCGGCCCGCCGCGGCCTCCGTCCGCAGGTAGCGGTCCGGCCAGCTGGTGACCACCTCGTCCGCGCGGTCGAAGCGGGGCTGCCCGGAGAAGGCCGGGCGTGCGTCGCAGAGCGTCACGTGGTAACCGAGCAGCTGCGCGGCCGGCAACAGCGCGGCACCGAAATCATTGGCTCCAAACACAAGGAACCGCGGCGCACTGAGCCGGGATTCAACGAACAATGTGGGCGGCTCGCCGCAACAATCGGCCGAGTCGGTGGTCAACCGGAGCTGCCCGTTCCAACCCGCGCGCAGCAGCGGTATCAGTTGCGCGGCGGCCGTTTGCACCGCAACCCCCTCTCCCAGCATGGCGGTCAACCCGGTGATGATGGACTCCGGCTGCACGTTCTGCGGTTCGGAAACGACGACGACGCCGCCACCGCCTGCGTCGATGCGCCGGATCAGCGCGGCCGCCGCCATCGGGCTGCGCCCGGCTAACGCCGCCAACGCGCCGGCCGTCAACATCGGCCCCGCGGGAGTCCGTTCTCCCGCGGAGACCGGCTGAACCAGCACCTCGAGACTGCCTCCGCAGGTCAGCCCGACAGCGAGCGCGTCGGAGTCGGGGTAACCGAAATGCCGCCGGCTCGACTCACCGCTGGCAATCGCTTCGAAGGCGGCCTCGACGACGGCGCCTTCGATGCAGCCGCTCGAGAGACTGCCCGTCAGCGCACCGTCCGGGCTCACCAGCATGGACGTCCCGAGCGCCCGCGGCACCGAACCCGTTGCTCCCACGATGGTGGCGACGGCGTACGGGCGGCCGTCGCCGGACTCTGCCAGCAGTGCCAGCAGCGAATCCAGAAGATCCAACATGACTGTATTATTCCTCCTCCGCGGGTGGTGCGGCCTTGAATCCCGGTTTGGCGTGTGGGCCGCGGGCCTGGACATCGCCTGTGGGTCGCGCATCTGGTCGGGTAGGGGCAGGCACGCGGCGCGGCTCCGGGAGGGACCCCCCGAACCGCGCAGCGCCTACGTCCTAGCCGCCCATCCAGGCAGCGATCGGCCCACGGGCAAAATAGACCAGGAAACCGGCCGCAACCACCCACATCAGCGGATGGATCTTTTTCCCCTTGCCCGAAGCACCCCGGACCACCACCCAGCTGATGAACCCCACGCCGATTCCGTTAGCAATCGAGTAGGTCAGCGGCATGGTGACAATCGTCAGAAAGACCGGCAGGGCCACCGAGAACTTCTTGAAGTTAATCTCCCGGATCTGGGCCACCATCATGGCACCAACCGCCACCAGCGCCGCTGCGGCAACCTCTATGGGCACCACCGCGGTGAGCGGCGTCAGGAACATAGAGCCCAGGAACAACAGGCCCGTGACCACCGAGGCCAGTCCCGTGCGGGCGCCCTCGCCAATCCCGGCGGCGGAATCCACATAGACCGTGTTCGATGATCCGCTGGTCATTCCGCCGGCGACGGCGCCGATCCCCTCGACGATGAACGCGGACTTCAGCCGGGGGAAAGTCCCGCGCTTGTCCGCCAGTCCCGCACTCTTGGCCAGTCCCGTCATCGTTCCCATCGCATCGAAGAAGTTCGTGAAAACCAGGGTGAAGACGAGCATGGTGGCCGCGAGCGCCCCCAGCCGGCCGAAGGCTCCGAAGAGATCGAAGTGTCCCAGCAGCCCGAAGTCCGGCACGGATACGAGCGTTCCGGAGAGCTCCGGCTTGTTCAGATGCCAGCCGCCCGCGTTGGACGGTCCGGACGAACCGATCCGGAAGACCGACTCGATGACGACGGCGGCGATGGTGCTCACGATGATGCCGATCAGCAGACCGCCCTGAACCTTGCGCGCCAGCAGGATCCCGATCAGCAGCAGGGCGCCGACGAAGACCAGGGTCGGCACCGAGGTGATGGAGCCGCCGTCGCCCAACTGAACGGGCGGCCCGCCCTTAGTCGGCCGGACAAAGCCGGAATCGACAAATCCAATGAAGGCGATGAACAGACCGATGCCCACGGTGATGGCGGCTTTAAGTTCGCGCGGCACCGCCCGGAAAATGGCCGTCCGCGCGCCGGTGATGCCGAACAGCACGATCAGGACGCCGTTAATCACCACCAGTCCCATGGCTTCCGGCCAGGTCACCTCGCCGATGACGGAGACAGCAAGGAAGGAATTGATGCCCAGGCCTGCCGCCAGTCCGAACGGCAGGTTCGCCACGATGCCGAACAGGATCGTCATGACCCCGGCCGTCAGACCAGTGACGGCGCCGACCTGCGCCGCCGGCAACCAGCCGCCGGCCACATCCACCGGCGCGGTCGACGCATTGAGGCCGCCCAAAATCAACGGGTTGAGGATGACGATGTAGGCCATCGTGAAGAAGGTGACCAGCCCGCCGCGCATTTCCCTGGCAATGGTTGAGCCGCGCTCGGCGACCTGGAAGAAGCGGTCCAGCCGGGGAAACGCCCGCACGCGGCCCTTGCCTGTGGCTGAGGCGGGGTTCTGCTCTTCGCTTGTTTTCGTCAGAAGTGTCATGGAGATCGCCGGCGCCTAGTAATCGATCCGGGTGTCGCTGGCCAGCCATGCTTTGAACGGCGCCAGTGGGCTCGTTTCCTCCGGGGTCAACCGGCGCACCGGCATCGACCGCAGTTCCACCGGCGTTTCGAAATAGTCGTAGAAGACGGCGTCATCGAAGCCGGCCCGCGCCGCATCGTGCCGGTCGGCCGCGAAGATGACCTGGTCAATGCGCGCCCAAAGCGCCGAAGCCAGGCACATGGGGCATGGCTCGCAGCTGGTGTAAAGGGTGGCTCCGGTCAGATCAAAGGTTCCGGATCCGGCACAAGCCGCCCGGATAGCGGTGACTTCCGCGTGTGCGGTGGGGTCATTGGTGGCCGTGACCCGGTTGAGTCCTTCGAACGCCCGGCCTTCGGCGGTGACGACGACGGCGCCGAACGGGCCGCCGTTGTTGTGGACGTTCCGGGTGGCCAGGTCAATGGCCTGGACCAGATAGGTTTCGAGCTCAGCTGCAGATTTCATGGCGACTTCCTTGCGTCAGAAGCAGCCCGGCCGCGCAGATGGTACGCGGTGTAACGGCGAGTCAGGAGCGGCCCGGCAGCTTCAGTGAGTATGAAGGTTCAGTTACCCGGTAGATAGCATTCCGCTGAAGGTATGCCCGCCTGTGGCTGAAGACGACACTAACAGCAAATTGTGACTGGCACCATACTTTCTTTGAAACTTTTTTCTCGACAGACGAAATATTTTGACGGCGACGTTAGTGGTGGGCGGTCCGCCTCTGAATCGCGTCCAGCTGCTGGGCCAGCCCATTCATCACGATGCGCAGCCCATAGTCGAAAGCTTCATCCGAGCGCTGCTGGGTGCTCGGCGGCGGCGTCGCCAGGGCGGCGGCCAAGGCGGGTCCGGCCTGATCCCCCGGCGTCCATACCACTTCAGGGGCGGCAACGTCGAGCGCCGAGCCGAGCACGAAGCTGTCCAGCGTGGTAATCGCCTTCAGCACTTCCACCGGATCAAAACCGGCGTCGGTCAGCACCTCCGCCAGCAGGTTGTACATCCGGGTGGTGGCTGGGTGGGAGACCGGGTAAGCGGTCAGCAGCGGAATCAACCGTGGGTGGCGTGCATAGCTGTTGTGATACTGCCGGCAGATCTCGGTAACTGTGGCGTACCAGTCGGAGCCGTGGTGCGGCAGGTGAATGTGGTCGGAGGCCAATCCGCGCATGAGTTCCACGATCTCGGCCCGGCCGGACACGTGGTTGTACAGCGAGGACGGCCGGACGCCCAACTTTGCGGCGAGGCCGGGGATGGTGAACTCCCCGCTGTGGTCAACCAGTGCCAGAGCGCTCTTCGCGATTCTCTCCACGGATAACAGTGGCGTCAACGGGCGAGCCATGGTGCTCCTTGAATAGATGGCAGATGGTTGCCGGGATGGATGCCTACCTTCGAATCTATCAATTCCCGGAACAAGCTCTTGCATCCATTCGCCGCTGCCTCCATAATAAAACGAATGGTATTCGTTTTACGTGAGCCAACTCTCATTGTGGCCACTCCCGTCAGGAGCCAAGCATGCTTGAAATAACCACATTTGAACCCCCGACATCGTTCGCCCGCGTCGATGCACCCCGCCGCCGTCCTTTGCGGGTCGGCCTCGTGCAGCACCGCTGGCTAGCTGACGCCGCTGCGCTGCGTGCCGAACTCAACCAGGGCATCGCCCGTGCCGCCGGGCACGGCGCCGGCATCGTTTTTCTTCCAGAACTCACCTTGTCCCGCTACCCGGCCGACACCGTGCCGACGTCGGCCCCCGGCACGACGGCGGAGGATTTGGCCTCCGGGCCCACCTTTACCTTCGCAGCCGAAGCGGCACGTGCCCACGGTGTGCATGTGCACGCGTCCCTGTACGAAAGGGCCGAGGCCGGTGACGGACTGGGTCTCAACACCTCCATCCTGGTCTCCCCTGCCGGCGAGCTCGTCGGCCGCACCAGGAAACTGCACATCCCGGTCACCGAGGGCTACTACGAAGACAAGTATTTCCGCGGCGGCGACGCCGGCCAGCCCTACCCGGTCTACAACATCGAGGACCTCGTCGATGTCCGGTTGGGCATGCCCACCTGCTGGGATGAGTGGTTCCCCGAAGTGGCCCGCCTCTACTCACTCGACGGAGCGGAACTGCTCGTCTACCCGACAGCGATCGGTTCCGAGCCGGCCCATCCCGGCTTCGACACGCAACCGCTCTGGCAGCAGGTGATCGTCGGCAACGGAATCGCCAATGGCCTGTTCATGGTGGCACCGAACCGTTACGGCGACGAGGGGGCGGTGACCTTTTACGGCTCTTCGTTTATCTCCGACCCTTATGGCCGGATCCTCGTCCAGGCGCCGCGGAACCAATCCGCGGTCCTGGTGGCGGACCTGGATCTGGACCAGCGCAAGGACTGGCTGGATCTCTTTCCCTTCCTCGCCACCCGCCGCCCGGACACCTACGGCCGCTTGACCGATCCGGTCAATAACACCATCAATGGACTGCAGCCGCAGACCACCCACATGGACCATCAGGTGCGGGCATGAGTTGGCGGATGCCGGCGGAGACCGAGCCGCAGGAACGAATCTGGATGGCCTTCCCGGTGGACGGCTACACACTGGGCGGGACGGCAGCCCAAGCTCACGAAGCGCGCTCAACGTGGGCCGCCGTGGCCCACGCCGCGGCCGAGTTCGAGCCGGTCACTGTGATGGTTGACCCGAGCGCCGCGGCTGTCGCCCGGCAGTACCTCTCGGCTGATATAGACATCGTTGAAGCGCCGCTGAACGATGCTTGGATGCGGGACATCGGGCCGACCTTCGTGGTCGACGACGGCGGCAGCCGGCTCGGCGCCGTCGACTGGGTCTTCAACGGTTGGGGCCAGCAGGGCTGGGCCACGTGGGACAAAGACGCCACGATCGGAGCCCAGGTGACGGCCGCAGCCGGGGCCGTGCCGGTAGCCTCCAAGCTGGTCAACGAGGGCGGCGCCATCCATGTTGACGGCCGGGGCACCGTGCTAGTCACTGAGACCGTCCAGCTTGATCCGTGCCGCAACCCGGGCGCGGGCAAATCGGACATCGAGGCCGAACTGGCACGAACCCTCGGGGCCAGCAACGTGATCTGGCTGCCGCGCGGGCTCACTCGCGACGCCGATACCTTCGGCACCCGCGGCCATGTCGACATCGTCGCGACCATTCCCTCCCCAGGCGTCCTGCTGGTGCACCGGCAAGCGGACCCGGAACACCCGGACTTCACGATCTGCCAGGACATCATCGACCATCTCGCCACCACGGCGGACGCAGAGGGGAACCCATGGCGAATCGTGGAGCTTCCCGCGCCGGCGACATTGCAGGACGAGGAAGGATTCGTCGACTACAGCTACGTCAACCATCTTGTGGTCAATGGTGGCGTCATCGCCTGCCGTTTCGACGATGTTGCGGACCAAACCGCGGTGGAAATTCTCCGCGCATGTTACCCAGGCCGACGGGTCGTCACCGTCGACGCCCGACCGCTGTTTGCACGCGGAGGCGGAATCCATTGCATAACGCAACAACAACCCGCACTACACATTGATACCCCGCGCTGACGCATTCGGCGACCACGCACATCAGAAAGGCGACAAAATGTCACCGCAATACGGAACACTGCAGCGCCGGCTGAAGCTGCGACATGTAGTCTTCATCGGCCTTGCCTATATGTCACCATTTGCGATGTTCGATACCTTTGGCATCGTGACCGAGGCGACCAACGGGCACGTCCCGGCGTCGTACATCATCGTCACGATCGCCGTCATCTTCACCGCATTCAGCTATGCCAAGATGGTTCGGATCTACCCGTCTGCCGGGTCGGCGTACACCTACACCCGCAAGACCATCAATCCGGGAGTGGGCTTCCTCGTCGGCTGGGCTGCGCTGCTGGACTACCTGTTCCTGCCGATGATCAATGCCTTGTTGGCCAAGATCTATCTCTCCGCCGAGTTCCCCGACGTCCCCGGCTGGGTCTGGATCGTCGGCCTCATCGTCGTCGTCACCGTACTCAACATCGTGGGCGTGAAGATCAGCGCTTCCGCCAACATGATCATGGTCGTGTTCCAGGCAGTCGTCGCCGTCGTGCTCGTTGCCCTCACCATCAAGGCGATCCTGTCGGACAACGCCCTGCAGTTCTCCCTCGCCCCCTTCTACGCGATGGATATGGACACGGCCAGCCTGATCGGCGGCGCCTCCGTGCTTGCCCTGGCCTTCCTGGGCTTCGATGCTGTCACGACACTGTCCGAGGAGACCGTCGAGCCCAAGAAGAACATGCCGCGCGCGATCATGTGGGTCGCAGCACTCGGTGCCCTGTTCTTCATCACGGTCACCTACTTCCTGCAGACCCTCGTCCCGGATTTGGCGTCCTTGGAACAAATCACCACGGATACGGAGAGCGCGTCCCCGCACATTGCCCTCTTCATTGGCGGCATTATCTTCCAGACGATCTTCCTGGTCGGAGCAACCTTCTCCGTGCTGTCCTCGGGCCTCGCCTCCCAGACGAGCGCGTCCCGCCTGCTGTACGCGATGGGCCGGGACGGGATCCTGTTCAAGCGTTTCTTCGGCTACGTGCATCCGCGATTTGGAACACCTGTACTGAACATTCTCGCCATCGCGGTGATCGCCTTGACCGCGCTGATGCTGGACCTCAACTCCGCGACGTCCCTGATTAATTTCGGTGCGTTCACGGCGTTCGCCTTCGTGAATTTGTCGGTGATCGCGTTCCACATCCGCCGCAAGGGCGTCCATTTCGATGGCTCGACGCTCGGGTGGATCACGGCGCCGGCGATTGGGTTCCTGATCAATGCGTACCTGTGGGCCAATCTAGATCCGCTGGCCATGACCGTAGGTGTCGTGTGGACCCTGATCGGCGTCGTCTACCTACTGTGGATCACTCGAGGATTCCGTCGGCCGACGCCGGAAGTGGCATTCGATGAGGCCGACGGGACTCCGCAACGCGAATCGGAAGTCGAGCTTGCGTGACGGCATCGAGAATTAAAGGTCGAGAACTGACCACCCTACTCGGCGGCCTGGCCGCGATCACAGTCATGGCTCGGCCCCGACGCACGCGGGTGCAGCGCGGGCGGGGCGGTGGCTCAGCAGGCTAGGACGCGCGGCTGGCCTGGTCCAGGTCGTCGCCGATGATCCGGGCGGCAGCGTGCAGCAGCGGAATCGCCCGGTCCGCAAAACCTTCGTCCACCCGGGAGACCGGTCCGGACACGGAAACGGCCGTGGGCGTGGGGGCGCCGGGAATCGCCACCGCGAAGCAGCGGACGCCGATTTCCTGCTCGTTGTCATCGATGGAATAGCCGCGCTCACGGATCCGCTGCAGATCCGCCAGCAGCTCCTCGACGTCACCGATGCTCCGGTCCGTGGGGGTGGGCATGCCGGCGCGGCCGACGATGCCGCGCACCACGTCGTCGTCGAGCTGGGCCAGAATCGCCTTGCCCACGCCGGAATCGTGGGTGTGCACGCGGCGCCCCACCTCGGTGAACATCCGCATCGAGTGCGCGGACGGCACCTGCGCGATGTAGACCACCATGTCGCCGTCGAGCATCGCCATATTGGACGTCTCGCCCAGCTTTTGAACGAGCGACACCAGCTGCGGCCGGACCAGCGCGCCGAGCTGCTTACTGGCGCCGTCGCCGAGCCGGATCAGCCGCGGACCGAGCGCATAACGCCGGTTCGGCAGCTGCCGGGCGTAGCCCAGTTTGACCAGCGTACGCAGCAGCCGGTGGATCGTGGGCAGCGGCAGATCGGTGGAACCGGCCAGCTCGGACAGCGTCACCTCGCCGCCGGCATCGGTGACGAGCTCCAGCAATTCGAAGACACGCTCCACGGACTGCACGCCGCCGGCAGGTTTTACAGCCATTTCCATCGTCTCCCGTAAGTCATGCGACATTATTTATCCGCATCGCGAAATATCCGCCCTCGTAGTCCCAAGATACCGCACCGTCGGACGCGCCGGGCCTTGAAGTGCCAAAGGGATTGTGTTTCCGCAAGATAGATAATAATATCCATAATACGAAAAGGTTTCTATCGCAGACGACGCCGGCCCGTCCGGCACCAGGAGGAAATTCAATGGCGAGTCCCAGCCCCGGAAATTCGATCACCCTGCGCGTTGAAGCGCCGTCCAGCTTCACCGCCACGAGCGAGCTGGCCGCCGCGGTTGCCGCCGCGGGCGCAGCCGTCACCGCGCTGGATGTCACCGAATCCCACCACGAGCGCCTGGTGGTGGACGTCACCTGCAACACTACCGACGATGCGCACGCCGTCCGCGTCAAAGATGCGTTGGACGCGCTCGACGGCGTCACCGTCCGCAAGGTCTCTGACCGCACCTTTTTGATGCACCTGGGCGGCAAGCTCGAGGTCGTCCCCAAGGTAGCCCTGCGCAACCGGGACGATCTGTCCCGTGCTTACACACCCGGCGTCGCCCGCGTCTGCATGGCAATTGCTGAAGATCCCAGCGCGGCCCGCAACCTGACCATCAAGCGCAACACGATTGCCGTCGTCACCGATGGCTCCGCCGTCCTCGGCCTGGGCAATATCGGCCCCGCCGCGGCGCTGCCGGTGATGGAAGGCAAGGCCGCGCTGTTCAAGCAGTTCGCCAACGTTGACGCGTGGCCGGTCTGCCTGGACACCCAGGACACCGAAGAGATCATCATGATCGTCAAGGCGCTGGCCCCGGTTTACGGCGGCGTCAACCTCGAGGACATCGCTGCCCCGCGCTGCTTCGAAATCGAAAAGCGGCTGCGCGATGAACTCGATATCCCGGTCTTCCACGATGACCAGCACGGCACTGCCATTGTCACCCTGGCCGCGCTGACCAACGCCCTGCGCGTGGTGGACAAGAAGATCGGCGACGTGAAGATCGTGGTGGCCGGCGTCGGTGCCGCGGGCAATGCCATCATCCAGCTGCTGATCGCCGAGGGCGCCAACAATATCGTCGCCTGCGGGCGCAACGGCGCCATCAACCGCACAGAAACCTACACCGATGCGCACCGCACCTGGCTGGCCGAGAATACCAACCCGGACAACTTCACCGGCACCCTGCACGAGGCCGTCGCCGGCGCGGACGTGTTCATCGGCGTCAGCGGCCCGAATGTCTTGGGTGAGGAGCAGGTGGCCAGCATGGCGGAGAAGTCCATCGTCTTCGCGATGGCAAACCCCACCCCTGAGGTGGATCCGGCCATCGCGTCCAAGTACGCCGCCGTCGTAGCCACCGGGCGCAGCGACTTCCCCAACCAGATCAACAATGTACTTGCCTTTCCCGGATTCTTCCGCGGGCTGCTCGATGCCGGCGTTGCCGACATCACGCCGGAAATGCTGGTTGCCGCCGCCACTGCAATTGCCAACCGTGTGGGCGATGATGAGCTGAACGCCAGCTTCATTGTGCCGAGCGTTTTCGACCAGCACGTTGCCGGCGACGTGGCATCAGCCGTAGCCGCCGCTGCCGGACACACCACTGAGAAGGGACAACTTTCATGACCTCCGCATCCACACCCGCCCTGACCCTTTCCGATGCGAACCCGATCGACCGGGCCGAGGAGATCCTCACTCCCGAGGCACTGGCGTTCATCGAGGAACTGAACCGCCGCTTCGCCCCGACGCGCCGGAAGCGCCTGAACGACCGTGCCGCTAAGCGCGAGCAGGTGGCCCGGACCGGCCGGCTGGATTTCCTGCCCGAAACCGCCGATGTCCGCGCCGGCGATTGGAAGGTTGCCGCCGCGCCGGCGGCGCTGCAGGACCGCCGGGTTGAAATGACCGGCCCCGCGTCCCCGGCCAAAATGGCGATCAACGCGCTCAATTCAGGCGCCAAGGTCTGGCTGGCCGATCTGGAGGATGCCAGCACCCCCACCTGGCCGAACGTGATCGACGCAGTGCTGAACCTGCGCGACGCCGCCGCCGGGACACTGAGCTACACCTCGCCGGAGGGCAAAGAATACCGGCTGCGCACCGACGCACCTCTTGCCACCGTGATCGCCCGCCCGCGCGGCTGGCACATGGACGAACGGCATGTGCTGGTCGACGGCGAACCGGCCGTGGCCGCGCTGGTGGACTTTGGTCTGCTGTTCTTTCATACCGCCAAGCTGCTGCTGGCTAACGGCGCCGGTCCGTATTACTACCTGCCGAAGATGGAAAGCCATCTGGAGGCCAGGCTGTGGAACGAGGTCTTCGTCTTCGCGCAGGACTACCTGGGCGTGCCGCAGGGCAGCATCCGCGCCACGGTGCTGATCGAGACCATCCCGGCCGCGTTTGAAATGGATGAGATCCTCTTCGAGCTGCGCGACCATGCCTCCGGCCTCAACGCCGGCCGTTGGGACTACCTTTTCAGCATGATCAAATACTTCCGCGACGCCGGCGAGGCGTTCATTCTCCCGGACCGCGCATCCGTGGCCATGACGGCCCCGTTCATGCGCGCCTACACGGAGCTGTTGGTCAAGACCTGCCACGCCCGCGCCGCGTTCGCGATGGGTGGGATGGCAGCCGTCATTCCGAACCGGCGCGAGCCCGAGGTCACCGAGCAGGCCTTCGCGAAGGTCCGTGCGGACAAAACCCGCGAGGCCAATGACGGCTTTGACGGCTCCTGGGTAGCGCACCCGGACCTGGTTCCCATCTGCCAGGAGGTATTCGACGCCGTCCTCGGAGACCGCCCGAACCAGCTGGACAAGCAGCGCCCGGAGGTCTCCGTCACCGCGGATCAGCTCCTGGACGTGGCCTCCGCGCCGGGCGAGGTCACCGAGGCCGGAATGCGGGCGAACCTGTATGTAGCGGTGGCCTACACCGCCGTCTGGATCTCCGGCAACGGCGCGGTGGCCATCCACAACCTGATGGAGGACGCCGCCACGGCGGAGATTTCCCGCTCACAGGTGTGGCAGCAGATCCGCAATGAGGTCACCCTCACGGACACCGGCAACACCGCCACCCGCGAGCTCGTCACGCGGATCCTGGCCGAGGAAACGGAGAAGCTGCGCGGCGAGGTGGGCGAAGAATCCTTCGAGAAGTACTACAAGCCCGCCAGCGAACTGATTGCTGATATCTGCCTCTCCGAGGAGTACACGGACTTCCTGACCACTCCCGCCTACGAACTGGTGGGCTAGCGATGGCTGAAACTCAATCACTGACAGCCGCGGACCTGGCGCACATCGATGCTTCCTGCGCCGCCACGGACCAGTTGCTTGACCGCAACTACCCGGGCGACGACGGCACCCGCCAGCCCGTGCACACCGTGTACGTGCCGGCGGACAAGTTCACCACCACCTTTGCCGCCGACTGGGGCGCACAGGGCCTTGAGGCGATCAACAACGCCGGCGGCCTCGAGCGCCTCGGCGCGCTGCTGGGGCAAGACGGGGAACTGGCTGCGGCCGTGGCTCCCCGGGTTGCCGCCAAGCTGGCGAACGAGCCGATTGAGGACCTGCGCCTGGACTTTGAGGACGGCTTTGGCAACCGCGGCGACGACGTCGAGGATGCCGCCGCCGTGACGGCCGCCAAGACCGTCAGCGCCGCAGTGGCCGCCGGGACGGCCCCGCCGTTCGTGGGCATCCGCTTCAAGTGCTTCGAGGCACCGACCCGGGCCCGGGGCGTGCGCACCCTGGACCTGTTCGTCTCCACCCTGGCGCAGGCGGGGGAACTCCCCGACGGCCTGGTGCTGACACTGCCCAAGGTGACCACGGTCGATCAGGTCAAGGCCATGGACTTCGCCGTGGGCCGTTTAGAGGAAATCCACGGACTGCATGCCGGACGCCTGCGTTTTGAGGTGCAGGTGGAAACCCCGCAGCTCATCCTGGGCCCCGACGGCACCTCCCCCGTAGCGCAGCTGCCCCACGTGGTCCCCGGACGCATCAGCGGTCTGCACTACGGCACCTACGACTACAGCGCCTCGCTGGAGATCTCCGCCGAGTACCAGTCCATGGAGCACCCGGTGGCGGACTTCGCCAAGGAAATCATGCAGCTGGCCGTGGCCGGAACGGGCATCCGCCTCTCCGACGGCTCTACTAACATCATGCCGATCGGCGACGGCGCGGACGCCGCCTGGGCACTGCACGGCCGGCTAGTGCGGCGTTCCCTGGAACGCGGCTACTACCAGGGCTGGGACCTGAACCCCGCCCAGCTGCCGAGCCGTTTCAGCGCCACGTACGCCTTCTACCGCCAAGGCCTCCCGGCAGCCGCCGTGCGCCTGCGCAACTACGTCCAGCAGACCCCGGGCGCCGTCATGGACGAACCGGCCACGGCACGCGCCTTGGCCAACTTCATCCTGCGCGGCCTGGTCTGCGGCGCCGCCGGCGCCGAGGAAGTGCTGGCCCTGACGAGCCTTGACCAAACCCAACTGACGGCGCTGGCCCACCCGCGGCTCGCCACCGTCTCTCACTGAAGGATTCACTGATGGGCAAGTACTACTACCCCGAGGGCGGCCTGCCGCCGCAAACACACCTCACCACCGAACGCGCCATCGTCAAGGAGGCCTACACGGTCATCCCCAAGGGCGTGCTGACGGACATCGTCACGAGCAACCTCCCGGGATTCACCAACACCCGGTCCTGGATCATCGCCCGCCCGATCTCCGGCTTCGCCACCACCTTCTCCCAGCTGATCGTGGAGATCGGTGCCGGCGGTGGCTCCGAGAAGCCCGAGCAGGAGGCTGGCGTCGAAGGGGTCATCTTCGTCACCAAGGGCAAGGTCAACCTGACCCTCGAGGGCGAGCTGCACCCGCTGGCGGAAGGCGGCTACGCCTACCTGGCCGCCGGTGACGCATGGAGCCTGGAGAACGTCTCCGACGACATCGTCTCGTTCCACTGGATCCGCAAGGCTTACGAGCGTCTCGAGGGCTACGAGGCCAAGTCCTTCGTCACGAGCGACGCCGAGGTGGCGCCCAACGAGATGCCCGACGTCGACGGCGTCTGGAAGACAACCCGCTTCGCCGACCCGAACGACCTGGCTCACGACATGCACGTGAACATCGTGACGTTCCGGCCCGGCGGCGTGATCCCCTTCCCGGAGACCCACGTGATGGAGCACGGCCTGTACGTGCTCGAGGGCAAGGCCATGTACCTGCTCAACAACGACTGGGTCGAGGTGGAGGCCGGCGACTTCATGTGGCTGCGCGCTTTCTGCCCGCAGGCCTGCTACGCCGGCGGCCCGGGCAACTTCCGCTACCTGCTGTACAAGGACGTCAACCGGCAGATCCGCCTGACGTAACCGGCGGCATCTCGCTTGGTCGATCGCTACCGTCCGGTGATCCAGACTCCTTTTGCCGCTCGTCTGGACGGATGCCGCTGAAATTTCCACGGTATCCGTCCATTTCCACGGCATCTCGGGAGCCGGTGGCGCCTGATGACTCCGTGATGCCGTGCGAATTTTGACCCCTGACCCACACGGTGATCGACCAGGGCCGGCCACGGCCGCGTGGAGATCCCAGGCGAGCCCGCCAGGTCACCTTTCGTCTGGGTTACGGACGCCGTTTGCCGGCGCGGTACCGACACCACAGGAGCCACCGATCGGCCGATGTCGCTTCTGCTAGGGTCTGTCCATGGATGAGAACCTGGGGAAGTTCATCGCAGACTTCGGCACGCTGGCGCGCCTGGCGCAGGCCGGACTGGAGCTGGTGAAGGGCGGCGATGAGCTGCTCCGGACACTCACCGATCACCTTGGCGCGGCCGCTCAGGACCTATCTGTTGTGGTGGAGGAGATCGCACCGCACCGCCTGGTGGACCTCGACATCCTGCTGGAAGCCATGGCTGGCGGGGATCCGGACAACAGGCTGGTGGGCATCGGCGGCGGCGAGCAGCGCAACCATATGTCCCTCGGCGACATCATCCAGCAATCGCTGATTTTTCCGAACTTCCCGCTGTCCCAGCCCGACTACACGAATCTTGCCGTCGGCCCCGACGAGCAGCGCCAGGCCGTGGCGCTGGGATTGCGGCTCTTTACGTACGCGAGCTCGCCCGTCGCGGTCCTCCAACGCGAAGCGAAACCCAAATTCGGCCGGCAGTTCGCCGCGCTGGAGGTCCTCGCCGCCCGGCCCTCCGTGGCCGCCGATTTCCTGGCCAATGTGCGCCGCGAAATGGAGCACCGAAGCGTCTTCAAGGGCCAGATCATCGCCCTGAGCATCAGCGATTTCGGGCCCAGCGTCGGCGGGGTGACGTTCGTGCGGCGCCCCGAACTGTCCGACAGCGACGTCATCCTCCCCGACGGCCTCCTCAGCAGGGTGGAGAACCACACTCTGGGCATCGCCCGGCAGGCCGACGTCCTGAGGGCGCACGGGCAGCACCTCAAGCGCGGCCTGCTCCTGTACGGTCCGCCGGGGACCGGCAAGACGCACACAGTCCGCTATCTCCTGAGTCAAAGTGAGGGCACGACGGCTGTGCTCCTCTCGGGCGGTTCGCTCGCCCGAATCTCGGAGGCGGCCAAGACCGCACGGGCCCTCGCGCCCTCAATCGTCGTGCTGGAGGACTGCGACCTGATCGCCGAGGACCGCAGTTTCGGCCACGGCCCGCAGCCCCTGCTCTTCGAAGTGCTCGATGCCATGGACGGGCTGGATAACGATTCTGACGTCGCCTTTGTCCTGACCACCAACCGCGTGGACATGCTGGAGCGCGCCCTTGCCCAGCGGCCCGGACGCGTGGACCTGGCCGTGGAAATCCCGCTCCCGTCCGAGCATGAGCGCACGGAACTGCTGCGCCTGTACTCGCGCGGGCTTGCCTTTTCACCGTCGGCGCTCGAGTCCGCCACGGCACGAACCGCGGGCACCACGGCCTCGTTCGCCAAGGAGCTGGTCCGGCGCTCCGTGGTTGCTGCGTCATTGGCCGCCGAGGACCCCGCCGATGCACACCTCGCCGCTGCCGTGGACCAGCTCATGGCCGACGGCGAAGCTCTCACTCGCAGCCTGCTGGGCACGAACGCCGACCCCGGGGAACGCGGTCCGGGGGGCCAACCGGGGTTCCCGGGACCGTATCCCGCCCCGTATGGCTCAATGATGCGGTACGGCGCCAGCTACAGGCCGGTGGAAGGGGCGTAATCCTTCGGCAGCGAGGATGCCGGCGCGGAACAAGCGCGTGGAGATCCGGACGATATGTCTGGGTCCCCTTGACCCATTGATAAGGCGAGATCAGACTTTTATCGCCATAGCCGGGAAGCACCGTGACGTCGAGCCTTGGCGATAGGAGAAATGACGGGCACGGTTGGGAGTCCACCGGTATTCGAAGCCTGCGCCAGTCTCGTGACATTGAGCGATGCTGGAATCCTGCTCGGTCTCTCCACCCAGCGGGTGCACCAACTCTCCAAATAATGGAGCGCTCGAACAGCGGATCGCCGTTCATGGAATCTGCACCGCGATCCCGAGGTATCAGCAGTGGCTGACCAGCCAGTCAAAGCCCGGACCCGCACTGAATATCACTCCGCCGGTGGTCGTCGGGGTCAGATCCCTGACACCAACGCGGTCACCGAAGAGTACGAACGCTGCGTCCGTATTGCGCCGGTAACTCATCCAGACGACGCCGTGGAAACCCGATTTGTAGGCAGCTTCGGCCCAACGGACTGTCCTTGAGTACTGGGACGCTGTCGTCGCGCTCAGGGTCCCTGCGTCGGTTCCCAACACACGCAGACCATCTCCCATGAATGCTGCAAGTTTCAGTTCCCGTGTGGTGGCGATAGTTGCGGCAACACCGTCGGCGAAACTCGGGTACAGGATCTTGCCGTTGCGCAATGGAACGCTATGGAGGATCGTTTCACAGACAGCAGCCTTAGGGGTGTCTGCGGCATAAAGAACCGGCACAGCGGGGTTTGCCGAAAAAGGCAAACCGGGTGCGGCTGCCGAAGCCTGGATTGAATTCCGCAGCCAATCGGGTGTTGGAGAAGACCCGCCACAGCTTAGTGCCTTCCTGCAGTACCAAGGCCTGCGCCTCAAACGGCTGAGGAGGGGCTACCTCACCACTGAACGTTGAAACTCTGCTCCGCGGCGTAGACGACTTCGTCCCCGCGATCCAGCCGGTCGACCGGCCGTGCGTGCCCCTCGGCCGGTTGATCGCCAACAACCTTCCTGCGGACCGCTGCTCGGAAGCCCAACTCCGATTCGGCGACTTCGATCCAACTGCCGCGGAGACCTCGTTACTGGTCAGGAGACCAAACTCGGCGTCCATTTCTCGCCAGGTATTTTCGGTCTCCTGCATGACGGCGGCCAGTTGGGGCGACACGGCGACGTCCACGGCAGCGAGAGCAGGGCCGAGCGCTTCGACGCTGCGCGCCATATTTTCGGCCATTTGCAGCAGCAGAGGGCGTTTCCCCTGCGCTCCAGTGAGTGATTCTTCCTGTTGTTCCGTCGTCACTTTGGTTCTCCCGTCCGACGCTTTCGACACAGGGGTCTACCTGTCCAGATCGTCAGGCGCCATGACACGGCGCCTGGGAATGCCTGGAGATCTCCACCCTCGCGGACCTCCACGCAGCCGCGGGTGGCACCGGTCAACGGCTAAGAGAGGCGGCCGCTCAGCAGGGGTTGACGGTATGGCATCGCAGGCCTAAACTTTCATTAGGCAAGATATAGTTTTCATTATGTGAAAACTATGGAACCATTAACACGAATCATCAAGACGCTGGCGAAGGACACCCTTAATGACATACACAGTGAACTGCTCCATCCTCCTGACGGATCTCCCTCTGCTGGAGCGGCCGGCCGCGGCCAAGGCTGCCGGCTTTGACGCCGTCGAATTCTGGTGGCCCTTCGCTGAGTCGGTTCCCGCCGATGCCGAGGTGGCAGCCTTCGAAAACGCCATCACGGACGCCGGAGTCCAGCTCACAGGTCTGAACTTCAACGCCGGGAACATGCCGGCCGGGGACCGCGGACTGGTGTCCTGGAAGGGCCGCTGCTCGGAGTTCAAGGACAATATCGACGTCGTCGCCGGCATCGGCGCACGCCTGGGCTGCAAGGCCTTCAATGCCCTCTATGGCAACCGGATGGCTGAATTCACGCCCGAGGAGCAGGACGAACTCGCCGTGAAGAACCTGGTGGCCGCGGCCCAGGGCGTGGCCGGGATCGGTGGGACAGTGCTGCTGGAGCCTGTCAGCGGCGCCGAGCTCTACCCGATCAAGACTGCCGCGCAGGCCATGGACGTGATCGGCAAGGTCCGCGCCGCCGGTGCGGAGAACATCGCGCTGCTGGCGGATTTCTACCACCTCTCGGTAAACGGTGACGATGTGGCCGCCGTGATCGACAGCTACGCCAAGGACTTCGGCCACATCCAGATCGCCGATGCACCCGGCCGCGGCGCCCCCGGTTCAGGCAAACTCCCCCTCGGCGACTGGATCACGAAGAGCCGCGACCTCGGCTACGACGGCCACATCGGCCTCGAATACAAGGCGGAGACGGACCAAGCCTTCGCCTGGCTGATCCGCTAGCCGGCATCTTAGGCGCAGCGCAGCACCCCACACCGCCCGCACCCCAGCGCAGCGACCCTCCCCCTCCCAACTAGGTCGCACTTGAGGCACTCAAAACCGCGAATGAGTGCAACAACTGCTACCTAGTTGGGCACACACCCCGCAGACGCACAAACGCGAAGACCCAAAGGATTCATTATGACAAACGTTGCAGTTATCGGACTCGGCATCATGGGCCTCCCCATGGCCACTAATCTCGTCAAGGCCGGCTTCACCGTCACGGGCTTCAACCGCAGCCAGGACAAGATTGATGCCTTGGTCGAGGCGGGCGGCAACGGCGCCGGCAACATTGCCGAGGCCGTCAAGGATGCCGACGTCGTCATCACCATGGTGCCGGACTCCCCCGATGTTGAGGGCGTCGTGTCCGGCCCGGAGGGCGTCTTCGCCAACGCCAAGTCAGGAGCGTACTGGGTCGACGCGAGCAGCATCCGCCCGGATGTCAGCGTCCGGCTCGCCAAAGACGCCAAGGAAGCCGGCGTCAAGCCCCTCGACGCTCCGGTCTCCGGCGGTGAGCAGGGCGCCATCGACGCCGTGCTCTCCATCATGGTTGGCGGGGACGCCGCGGACTTTGATGCCGTTGCTGACGTGCTGAACGCCGTCGGCAAGACGATTGTGCACGTCGGCCCCTCCGGTTCGGGCCAGACGGTCAAGGCGGCCAACCAGCTGATCGTGGCCGGCAACATCGAGCTGCTCGCGGAGGCCATCGTCTTCCTCGAGGCCTACGGCGTGGACACCAAGGCCGCGCTGAAGGTGCTCGGCGGCGGCCTGGCCGGCTCCAAGGTCCTCGAGCAGAAGGGTCAGAAGATGCTGGACCGCTCCTTCGAGCCCGGCTTCCGCCTGCAGCTGCACAACAAGGACATGGGCATCGTCACCTCCGCCGCCCGCGAAGCCGGGGTCACCATCCCGCTCGGGGCCCTGGTCGCACAGCTGGTCGGCTCCATGGTCAACCAGGGCGACGGCGGCCTGGACCACTCCGGTCTCTTCAAGCTCGTCGAGCAGCTTTCCGGCAAGTCCGGAAAAAACTAGCCAAGCCCGATCAACGGACCGTCCCGCACGATCCAATAACCGGAGCAACCGGCACGGTTTAATCAACCGCACCGCTTAATCAACCGGACCGCCCAACGCAGTCCAATCAGCCGGATCAACCGGCACAAAACTATTTACAGACTTCCCCCGGCCGGTGCGCAGCGCCGGCCGGGGGACACCAGAAGGAGAATCCCATGTCCAAGATGCGCACCGTTGATGTTGCGATCGCGATCCTGAAGAAGGAGGGCGCCACTGAGGCGTTCGGCCTGCCGGGCGCCGCGATCAACCCGTTCTATTCAGCCATGAAGGCCGACGGCGGCATCCGCCACACGCTGGCCCGTCACGTCGAGGGCGCGTCGCATATGGCCGATGGCTACAGCCGCGCGGCCGATGGCAACATCGGCCTCTGCCTGGGCACCTCGGGCCCCGCCGGCACCGACATGATCACCGGACTTTACGCCGCGTGGGCGGATTCCGTGCCGATCCTGTGCATCACCGGCCAGGCACCGGTGGCCAAGCTGCACAAGGAAGACTTCCAGGCCGTGGACATCTCCTCCATCGCCGCTCCGGTGACCAAAATGGCCATGACCGTGCTGGAGCCGGGCCAGATCCCGGGCGCCTTCCAGAAGGCGTTCTACCTGATGCGCTCCGGCCGTCCGGGCCCGGTACTGCTGGACCTGCCCTTTGATGTGCAGATGGCGGAGATCGAATTCGACATCGATGCGTATGAGCCGCTCGCCGTCTCCAAGCCCAAGGCCAGCCGCCGCCAGGCCGAGAAGGCGCTGGACATGCTCACCGCCGCGGAGCGCCCGCTGATCGTGGCCGGCGGTGGCATCATCAACGCCGGCGCCTCCGCGCAGCTGGTTGAACTGGCGGAACTGCTCAACGTCCCGGTGATCCCGACGCTGATGGGCTGGGGAATCCTTCCCGATGACCATCCGCTGATGGCCGGCATGGTGGGCCTACAGACCTCGCACCGCTACGGCAACGAAACCATGCTGGCATCGGACTTCGTGATCGGCATCGGCAACCGCTGGGCCAACCGCCACACCGGCGGCATCGAGACGTACACCAAGGGCCGCACGTTCGTGCACATCGACATCGAGCCGACCCAGATCGGCCGGGTCTTCGCCCCGGACCTGGGCATCGTCTCCGACGCCGGCGCCGCGCTGGACACGCTGCTGGAGGTGGCTCGCGAGCGCAAGGCCGCCGGGCCGTTCCCGGACTACAACCCGTGGGTCAAGGACTGCACCGCCCGCAAGGGTGCCCTGCAGCGCAAGACCCACTTCGAGAACATCCCGATCAAGCCGCAGCGCGTCTACGAGGAAATGAACAAGGCGTTCGGCAAGGACACTACCTACGTTTCCACCATTGGGCTGTCCCAGATCGCCGGCGCGCAGATGCTGCACGTCTTCGGCCCGCGCCAGTGGATCAATGCCGGCCAGGCGGGTCCGTTGGGCTGGACCGTACCGGCAGCGCTCGGTGTGGTGCGCGGCAAACCCGATGGTACCGTCGTCGCCCTTTCCGGCGACTACGATTTCCAGTTCATGATCGAAGAACTGGCCGTAGGCGCGCAGTTCCAGCTCCCTTACATCCACGTGGTCGTGAACAACTCCTACCTGGGCCTGATCCGCCAGTCCCAGCGCGGCTTCAAGATGGACTTCGAGGTCTCGCTGGCCTTCGATAACATCAACTCCCCGGAGACCAACGGCTACGGCGTGGACCACGTCAAGGTCGCCGAGGGGCTGGGCTGCAAGGCCATCCGGGTGGAAGATCCCGCGGATCTGGCTGCCGCGTTCGAAAAGGCGCAGGCGATGATGGGCGAGTTCAAGGTCCCGGTGATCGTGGAGGTCATCCTGGAGCGCGTCACCAACATCTCCATGGGCACCGAGCTGGACAACGTGACCGAGTTCGAGGACCTGGCCGAGAAGCACCAGGATGCCCCCACCGCGATCATCGCCCTGCTGGACTGAGAGAAGCACATGCGCATTGTCATAGCCCCGGATAAATTCAAAGGCTCGCTCGCCGCTCCGGAGGTGGCCGCGCACCTGGCCGCCGGCCTGCTGGCCGCGGATCCGGGGCTGACAGTGGAGCAAATTCCAGTGGCCGACGGCGGCGAGGGGACGTTGGACGCCGCCGTCGCCTCAGGCTTTGAGCGCCGAAGCGCTACGGTGGCCGGCCCGACGGGCCTGCCGATCAGCGCGGACTTCGCGGTCCGCGGCAGCCAGGCGGTCATCGAAATGGCGGTGGCCTCCGGGCTCGCCGTGCTCCCCAACGGTGAACTGGCAGCGCTGACTGCCACCAGCCGCGGCACCGGGGACCTGATCCGGGCCGCCCTGGACGCCGGCTGCACGGACATCGTCCTCGGTGTGGGCGGCAGCGCGTGCACCGACGGCGGCGCCGGGCTGCTCAGCGCACTGGGCGTGAAACTGCTGGACGCACGCGGGCAGAAACTGCCCGACGGCGGCGGCGCCCTGGCGCGACTGGCGGAGGTGAGCGTCTGCGGGCTGGACCCACGGCTGGCCACCGCAAACATAGTGCTGGCCAGCGATGTGGACAACCCGCTGCTGGGCCCCAACGGCGCGGCGGAAATCTTCGGCCCGCAAAAGGGCGCCTCCCCGCAGGACGTACTGGCGCTGGAGCACGGGCTTGAATGCTACTTCCGGCTGCTCTCCAACGCCATCGGCACGCATGCCGTCACCAGCTCCGATGCTCCCGGAGCCGGGGCCGCCGGCGGTGTGGGCTACGCGGCACTGGCCGTGCTGGGTGCGGTGCGTCGACCCGGCATCGAGGTGGTCCTTGACTTCACCGGGCTGGACGGGAGAATTGCGGGAACAGATCTGGTCATTACCGGCGAAGGCAGCCTGGATGAGCAGAGCCTGGGCGGCAAGACACCGATGGGAGTGGCGCAGGCCGCGGCGCGCGCCGGCATCCCGGTGATCGCCGTCTGCGGGCGAACCACCCTTGACCGCGGGACTCTGGCCGCCGCCGGCTTTGCCCAAACGTATGCCCTGACGGAGCTCGAGGCGGATGTCAGTAAATGCATGACGGAGGCCGGCGTGCTGCTGGAACAGCTGGGCGCGAAGATCGCCCTGCAGTGGGCCACCGAATCCGATACAAAGGAGTATTTCAATGTCTGAATCAACAGCAGCGCCCGATGCGGCACCCAAGGCCGCGTTCGATCTCGTCATCCGAGGAGGGCGGATCCTGACCACCGCTGGCATCGTGGCCCGCGAGGTGGGGATCCGCGACGGCGTGATCGTCGCCATCGAACCCCTAGGCAACGGATTGGAAGGCGCCAGGAGCATTGACCTGGCCGACGACGAAACGCTGATCCCGGGCCTGGTGGATACCCACGTTCACGTCAACGAGCCCGGCAGGACGGAATGGGAAGGCTTTGCCTCCGCCACCCGCGCCGCCGCGGCCGGCGGAGTCACCACCATCATCGACATGCCGTTGAACAGCATTCCGCCGACGACGACGGTGGAAGCCCTGGAGCTCAAGCGCAGCGTGGCGCGTGACCAGGCCTTCGTAGATGTCGGTTTCTGGGGCGGTGCCATCCCGGGCAACAAGAAAGACCTGCGTGGGCTGCACGACGACGGCGTCTTCGGCTTCAAATGCTTCCTGCTGCACTCCGGTGTGGACGAATTCCCCCATCTCGAGGCGGATGAGATGGAAGCGGACATGGCCGAGCTCAAGAGCTTCGACTCCCTGATGATCGTCCACGCGGAAGACTCACGGGCCATCGACCATGCGCCCAGCGCCGAGGGGAACCACTACGACAGGTTCCTGGCCTCCCGTCCCCGTGGAGCGGAAAACGTAGCGGTTGCCGAGGTCATTGAGCGCGCGCGCTGGACCGGAGCCCGTGCGCACATCCTGCACCTGAGCTCCTCCGACGCGCTGCCCATGATCGCCACCGCCAAGCGTGACGGCGTCCGGCTCACGGTGGAGACCTGCCCGCACTACCTCACACTGATGGCGGAGGAAATCCCCAACGGTGCCACCGCCTACAAGTGCTGCCCCCCCATCCGCGAAGCAGCCAACCGCGAACTCCTTTGGGCCGGGCTGGAGGATGGCACCATCGACTGCATCGTGTCCGATCACTCCCCCAGCACTCTGGATCTGAAGGATCTGGAAAACGGCGACTTTGCCGTTGCCTGGGGCGGGGTCTCCTCGCTGCAGCTGGGGCTGTCCCTGATCTGGACCGAGGCCCGGCAGCGCGGCATCACGCTTGAACAGGTCATCTCGTGGATGTCCACCAAACCAGCGCAACTGGCCCGGCTGACCCAAAAGGGCCAGCTGGCACTGGGCTACGACGCCGACCTGGCCATCTTTGCCGCCGACGACGCCTACGTGGTGGACGTCTCGAAGCTCAAGCACAAGAACCCCATCACGCCCTACGACGGCCGCCCGCTGGCCGGAGTGGTCCGCAAAACCTTTTTACGCGGCCATGAAATCGACGGCATGACGCCCACCGGGAACCTGCTGCGCCGCGGGGACGTGGGCTAGCCGGTCCAACCGGTCCATCGGTCGAACCGCACCAGCCGGTCGGGGCCCTTTAGCCGTGTGGTCGCATCCATCCGCAGACCGCGGCGCGGGAAAACCGCCAGCCCCGCGCTTGCCCTGGGCAAGCAGGCGCAAGCTCTCGTAGCTTCGGCCGATCCTCCCGGCGATCGTCTTAAGCGAAACGAGATCTTCCTCATCGATGCCATTGACCTGAAACCCAGCCCGGGCAGCGTCCTCGACAACGCTGATGATCGCTGCACTCGGCGATACCGCTTCCCGGTTTACATCCAGCACACCTCGACCGTCTCGCGTGCCGGGAAAAGCATCGTCAAGACCGGCCTCAAAGAGTCGGTCGTAGTCCTCGTCGACGGGAGCCCGATCGAGGAAGACCGTGAATTCAAAATCGCTCACGTTTGGCGGCCCGCGCTGACCATGCATTTAAGCGAACATCTGGGCGTTGTGAGTTTACAACAGCCTCCACGTGGTAGACTCCAGCCGCTCGGGCCCAGCTAAGGCCTTTAGCCGAGGGGTCGCTATCTCTCGCTTCACACTCACTTTGGTACCCTCAAAGCGACAGACAGTGACCAATCGCTGTGAGCATTCGGAAGGAGACCCATGAGCAGCAGAGCGCTCGTCCTCGGCGGCGGCGGAGTTACCGGCATCGGCTGGGAAACCGGGCTGATTGCAGGACTCGCTGAGCGCGGTATCCACCTCAGCGAAGCCGACCGCATCATTGGAACATCCGCTGGCTCCAGCGTCGCCGCCACCCTGACCTCCGGCATCTCCGCCAACGACGCCTACCAAACCCAAATCGCCAGCCACGGAAGCGAAAAGGCCGCCACGCTCGGCATCAGCAACATCGCACGCCTCCTCGGCCCACGACTCCTCCCCGGTTCCGACCCGGCCATCGCCCGGCGAATCGGCCGTGCCGCCCTCCGAGCCAGCACCGTCAGCGAGGCCGAGCGCCGCGAAATCATCGCCCATCGCGTCCCCTCCGCCAAGTGGCCGGAAACCGACCTGCGCATCATCGCCATCAACGCCAACACCGGCGAGCGCCGCGTCTTTACCAAGGACAGCCGTGCCTTCAAAGACAGTGGCGTTTCCAAAGACAGTGGCGTTTCCTTGGTCGATGCCGTTGCCGCAAGCTGTGCCGTTCCAACCGTCTGGCCACCCGTCACCATCGGCGCTCACCGTTATATCGACGGCGGAACCCTCTCCGGCACCAACACCGACCTCGCCGCCGGCTGCGACGTCGTCGTCGTCCTCGCTCCCATCGCCATAGCACTACGGAAGCGCTGGTCGGCGGCCGGTCAACTGGCCGCGCTGGGCCCCTCGGTCCGCACCCTGCTGATCACCCCCAGCAACGCCGCTAAGCAAGCCATGGGCCGCAACTCCCTCGACCCGGCCTTCCGTGAAACCGCTGCCCGCGCCGGCAAGGATCAAGCAGCGACGGTCGCTGACGCCGTCCACCGTCTCTGGTCCTAACGCAGCAGCTACTCACCGACAGACGAACTTCTGCAAGCTTGCGAAGAAATAACGCGAAGAGCAAGCGGGAAATCGGACTACCCTAGTTGGTTACCAGCGGACGAGGTCGAAACCAGTACATCGTCAATTCGCTCATTGAGGAAGCCATCACTTCCAGCCAGTTGGAGGGAGCCTCAACCTCCCGGCGTGTCGCCAAGGAAATGATTACTGGCCGTCGAACGCCTGTGGGAGAACTCCCTGGCCGGGCGTATGAAACAGCACCGGTCCTTGCCGCCTACTCGCCCTACTCCGCTTCCGAAGGCAACGCCTCATGGTTCACACGCCCATGGGAGCGGCGGTCTTCCTTCATCCCGGCCTCGAAGAGGTGCCGCTTCCCGTCAACAAGCTCCTGGCGGGCCAGTTTTTCCGCCGCCTTGAACTCCGCGTAATAGCCGTCGTCGTAATCCTCAATGACCTGGAACGTCCACCGGCCGTCGATCACGTTCCGGCCCACGATCTGCTGATCCAGCTTATCCGCCAGTCCGGTGTGTCCGGCTTCGCGGAGCTGATCGACTGCCTCACCCAGCGCCAGGTCTGCCTTACCGGTCAGCCGATGAAATCCGTAGAGGTAGCCTCGTGCTTGTTCGACCACTTCGAGGGCCTCGGACAGTTTGCCAAGGGCCATCACGGTCGCGTCCGTCACGCCGTCCGGGCGCTGGTGGTTGGCATCGGGACCGTCGGGCGCGGAGTTACTCATGCTGCTTAGCATATAGGCGGAGCGCTCAGAGGCCGGTGTCGCGGCTCTCGTTGCGGGTGATGTGTTCACCAGTGTTGGGGTCCACCACGGACCTGCTCTCAGTTACTCGGCGCTGCCGGCGGGAGCCGCTCATCACCAGCGAGATGATGAGCCCCAGGACACCCACGATCAGCAGAATGTAACCGACCAGGTGCAGATCAACGTAAGGGACGGCGCTGCCATCAATGGCAAAAGCCAGAATAGCTCCGACAGCGATCAGGAAAATGGACGATCCGATTCTCATTTTGAACCTCCTCGTGGGACGGCATGGGCACAGGGCCCGCTGCGCGGATGGCCAGCCGTGAATGCAGCCTACATCACAGTCGCTGCGGCGCGGTGCAGGCCAGCTGTATCGATGATCGAAGATTCCTTCGGCTTCGAAGCCGAAGGCACCTTCGATGTATCACCAGTGACAGTCACCCTCACGGCAACGGTCGAAGCCCTCGGCATGACCAGTCGGACCACGTGGCCGCCGGGCCTACCGGGCCTACCGGGCCTACCGGGCCTACCATGGAGGAATGAAGGGCAGCGGAAATGTGCGCGCGAAAACCGCGCTGCTAACGCTGGTGGCGGTGCTGCTTGCCGCGGGCTGCGGGTTGCCGCAAGGCAGGGGAAGCACTGGTGGTTTCCCGGAAATCCAACCCTTGCCGACGCCGTCGAACATCTCAGACTCACCGTCCGCAGCGCCGGACACGGCGGCACCACTCACGCCGTCGCCGTCGTCCACACCGCCGGCAGCGTTCACCGGCAACGCCGCGGACTATCAACCCATTTCCAGCGCACCGTCGGTGACCAGCCCGGGAGTATCCCTGGACTGGCTGCTTGACGGGGTGGACGATTCGCTCAACCGGGTTTACCTGACGGCCATGGTACCCGCCTGCAACCGCCCGCTGCAGGCCATCATCACGGAAGAACCGTCCCGTGTAGTCCTGACACTCGCCGGCGCCTTACCGACGCCGGGGATGGTCTGCCCACACAACGTGGCCATGATCCACGGCTATGTGCAGCTTGCGGATCCCGTGGGCAGCAGGAAATTGGCTCCCCGACCGGCCGGTTAGTTGCGGGGCTCCCGGCGTCGGCCGCAACCGGTGGGCCAGGTCCCCGAAACCGGTGGGCCATAAACCCCGGGCAGAGCTTTGGCGTGGTCAGCCGTGGTCAGCACGGCTCCGTTAGCACGGTGGTCTGCACCGTCGCAACGCCTGGTCGTGACGGAACACTACTGAACCCGAATCGGACCGGTGGCCGGATGGGTGCCAGCTCGCCGGCGTCGCGCCCCTCCCAGCTAACCACGGCCGCGTCAATCCACCGTACATCGGTGACCCCATAAAACTCCCGGCGGCCGTCCCGGGCGGAACCGGCGGTCTGGATCCCTGGACTCAGCCGGGCCGCCACCGGGCTGATGGCGCGCAGCCAGCGCGGGTGAACCGCCAAACGCCGCGGCAGCAGCGCCGCCGCATAGCCCAGAATGGATTTGGCCCCCACACGGGCCCGGATCCGCAGCGGCCCGGCTTCGACCACCAGGTTCCCCGCGTCAAAGGTAGCCGTCACCTCCACCAGACGCGTCTCGTCAAAGACGTACGTGTCCCCGATGAACTCGGCTGTTGCGGCATCCGGGGCCAGCAGAATCCTGTGTCCGGGTGCCAGCTCCACCATCACATCGGCGAACTGTCCGAAAGGAGACGTCGCCCAGACTCCGACCACAGCGCGGAGCCCGGAAGCAGTCCCCAGCCCCGCAATATGGCCGACGAAGATCAGCGGCGCTCCGTGGCGGGCCAGGTCAGTTGGTGACGTCAGTTGGTGTGGTGCGGTCCGGCCACGGCTTCGGCCAGCTTCCCGAGCGACCCCTCCAGCTGGTGCGCCTCTACCACCGGGAAGGAGATCTGCCGCAGCACGTCCTTGTCCGTCACCTGGCTCCAGTCGTACGTGAGCGAGACTTTGGTGGAATCCGGCGCGGTCGCTTCCAGTTCCCAGACCCATTCCCAGCCGGCCGGTTCCTTGCCTGCGTCGGCCGTCTTCCAGGCCAGCAGCTTGTTCGGATCAAACCCCACCACATAATTCTCTGTCTGGTACTCCCCGCCCAACTTGTCCCAGAACATGTTCATCGTGAACACCTGCCCCACGGCGGTGATCCGGTCCGTCTTCTCATCCGAGCGCACCATCCCCGAGCCATCGAGCTGAGCATGGTTCGCCGGGTTGCTCAGCAGCTTGAAAATCTCCTTCGCCGGGGCATCGATTACGCGGTCCACTGTCAGTCTTCCTTCGGTTTCAGTCATCGTTCCAGCATTGCGCAGTTTGCTGATGAATTCCAGTGCACCACGTTACGACGACGACGGCGGGCAGTCAGGCGGCGACGGCGCGGCTGGTGGCGGTGGTGTCCAGTGCTTAAATCCGTCCCGGAATATCGACGGGCAGCACGTGGTTGCCGCCACCATGACTATCCACAAAACCCAAAGCAGCCACACGCCGTCGACCATTGACCTCAAGGACCTCGGCACCGTGCACCGCCTCGGCTTCGGCGCCATGCGCATTGTCGGGGACGGAGTGTGGGGTGAGCCCGCGGACCGGCGCGCCGCCGTCGCCGTCGTGCGCCGCGCCGTCGAACTGGGCGTGGACTTCATCGACACCGCCGATTCCTACGGGCCGAATATCAGCGAGGAGATCATCGCCGAGGCCGTGCACCCCTATGGCGGCAGCCTGAAAATCGCCACCAAGGTCGGGTTCACCCGCACCGGACCCGACAAGTGGGTGCCGGTGGGTCGCGCGGAATACCTGCGTCAGCAGACCGAGCTGAGCCTGCGCAAGCTCAAGGTTGACGCGCTGGACCTCCTGCGACTGCACCGCATTGACCCCAAGGTGGACGCCGAGGAGCAGTTTGGCGTGCTGCGCGACTTGCAGCAGGAAGGCAAGGTCAAGGCGCTGGGCCTGTCGCAGGTCAGCGTCGACGAGCTCAAGGCCGCGGCCAAATTCTTCACCGTCTCCACCGTGCAAAACCGCTACAACCTCACGGACCGCTCCTCCGAGGACGTGCTGGACTACGCGGAAGAAAATGACATTGGCTTCATCCCTTGGGCACCGATTTCCGCCGGCGAACTGGCACAGCCCGGCGGCGCGCTGGACGAAGCAGCCAAGCGGCTTGGGGCGACGACGACGCAGGTGGCCCTCGCGTGGCTGCTGCGCCGTTCCCCCGTGATGATGCCCATCCCGGGCACCGGCTCCGTCAAGCACCTCGAGGAGAATCTGGCAGCGGCCGGCGTCGTGCTGGACGATGCGACGTTTGCGGAGCTCAGCGCCGCGCGGCATGGCTCGGCGAAGTGATCTGTTGTCCCAGGACTCATAGTCCTGGCTGCGTTGGTTGCAGCCGGAACGGGTGATCATCAATCCTGTAGTCCAGTACATCTTCGCGGCTGAGGTAGTCCGCGCCATCATTGGGCGTGCGGCCAGCCACGCCATGGCCTCTTCCGCAGTGGCGGGGTCTGCGATAGCCGCAGTAGCTACGGTAAGGGGATTCCCAGCGCCGCCATCAGGCCGACGTTGACGTTGGCCATCGCCGCCATTGACACGCCACTTAGCTCAGCGACTGGTTCGTCATCATAAAGAGTTGTGACCTCGTCGCATAGAGCCCAACCGTTCACAGCGTTCTCTGGAGGGAGGGCAACACGGCTGGGGCGGTCGCTGCGGACGGTCGTGGTGATGCGAATCGCCAGGGCGTTGCCGAACGCCTGGTTGCGCTGGTTATTCGAGACAACGAGCCAATACTTTTCGCCGACTTCCTCGGAGAGCGTGGCCGCGTAGATTACACCCCGGCGCAGCGGCAAGGTCGGCCGCTTTCGGTTGGGACTCATTCGCCTACGCTATGCCCGCGCGGACGGCGGCGCATCGCAGCTGCCTCACGCTGGTGCTCGGGGTCGTCAGCTTCTTCAGCGTAACTCAACGCCGCGATTTCTTCCCGAAGAGACTTTACACCTGCATCAAAAATTGCGCTGGCAACCATGGACTCAGGCGACTCCGCCGTAATTTTTGCGTGCGCGAAGGCAGCGAGTACGACGTAGTCCTCAGGTTTGCTGCGAATCTCTTGAATGAAAAGCGCACGGTCCTCGGTCAATGGCAGGCCAATCCGTGGAGTACGGCGGGCTTTCACATCAGTCATATCTTAATCCTACACGTGGTGCCATTGCGGCAGCCAGCATGGACTCCGTTGTGGTCGCCACCCCGGCAAAGACTGGGGCTGGCAGTACGTGCTGCCGCCGTCGTCGCTCGCGCCATGCAACTCCGGCCAACGTCCCGGTTACCGGAACAGCCCGCTGTAGGCGTTCAACGCTGGCTGTCCGCCCAGGTGCGCGTAGAGGACGTTGCTGGTGGCAGGAATGTCGCGGCTCTTGACCAGGTCAATCAGGCCCGCCAGGGACTTGCCCTCGTAGACCGGGTCCGTGATCATTCCTTCCAGAGAGCCGCCCAGCCGAATGGCGTCCAGGGTCGATTCGACCGGGATGCCGTAGAAGTCTCCGGCCCAGCCTTCCAGCACGTTGATTTCGTCGTCGCGCAGTTCGCGTCCCAGACCGATCAGCTCGGCGGTGTTGCGGGCGATTCGCTCCACCTGGTCGCGGGTCTTCCGCAGCGTGGCCGAGGCGTCAATGCCAATCACGCGGCGCGGCCTGTCCTGGCCGGCGAATCCGGCGATCATACCGGCGTGGGTTGAGCCGGTCACAGTGCAGACCACGATGGTGTCGAAGAAGATCCCGAGGTCCTTCTCCTGCTGTTCCACTTCATAGGCCCAGTTCGCGAAGCCAAGGCCGCCGAGCTTGTGGTCGGAGGCGCCCGCCGGGATGGCGTAGGGCTTGCCGCCGGCTTCCTCCACCTCATGGATGGCCTGCTCCCAGCTGCTGCGGATGCCGATGTCGAACCCTGCATTGTCGAGGGTGACGTGTGCGCCCATGATGCGGGAGAGCAAGATGTTGCCGACCCGGTCGGTCAGCGGGTCGGGCCAGTCCACCCAGTTTTCCTGCACCAGGCGTGCCTTGAGCCCGAGCTTGGCCGCCACTGCTGCGACCTGGCGCGTGTGGTTCGACTGATAGCCGCCGATCGAGACCAGGGTATCGGCGCCTTGGGCCAGCGCGTCCGGCACCAGGTACTCCAGTTTCCGGGTTTTGTTGCCGCCGAAGGCCAGCCCACTGTTGACGTCCTCGCGCTTGGCCCAGATCTGCGCACCGCCCAAATGCTGGCTCAATCGCGGCAGCGGGTGCACCGGACTGGGCCCAAAGGTGAGGGGATAGCGTTCAAAATCGGTGATGGCCACAGAATCTCCTTGTTGTGGGTTTAGCGGAGTTCGGGAGGGAAACGCGTTGGCCGTCGACTCCTTAGGCGACCCAACATGTAATATATTGCAACTCCTTAAAAGCCGCCTGTCAAGGTTCCAAGAGGTGGCCGACGGCGGCTGCCGGGCGCCGCCGTCAGCTGTCCGGCCCAATGGGCGGAAGCCGAAGGCCGGGACGAAGCGCCGGCGCCGCGGAGCATGTGTATATCATTTGCAGCATGCCTATCCCGTCCGTTCAAGGCGTGCACAAACGCTCGCTCCTGCGCGACGACGTGTATCAGTCGCTCCGCGATGCCATCGTCGACGGAACATTCGCGCCGGGTGAGAGACTGAAGGATACCGAGCTGGAGCAATGGCTGGGTGTGAGCCGGACGCCCATCCGGGAGGCACTTTTGCGGCTGGAGCGCGCGGGCCTGGCCATCGCCGTGCCCGGCCGGGCCACCATTGTTGCGCCCTTCGACCTGACATCCACTATCAGCGCGCAGCAGGTGGTGGCCGCTATGCACGAGCTGGCTGCGCGGTTGGCGGTTCCCTCCCTGACAGCGGAGAATATTGCCGCAATGGAGGACGCCAATACGCGTTTCGCCATGGCCTTGCAGGATCACAATGTGGACGACGCGCTGCTGGCGGACGATGACTTCCACGGGGTATTCGCAGCCCGCTGTGGAAATACTGTGGTTCCCGAGGTGCTGGAACAAAGCACTCCGGTGCTGCGCCGGGTGGAGCGGGTCCATTTCGCGTCCTTTGCCGCACGGACCTCCGTGTCCCAGCACGCTGAAATCATCCGTTTTGCGCGCGATGGAGACGCGGAGGGCGCAGCCCGGGCCAGCCGGGAAAACTGGCTCAGCCTGCGTTACACGCTGCCCGAATAGGGGTGCCGCGGCAGCAGTCGTGGATCATCAGCGCGGTGACCCGGCGGAGGCGTGGCAGGGCTGCCGGGTCAAATGGGTGCACAGTGCACCCACTCGTTGATATTCTCTCCTTATGCCCAGAGTAATCCAGATCCGCGATGTACCCGAGGACGTCCACGAAGCCTTGACGAAAGCTGCGGCGGCGCAGGGCATCTCCCTGACAAGGTACCTGCTGCGCGAACTTGAGAACCTGACGCAACGGGCGCAGGTGCCGCACATTAATGCTGCCGTCGTTCGACAGACACAGGCCAAGGTCCAGGGCCATGCTGGCAGAGATAAAATTCTCAGCGCTCTTCGGGAAGACCGCGGCGGATGAACGTAATCGACGCGAGTGTCATTGTCGAGTTGCTCGCCAACGATCTCGATCCCGACCTACTCGGTAATGAGGAGTTGATAGCTCCGCACCTCATCGACAGTGAAGTGACCAATGTCTTGCGCCGCCTTGTGGCTCACGGTGCGCTGAGCGAGGAGCAGGGCACGCTCGCCTTCGACGGATTCACCCGCCTGATTTTGACGCGATTTCCGGCTGATTGGCTACGCCCCAGGATGTGGGCGCTCCGACACAATCTGAGCGCGTACGATGCGACATACGTGGCGCTTGCCGAGATGACAAACGCCAAGGCACTTCTCACCACCGATGCTCGGCTGGCGAGGGCGCCGGGCATCCAATGTCACGTCCAGGTACTCTGACAAACACCACCGCAGCCCCCGCTCTGCCACAATGGCAAGCATGGGAAATGCCGAAAAAGGACTTGAACTCCGCATCTCGCTGGACGGGATCGCGCCGCCGATCTGGCGCTCGATCCGTGTCCCGGAAAGCATTGAGCTAGCGGAGCTGCATCGGGTGATCCAGTTGTCGTTCGGCTGGGAGGACCGCCATCTGCACCAGTTCACCGCCGGAACCGACGCGGATAAGCAGCGAATCCTCTCGGACGAAGAGACCGCCCAGGAGATCGGTGTTGAAGCCGAGACCGGCGTGTTACTGACCGCCGTGCTGGAGACGGTGGCAGGCGCAGGCAGCGCAGGCAGCGCAGGCAGCGCCGGCACCGCCGCAATCCAGGCCGGCACGCTGGCGTATGAGTATGACTTCGGCGATTCCTGGGACCACACCATCACGGTGACCGGCCGGTGCCTGCTCCAGGACGGTCGGACTATCTGCACCTCAGGTGAGCGCCGCGGCCCGGTGGAGGATTCCGGCGGCATCGGCGGCTACACGCAGCTGTGCGAGGTGCTCGCGAACCCGCGGCATCCGCAGTATGAGGACCTCGCGGTTTGGTATGCGGGGGCCGCATCGACGATCGGCACCCTCGACGCTGCCCCGTTTGACGCCGAGGCCTTCGATATCGACGCCGTCAACGCGAAACTGGCACGTTTTACCTTGCTGCGCACTGCCGGCCCGCCCACCGATACCGAGCTTGCCGCCGTCGTCCGTCCCGTTCGTTGGCTGCTGCAGCGCGCCGGCACCGACGGCCTTGAGCTCACGGCAGCCGGCTACCTGAAACCCGCTGTGGTGCGCGCGGCGGTGGCGGAGCTGGGCTGGCAGGAGCGCTGCTACGGAGCGGTTAACCGCGAGGACCAGGCCATTGCTGTGACGGCGCTGCGGGAGAACTGCGTGCACTGGAAGCTGCTGCGCAAAACCAAGGGCAGGCTGGTCCTGACGCCGGCGGCACGGAAAATGGCCGACGACGACGCTGCCCTGTGGGCGCACCTGACCGGACGTTTTGCGCTGCCTGCCAGCAACGCCGCGGACCTGGTGCACCGCATGGTTGTCGGCTGGCTGCTGGAAGACACCATGCCCGAATGGAACGTCATCGGCGCGGTGCTGGCCGAGATCCTGAATGACTCGATGTTCCGGATGCCCGGTGGCGCGCCCGTGGAAGAGGCGGACGCAATGGGCCTGTATGGGGATCTGCGCTGGTCCCTGGGCTGCCTGGACATACGGGAACCGGAGGAAAAATCCGGCAAACAGGGCCCGCTCACGCTGGCAGGAATCAAGTTCCTGCTGGACGTGCGGCAGCGCAGGAGCCGCGAATAAGCACGACCGGGAGGCAGCATCAACGCTGCGAAGAAGGCGCGGATGTGCCGCAGATCAGCCTCCAGCGCGATCCAGTTCCTGCAGCAGGCGCGGCCGGTTGCGGTGCCGGTACCTGATGTCCGCGATCACGGCATCAACGTGATCAGTTTGCCCCGTCTTCGCGGCAAGGCCGCGCAGTTGCACATGGCGGCGGGCAGCACTCTCATAGTTGCGGACGTCGGCCACCTGGAGGTCCGATTCCACCCGGCGCTGCAGCACCGGGATGACGGTGGCCGGGTCTAACTGCTGGTAAGCACCAACCAGTTAGGTCCACAAGCGGCGAGTTCCTCCGCCGGCCTGTGCTCGGCCAGCACGCTACACCAATAATGGCCGGCACCTCCGCCTGATGTCCCGACTCCAGAAAGGCCCCCGGCGTGCCCACTCAATCGCCTGCTCAATATGGCCGATTTCCGCCACGGCCGCAGCGGCCTCGTGCAGGCGGTCCGACCGTGTCCGGTCGCGCGCGCACAGCTCAATGATCCGGTTCTCGTCACGGTCGACGACGGCGAGCCGCCTGGCATTGTGGTCCAGCAAGAACCTCGCGCGACGGTGTTCGTGCAGGAAATCCCCTGCTCCCGGATCCGTCAGCCGGATCTCAACCGCCGCTTTCCGCTGACCCTGCGATGGTTCCGGCGGTGCGGTGGCCGCAATCTGCGCGCACGACCGGGCATGCGGCCTAAGCAATCCCCTGACAACGTCACCGATAATGTTGAAGGCCCTCAGATGCCTGCCCGCCGAATGCGTTCGCGGAACTCCATCGATGCAGGTCCGCGCGGGTGCGGAATAACGGCAAAACTTCGGCGGCAAGGTACTGCTCCGATTCAGATGCCGTCCACTTCCGTTACGCGACCTACGCGAGGGCACCATGGGCTTACAGGTGTTGCACTTCATACCCCAGTGTTACACTGGGGTATGCCTACGACCAGGCGCCGCCACGTCATCACTGAATCGGAAGAAGTCGCGGCCGCGCTCCATGATGCTGCCCAATTTTGGCCAGAGGATGCTTTGCGGCCCGGCAAACTCATTACCAGGCTCTTGCGGGAAGGCCACAAAGCCATTCACAACGAGCGGCAACGCGCCCTTTCCGCCCGCATTCAGGCCGTCGATGGAGCGGCTGGCAGTATGACCGGCGTATATGGCCCGGACTACCTGAGATTGCTCAGGGACGAGTGGCCGGCGTGATCGCCCTGGATGCCAGCATCGTCATCGCACTTTTGGAAAATGAAGATCCGCATCACGAGGCTGCCAAGGCGTTCCTCGCAACGTCGGCCAGCGAGTCGTGGATCATTAATGTCCTAACCCTGGCCGAAGTCTTGGTCGCACCGGCCAGAGTAGGTCGTCTCCAACAAGCCCAATCCGTGTTGGATCTGTTGAACATTCACACCGACTCGTTGGCAGCAGACCAGGCCCCGGAGCTGGCTTCGCTCCGGGCGGAAACCGGGCTGAAGATGCCGGACGCATGCGTGCTGCTCACGGCGGTCAACCGCAGCGCTTCACTGGCAACATTCGACACGAAGTTGGCTGCTGCGGCAGACCGACTGGGCGTGGCCCTTAGGTTGTAATTCAGCCAGCGGATGGCCCCCTACCTCCCGTTTGCCGGCCGTGAGTGCGGGTGCCTCACGGCCGGCGTGTCAGGTAACCGTCCCGGCTATCCGGCCGGCTGGGCGATGACCATCTCCTCGCTGCGCTCCCAGAGCGCTCTGGCCAATCCGACGTCGTCGGCCTGCTTGTTCGCCTTCGCGACCTTGCGCTTGGCATAGTACTGTCCGGAAATCCAGTCCGTTCCCGGCCGCGTGGTTGCCAGCCAGACCAGCGTGTCTGCGCCCTGCTCGGGGGTCAGCATGAACCTGCGCATGATGCCCTTGTAGGCAAAACGCATCGGGCTGTTCGACTCTGCTGAGAAGTTCGTCGCCACCCCTCCCGGGTGGAACGCCGCCGTCGCCAGTCCCTGCCGGCCGTAGCGGCGGTCAAGTTCCTTCGTGAACAAAATGTTCGCCAGCTTGGCATTGCCGTACGCCCGGTTCGTGCCGTACTTCTTTTCGGCGTCCAGATCATCGATGTCCAGATGGCCGAAAAAACTGTTTGCCACACTGGAGGTATTGAGCACCCGGGCCTTGTTCTCCACGAGCACGTCAAGCAACAGGGTCGTCAGCAAGAACGGTGCCAGGTGGTTCACCTGGAACGTCTTCTCGTGCCCGTCCACGGTCAGCCGCCGGCGGCCCATAATGCCGCCGGCATTGTTGGCCAGCACGTCGATGCGCGGATAAGTTTCCTTCAGCGCGGCCGCCAGCCCGCGCACCTGGTCCAGCTGGGCGAAGTCGGCGAGAAAGTACTCCGCGCCGAGTTCGTTGGCGATCGCCTTGGTCTTTTCCGGCGACCGGCCGACGACGACGACACGGTCACCTGTCGCAGTCAACGCCCGCACCGCTGCGGCACCGATTCCGTCGCTGGCTCCGGTGATGATAATCGTGCGTTCTGCCATGGCTAATCCTTCGGGTTATCCAGCGGGAGGTCCGCGGTGCGGGGAGAGAGCTGCTGATGATGGAACGGCGCCGGCGGGTCGGTTGTTCCGGACCCAGCCTGTCGTTATGCGTCAGCTTCGATCGCTAAAATTCAATGGGGGGAATCATGGGTTCAAAACCGCCCATCTCACGCCGAAAGCCGGGGACCATCCTGGCCGCGCTGTATAACGAATCCGGGCAGTTGATCGATGCAGAAGTAGCCAGGAAGGGTCTGGGGATTCCTGTCTCATCTGGGGCAAATACGAAGTACCTTGCAACGGTCCGGGCAGTCGCTGCTGCCGTTGCCGCGCTGGCTTCGGCCAAGGTGGTCCACGCTCTGCTCTCTGCCGGAGCCGGTTCAACCAAACCCGTGCTTTGGGGTGCGTTCAGCGCTGCGGATATTTCGCGGCACCTCGCCCGTGTCACGGCGGCGATCGACCGGATGAACGCCACCATTGTGGTGTTGCGGAACCGCCGGGACGAGCTGTTGGCCGCTGACGCGCGGGCCGCGGCGGATAAGGCAGCAGCAGAAAGCCGCCGCGGCCTCTGCTGCGGAACAAGCTGTCGCCGCACAAGCGGCACGAGACGCGGCAGTGCAAGAAGCAGCAGTGCAAGGAGCGGCAGCGCCGGAGGCGCCAAGGCGGGAAGCGCTGAGGGTCAGCAATCTTCCGGCACCGTATGCACCCCCGACTCCCCAGCCCTACGTCCCTCCCGCGGCGCAACCATATATCGCACCCGATGTCGTTCCTGCCCCGGGCCAAGGGCTACACAGGCCCGCGCTGCTACGCCCCGGGCGGCAAGACGTACCGGCCCTGCTGGCGGCGTGCCGGGGGTTCCATCTCTTGCAGCCGGCCGGCGGGGCGTCGACCGCTACACTGACGATTGATACAAAACTGATCTTGGATACAACCAGCTTTGACCTATAACAACAGATCGGAAAATAATGCGAGCTCGGGGGCTCCTCGCCGTCACCACACTTCTCTTAATGACCGCCACCGGATGCACTTCGGAACCGGCAGCAGTCCAATCCACCCGGCCGGTAGCACCTCCGGCGTCGTCGCCCGAGCCGGTGCTCGTGAAGGTGGCCACTGCCGCCGAGCTCGGTGAACCGGTGTGGCTGGACAAGTCGATCTACTTTGGTCCGCCGCAGAGCGGCTGCGTTCTCGGCCCGGCGGACAAGATGGTCTGCATGCAGCGCTCCGGAAAGGCAGCGCCGCAGATGAACGCCATCATCGGCCAGAGCCAGCTCCGGAATCCTCTCTCGCTGGAGCGGACTCCCCCGGTCGCCATTCCCGGCATCACGGGCAATGATCGGGTGTCGCTCAACCACGTCCTCGCCGCGCCGGGCGGTTTTGTCTTCCTCTACCAGAGTGACCCGATTGATAGCGCCTACCAGCTGAGTTTTGTCACCGACCAGGGCGCCCAGCTCTGGGCCAGTACGCTCCCCACGGTTCCCAGGGATCTCGCGGTCACCGCGGACGAACTGCTGATCGGGACCCCCGACGGCGTCAGCTCGCTAAAGCTTTCCAACGGCACCCCGGGTGCCACGCACGCTAAGGCAGGAACTTTGCTGGCGGGGACCACGCCGGGGCGGGACGGTTTCAGCTCCTACGCACCCGGCGTCGTCGGACTTTCCACGTCCGACGGCGGCACGGTCCTTAACGCGGTCGACGTTCACGGCTCCCAGGGAAGCTCGTGCGAGTTCACCGGTGCCGCGGGCTGCACGCCGACGCGGGTGCTGTACGCCGATTCCGAGTACCTGGTGGTTGTGGAGAACGCAGGCGAGGGCGGCCCAACGTCGGCCTACGATGCCAAAGGCGCCAAACTGTGGACCGTGGATCAGCCGCTGACGAGCGTCGTCCGGTTCCAGGAAGCGTTTGTTTTGGGCTACGCGGGACCCACCAAAAACACGTCCTTACCTGCCGGGCGCATGGCGGTTGTCTCCGCGGGACGGTACAGAATTGGTATCGGGAGCGGCTGTTGAAGGCGGGAGCGCTTACGTCGCGGGCGTTACCACCGGCGGTGTCATCTACGGCTTTGATGGTCCGGGCGTGCCTGGAGCCTACGACGTTTCGTACTCGGTGCTGCCGATAACGCTGACGGTCACACAGCGGCAGGTTGCTGCGTCCGCGACCGCAGCTGCGCCGGCTCCTTCCGCCGCGGGACCCGTCTCCGGCACGGCGAGTGCACCGGCGACGGCGGCACCGGGTGCAACCACGTCATCGTCTGCCGGCTGGACGACGCGCACTACGGAAGCAGGAGGCTTCAGCTTTGATCTGCCGGCCGACTGGACTGTCAGCTCCACGCCCGCCGCTGAACCGGCCGGCGCACGGACCGTCACAACAGATCCGTCGGGAACGGTGAAATTCGAGGTAATCGAAGGGATCAGCGGCCTGGGCGGAGCCTGCGGCCCCGGCGGTTCGGCACCCGATGAAGCAGCCACCGTACTGCGGTTGCCGGTGAACGGCCTGAATCTCGCCTCACCGTCGATCTCCTCCCAGACCCCGACGGTCACCGTAAAAATGCACGGTCCCAATGTGGGATATACCGTCAAGGACGTCAAACCTGCGGCCGGTATCTGCGATTTGTACCCCTTCATTCAATGGCAGCCGGCCGGAACCAGTGGCTTTAGCGCCTCGATCAGCACCACCGCGTATGCCCAGAATTCCGGCGCCTCCGGGACGGCAGATGCACCCATGTCCGGTTACCTGAAGTCAGCGATCCACAGCCAGCTGATGCACATCTTCTTGAGTATTCAAGCCAAGAAGTAGCCGGTCGATGCCGTTGGGCTGGCACCCGAGTCCCGCAGGGTTCTAACTGTTCCGCCCCCGGGCCGCCACGCGCCACGTATCGGCCACGGCGCCGTCGACCATCACCACCAGCTCATCGGCCAGGTTCACCGCCGCGCACACGTGGTTCGGCACCACCCGGACCAGCTCCCCCAGGCCCGGCAGCGCCGCGCCGGCAGGGAATTCCACGGTGGCATGGTGCTCGGAGAGCGCCGTGATTCGCGCGTCCGGATGATCCAGCAGCCGGCCGCCGCCGGTGGCCCAGGCCGGACGGTCCGCGCCGAGCGTTTTGCTGCCGGAGTCCAGAATGACGTGCTGCCCGCTGCGGCTGACCGCCGTCGCCACGGCCCAGAGGGCGATGTCGCCCCAGCCGCAGGTGCCCATTTCCAGCTGCTGGGCGTCATTGAACAAGTAGACCCCGGGGCGCACCTCGGTCAGAACCGAAGCGTCCGCCGCTGCCGCCGTCGGGGTCGAACCTCCGCTGACCACCTCCGCTGCCAGGCCTGCCTCGGCAAGGGACTTCACCGCGACGGCGAGCGCCTGCGCCTCATCCTCGGCGGCGCTGCCCCGGTTTCCCGGTCCATAACCATGGCCGGGAAAAGTAAATACTCCGCGGACGTCGAGCCCGGCGTCCGCCGCAGCGCGGGCAAGAACACCGGCGTCGGCCGGAGCAATGCCGCTGCGGTGGTGGCCGCTGTCCACTTCCACCAGCACGGCGACCGGGGCTCCCGCCGTCGTCGCGGCCAGTTGGCGTGCGCCTTCCTCCGTGTCGATGCCGACAGTCAGCGTGATGTTCTCCGTGAGCACCCGCAGCCGCGCACCTTTCCCCTCGTCCGCCCACAGCGGGTAGGCGATGAAGATGTCCTTCACTCCGGATACCGCGAAGACTTCCGCCTCGCCCAGGGTTGCGACGGTCAGCCCGACGGCGCCGAGCCCGATCTGCCGCTGGGCCAGCTCAACCACCTTGTGCGTCTTGGCGTGCGGCCGCAGGGACAGGCCCCTGGCCGCGGCGCTGTCCGCCATCCCGGTCAGGTTCCGCTCCACGATGGCGGCGTCCACGGCAAGGAACGGCGTCGGAGGAAGATGGCGGGCGCTCAGGCTGGCAGTCATGTCTTCATCCTGTCAGGAATCCGGGGACAGGGCCAAGGCCATTGGATGACCGGGTGCGGACCCGCCCGCGGACGGGTCAGGGTCCTTGGACAACGGGGCGCGGATTTACCCGCTCAGCCGTCCACGGCACGCGTCATCCCCAGGCTGAACGCGCCAATCGGGTTCAGCCGGTGGCGGCCAATCCGTCATAGCGGCTCAGGTACGGCATGTCGTCGGCGCCCCAGCGATCGCGGAAATCATCCGCGCGCCCTCCAGATCCGTATATGGCACATCAGTCAGCCCCAGCGTTGCCGCAAATTCAAAGAGCATGGCCAGAACATAGCACCCCTGGAGCACGGCCCAGTCGTCGGCACCGTCGTCACCGAACTGCCGTATTCGGGCCTCCAGATCCAGCTTCGGCGGCCGCGCTCGCTCCGGTGCACGGTGGGCTCAAACCCCGCTTCCTTCCCTGCCATCAAGGACCGCGTCCAGGGTCGCGGCGCAACTGGCGCGCGCCTGGGAATATCTCCTGGTCTTCATTCGGCCTCCTTCGTACAAAATTTTGTACAGGATCCTCAGGTTTAAGCGAGGGGCCGGTGGCCGCTGCAGTGCGCAGACCGGGCCGCCCGGAGGTGCCTATTGTGCCTTGCCGGTCCCGAGCATGCGTGCTACTTTTTCCTCCAGCGAGGCGACGGTCGCGTCCGGCAGCACGATCAGGCCATCCAGCTCACGGCGGGCACGCCGGTAGGCTGTTTGCCGCTCGGCAGGCGTGGCGGCGTCGTCAACGGCGATGGTAATCAGCTTCCGGGCGGTGGCCAGCCGCTGGCGCTCCGGTCCGGTAAAGCTGCTGTCCCTGACCCGCCGGGCTTCCCGCTCGGCCACCTCGAAGGCGACCTCGTACCCGTTGACGGCCGCGCGGTATTCATCCAGCCGACCCTTGGCGGTGATTTCTTCGGGGCTGCCCGGGCGCAGCCCGTCGGCCTCCCTCTTGGCGCGCAGGAACGCGACCGTGAGCGGTTCGCGCACGTCTGTCATCATCGGAAAATCGATGAGCTTCCCCACGTCCAGTTCGTAGGCCAACCAGCGCTTGTTGACGCCGTCGTGCGTGGTCATCAGCTGCCCCACCTCATCGGCGCGGACCTGTTCCACCCGCTGGGCCTGGTTTTTGACCTTGTACAGCTCGAGTTTGCGTTGGTACCGGCGTTCGCCGGCCCGCGTCCAAGCGCGTGCCCAGCCGCCGACCAAGCCGCTGAGCGGGAACACGAGCCACCAGAAGTGGCCGACAAAATTGAGAATGGACTGCACGCTTCCATCGTCGCACCCCCGGACACGCACTTCCAGACCCGGCGTCGTCCCATCTCCCGGGGGCTGACAGGCGCGGGTCCCGGTGATAGACCATAAGCATGCTGACTCACGAGCCCCGGCCAACTGTTACCGCCCGACCCGCCCATCGCGCCCATCGCGCCCATCACGCCCGTACCGCCCCAGTGGTCGCAGCCGCCGCGATACCCACGGTCGTCAGGGAAGTCCCGATGGTCCCGGCTGCGACGGCCGTCCCGCGCTTCGGCTTCGGCTTCGGCTTCGGCTTCGGCTTCGGCTTCGGCTTCGGCTTCGGCTTCGGCTTCGGCTTCGGCTTCGGCTTCGGCTTCGGGGGACGGTAACCATGCCGCGGATCGAGGACTACGCGATCATCGGCGACCTGCACACCGCGGCTCTGGTCGGGACCAACGGCTCCATCGACTGGCTGTGCCTGCCGCATTTCGACTCACCCGCCTGCTTTGCAGCACTGCTGGACGACGACGACGCCGGCCGCTGGCTGCTGGCGCCGGAAGAGGGCGGCGTGTGCACCAGCCGACGCTATCAACGCGGAACGCTGATTCTGGAATCGGAATGGCGCACCAAGCACGGCCGGGTCCGCGTCACGGACTTTATGCCGCCGCGCGACGAGGTTGCCGACGTCGTCCGTATTGTTGAGGGGCTCAGCGGGACCGTGCGCATGCGCGGTGAACTGGTGCTGCGCTTTGACTACGGCCACATTGTGCCGTGGGTGCGCAAGCACGGGAAGGGGATCCGCGCCGTGGCGGGCCCGGACGCCGTACTGCTGGCGACGCCGGTGGCTGTGAAGGGCGAGCACATGAGCTCGGTCAGCGAATTCACGGTGAAGGCGGGCGAAAAGGTGCCGTTCGTACTGACCTGGCATCCCAGCCACCTGACACATCACCGGACCCGCACCGTCGATCCGGACAAGGCGCTGACCCAGACGCACGATTACTGGACGCAGTGGAGTGGGCGCAGCAAGGCCACCGGCCCGTACAAGGAGGCCGTGCAGCGGTCGTTGATCACGCTCAAGGCGCTGACCTATGTCCCGACCGGCGGCATCGTGGCCGCAGCCACCACCTCCCTGCCGGAGCAGATCGGCGGCCCGCGGAACTGGGACTACCGCTACTGCTGGCTGCGCGATTCCACCCTGACGCTGCAGGCGCTGCTCGCCGCCGGCTATACGGATGAGGCGACGGCGTGGCGGGACTGGCTGCTGCGCTCGGTGGCCGGTGATCCGGCGGACCTGCAGATCATGTACGCCATTGACGGCCGGCGGCGCATTCCGGAGGCGGAGCTGGACTGGCTGCGCGGCTACGAAGGATCATCCCCGGTCCGCACGGGCAACGCCGCGGCGGATCAGCTCCAACTCGATGTCTGGGGCGAGGTGCTGGATGGGCTATCGCTGACCCGTAATGCACTACTGAAGGCCAATGACGATTCCTGGGGTGTGCAGACGGCGCTGATGGAGCACCTCGAAGGGGCATGGGACCAGCCGGACAACGGGCTGTGGGAAATGCGCGGGCCGCGGCGGCACTTCACCCATTCGAAGGTGATGACCTGGGTAGCGGCGGACCGGATGGTCAAGGCAATTCGAAAATTCCACCTGGCCGGGCCGGTAGACCGGTGGGAGGCGCTGCGGGACACCATTCACGCGGACGTCATGGCGAAGGGCTTCGATCCGGACCGCAACACCTTTGTCCAGTCCTACGGCAGCACCGAATTGGACGCCAGCCTGCTGCTGATACCGCGCGTGGGGTTCCTGCCGCCGGATGATCCGCGTGTTATCGGCACCATTGACGCCATCCTGCAGGACCTCTCACAGGACGGTTTTGTGATGCGGTACCGACCGCAGAAGAGCGACGACGGCCTTCCGGGCGGGGAGGGCGTGTTCCTGGCCTGCTCCTTCTGGATGGTGGACGCGCAGCTCGGAGCCGGGCGGCGGCGGGAGGCCACCGAACTGTTCGAGCGGCTGCTGGCGCTGCGCAACGACGTCGGCCTGCTCAGCGAGGAATGGGACACGCAGGCCGGGCGCCAGCTTGGCAACACCCCGCAGGCGTTTAGCCATTTTGCGCTGGTGAACAGCGCCATGCAGCTCCATCATGGGAAAGCGCACCGCAGCGACGCTCCGGTTCCCGGCGCCCCTCGAAACTGAGGTGACCGTGGTGGGGCGCAACCGGGGGAATTGACCCCATCGCGGGCGCCTAAGATGCTGGTTAACGTGGCCATGAGGACGAGCGGCGGCCACGAACGGTTATGGACATGCCTTTGCCTATACGCGTGGCCGTTCCTGCTTCCGCAATGGACGATCTGGCTTCCTCAATGGGGATACGCTCCGGTTCACACTGCGCAGCCCGCCATGCCGTCTCCCTCGGGCAAGTCCATTCCGATGACCAGCCACTGTTTCTGCACAGGGGGTGGTATTGGGGTGGGGGTGCACTTTGTGTGGGTGGTCCGGGTTTTGTCGGTGTGTTCGCCTAGTGTTTTTTGTATGGGAACAGAAGGAGACGCGGGAGGCTTTCCCGGGGTGACGGACATCGCGGGGCTCCGAGGTGCGGTGGCCGTGCTGGCGTCTTTTACCGCGTCCTTCGCGGGGGCCGCGCCGCTGCTGGGCAGGGACGCTTTGCTGGAAGCGGCGGACCTGATCGAAGGCGCTTCCCGGCTGATCGAGGTGAACCAGGTGACCGTGGCGCATGCGATCGATACGCAGAATCTCGCCGCGACGGGAGGTGTGGATACCCGCTTCGTCTGGGATGTCCCGGCCGGGGGTAAATCCCCGTACCGCCGGGTCCAGGACCTGCTGATCGAGCGGTTGCGGATCTCCCGCTCGGCCGCGAACCGGCGGGTCTTCCTGGGCCGGGACCTGCTGCCCTGCCGGTCCTCGGACGGGACGGTTACCGGGCCGGTGTATCCGCTGCTGGCCGGGGCCGCGGCCGACGGCGCCGTGTCGGGGGAAACCCTGAACCTGGCCGTGCGGGCCCTGAACACGGTGCGGGTCAAGGCCACCGCGGCGCAGCTGACCGGGATGGAAACGGTCCTCGCCGGTCGGGCCCTCACCACGGACCCGGACACCCTGGCCCGGGATGCCCGGGAGCGGGAACTGCAGATCGACCGGGACGCCGGGGAACCGACCGCGGAGGAACTCACGGAACGGCAGGGCGTCCACGACCACGGCATGTACCGGGGACTGCACCATGTAGAGATCTTCGCGGCCCAGCCCCAATACGAGGTCCTGCAGACCGTGATGAACACCGGCACGAATCCGCGCACCTACTCCCTGGAGCAGCGCTCCTTGGATCAGCGGACCCGGCCGCAGAAACTCCTCGATGCCCTGACCGGGGCGTGCGGGATCGCGCTGCGCGCCGGGGAACTCCCCGAATCCGGGGGCAACCATGCGCAGGTCCTCGTGACCGTCGATTACCGGGAGTTGTTCGATAAGCTGGCGACCGGGCGCAGGGCCGGGGAGTTCATGTTCACCGGCGCGGTGACGGCCGAGAACGTCCGGGAACTGGCCTGCAACGCGGACCTTATTCCCGTCGTTCTCGGCGCGGCCGGGGAGGTCCTGGATCAGGGCCGGTCCCGGCGGCTGCATACCAGGGCCCAGCGTCTGGCCCTGACCGCCCGGGACCGGGGCTGCAGCAGACCCGGATGCACGATGCCCGCGGCGTGGACCGAGTGCCACCATGTGAGGTTCTGGGACGAGCACCACGGACGCACCAGCGTCAACAACGGGGCGTTGGCGTGTACGTATGACCATCATCTGATTCATCAGGGACGCTGGAAAATTCTGATGAAACACGGCCTCCCGTACTGGGTCGCGCCACAGGACCTCGACCCGTCCAGGACACCACGGCGGAACACGTACTTCAATCCACCCCGCCCCGGCGCCCCCGAAACCCTCCCACCCCTGGACTCCAACACCAATACCGGCTGGGACCGGGACGCGGAGACCGACGCGGGGAACGACCGGGACGCGGAGATTGCGGCCGAGACCGCGAGGGAGACTGCCGGGGAAATTAATGCCGAACCCTCGGCCGAGACCGGCGCCGGATTGAGGGTGAGAGTGCCGCGGAGAACGGCACTGGGGCCGGGATCCAGCGGCAGACGACACTCAGCGGTGACCGAGGCAGGTTGAACAGACGCGCAAGCTGAACCATGCCGCAGACCAGAACCCCCACCGATAACCCCCGCGGACAGCAAGCCACGGCGGTCCCGACCAACATGGCCCGTCGGAACCGGGAGGAGCGTCTGCGGTCTGGACCGGTCCGGCCTGTCGGGAGCCAGAGGAGCGTCTGCGGTCTGGACGGGCTCGCCCTCTGGGCGAGGGGATCAGGCGTCTGCGGTAGGACCAAGGGCTGGGGATTACCGGCGCGGCGGACCGTTGATCCAGACAGCTCTCGGAGGCGCTGGCGCGAGCCGGGACTGGACCCTTGTAATATGCGGATGAGGCACGTCCAGCCCGGATTGTTGCCAGCGGCAGGTGAACAGGTGTTCACTGGAAGGTGAATCAGCGTTCACCAGGTCCTTTCGAAAGGCTTGCCCTTGCCCTCGCACTCCGCGAAGACCACCACCCGCAGACCCACGGGTCTCATCGTCGCCATCCTCTGCCTTTCCGGGACCGTGGTGTCGCTGCAGCAGACCATGGTGATTCCGCTGCTGCCGGATTTCCCCAAAATCCTGAACACCAGCCGGGACGATGTCTCCTGGCTGGTTACCGTAACGCTGCTGACCAGTGCGGTCGCCACGCCCATCGTGTCCCGGCTGGCGGACATGTTCGGCAAGCGCAGGATGATGCTCGTTGCCATGATCCTGATGGTGATCGGCTCCGTCATCGCGGCCCTGGGCGGCAATTTCGTCACGTTGGTGGTGGGCCGGGCTTTCCAGGGGTTCGCCGCTTCGCTGATCCCGGTGGGCATCAGCATTATGCGCGATGAGCTGCCCAAGGAGAAGGTGGCCTCGGCTGTCGCGCTGATGAGCGCGACGCTGGGCATCGGCAGCGCACTGGGCCTGCCGCTCTCGGGCATCATTTATGAGGCGTTGGGCTGGCAGGCCATTTTCTGGCTGTCGGCCGCGGTCGGCCTCGCGCTGATCGCTGCGGTGCTCGCGGTGGTGCCGGAATCCGAGCTGCGGACGCGCGGGAGGTTCGATTTCCTGGGTGCCGCGATGCTCTCCGTTGCCCTGACCACGCTGTTGCTGGCCATTTCGAAGGGCGGCAGCTGGGGCTGGAACAGCGAGCCGGTCATCCTGCTGTTCATCACCACCGCAGTGGTATTGGCCATCTGGTTCCCGTTCGAGCTACGGGTCAGCCAGCCGATGGTGGATCTGCGCACGTCCGCGCGTCGTCCGGTGCTGCTGACCAATATCGCCTCGATTCTGGTGGGATTTTCGATGTACGCGAATATGCTCTCCACCACGCAGCAGCTGCAGATGCCCAAAGTCTCCGGTTATGGCTTCGAGCTGAGCGTCGTCATCGCCGGGCTCTGCATGGTGCCGTCCGGATTGGCCATGGTGGCGCTAGCCCCAATTTCCGCGATGATCACCAAGCGGTTCGGTGCCAAGACCACGCTAATTGTCGGCGCGCTGGTTCTTGCTGTGGCCTACGTTGCCCGGGTTTTCCTGACCAGTGAGGTCTGGATGATCATCGTTGGCGCCATGGTGGTCAGTATGGGTACAGCAATTGCCTACGCTGCGATGCCGACGTTGATCATGCGCTCGGTGCCGATTACGGAAACCGCCTCGGCCAACGGTCTTAACTCGCTTTTGCGCGCGGTGGGAACCTCGACGGCGTCTGCCACGGTGGCCGCAATCCTCACCTCGGTGGTCATGGACCATAGCGGGGTGTCGTTGCCGACGCTGGACGCATTCAAGTTCATCTTCTGGTTCGCCGCGGTCGCTGCTCTGCTCTCTGTAGGCGTAACGGTGTTCATTCCGAAATTCCTGGCGCCGCTGTCCAAAGCAACTGCTGACCGGGTCGCCGGTGCGGTGCCGGGCAAGGCCGCCGAGGGAGGCGCCTCTGCCGTTCCTGTAGGCGTCTTCCCGGCACGGGTGCCTGCCGCGGCCGCGTCCTCGGATCGGCCTGAGAAGACAGCCGTGCGCAGCAAGGCTCCGGCTATGGTCGGGGCTGTTAAGGCCCTGAATGAAACAGCCGACGACGGCGAGGTGGAGATTGTGGTCAGCGGCACGGTGGTCCGTGCCGACCGTCGGCCGATCCGCAACGCGGTGGTCAATGTTCTGAGCACAGCTGGTGAGCCGGTAGATTGGAGCCGGGCCAATAACGAGGGCGTTTATTCTGTGGTGCTGCCCGGCCCGGGTCGTTATCTCGTGGTGTCCAGTGCGGACGGCTGGGCCCCGCATTCCCAGGTCCTGGAGTTCACGGATCCGGACAGCTGGCAGCAGATCAGTCTCGTGCAGCGGCTCACCCTCTCCGGAACGGTGGACCGAGCAGCCGGTTTAGAAGGTGAAGAGAGTCCGGATAGTGTTTACCATGCTGACAGTGCGAGCGGTGGGGGTGGCCTGCAGAACGAAGCCCTGGTGACGCTCACGAAACCGACAGGTGAGTTTGTGGCCTCCACGCATACCAAGGACGGGCGGTATGAATTGCCTCTGCCAGCCACGGGACGATACATCCTGACTACCCTTGATCCGCAGGGACGTGCTGCCCAGGCCAGGCAGATCGTGGTCGCGAGCCAATCCGCCGTCGTCGACTTTGACGCTGCCGGCGGCAATATGGCACGGGCGTCCGACTCGGCGGCGGTAGCACCATGACGGACAACGCCACGCGCACCGCCATAGTCGATGCCGGCCGTGAACTCTTTGGCGAGCGCGGTTACAACGCCGTGACCATCAAAGACGTTGCCGCCCGTGCGGGCTTTTCCCCCGCCATGATAATGAAGGTGATGGGCAGTAAGGCCGAGCTGTACACCGCTTCGGCTCCGTCGGCTCCTAATCTGGACGACGCGGGCAGCGATGAACCGGTGGGGCACCAGCTGGTGCGCCGGATTGTTGCCCGTCGGGACCGTGGAGAGGCCGAGCCGTGGGCCATGGTGCCGATTCTGATCCACGATGCGCCGGATCCGGACGTTGCTCGGACGACCTTCAGGTCCAGGTACGTCAGCAGGATTGCCGAGCGGATCGGCGACCGGTCACCGGATTTTCGGCGCGCGAAGCTGGTAGTCTGCGCGCTGCTTGGTCTGGGCGCGGGCGTACGGACTCTCAGCGTCCTGGCACCGGACGAGTCAGATAGCGAGGAACTGATCCGTCAGTACGGCGCCTTGGTGCAGAGCATTATCGACGGCGTGTAGGCAAAATTTTAGGCGGGCGCCGCCGCGCCTGCCTCAGGTGCCGCGGAGCGGCGGCATTTCCGCCACGGCCTGGTGTTCCGAACCGGCGGTGGCGATGGCCGCGTTCGAGGCCGCTCCGTAATCTTTGTGTCGAATTGGTCTCATTCTGCACGACCTGGCGTGTGGGGGTGTCCGCTCCCGAGGATCACGCGTAAGGTCCAAATCCTGCACCAAATTTTGCCGCCACGACATGTGGCCACGCCGCGGATGGCCGTCCACCCGCACGACGCTCTTGGGGAGCTTTTATGGACCAGTATCTGACAGTCAACGACTTGCTCGTCTATTCCGGAACCCTACTGATTGCCGCAGCGATGTTCGCAATTATTGGCGTCGCGTTCCTTGGCTGCCTGCTGCTCGCATTGGCAGCGAGGGGGCTCCAGTGGGCCAGTCTGAAGCTGACCGACGCCGTGCTCCGGCAGTGGGCTGAGTGGCACCAGCATGGTGGGGGGACGGATCAGTCGGTGCAGGGAATCGCCGACCCACGGCCGACGACGGAGGCCGTGACGGTGCTCGACTCCGCCACCGGGCACTAGACGGTACCTGCCCGGCCACGATTGCCGATGCTGGGACGGTAGGTCCGTCCCAGCATCGTCGCTCTTAGCAGCTAGTCGGTCTTGACGATGAATACATCGCAAGGCGCGTTGTGAGCCACGGTGTTGGCCACGCTTCCGAGGAGCCGGCCCATGCCCTGCATCCGCACGCTTCCGACAACAATCATCGACGCCCCGACCCGCTCGGCCTCCGAGATGAGGACCTCGTGCGGCTTACCCCGGACGGCCGCGTAGCTGATCTCCACGCTTGTTGTACCGAGTTGGTGACGACAAGCTGCGCCACCTTTTCCGCATCATCCGCGTCGGACACCACCCAGCGGTCACTGCCGATCTCAACAACTTCCGTCCTGTCGCCCTCATAGGCGGTCACCACCCGAAGGCTTGACTCCAGGGCTGTGGCCAACCGCACCGCACCGCGTGCGGCCTTCATAGCCGTCTCGCTTCCATCGACTCCGACAACGATGATCCCCGCCATTTTGCTGCTCCTTCGTTCGGCTGTGCAATCCCATAACACGTCCCTACATTAAGTCACATCTGAGAGTGCATCGTAGCCATGTGCTGTTATTGAAGGTGCGACGACAGAGCAGCCGCACCCAGCACAAGGGCGCCGAGGCAATCCCGACGTACGATTCTGACCAACGGAGGTCTACCCAGCAGATACCGCGCATGAGATGAATGGTCCCGTTATGACGATTCTCCCCGAATTGGCCATCACCGGATCGATCGGGCATCTTGGTGGTCTTCTGGCCCGGCGGCTCGCCCGGCGGCCTTGGACGGGGTGAAGGTGCTTTTCATGGTCTCCGCGGCCGAGGCGCAGGATCGCCTGCAGCAGCATTATGCGTTCATCGACGCCGCCGCCGGGGCTGGAGTGGACCCACATTGTCTACACCTCCTTTTTCGGCGCGGCGCCGGAGGCCACGTTCACGCTGGCCCGCGATCATTGGGCCACGGAGGAATACATCAAGGTGTCCGGTATGGCGGACACGCTGCTGCGGGATAACTTCTACCTGGACTTCCTGCCCGAGCTGACCGGGGACGACGGCGTAATCCGAGGACCGGCGGGCGACGGCAAGGTTGCGGCCGTGACCCGGTCGGACATTGCCCGGGTTGCCGCCGACGTTCTTCGCGCGCCGGCTGAGCACGCCGGTGCCACCTACGATCTCACCGGGCCGGAGGAACGCACGCTGGCGGAAGCGGCGGAGATCATCTCGCAGGAGACCGGCCGCCGCGTCACCTTCCACAACGAAACCACGGAGGAGGCGTAGGCCTCCCGTGCCGGCTACGGTGCGCCGCGGTGGCAGAAGGATGCGTGGGTCAGTACGTATTCGGCGATGGCTGCCGGGGAGCTGTCCGGGCTGACGACGGCGGTGCTGGACCTGACGGGGACGGCGCCGATGTCGCTGCGCGATTTCCTGCGGAGCTGATCCCTGCGGGACAAGCGACTCCCTCGCCGAGAACGGGTCTCCCCCGCGGCGGACCATCGAGGACGGGTCTCACCCGTGAAGACGGTGCTGCCCGGCACCGTTTTCACGGGGCCGCCCCGCTTTCGGCGAGCCAGCCCCGCGGGGCAGCGGATTTGGGCGGACTATTCAGCCAGGGGACACGATGAATCAGGCGAATCCGACGGTGCCACGATCCGCGGCGTGGGCGCGGACGCGGACGTGGCCGCCGTTCCTATTCCCAGCCCGACGACGGTCCCCGCCAACCGAGCCGTGGTGCGTTGCAGCGTTCGAGGCGGAAGCCGAACGGAGCAGAATCAGCACCATCAGTGGAATCCAGTAGGCGCGGTCGCCGCCGGGCAGCAGCCGGGCCAGCGCGTCGGTCCCCGTAACGAGGACGGCCAGCCGGATGGCGTGCCGGGCGATCCCCGCAGACCGCGCGGGCGGTCGGGCCGGGATCCGGCAGATAAGCTGGGCGCACCATATCCACGCGCGCCGGGAGGACCCAGATGACCATTGCCACAGCCGATCTCTATGACGAGCGGGGCGAGGAGCTCCAGTCCGTGCCCATTCAGTTCCGTGACTTCGGCGCGGTCAAGGCATTCAGCGGTCCCGCCAGGACCGTCCGCTGTCACGGTGACAATGCGCTATTCAAATCGATTGTCTCCACCCCCGGGCACGGCGCCGTGATGATCTTGGACGGCGGCGGCTCGCTTGAGTCCGCCCTGATGGGAGATATGATCGCCCGGCTCGCCGTGGACAACGGCTGGGCCGGCGTCGTCATCAACGGACCGGTCCGCGACAGTGAAGCCCTCGCCACGATGCCGCTGGGCGTGAAGGCTCTTGGCACCAATCCACGCAAGAGCAGCAAGGACGGGACCGGTGAGGCGGACATTGTTGTGCAGCTCGGCTCCGTCACCATCCGGCCCGGGGCCATGGTCTATTGTGATCCGGACGGGATCCTCGTCGAGCGCGCCTAAGTATGGACCTCGATCAGCGGGACCGCCGGACTTTGGCCTGGTGGGACAGCGAGGTGAGATAGCGGCCGGCCGGGAATACTACCGGCCGGCCGGAGCCGCGGCAACGCGTCCGGAAACGGCCTCGGGACGCTCCCTCACCCTGCCGGTGCGCCCTCTGCGTTTCCGGACCGCTGCGACAACCCTGCAGGCAGCGTAAATGAGGAACGAGATGGTCGTGACGTACGGGCTGATCGGCACCGAGCCACCGAGCGCTAGAAGCATTCCGCCGACCATCGACACGACCGCGAAGGCCACGCTCAAAACCGGGACAAGGACGGGTGAGGCCGACACCCGCAGCGCCGCTGCCGCCGGCGTCACCAGGATCGACAGGACGAGCAATGCCCCGACAATCTGCACGGACACGGCGACTGCGAGGCCGAGCAGCAGCATGAAAATGATGGACAGAACCCGCACCGGGACACCCCGGGCGGCGGCCACGTCGGCATCGACGCTGGCAAACATGAGCGGACGCCACACGATCGCCAGACCAACGAGGATGACCGCGGAGATGATGAGCAGCGATGTCAGGCGCGGGTCGTCAATGGCAACGATCTGCCCTGTCAGCAAGCCGAATTTATTGGCCGAACGACCCGAGTACAGCGCCAGGCTCAGGATGCCCAGACCGAGGCCGAAGGGCATCAGCACGGCCGTGATGGAGTTCCGGTCCTGGGCCCGGGACCCCAGAATGCCGATCAGCAGCGCGGCGATCAGCGAGCCGGCCAGGGATCCTTCAACCACGCCGAATCCGAACAGCAGGCCCGCCGATGCGCCGGCGAAGCTGAGTTCACTGATCCCGTGCACGGCGAAGGGCATGTCCCGGGCGACGACGAACACGCCGATCAGGCCGCCGACAATTCCCAGTGCTGCGCCGGCCAGGAGAGAGTTTTGCAGCAGTACGAGGAGTTCACCGTAGTTCTCGAACTGGAACAGTTGAGACCACAACGAGGCATCGGCGGCACGCAGACTGGCCGTTGACAGTGTTTCGATCATGGTTTTGTGGCGCCTTCCGTGACGTCCGGGCCGCCGTGGTCCGGTTCATGTTGGGCGTCGTGGAGAACGTCCAGTCCGTCGGGATGTGAATGCGGCCCGTCCGGTGCGCCGACGACGACGATGCGGCCGTGCGTCCGGATAACGTCCACGGGCGAGCCGTACAGGTCACTGAGCACATCGGAGCGCAGCACTTCGTCGGGAGAGCCGATACGAAAGCGGCCGCCGGCAAGGTAGAGGACGCGGTCGACCATGCCGAGGATGGGATTCACATCATGGGTGACAAAGAGGACACCGAATCTACGCTCACGGCGGTGCCGGTCGATCAGTTCGCTGACGAGTCGTTGGTGGGCGAGGTCGAGGGACAGCAGCGGCTCGTCGCACAGCAGAAGCCTGGGACCGCCGGCCAATGCCTGGCCGACGCGCAAGCGCTGCTGTTCGCCGCCGGAAAGAGTTGAGATCGGGACCTTGGCATACGGCCGGCCACCGACGGCGTCGAGGACTGCAGCGACATCCGTGCGGCGCCTGCGGGAAGGCAATGGAAATCCCCACCGGTGCCCGTCCAAGCCAAGTGCCACCAGGTCACGCGCGCGCAGCGGCGTACCTTCGCCGGCCGGTTTCTGCTGCGGGATGTACCCGATGCGGCGGTTGCCGCGGGCAAGGGGTTCGCCCAGGAAAGTCACTTCGCCGCTGAGCAGCCGCTGCTGGCCGAGGATGACCTTCAGCAGACTCGTCTTACCGGAGCCGTTGGCTCCGAGCACAGCGATGAATTCACCGGCCGCTACGTCCAGGTCGAGCCCGCTCCAGAGAGTGCGTTCGGCGAAGCCGAGCGTCGCATTGCGCAGCCGGAGCACGACGCCGGCGCCGCCCTGGGCGGGCGGGTCCGCCGTCGTGCCGGTGATGTCAATTGTCACAGGGCCATTATCCAATAGTTGCGGCGCTGCCGTGCCGGCCGTGGCGGCTGCTACTGGGCAAGTGCCGCTGATATCGCGTTCAAGGTATCGCTCATCCAGCCGACGTAGTCCTTACCTTCAGGCAGTGTCTCGGTGACGGGAACGACGGCGATACCGTTGTCCTTCGCCGCCGTCAGTACGGCCTCGGCCTGTGCACCGGGGGCCTGCTCGTTGTAGGCGAGCAGCTTCACCGCGTGGCCGCTGTAGAGGGCGAGTGTTTCCTGCAGCACGCTCGGCGCCACGTCCGTGTCTTCTTCCACGGCCTTGCTGAACTCGACGGACGTCTTGTTCTCGAGTCCGATTGCATCCAGCATGTACAGCGGAACGGGCTCCGTGATGGAAGCGCCAACGCCGGTGTACTTCGTCTTCAGATCGGCCTCCTGCTGCTCCATCGCGGCAATCCTGCCCTTGAGAGCGTCGGCATTGCCGGCGAAAACCGCCGCATCCTTTGCATCAACCTTTGAATAGGCGCCCTCGATTTGATCGATGACTTTCTGCACCGTGGCGAAGTCATACCAGACGTGCTCGTTCAGGGCGCCGTTTGCGGAAGCCTGCCTGCCCGAGATGTCCACCGCGTTGAGCCGGACTGCCGATTCGTTCCGGGCCGCGGTAATCATCGTGTTGACGAAATCGTCGTAGCCGCCGCCGTTCTCCACGATAACGTCCGCTTTGGACAAGGCGAGCTGGTTCTGTGCGTTTGCCTCGTACTGGTGCGGGTCCTTGGCCGGATCATCAATAATCGAGGTGACAGCAACATGATCCCCGCCGATGGTCTGGGCAATGGAGCCCCAGACGTCCGTTGAAGCCACCACGTTAATGGTGCCTGAGGCGGCGGTTCGCTGGGCATCGGCGGACGAGCATCCGACAAGAGTCAGCACGGTGGCGACGGCTAGGAGCGGAACGGCGATCAGCTTGCGGTTCATGGGACCAATCTGGCTAAGAACGAAGTTTAGGGAGGACGGACAGGCTCGTTGCGGTGCGGAAGCCCCGGACCAGCGCGCCGTCGCGGATGGGCCGCCATCGCTTTCAAGAATATGGCTAATGAGAATCAGAGTCAATATCAGTAACGCTACCAAGGCAACGATGTGTGCGCCCGCCCCGTTACCCCCGTTACCCCCGGGACCGGGCGGAAGCCGGACGCGGGCCGGCCGCTAGCTGCCTACACAGCGCGGCTGCCGGACCTTAGCGGAAGTTTGAGGCCCCGAGCAACGGCCGCAGCAAGGCCTTCTTCCCCGCGTCGACGCGCAACAGCGTCCGCGTATCCGTTTGGAAAAACGCCAGCACCGTTTCCGCAGCAACGCACTGCGCGCCCGTAACGGGATCGTGGATGGCGTAGGCCACGGTCAGGCTGGCTCCGTTGATGGCGCCGATCCATACCTCGACGCGTGCCGGGATGTTGCGGTAATTCAGCGGCATCAGATATCTGACGCGGTGTTCGGCCACTTGCGCCTGGGTCCCCTCCGGCATGTTATTGAACACCGGCAGCTCCACATCCAGCCCGGGCAGGCCGGTACCGGCGGGGGTCCGAAGGCGTGGATACGTGCCTCCTCGAGGATCCGGATGACCTCCACATTGTTGATATGCCCGTAGGCGTCCATGTCTCCCCAGCGCATGGGGACGGAACATGTCAGCCGGCGTCCGCCGTCCTGCCCGGTTTCCGCACTCACGGTGTGCTCCCTTCGACCGACCCGGTGCCCGACGCAGCGGACGCCGCCGCGGTCACGGCGTTGACGGACCTCGGGCCTTCCCGCAGCAGATGTGCCATTGTGTCGACGCTGTTGGCGATGCGGTCCGCCGCATCCAGCACGGCGGGCAGAACGTCGCGCGGAAAGTCCGGAGCCTGCCGCAGCCCCAACTCCAATTCGGCGTACGCGCTCCGCAGGCTGCGGGCACCGCGCGGCGCGGAACCGGTCGCGGCCGCGTTCTCGCAGGCGAGCAGGGTCCCGCCCACGCCGGCGATGTAGGGTGCCAGCGGGTCCAGCATTTCCGCGACGGGACGGCCGTTCTGGCGCAGCGAAATGCGCGCGGCGTCGAGCACCATGGCGGCCTGAATAAGCAGGTGGCTTTGCACCAGCACACCCTCGCTGATGTACAGAATCCGGTGACCAGTCACCGGCTCGGCCTGCGTTCGGTCCAGCGAGGCCTGGGCATTGGAGCGGGCAAGGCGCGCATCGATGCGCGCGGCGTCAATCCGCGGCTTCCGGGCCTGTGGATCGGTGATCGCGACAAGGTACCGGCGGTACGCAGCCAGCAATTCGGCCATCCGGGTGGGCAGGTAGGCGCGCTCCCAGGCGGGCCACGCAAGTGTTGCCGCGACGGCCAGAACACCGGCCAGCGCGGTATCCAGCAGGCGCGGGACGACGACGGCGGACGCCGGCGAGCCGGCTAGGTCAAGGAGGGCGACAAGATAGGCCGCGATCCAGGTCCCCATGAACAGGGCGTTCGGCGCACCGGCGGAACGGACCGCGAAGACGAAAACCACCACCAGTCCGATCAGCGCGTAACTGCCCGCGGGCGCAAGCAGGAAAGTGGCGGCCGTGCCGATGCCGAGCCCGATCAGGGTGCCGAACAGACGGGCGCTGGTGCGCTGCAGCGTGGCGGCGAAGTCGGGACGCAGGAGCAGCAGCACCATCAGCGAAACCCAGTAGCCCCGATCCCCGCCGGGCAGCAGCCGGGCCAGGCCGTCTGTGGCGGTGACCAGGACGGCCAGCCGGACGGCGTGCCGGGCAATGGCGGAGTTGAAGTGCAGGTTCGCCCGCAGCGTACCCAGCGGGGCCTGCAGCGCAACGCGGGCATTCCCGACCTTTGCTGCCGGCTCGGCGGCCCTTCCCTCCAGCGCTCCGGGCGTGACGATCCGCCCGCATGCCCGGAGCTGGCCACTCAGGGCGCGGGCGTGCAGGAGGGCAAAGTGCCCGGTCGGAGAATCCGGAAATCGTCCCATCACTTCCGCCATCCCGGCCAGTGCCGCCGAAGCCGGCTGCAGGGCGCCGTCGTCGAACTTCTGGCCCTTACCCAGTGCCTCGGCCACGGCATCGAGCGCGTTTCCGGCTGCCAGCAGCAGCTCATGGACGGTCTCGCGCTGCTGCTCCCGCCCCGCGCGCTCTAACCTCTCAACGCAGTACGCGAGCGCCATCACCTCGAGCCTGATCCGCTCCGCTTCGTCGAGCAGCGCACGGTAGGACTGCATGCTCGGTCCGTGCCCGTGGCCGAACCCGGTAAGCGTTTCCCGCGCCTTGTCGAGCACCGCCGCGGCGCCGGGCGCCATCCGCTTCGGCTGCGGTGAGCGGGCCCGCTCGGCGAGCTTTCCGTACAGGGCCGCGAGCACTGCCCGTTCCGGTGCATGCCGGTGCAGGGGCCAGCCGGCGACGGCGAACAGGCTCTGCAGCAGTCCTGCCGCGGTAATCAGCGCCCCGATGCCCAGCGCGTTGCCGGGGGTCTGCGGGAAGCGGTTTAGCACAATCGCGACGGCCGTGGCCGCGGTGCCGATCTGCGAAACATTGGCGCCGAGCGAGAGCAGCATGCCGGTGATGAAGGCGAAAACCGCAACCAACAGCAGCGACAACGGCACGGAGGGGGCGCAAAGAATGCTTAATCCACCGCCGATTCCGGCCGCCACGGACGTCGTGACCATCCGCGCCAGCCGCAGCCGGTACCCGCCCGGCCGGTCGGAAAACGCGGCGAACATGGCCCCGACGGCGCCGAAGACTCCGACGCCGATGTTCCCGGCCGCCACCCCAACGACGAGCGGGACGGCGACCCCCACCGCGTTCCGGGCGGCCACCACGGGGTCCGATTGGGAAAAGTCCAACCGCAGCGATTGTCTGACGGTTGCGGAGATCGAGGTCAGCGCGGGCACCCTTTCAGTATGGCACCGGGCGGCAGGCCCGGGCCAAGGGGGACGGGAATCGGCCGCCGGGTCGCCTGGTCAGCGGGATTCTGGCCGAACGGGTGGCGGTCCTCATGAGCCGTCACAGAAAATCCGTCGCCGCGCATGCGATCCACATTTCCGATAAATCTCTGGTGTTCTTAAGACTTCTGCCGGTCTCGGCTTCGATACGTTGAAGCCGGTATACCAATGTCTGACGATGGATTCCCAGGGCCGTCGAGGTCGCAGACCAGTTCCGATCGTGCTCAAGGAAACAGCGGAGAGTTTCAAACAGTCGCGTCCGCTCCCCCGACTCGGTAAAGAGAGATCCTAGGACCTTCCGGACAACCTCACGCGCTTCTGCCGCCGATCGAGGAAGGAGCGAAAGCTCGACGTCGCCGTAGTACGCCACCCGGCGCTCACCCTCGCGCACTGAACCCAGCGCCCAGGCAGCGGAACGGACCGCGTCGCGGACATCCCGGATACCGGTGAACGTGGTGGAAACTCCGATCCTTTGGCACAGCGGAAGCAGGAGTTCGCACGCCGTTTTGGTGTCGCGTGCGTTGATCCAGCAGACAAATTGGCCGTGGTGTTCAACGGAGGCGTTTGCTATGCCAGCCAAAACCAGTAGCAGCTGAATTTCCTCTGCTGCATCGGCCGGGACCGCCAACGCCGCGAATTCCATGCCGACCAGACCGAGATCCTTGGCCGCTTGTGCCGTGTTTCCGGTTCCGGTTCCGGTTCCGGTCTGACCGATGAGAATCGAAGCAATCAACTGTGTTCCCCGTGCCATGAGCCCCAGCTTCGCGGCCATCACACGATCCACCTCAACTGCAACCGCATCGCGCAGGTGCAGGGCGGTAAAAGAGTCGAGCATTTCACCGCCTTGCTCGGATATCGCCAGGACAGCATCATGCTGAGAGGGAATCTTCCAGACGCTCACTTCGTCTTTTGCCGCCTTTCGCAGCCGGTCGGCATGGCCGGGCGCATCCACTCCGGTCCTGTGACGGACACGCGTGACGAGATCCTCGTCCGGGACCAGCATGCCGGCTAAGAGTGTGGCTCCCGTTTTCGCATCGAGCACGCACATATTGACACTGAAGACCGCCTCCAGCTTCGAGACGAATGTCTCCGGCTCGACGACCTGGTCGATCAAAACGCGGTATAGCCTGTTCAGCGTCAGCATCTGTTGCGTCTGACCCGGATCCGCGAGTAGTGGCTTTTTGAGGCCGGAATTCTGGCGGGGGCGTGAATTTCGGCAACTTTTGGGTCCGGGCATGACAAAAGCCCGGTTGTCGTGTCGGGTGGGCGGAGGCTCCAT
>NZ_JASISR010000120.1 GCF_030063245.1 Paenarthrobacter sp. PH39-S1
TCCGCCGCTTCGAAGCCCCGGTGAAGGCCGTGTACGAGTCCGGGCCGACCGGGTACGTGCTGGCGAGGTTCCTGCGGGAGGCCGGCATTGACTGTGTGGTCGCGGCGTCCTCGAAGCTGCTGCGGGCACCGGGCGACAAGGTTAAGACCGACAAGCGAGATGCCCGGCTTTTGGTTGAAATGCTCGCCCTGGGGCAGGTGACAGAGGTCCGCGTGCCCACGCGGGAGCAGGAAGACCTGCGTGACCTGTCGCGGTTGCGGGCCACGGCGGCGAAGAACCTGGCCCATGCCCGCCAGCACGTGAACGCGATCCTGCTCCGCCACGGCATCCGGTACCCGGAAAAGACGAAATGGACCCAGTCCCATCAGGGGTGGTTGCACCGCCAGCGCTTCGACTCGGCAATGCTGCAGTTCGCCTACGAGGCCGACGTGGAGGAAGCCGAACTGTTGGCGGCGCGGCTGAAGCGCATCGACCAACGCATCGCGGAGGTCGCCAAAAACTGTGAGTACACGCCGGTGGTCGATGCGTTGATGTGCCTGCGCGGCATCGAGGTCACAACCGGGTTCGGGCTCGCCGTGGAGATCGGCGACTGGACACGGTTCACCGGCGCCACGATCGGCTCCTACGTGGGACTGGTGCCCAGCGAACAGTCCTCTGGCCAGTCCCGGCATCAGGGACCGATCACGAAGGCCGGCAGCAAATACGCCCGCAAACTCCTCATTGAGGCCGCCTGGCTGCACCGGCGCCCGTACTCCCGCCCCGGGCTGCGCCTCGTGCGGCA
>NZ_JASISR010000121.1 GCF_030063245.1 Paenarthrobacter sp. PH39-S1
CAACGGAACTTCACGGACCCGGACGCGCGGATCATGAAAACCGCGGATGGTTCATACCATTACTGCTACAACGGCCAGGCCGTCGTGGATGCTGACCACCAGGTAATTGTTGCCACCAGATTGAACAACGTGGCCGTGAATGTGCAGCAGCTGGCCCCCATGATCGAACACACGGCTGTCTCTGTAGGTGCAATGCCCACGACGTGGAGTGCCGACGCCGGGTATTGCTCGGCAGCCAACCTCGAGCACGTCAAAGACGTTGAAACGGCTCATTCAACCGAGTTCTTCATCTCCACCCGACGCATGAAACACGGTACGCCGATTCCCGAGTCGCCCCGGGGCAGGATCCCGGCCAACGCGAGCCTGGCAGAACGGATGGGACGGAAACTCAAAACCAAGAAGGGCAAGAAAATTTATGCCCGGCGCAAAGCGATCGTTGAACCGGTCTTCGGCCAGATCAAGACCCGGCAGGGCAAAAACGTGCTCCTGCGCGGCATGGAGAAGGCAGCGCGTGAGTGGGAGTTGCTGGCAGGGTGCCACAACCTAATGAAGCTCTTCAGCCACCGCACCCGGGCGGCCTCCCTGGCGCGGATGTAGAACGGGGGCCGGCAACGGGGCAGCCCCGGGACGCTAACGGCGGCTCTTCACACCTCGCTGAACGATCCCTCGGGGCGGGGGCGCCTCCTTCAAAGGAAATTATTACCGGCATCAGGATTCATCGGCTGCCACGCCGCCGAACATCAAACGGCTAAAACCACTACCGACCCATGCACCTAG
>NZ_JASISR010000122.1 GCF_030063245.1 Paenarthrobacter sp. PH39-S1
CGCAGCGCCAGGGCCTGGGAGGACTTGCGCCTGCGGGTCCATCGCGACAGCTGATCGCGTTCTTCCTCGGTGAGGATCAGTTCAGCCTTCGGGCGTCCAGTGCGTGCCATACACCAATTTTAACACTCATTCAACGAATTTACGACGCAGGACACTAGTGGGGCGAGTCCTGCAGCACAGCAAGCCAAGGCGCGGCCATGGTCAACCGCGCCATGTTAAGGACTCACCTGCTGCCGCACCGAAGAACCATTCATGATTACGAAGCCGTGAACGACATCACCCGCATAGATGCCACGGGCCATGATGGCAACATTGTCGATCAGCTGGGTCAAAATGAAATCAGCGCTGTTGACCGCCCCGCCAGCGCCGCGTAATCCGATCCCGAATGACGCCTCCATAACCAATTCCGCAGGGCTTTGAGGGGTTTCAAATCTGTAGCGACAAATCTCTCCGCCTGGAGACATGTTGTCCTCAATCGGTGGCACGAGCTCCTCAAAATTCAAACCAACAGGCCAGCTCACGCGTCCAACTCGGCGAAGCATGACGGGCGTGGCAATTTCGCGATGTTTGTCCGCATTATCAAGATCGCTGATCCTCGACAGAAAATGATGCTCCGGATGAGCGGGAATAACAGCAAATGGCTGCATGCTGGCAAATACGGCGTGATGGTACGGGTAGTCCGGGTAGGTGGTACCGCTGGTTTCAGGGACCCGGTACTGGCCAGAAAACGTTGTCGTGGGTTTCTGGCCAGTACCCGGTTGTGACCGTCACCG
>NZ_JASISR010000123.1 GCF_030063245.1 Paenarthrobacter sp. PH39-S1
GACCATGCGAACCGTTGCAGGACATCCCTTCGCTAGTGTCAACTAGATCAGGTTCAACGGGTGTCATCTCAGCCGGGCCAATAAAGCCGCCCGGCACCCCGTGTCACTGGGAGCGAGTATATACCCACCCCGCGGCCAAACCAGCGCCCGCACCTGGCCGTGCTCCCACCGTGCCCTGCCCGAACCGCTTCCCAAACGGCTCCCGTCCCGGACACCGCGGCGCGACCACCGGATCCCCCCGTACCGCGGGCACCGGTACCCCCGGTGGACCGGCCGGCCCTGCAAACCACCAAAACAGACACCTTGTGTGTGATCGACTATTTGTAGGCCGTTTCAGCCAGGGAATCCTGCCGGGTTAGTGGCCGGTTTCCTGCCAAAAGAGCGCTAAGAATCAGGCCAGGCATTTCCCCTCCAGTTCATGGATTTTTGGGGAGTGCGCAGAGATTGAGATCACCGGGTGGTTCGGGGCGGTTCCCAGCGTGTTGGGGACATGGGCCCGCCACCCCCAGATAAGTTCCTTACGGCGCTGCCATTGCGAAGCGTATGCGCCGGAAGGGCTGGAAAGCAGATGACGGTACCCATGTCAGTACAAGAAAATATCAGACGACTGGACTCCCAAGGTGTCCCGGTGCGTGAGATCGCCCGCAGGTTGGGCATCAGCAGGGATTCGGTGGCCAAGTACGCCGATCGGGAAGACTTCTCCCCGGTGCCGCCGGCACCGTTGGCGCGGCCAGGGGGCTCGGTGTTGACCGGGT
>NZ_JASISR010000124.1 GCF_030063245.1 Paenarthrobacter sp. PH39-S1
ATAACGATCACCACGTCACCAGCCTGACGAATGCCCCGCCGGAAACCATCTGGTGGGGCATTTTCAAACCCAGCCCATCGTCACCGATCCCGACGTCTCCATCGTCAACTAACGCGACGGGTAACACGCGGTCGACCGCGTGAATTCATTCACAGTGATGACCACTCCGGTCCCGTTCTCATCGAGAGTTTAAAGCAGGTGCCCTCTCAGATGGTCCGCTACGGGCGTCCCCACTTCCCGTCAGATCCTTCAAATGATTCGTCGTGAGTGACGGACGAACAAGAACACCAACCGACTCATCCAGGAGTGCCACCCAAGGTCTCGACTTCACCAGTCAACCACCAACCGCCGGCGCGTCGGTGGCCGAAACAGCGTGAGCAACAAAGCCCGTGTCGGGACGCAACCCCGACGAACACAGCGGGACAGGGCTATCAACCGACCAGCACCCGACCCCGCTGACGGGAAGCGGACGCTGCTCACCGGACAGGTCAGGGCATGGCATGGCATGGCAACAGCGTTGGCTGGGAATCCCGTCCCGTCGGTCGGTGGCCCTGCCGTCATGGCCGGCCAGTCCCTTGGTGCCGTGCCGGCGATTCTTTTGGGGGGGGGTGTTAAATGGTTTGAGCCCCGCACGGTGTGCGGGGCTCAAGCCTTTTTGTTTTCTAAATGGTGTCCGGCGGTGTCCTACTCTCCCACACCCTCTCGAGTGCAGTACCATCGGCGCTGT
>NZ_JASISR010000125.1 GCF_030063245.1 Paenarthrobacter sp. PH39-S1
TGGAGCCTCCGCCCACCCGACACGACAACCGGGCTTTTGTCATGCCCGGACCCAAAAGTTGCCGAAATTCACGCCCCCGCCAGAATTCCGGCCTCAAAAAGCCACTACTCGCGGATCCGGGTCTGAGGTCCCCGGAGCCAGCGTGGACGGGGGCGAATGACGCCGCCGCTATCGAGCTATTTACGCGCTTTGCACTACTACACAGCCCCTCGTGGGCGTCGATTGCGTCATCCCAGGCGCGGAGAATGTTAGCGATCTTCCGCTGCTCCGTGAGAGGTGGAAGTAGTATCGGGCAGTGTTGGCGAAGAGTCGACGGGTTAATGTTGGCCTGACTTACGCCCCGAGTTGCCAACTTTCGAATACGACCCTGGACCATGGGGCTACCAAGCCAACAGGCCAAGTACTCCGGAATGACTCGATCAAGATCAGGTTCCAAACGCACGAGATAGGAGGCGAAAACCGCACTGGTCTCTTCTCGAACGATTCCGATCTTGCCCACGAGATCAGGGCTGTTTGTCCTGTTCAGCAAAATATCGCCACGGCGCAACGCGAGCGTTGACCAGTCTTGTGCTTTCTCGTCGACGCAAGACAAGCTACTCAGACCCGGATCCGCGAGTAAGAACTTTTTGACAGGGGTGTGTTAAACCGAACAAGTGCCCCTTGAGCTGGGAAAATAGTAGTTGCGAAGCCAAAATTTTCCAGACAGAGAAGGACACCTGTTC
>NZ_JASISR010000126.1 GCF_030063245.1 Paenarthrobacter sp. PH39-S1
GGCGGTGTCATACCCTCGAAGCAACACGTTGGTTGAATAGAGGAGCTGCTGGTGGGGCGTAGGCCGTTGTCGTTTTCGGATCGGGCGGACATCGCTGTGGGGATCCTGGCTGGGAGGACGGATCGGCAGATTGGGGCTGATCTTGGCCGGGATCATACGGTCATTTGGCGGGAGCGGCTGCGGAACTCGACGAAGACCCGTGGTTACCGTCCGGTGAGTGCTGACTGTGCTGCGGAGCGCCGGCGCAAGCGTCCACAGGAACGGAAAATTGAGACAGATCCGGTCCTGGCAGCACGGGTGAAGATGGATCTGGCGAGGTCCAGGACGCCGCGGCAAATCGCCGGTCGTTTGCGTTTGGAGGCCACGGACGCCAGCGTTGAGATCATGACGAAATCACCTGACGCGCAGGGCCGGACCGTCTCGCACGAGGCCATCTACCGGTGGATTTATGCCCTGCCCAAGGGAGAGCTGGCGAAGTCGGGGATCCTGCTCCAATCCAAGCGCACACACCGCAAATCCCGCAAGCCGTTGGGCGAGCGGACGGGTGGGCGGATCATCGGCATGGTCAGCATCGATGCCCGGCCAGAAGAAGCCTCGGATCGCCGTGTTCCTGGATCGTGGGAGGGGGAT
>NZ_JASISR010000127.1 GCF_030063245.1 Paenarthrobacter sp. PH39-S1
TATTACAACACGCGGCGCCGTCATTCAGCTAACGGCTATTTGACACCGCTCGAATATGAGTTAGGCTATAAATCAATTCACGAACTCGCGGCTTAATCTCGAGTCCACAAAAGCGGGAACACTCCAAAACGATGGGCCAACTGGGCCCGAACTGTCGGAGATTTTCCTCGTCCGGGTCGGATACCGTGACGGCGCGCCTGCTCTCCCCACTGTTCGAACACGCTAAGCGGTAAACGGACGAGCCTGCTTTGCCCGGTGAGAAGTGCGGTTCCTTGCCGAGCGGACGACGGCGGCGGGTCGCGTTGCGCACGGACAGTCCGGCTTTGGGCGCGGTGCACGTCCGCCGGCGGGCGCGGGGGAGGCAGAGCGCGGTGGTGAGGCGGCCGTCGAAACGCAACGGACTCAACGCTCTAGCCTGGCGTCGTCGGACTTCCAGCCCGCAACAGGTGGTTGGGGAGCCTGTTTCCTGGCGCCCGGCCGCGGATTTCGAGTAGATCCCGGGCATGGGCGTGCAAACGCTTGTCCTCATCGGAAACGGGAACCCAAGGGGGAACCGGCACCGAGTTGCCGGAGTCGTCTCGTGCCACCATCACGGTCAGGCAGTAGGTGGTCAGCCTCATCT
>NZ_JASISR010000128.1 GCF_030063245.1 Paenarthrobacter sp. PH39-S1
TATAGTCATGCGTCATTGTTTCTGCCCTTCCCTTCGTCATGGGCAGGGAGGGCTGCGTGCGGTCCAGGGCCTGGATGGAGGATTTCTCATCCATGCACAACACGATCGCTTTCTCCGGCGGGTTCAGATACAGGCCGACCACGTCGATGAGCTTCTCTTCAAACTGCGGGTCATTGGAGAGCTTGAACGAGCCCACGAGATGAGGCTTCAGACCCCGGGCGGCCCAGATCCGTTGTACCTGGGCCGGCGACACCCCGACTTTCGCGGCCATGGTCCGCACCGACCAGTGCGTGTGCCCCTCCGGCTTGGAATTCCTTGTCAGCTCAACGATCTGATCGACAATTGACTGCGGGATAACCGGCTTGCGGCCACGCCCTGGACGGACGTCACCCAAATGAGCGAGGCCCTCTTCGCTGAAACGGGCCCGCCATGACCGCACGGTCGCCGGGCTGACCCCGACAACCCGCGCGATCCACTCACTGGCCAATCCCTCGGCGGCCATCAGCAAAACCTGGGCGCGCTGCACCTCCCGGTGGGATGCCGTCTGGGATTTAGAAAGCGTTTCCAGCAGGGCGCGCTGAACGTCGGAAACCACCAAAGCGGGAGCAAAATTCG
>NZ_JASISR010000129.1 GCF_030063245.1 Paenarthrobacter sp. PH39-S1
TCGAGGCGGCGATGGAGCCCTTTCGTCTCGCCCGGGAGCTCCTGATCAGCATCCCGGGATTCAGCACCACCGTCGCGGAGGTCTTCATCGCCGAAACAGGTGCCGACATGACCGTGTTCCCCACGGCGGGGCACCTGGCGTCCTGGGCCGGCACCTCTCCGGGATCCAACGAATCCGCCGGACGGGTTAAATCCACCAAAACACGCCCCGGCAACCGCTACCTTAAAGGAGCCCTCGGTATCGCCGCGCTCTCGGCAGCACGCTCGAAGAACACCTACTTCACCGCGAAATACTCCCGCCTCACCGCCCGGCGCGGGCCGTCCAAAGCACTCGTCGCGATCGAACACGCCATGCTCACCGCTGCCTGGCACATGCTCACTACCGGCGAACTCTACAAAGACCCCGGAGCCGACTACTTCACACGGCAGACACCCAGCCAAAACCAAGACCCGCGCCATCAAACAGCTCGAATCCCTGGGCTTGGAGTGTTCCCGCTTTTGTGGACTCGAGATTAAGCCGCGAGTTCGTGAATTGATTTATAGCCTAACTCATATTCGAGCGGTGTCAAATAGCCGTTAGCTGAATGACGGCGCCGCGTGTTGTAATA
>NZ_JASISR010000012.1 GCF_030063245.1 Paenarthrobacter sp. PH39-S1
CCAACGCTACCGCGTCACGCTTATATTCATCAGTGAAGCTCCTGCGAGTGGAACCCATAAAAGTAGTCTCCTACAGTCGGGAACCCGGACCAACCCCCACCCCGTCCATCAAACCGGGTACGCTCCAGTCCGGGAGAATCGTCCTGTGAAGTGGAGGAGGTTCTGGTGACGACAGATGAGGTTTTCGCCAACGACGCGGAGGCGGTCGGCGAACGGCGGCACTTGATCGCTTTGGCGTTCCGGATGCTTGGCACTATTGCTGAAGCCGAGGACGTCGCGCAGGAAACTTATGCCCGGTGGTATCGGATGGATCATGGAGAGCGCGAGGCGATCAGGATTCCGCGCGCGTGGCTCACCCGGGTGGCGAGCCGACTTTGTCTCGACATACTGGCATCAGCCCGGGTCCGACGTGAAAGCTACATCGGCCCGTGGCTTCCGGAACCCGTCCCCAGGGGCGCGTTCGTTGACACCGCCGGCGGCGACCCGCTGGACGGTGTGATATTGGATGACTCGATAAGCACCGCCCTCCTGGTGGTCTTGGAGTCGATGACGCCAGCCGAACGCGTTGCCTTTGTGCTTCACGACGTGTTTGCGGTGCCTTTCGCGGAGATCGCGGAGATCGTGGGCAGGTCCACGGCGGCCTGCCGCCAACTGGCGACCTCCGCGAGATCCAGGGTGCAACGCTCACCGGTGCGCCAAGTCACACGGCGCGAGCACGACGAAGTCGTGCTCGCATTCGCTGCGGCGAGTCGCTCAGGCGACCTGCACGGTCTCATCGCAACATTGGACCCGGAGGTAATCCTGCGTTCCGATGGTGGGGGCAGGGTCAGTTCTGCGCGTCGTCCTGTCTACGGCTCTGACCGGGTCGGGCGATTCCTTCTGGGCATCCTTCAAAAGCGACCGGAGACCGAGCTGCTTGAGCAGGAGACTAATGACGGCCTCGGGTTTGCACTCTGGGACCAAGGGCGCATCATCGGGGTGGTCACTCTCGAGGTCATCGCTTCCCTGACCACCGACGTGCGCATCGTTCTTAACCCGGAAAAGCTCTCTCTCTGGAACTGATCCTCCCTCAGTCACGTCGGCTGTTCTGGCACACGGTGACCCTTAGCCTTGATCCACCGAGGTTGATTGGGGCTACGTCGGCGTTTTAAACCGAGAATGCCCGCCTTTTCAAGGAAAATGAAGCTTGTCTAGAACTCATTTTTCACCGAAAAGAGGGCATCTCGTAGATGCAAGTTTCCCACAAGCCGTCCTCGGTGTCAGTTTCCTTTGACGAGCCGAATCTCGTGTCGACTGCCGGGCTGCTGCCGGTCATGACCCTGGCCCGGGACGCCGGACTCCACGAGTTGGCCCAGGACTGGCTGACGGTACCTACGGAAAAGGGCGCGAACGCCGGGCTGAAGGTCGCGTCGCTGGTCGCCGGGATGGTCGCCGGCGCGGACAGTATTGATGACATGGCCCTGTTACGCCACGGCGGGATGAAGCGGCTCTTCACAGCCTGCTACGCGCCCTCCACCCTGGGCTCGTTCCTGCGGGCCTTCACGTTCGGACACGTCCGGCAACTGGACGCTGTCGCGTCCCGTTTCTTGGCCAACCTTTCGGCGCGGGCCCGGCTGCTCGGGAGCCCCGGGACGGAGGACTTCGTGTTCGTCGATGTCGATGACACGATCATCGAGGTCCACGGCTACGCCAAGCAAGGCTCAGGCTACGGGTACTCCGGGGTCCGCGGGCTGAACACGCTACTGGCCGAGCGTTTCCACGAAGGACACCGCCCCGGTGGTCCTGGCCCAGCGGCTGCGCAAGGGCGCGGCGAACTCGGCCCGCGGCGCCAAACGCCTGATCACCGATGCCCTGTCCACCCTCAAACGCCTCCACGCCGGCGGGCGGGTCATCTGCCGGTTCGATTCGGCCTTCTACGGCCATGCGGCGGTTTCCGCCGCCCTGGCCGGCTGCGCGGAGGTATCGGTGACCGTGCGCATGGACCCGGCCGTCAAACGGGCTATCGCCGGGATCCCGGAAACGGCATGGGAAACGATCGAATACACCGACGCGGTCTTCGATGAGACCACCAACACCTGGGTCTCCAAGGCCGAGGTCGCCGAAACCGGGTTCACCGCGTTCACCTCCCGGAAAAAGGCCGAGCAGGTCACCGGCCGGCTGGTCGTGCGCCGGATCCCGGAACTGAACAAGAAAGCCAGCGACGGACAGCCCACCTTGTTTGAAACGCACCGGCACCACGCGTTCTTCACCACCGTGGACGCCAAGGTCCTGGACACCGTCGCGGCGGACCAAACCCACCGCAAACACGCCATCATTGAGCAAATCAATGCTGATTTGAAGGACAGCGCCCTGGCCCACATGCCCTCAGGTGTTTTCGCGGCGAACTCGGCCTGGCTGGTTGCCGCGGTCATGGCCTACAACCTCACCCGCGCCGCCGGCCTCCTTGCTGCCGGGCCCTTCGGCAAGGCCCGGACCGGCACATCCGCCGCAAACTCATCCACGTCCCGGCACGCATCGCCACCAGCGCCCGGAAAATCCGTCTTCACCTGCCCGAAGCCTGGCCCTGGCAAACACCATGGCAGGGCCTCTTCGACCACCTCTACCCGCCGCCACAACCAGCCTGAAACCCCATCAACCAGCCACACGGCGCAACCAGGACCACCAGTGGAACACCCCGACAGGGAGGCCGGAGATCCATCCATGCCCAAAACACCTCACCGCAGCCAGCCCGGAACTACGTCCGGGACCGGCCGCCGATCGGTGGATCAAGGCTTAGTTGGTGCCCCCCTCCGATTTGGCCGCCCGGTAACTCTGTTCCGCCAGAGCTTTGAAGCTGTCCAACGTCTGGTTCCAGTAGCTCTCCAACTCGCTCCGCAGCAGCGCCAAGCCATCAGCCCGCGGGCGGTAGACGCGCGTACGACCCTGGCTGCGGACATCCACCAGCTGCGCATCAAACAGCACCCTCAAGTGCTGGGACACCGCCGGCCGGCTAACCGGCAGATCTCGCGCAATCTCAGTCACCGAGGCCGGACCCAGCGCTACCCGCGCGAAAATACGACGCCGCGTCGGATCAGCCAGCGCCTGCCATAAATCAGCGGTTAACGTCGCCATAACATGTAAGTTACCACTTACGTTTCCGGACGTCCAGGCTGCCCTGTCACATCCCAATGACAGATCTACCGGACCGCCCGTCCGGCAATGGTTAATGGACCCGGAGGTGACGGGCGTTTTTCACCCGGACCAGATAGTGCGCGCCGGTAGCGTTGATCTGGTGCAGTAGGGCTGCCGCGGCGAAGTTCCGGTCAGCCGGGATCGGTGTGCTGGTTGTTTCCCCGACGTTGGACGCACGTCGCCATCTCACAAGTGGAACACTCCACCGGAACGCCTCACCATTCCATAAGGGATCGGTCACCGGCACGCTCCGCGAGCCCATCGTCAATCGGAGTGGCCTGATGGCCGGCAGCCCGGCTTGAATGGACCGTTCCCTCGTGGGCTGCCTCCTAAAATGGTCTGATGCGGGCGCGAGCGAGCGGAGAATGGCGGTCATGGTGTGCGAATTGTCTGCCCTTACCTTCAGCTCACCCGGCCCGGCGCGTCTCGCTCGGTTCTGGGGCGGTCTGCTCGGCCAAGTCATCACGATCGGACGGGGCGTACCGTCACTGGAGGCACTGCCAGAAGTGGGGTTCGGTCTCCGCTTCGTTGCTGGCGCTGGTGAGAAGTGGGGCCCGAACCAGATGCACCCCGACCTGAAACCGACCTCCATCGACGAGCAGGCGTCCGCGGTGCACCGAGCGCTCGAGCTTGGCGCCCGGCACTGGGACGTTGGCCAGGGACCGGGCGCCGAGCACGTTGTCCTCGCTGATCCCGACGGCAACGAGCTTTGCATACTCGAGCCCGGGGGTACGTTCCTCGCCGGTTGCCCATTCTTCAGCTCGTTGGCCGGCGACGGTCTCGCCAACGTCGGCTACTTCTGGCGCGAAGCGCTGGCATGGGACTTGGTCTGGGACCAGGACGGCGAGACCGCGGTCCAGTCACGCACCGGGGGTCCCAATATCACCTGGGGTGGCGATCCGGTGCAGCCCAAGCTCGGAAGGAATCGGCTCCATCTCGACCTCGCGCCATCCGCCCAATCAACCATCGACGACGAAGTCGAGCGTCTGTTGGCACTTGGGGCCCGCCGCGTCGACGCCGGCTGCGCGGACGGCGTAGGCATGGCTGACCCCGGGGGCAACGAGTTCTGCTTGGTGGAGTGACGCCCGATCTCAGGGCCAGGAAGCCGGGACTTCGACAAGCGACATTGATTATCGCGCCGCAGGTATTGTTGATAGATGAATGCCGCAGTCCAACCTACCGTCGTCCTTGCTGGTCTCTTCGCCCGGGAGTTTGCGGAGATGGCCCTCCCGTGGCAGGCCGAAGAGGTTCCGAACCCCCGACTGCTCGTGCTCAATGAGCCACTGGCCACCGAGCTAGGCCTGGACCCCGCCTCCCTCCAGAGTTCGGAGGGCCTGCGTTTGCTGATCGGCACCCTGGTCCCCAGCGGTGCCACTCCGGTGGCGCAAGCCTACGCCGGTCACCAGTTCGGTGGGTATTCCCCGCGCCTGGGTGACGGACGCGCACTTCTGCTCGGTGAGGTCACTGACGCGGACGGCCACCTTCGCGACGTCCACCTCAAAGGATCCGGACGAACGCCGTTCGCCCGCGGTGGCGACGGACTGGCTGCGGTCGGTCCGATGCTGCGTGAGTACGTCGTCAGCGAAGCGATGCATGTTCTGGGCATTCCCACCACCCGCTCCCTTGCCGTGACCGCGACTGGGCGCTCGGTGCGCCGTGAGACCGTGCTTCCGGGAGCCGTGCTGACACGGGTCGCGAGCAGTCACCTGCGCGTGGGCAGCTTCCAGTACGCCGCGGCAACGGGTGACATCAACCTCTTGCGCCGCCTCGCCGACCATGCGATCAACCGTCACTACCCCAGCTTGGCGGAGGCCGAGCGTCCCTACGTCGCATTGTTCCAGGCTGTGGTCACCGCGCAGGCGTCGTTGGTTGCCAAGTGGATGCTCATAGGTTTCGTCCACGGAGTCATGAACACCGACAACATGACAATTTCAGGGGAGACCATCGATTACGGCCCGTGCGCCTTTATGGAGGCCTTCGACCCGGCAACGGTCTACAGCTCCATCGATGAGGGCGGACGCTATTCCTACCGCAACCAGCCGGTCGTGGCCGAATGGAACCTCGCCCGGCTTGCAGAGGCTCTCCTGCCCCTTTTCCAGGACGACCAGGAACAGGCGATCGCCCTGGCGGTAGAGTCACTGGGCTCGTTCCGTCACCACTACAGCGCCGCCTGGTCGGCCGGCATGAAAGCCAAGCTTGGCCTGCCCGTCGGCCTGGCTAGCGAAGTAGTCTCACCCGTGGTGGACGAGCTGCTCACCCTGCTCCAAGAAATTCACGTCGACTCCACATCGTTCTTCCGGAGTTTGAGCGGGGCGGCCCGCGGCAACGCAGGACCTGTGCGCGGTCTGTTCCTGGACCTCGCGGCGTTTGATGCCTGGTTAAAGCGCTGGGATGCCCTGCATCCGGACGCAGATGTGATGGATCGGGTCAACCCTGTCTACATCCCCCGCAACCACCTCGTCGAGGAAGCCCTTACTGCCGCGACCGAGGGTGACCTCGATCCGTTCAAGCGGCTTCTAGACGCGGTGAGGACCCCGTATGAAGAGCGCCCTGGTCTGGAGCGGTACGCCGCCCCCGCCCCGGAAAACTTCGGCGCCTACCGAACCTTCTGCGGAACCTGAGCTTCCGCTTCGCTGTTGATGGTGGGCTCCTGGATCATCAAACAAGCCTGGTCGAACAGTGAGCACCTGGCACAGCGGAACATCAACCGCACTACGCGTGTTCCTTGGACGGCTTGCCGATGGGACCGGCGGGTCTTTGAGCTGACACGCTGCAACGGGATGCTCGAGACGTCTGAGATGGATGGAACGAAATCGTCCACGTGCTCTGGCCGTAGCGTCGTTTGCATGCGACCATTTCGCATGAGCATGGAAGGCGATACTCGTGTCATTGTCGACCAGGCGCGGGAAGAGATGATTTATATCGGGCCTGATCATCCGTACTATCCATTGTTGGCTCGGCTCGTCTCCGCTGTTGGAGCTGCATGGCAGGAAGGCTATGACCACCACAGTGTTGATGGTTCCAATACCAACCCTTACCGCTGGAACATCGGCTGACCGTGACGGCATCTACCCGTTGTTCTGCTGAACCGTTGGCGAAGCATAGCCGATACGCCAGACTGGGGTGGTGCGCAGCTTCGGTGTGGAAGAGGAGTTCTTGCTGGTCGATGCCCGAACGGTCAGTCATGCTCCGGTTGCCGAACAGCTGCTGGACAGCTACTTGTCGGGCGCCTCGGCTACACAGCTAGATCCGTCCTCCCGCCGAAACCTTCACCCCGGGACGGTGCCTCCAGGAAACAAATCGGCACGAAACAAACCGGCGGGAAACAGCCTGAAGACCGAGGTGCAGCGCGAACAAGTGGAAGCCGTTTCTGCCCCGTTCACCCAGTTGCGCGATCTCGCCACGGCTATTAGAGCGGGCAGGACCGAAGCTGACCGGCAGGCCCTCGCCCTCGGCGCCCGGGCCGTTGCTCTGGGAACCTCCCCGCTGTCTGAACTGCCCCACCCGACGGGGCAGGAACGCTACCTAGCGATGAGGGAACGCTTCGGGCTCATCCATCGAGAACAGTTGACGTGCGGTTTCCACGTCCACGTATCGGTCGCCTCCGACGAGGAGGGAGTGGCCGTGCTGGACCGTATACGCATCTGGCTGCCCATCCTGATTGCCCTCTCGGCCAACTCCCCATTCTGGCAGGGGAAGGACACCGGATATGCCAGCTTCCGCTATCAGGTCTGGAGAAGATTACCCACCGCAGGACCCACCGAAATTTTTGGTTCAGCGAAGGCATACCGGGATCTTCTGGCGATGTTGCTCTCCTGCGACGTCCTACTCGACGCTGCCATGATTTACTTTGACGCCCGGCTTTCCTCCACCTACCCCACCGTGGAAATCCGTGTCCCGGACGTCTGCATGGACGCGAACCACGCTGTGGCCCTTGCCGCTATCATCCGAGCCCTGGTCGAGACCGCCGCCAGGCAATGGGACGCAGGAGAACCCCCTGCACCGGTTCCGGCGGAAATGCTCCGGCTAGCGTCCTGGCGGGCCAGCCGATTCGCTTTGGCCGATAGCCTCATTCACCCGCTCGAAAACCGGCCCCGACCGGCGAAGGCATGCGTATCAGCACTGATGGACCATGTCCGACCGGTCCTGACGGAAACCGGTGATCTAGCACGGGTGGGAAAACACTCGAGCACATTCTTGCCGAGGGCACCGGCGCCCAGCATCAAAGAAACGTTCTGCGCCGCAGAGGTAACCTCCGGGACGTTGTTCTTGATGCCGTACAGCGCACTCGTTCCAGTGCTGTCCAGCATCCGATGGACGTTTGACCTCGCCGCGACCGGATGCGTTGATACCCACAGCGCGCGGGCATCGTTTTATGGGTTTTGCGGAACGGCTCGAACCGAGTGCGGTGGAGTCGTTGTACGGGGAATGTACCGTCGTCCGTGACACCCGGAATAGCCCGGCCAATTCGGCCTGCGTATGCTCGCCGGCGTCCGGCAGAGTCAGAAGATGCTTCCGCTGCGTCTTGGATAATTTGGGCTGTTTGCCTTTCAGCCGGCCCTTCGCTTTTGCGCCGCCATGCCCTCGCGAGTGTGCATCCGGATCAGATCCGCCTCAAACTCGGCCACCATTCCCAGGACGTTGAACAACAGCCGGCCTACCGGGTCAGTCGGGTCGTGGCTGTTGCCGCCAAGACTAAGCACTACCCCTTTGGCCGTCAGCTCATCGGCAATGTCCCTGGCATCAGAGAGGGAACGCGCCAGCCGGTCGAGCTTGGTCACCACGAGCGTATCGCCGGTTCGGCACGCCGCCATCGCTTCACGGAGCCCAGGGCGTAACCGATTCGCTCCGGTCAGTCCGTGATCGACGAAGATCTGGGACTCCTCTACGCCCAGAGCAAGGAGGGCATTGCGTTGGGCGGTAGGGTCCTGGTCGTTCGTCGAGACCCGGGCATTACCGATCTTCATTCCAGTCATAAGGAACATGGTTGCAATAATCCCCCCACACCGTGCATTTGATCGTGCGCGTCTTACGTACATGGCGTCGGCCAGCAACTGCGCGGAACGCGGCGGCGGTCTCCCGCGTCACGGTGATCGACCGCCTTGAAGGCGGCAGGGCGGCAGATTCAGCTGGAGGAGGCAGGCTGGTCAGGGCGAGCCAAGCCGGCCTGGAGTGCACGGATGATCGAGGCGAGGATTCCGGACGCGAGAAGTCCTGACCCCAGCGGACCGGCGGAATTTTCACCCAGCGGTGGCAAGCGGTGAAGCGCGGACCGGGCTTCGGCGGTCATGTGCTCGAGTTGCCAGTGGATCTCCTCGTCGACCGTCTGGGGTCGATCGGGCGCCGCCAGTCCGGCAGGCTTTTGCGGCATAAGCGGCTGCCCCCAGGGCGTGCGCGCCCATGTGGGCGACGGCTGCGGCTTGCGTGGCGGACCGCGCGGCAGCCACCGCAGCAGGGCTATTGCTCTCGCGTGCGGCACGGCCAGCAACAAATCGCCGGCGGATCTCTTCGGCGGCGCTGAGCTCACCGCGAGCGAAAGCTCGGGCTCGGGTGATGGCGTCGCGGGGGCGGGCATCTGCCGGCGCCTCTGTCTCAAATAGGGCCACGACTCGCTCAGCGCAGTCTGCGGCCCAAGTCGCGACGACGCGGCGCTCGGGCTCGCTTAGGGTTTGCGGAGAAGCCATATCAGTACCGTACACATGGCTCGCAGACCCATCCCCCTTACCTCCGGCTAACTCCTGCCAGTAAATATGGGCTGCGCAGACTATGTCAGGGTGATGCGAAGTCAGGGCTTGTGGGTGAACGCCGGGGTACCGGCAAGCCGTCCGCCGTCGACGGCGAGCACGGTGCCTGTGACGAATGAGGCCGCGTCAGAGCACAGCCACAACGCGGCCTCGGCGATTTCCTCGACCTGGCCGATCCGTCCGAGGGGCACGGCTGCCGCTGCACCGGCCTGAGCGGCCTCTCCTGCAGCAGCGAGCCGGCCGGTGAGGATCGGGCCTGGCGCGATTGCATTGACGCGTATGCCTGATGCCGCGTAGTCGAGCGCGGCGACGCGGGTTAAGCCTCCCACGCCGAACTTGCTGGCCACGTAGCCGATCAGACCGGCGACGCCTTGCTCGCCTGCGGTCGAGGACATATTTACGATTGCGGCACCATCCGGGGCTTCCCGCATGAGTTCCACTTCGTATTTGAGGCAGAGAAACGTTCCGCGCAGATTGACCGCGATCGCGCTGTCGAACTGCTCGCTGGTCCACTCGGCCAGCGGAGCAGGCGGTCGCCCTCCACCCGCGGCATTATTAACGGCGGCGTCGAGCCGACCGAACCGTGACCGAATGCCAGCCAGTAGATCCCGCACCGACGGTTCGCTCGTCACGTCGACCGGCATCGCAGCAGCAAGTCCGCCGCTGTCGGTGATGGCCTTCACCTGCCGCGACAGGGCTGCCTCATCGCGCGAGTCGAGCACGACGTGTGCCCCGGCCCCGGCCAGAGCCGCGGCGATCGCCGCGCCGATCCCCTGGCTGGCGCCGGTGACCAGTGCAACCTTCCCGTCGAGGAGCCAGGAGCTGGTCATCGTTCTTCTCGATTCGCGGCGGCACGGTTCTGGGGCAGGAGGAAGCCGACTGCGATGAGCCAGATGAGCGCGCCGAACCGCCCGATCGGGAGCAGGAATTGGAGCGGCTCAACGGCCATGGAGAGGAAGCTCAGCTCGGACAACGCGGCGATGACGAGGCCGGTCCAGGCGAGCCAACGCGGTATAAGGCGCAGGATCAGGGCCGGTACGGCGATTCCGGCGACGAGAAGCCCCATCCCGATGACGTAAGCTACCCCGCCGGCCATGAACGCGAGAAATGACAGCGCGTGGGTGAGCGTCACATCAGTGGTGATCTCCGGGCGGCTCAGTACCCAACTCAGCAGAGCCGAGAGCATGAGGAAGACGGATGCGGTGATACCACCGAAGAATCCGATGCCCGGCCCCGGGACCCGCACCCCAAGTCGGAGCTGTCGCGCGTAGACAGTTGCCGCGAAGATACCCAGCGGTACAGCCGAACCGAACTGGAACATGCTGACAAGCCGCACGGCATCAGAGTTCCCGTGAAAGTATGCCGCGACCTGGTCAGTGGGCGAGAACGGCGAGACGAACGTCTGGCCGCCCGTGAGGATAGCACTGCTGATCAGACCGCCGACGGTGAGTCCCAGACTCACGGCTGCCAGGATGCCCGGGTTGGGACCGCCCGCGGGCCGTTTGTACGGTGCGAGGAGAAACGTCAGTCATGATCGCACCCTTCCAATAATTGCATCATGCTCGCAATGATTCACCTACTGAATTATTCTGTCAAGAGGGTAATCTGGAGCCATGGACTTACCGTCTCCGTCGAAGCGCACCGCCTTCCTACTCTCACAGCTCGGTGCGCTGGCGTCGTCCCGCTTCGCCGAGCGCACACGCGAGGTCGGGCTGACCCCAAGTGATGCCGGTGTGATCCGCCTGCTCGGCCGGGCGCCCGGGCTGAGCCAGCGGTCTCTTGCCGACCGACTGGGAGCCGTGCCGAGCCGCGTTGTTCCACTCATCGACTCGCTACAGGTGCGCGGCCTGGTCGAGCGCGGTCGCAGCAGCACCGACCGGCGGAACTACGAGCTGCGTCTGACCGTCGAGGGCGCTAAGATGCTGCGAACGCTGCGCGAGATCGCCGAAAAGCATGAAGCTGAACTCCTTGCCCCGCTCACCAGCGAACAGTCCGCCCAGCTCGGGAACCTGCTCGCCCGGCTCGCTGGCGCCCACGGCTTCGACACGGACCTCCATCGAGACCTCGGTCGCAAGGATCCCGGCACGACGACTCAGCCCCAGCAGTAGCCTCAGCCCCCCCCGGCGGATCCATCAGTGCCGGCCTTGCTATCTACGGCACGATGCGGCTGACCGCTATCAACGACATCGCACCCTCGCCATGTGGTTTGCAGTCAGTATGGACCAGTTCCTGTTCTGCGCCGGTGCCGGAGAACCCCATCGTCGCCCCTTACTTACCATGGTCGGCATAGACGTCACAGCACCCAGCGTCGACCAACAATGTGGCGTGATCAAAGATAGTCACGGCAACCGGACCAACCACCACCCTGTCCACAAAACCGGGGACGCTCCAGTCTTCGATGCGCTCGTAGGCGTCACAACAGCGTCCCGGCTGGTATCGGACCTCGGGCGCGCGTCGCCGCGGGCCGTGCGGGCAGCCCGCGTGCTAATGCGCTCAGTCAGGAAGGTCGGCAACCCGGGTAGAGATCGACTGGAGCGTTGCAAGCTCGGCCGCGGTGAGGTGGTCGATGAACCGTGCGCGCACGGAGACGACGTGGTGGTGGGATGCCTCATCCAGCACGGTGAAACCGCGGTCTGTCAGGACGAGGATGCATCCACGTGCGTCATCCGGGTCCGGCCGCTTTTCGATGAGCCCACGCTGCTGCATCCGGCTTGTGTGGTGGGAGAGGCGACTGCGTGACCACTCCATTTTGTTCGCCAGGCCCTTGAGCTCCCATCGCCGATTTGGCTTCTCCGACAGGGTACTCAAGACCTCGTAATCGGCTGAGGATAATGCCGAATCAGCGGCCAAGTCTCGGCCAATCCGCGCTGGAAGGACGGAGAGGAGCCGCCGAAACGACCGCCACGCCTGCTCTTCGTTGTTGTCCAGCCAGTTCGTATCCACGTCGCTCATATTAATCATTATTGACATATCACTGAAAGTTTTCTACTATCAGTGATATGTCATTGAAATCATGCTCGATCTCGTTGCGAATACTGGTCATTGTGGCCAGCACCCGCCCGGGCCGTCTTGCACCGGCCATCGCGGAGTGGTTTACAGACGCGACGCGAAGCGATGCGGACCGCGCAGACGCTCGCTTCGAACTAGCAGATCTGGACGAGATCGCGTTGCCCCTACTGGACGAGCCGGAGCATCCGTCGGGAGGTGTGTACAGGCACGAGCACACGCGTAAGTGGAGCCGACAAGTGGCGGCCGCCGATGCGTTCGTGATCGTCACCCCCGAGTACAACTACGGAATGCCCGCTGTGTTGAAGAACGCGCTTGACTTCCTCTATGAGGAGTGGGCGTGGAAACCCGTGGCGTTCATAAGTTACGGCAATACTTCGGCCGGAACACGATCGGTGGAAATGGCCAAGCAAGTGGTCTGTGCACTGCGCATGATGCCGATCGGGGCTACCATGTCGATGCGCATCAAGGACAGCATTAACAATGGACGGGTTCGGGCCGGCGTGGAACTGGACAACGCCGCTCGCCGCGTGCTCGCCGAACTGACCCGCGTTGCTCGTGCCATGCGGCCGTTGCGCGTGATCGACAACGACAGCGAGACCAGTCGCCCGGTCACGGCGCTCAGCATCGCTGCCGCCTCGGAGGACGATCTCGGCGAATTACTAGTGCTGCAGCGCTGTTGCTGGGTGCAGGAGGCGCTGGCAAACGACACCCTGGACCTCGCACCGTTCCGGGAGACGCTCGCAGACGTCCGGGCCTGGTCCGACTCGTGGCAAGTCTGGTGCGCACGCCGAAACGGCCGCGTGATCGGCGCCGTCCGCGCCCGCACAAACGGCCCAGCGTGGGAAATCGGACGGCTGATGGTCGCACCCGATCAGGCAGGGCAAGGCCTCGGCTCCTGGCTGCTCGCATACGCCGAGCGGCACGCCCCAGCTGATGCAACCGAGTTCGCCCTGTTCACCGGCCAACGGAGTCAGAACAACATCCGCTTGTATCAGCGTGCCGGCTACACGCTCCAACCGACTCCGGTGAACGACAGCAGCGACATCAGCGTGCATCTCACCAAGCCGATGCATCAAGACGTGGAACGGAAGTCGAGGGATGCCACCGTGATTGCGGATTGATCGGTCCAGATGACAATCGCAAACTCAGTATTGGCGTATGCATTAGCTGCGGGACTATTAACAATTCTGCCTGGGCCGGACACGGCGGTCGTCCTCACAACGGCACTTCGGGCAGGAAGGAGACCCGCGCGCCGCGCCGCCCTCGGGATAGGAACCGGACTGTTGATCTGGGGACTCGCCGCCGCGCTCGGCCTGTCGGCGGTGCTGAGAACGACCGGACTGGTATATTCGGTCTTCAAATACGCGTGCGCCGCGTACCTCGCCTTCCTGGCCTTCCAATGCTTCCGCGCTGCAGTGCGGCGCGAGCACGGCCCCACCGGGCAGGAACCAGTTATCAACGATCGGTCCACAGCATTTCCGGCTCAGGGCTGGGGTTTTCGCCGCGCGTTTCTCACCGCGATCACAAACCCGAAACTCGGAATCTTCTTCGTGGCGTTTCTGCCGCAATTCATTCCTCCAGACACGTCCCCGATTGCGATGACGCTTCTGCTGAGCGCAGTGCAGGCGGTGGAGGCAGTCATCTGGTATCTGATCATCGGCGCGGTAGCGGCCAGCGCCGGGCACCAGATGTCGCGTGCAGGTTTCGTGCGCGCAGTAAACGCGGTTACCGGTGTCGTCTTTCTCATTTTCGGCATCGCCGTCCTCGCTGAGCAGACATCGTGACCGCGCCGATCGCTCGTTGTGAAGGGGGAGCGAGCTTTGGCGTCCTCCACATATTGAGGTATCTTCTCGACTGGCCGAATTGAATCAGAGTTCACCGTCCGCTGAGGTTCCAACTGCGGGCCTACCCGGGCAGTCCTCTCTCACTAACGACGTGTTCATGCTGAGTGTGGAATTCAATCGTCGAACCCCTGGCAAACATGGTAGGAACACATCGATGCATTCTCGATTCGAGCTGATCAAAGCCGACCTGGACGACATCACGAACACGATGCGGCGGCTGGTGGAGAGCGAGCGGAGGCCATCCAGGCCCTGACCCGTCCACCTCGTTCGCCACACGACGGAGCGAGCGTCACCGCGGCGGCGTCTCGGGCGCGTGCTGAGCCGATCCTCAGAAGCACTATGGCGGTTGCCTCAGGCGGGGCGCCTCGGCGAACATGTCGATCGAGCTCCGTCAAGGCCGTGGCAAGGCTGGTGCGAGCCGTGATCGTCGGCACGCGGCTCTGACGACGTGGGTGGCGACGTAAGCGAGAACGTCCTCGAGCGAAGCGTGGGCGGTGCCTCCCGTGCGCGCCGCGACGGAGGACACGTTGATCCAGGCCACCGGCTTGCCTTGGATCTCGCTGCCGCCGACCGTCCGGTCAAGCAGGTTCTTGAAGAACCGCGTCCGCTTCCGCGATCTGACGGAGAAAGTCTCCCACGGCCTGTGGCAAAGGCTCGTGGTTGCGGCCTGCTTCGTTCGAGGATTCACGGCAGGGCGGTCAGGGGGTTAGGGTCGGTTGTCGAGCCAGTCCGCAAGCGTCGGACCTACCGTCTCGACGCCGTCGGCAGGGAGAAGCGCTCCTCCCCTGAACGCGGCGCCGAGGCGGCCGGGAAGTGGTAGCGGGATCGGCTGGGGGGTGTGCTGGTGGGCGTGCTGGCGAACCTGTTGCGTCAAGGCCCACAGCGTAGTGATGTCCGGTCCGGTGACCTCCACTGTTGAGGAAGGAGGGGCGCCTAGTGCTGAGTCCGCGAGCACCTCTGCAACGGCAGCGAGCGCCACCGGGCGGATCTTCATTGAGGGCACGAGTGCGATCGGGCCGAGCCGGAACCGTTCGAGGTTCTGCTCCGCGAACTCGTACCACTGCGTCGATCGGACAATGATCAGGTGTTCGCTCACGCATCGCGCGATCCGTTCCTGCTCTGCTTTGGCTGCGAAGTACCCGTACCCCTGCACGTCGGGTCGCTCGCAGTTGATGATCGAAAGCAGCACGTGACGGTCGATCTGGCACTCGCGCACGGCGTGTGCAATTGCGCGCGTCGAGCTGCTGAAGAAGCGGGTGGCGACGCGGCGGCTCGTGGTGAACAGGCCAGTCGCCTCGATCACCGCCTCAACACCGTCGAGAGCAGCCGCAGCGTCGTCATGCAAGACGTCAAAGCCCGTGGACCTCGAGAGCATGCGCACTGCGGTTCCGCGAGCTCGCAGAGCGTCTTGTATGGCACGGCCGGACCGGCCTCCACCAACTACTGCAACTTCCACCCTGACCCTCCTCTACGAACGTGCAGCCATATGTCAAGACGGTATCCGTTGACCACTTGATATGTCAAGTGGTCAACGGAACCGTGTTGTGCGCTGCTGCTTGGCACTTTCGCTGTCCACTGCTCGATGTGTCAGCGCGTGGGGTGAGCAGGCGCGAGGAGCTCCACACCTGCGTCAGCTATCACGATCCGTCGCGCTGAAGGCTCCCTGCTCGTGTCTCAGAGCGCCGAACCCGGTAGATTTCCGGAAACCTCAATGCTAATTCGCTCCAGCGTCGCTAGGTCTTCCGACCGCAACCGATCGAAGAACGACTGCCTCACGGCGGTGAGATGGGCTCCCGTGGCTGCACTGATCGCTGCCATCCCTTCCTCGGTGACCACAACATCAGTGCTCACACCGTCCGCCGCCGGTTCTCTTCGTACGAGAGAACGCCGCGCCATTCGGTCCAAGTGATGAGATAGGCGTGAGAAGGACCAGCTCAAGTGCTCGGCGAGCGCCTTGATGGCCCCCCGATGCTCGGGAAGTGGGGCTACCGACGACAGCACGTCGTAGTCCTGCATCGATAGCTCGCTGACGCGAGCCAGTTCCCGCGCCAGGTGTGCCTCGAGCTGACGAAACATCAAGCGAAGCCCTTTCCAAGTCCGCAACTCGTCCTCGGACAAACGCCGTTCACTGATCACGACCAGGACACTACGGGCCGCCAACTTGGCATGTCAAGTTACATCTCGGACGCTCATCCCGTGCACGTCCTCGTGCACAAGGGAGACGATCACTCTTCCGGGAAAAGCCGGCGTTGGTCGACAGTGGCCCCTTCCCTCCGAGACCCACGGTGACCCGTAGTGAGTACGGACTGCTCAACCACAATGTTGGACAACCGGTCATACGGTGTGCGCCCGCGGGATATGAATAGCGAGGCAACGTAAAATACTGGCAGCGCGTATGCAAGGATCAGCAGTATCAAGACCCAAGTAGCGGGCGGGTCCTTGGCGGCCGAGTCAAAGAGCCCGAATACCGCGGCGTGAGCAATGGTCCATGGAACACCGAGCTTCAAGGCATTCCGGCCCAACAGCGAGGCAAATGTGGGGGTTCCGCCGTCAACCTCTCGCATACGAATACCAACAACTCGCTTGCCCAGGCTCGCGCCCTCACGCGACTCAGTCAGTGTGATTCCGACCGTCACTGGAGCGATGGTAACGACTAAGGCGAGCAAGTTTTCCTGCACCTCGTTAAATCGCCCATTGGCTCCCGAGAGCAGGTAAATTGTGACCCCAGCCGCAGCCACAATAGCGACCCACGCACCGATGCATAGGCCGTCGATGAGACCTGCAGCCAAGCGCCGCCAGGGAAGATGCCGGCTAGCGTAGATAGCAGGGGGGTGGCTCATGCCAGTTCCGCGCGAGAAATGGGCGTTGCACCGGAGGTTCCGCTGAGGAAGGCCCGAATGGATTCGACATGAGCGCCTGGCTGTAACCTGCTGTCCATCAATAGCCCATGGCACAGCACAACGACTGGGCCGCCATCTCCCGTGTCCGGGTATTCAACTTCGCCAGTAGACAGTGCGACGCTACCCTTGATCATCGACTTTCGCCCTTCATTCTTATCGTATATTGCCCTCGGATGTCGCCAGGTGAGGCAACCCCCAGCCGTTAGACAGTAGGGGTTCTCGTGAGCGCAGCAAGCACCAGCGCTGGCACGGCGGCTGGCGTCCTGGCCCAGGTCCGTCCTGGGAAGCCGCACCGGAGCAGCCATGCAGCGAGTTAGGCGCCGCTCCGGTAGCGCGCCTGTCCTGGCAGTGCCAGCGGCTACGGTGGTCATGCCGATGGATCCGCAAATTCGTCGGCTCGTGCTGCTGGCAAGATTAGTCGATCGATAATCGCTTCAACCTGCTCCCTCTTGGGGCTCGCGCCAGTGGTCAACACGATTTGGAAGAGAAGCGCCGGGCCAGCGGATGCGAGAAGAGCGGCATCCGCGCCTCGGGGGATCTCACCTCGCGTCTCGGCGGCCACAAACAGGCTTTCCAACATTCCCAGTCTCGGTTTTATTACCTCGTTACGGAGGCGTTGCACGAATCGTTCGTCTGCCTCAGACGCCGTCCCCGCCGCGAGCGAGCGTAGGAGCGACAACGGCGCCGCACCGGAGGAATACATCTGGAGGAGTAGTTCTAACAACCCCTCACGAAGTGGGACCCCTTCCTGCGCAGGGTGAAGAACCGGGAGCCAAGGACTGAACGTTGATGAAACCAAGTCCGCCTTCGACTTCCAACGCCGATAGATCGACATTCGACTTACTCCCGCACGTTTCGCGATGCCCTCGACCGTCGCGGCGTCGTAGCCGACGTCTTCCAACTCGTCGGAGACGGCCTTTCCGATCGCCGACTCCAACGCCGCGCCCCGGCGCCGGGTCCCTCTGGCTGAATCCGGGACGTCACGTGAGTGGCTTATTGACATTTAGCTGACCCCTCTCAGAGAGTGCCCCGCCGCGAAGCCCTACTCCGCGGCGCAGGCCCGAGAGGTGAGGCCAGCGGGCTCCTTTTCAGGCCCGACACCCACATCACCATCGAGCTTTGAACAACCGGTAGCCGGCTCAAAACCCGGATGGCGGTATTGCGCGCGAGCCGGCCGAGGGGGTTTCGGAGTAACGCCATTCGCGTGATGCGATCCGTGTAAGCAAGCACTTCAAGCGCTGCGGATCGTCGGCTTGGCTCGTAACCGTCGAGAGTAGAGTCGCTGCCTTCGAGCTGGACCACCTCCCCCAACCTGTCAGCGATGTCATACGCGTCGGCAATCCCGGTGTTCATTCCTTGCCCTGCCGCGGGGCTGTGGACATGAGCCGCGTCTCCGCAGAGGAAAACACCACCTCGCCGAAAGTGGTCGGCGACCCGGTGGCTGATTCGGAACCTCGAAGACCACTCAGGGTCCGCCGCTGTCGCTGTGCTCAAATGGCGCTGATTCAATAGCGCCTGGATGTAGCCTCTGTCCGGAGCAGCCGGCGTCGCGACGTCCTGGGTGGCAGTGGCGATCAGGCGGTAACGGCCTGAAGGGAGCTTGCCGAGCACCGTGACGCCATATGGAGATAACGTGATACGTGCTTCGTTTGCCGGGAACAGGTCTGGGGACAAGGAGATGTCGGCCAAGACAAAGTCGTCCAAGTAGGTCTCTCCCCGGAATTCCTCGCCGATAGCTGCCCGTACGACGCTGTGGGACCCGTCGGCGCCGACCACATACTCGGCATTAACGGTGAAGGTCATCCCAAATGGTTGCGCAGACCCGGAGACTACGCTGCGGTCGCCATCCGACGTCACGGACTCAACCCTCAGATTTCGGTGTACAGAGTGCCCCAACTCCGCCAGTCGGGAGATCAGTAGCCCCTCGGTTACGTTTTGCGGCACCCCAAGCGCGAATGGGAAGCGACCCGGGAGGCGCTTCAGCTCAACGCGCGCCAGCTTCTTCCCGCCATCAGCCAGGGTGATGACGTCGACCCGCTGGCCCGCGGCGATGAGAGCTTCGCCCAGACCGATCCGATCGATTATCTCAATCGTCGAAGCGTGCACCAGCGCGGCCCGAGATTCCCGCGTGGGATGGGGCGCGGCGTCGACGATCATCATAGGCACCCCGCGTTCAGCTAGGCGGATTGCCGCAACCAGTCCCGTAGGACCTGCGCCGACGATAACCACCGTCGTCGTCATCGGAAGGCCCGCATTCGCCACTACCACCGGGTACCACCTTTTCGCATAAGATACATGAGTGTAACATTAGCGCATTGTAAGAATAGTTAGACAACTCGGATGTCTATGGTCGACCTCGGTGTCTGCCAGGGGAACTAAAGATGATGAGCAAGACCGACCCACAATCCGGCCGTCCGGGTTTCGCGTTCCCGCTGATGCTTCTCGGCGCATTCCGGGCCGTAATCGATGAACTGCAGGAGGACCTCGCACACCGCGGCTACAGCAACATGCGTCCCTCGTACGGCTTCGCACTCCAGGCCATCGGCACTCAGGGTGCGACTGCAGTGGACGTCGGCCGCCGTCTTGACATGTCGAAACAAGCGGCGGGTAAAACGATCGACAAGCTGGTCGAAGACGGATACGTCGCCCGAGCATCCGATCCGGGCGACAGACGACGCAAGACAGTGACGCTCACCGCCCGCGGCGTGGACGTGTTGACGGAGTCGGCTTGCAGTTTCGGTCGGGTCCGCAGACGGTGGATCGCCGTGCTGGGAGACGCGGAGTTCCAAGCGCTCGAGTCCGGCCTCCAGGCCATATCTGGTGAGAGCGCGGGCGCACTCGACCTCACGGGATGGCTATGATGCCTCAGGTTCAACTGTCCGCAGGACCGATCGACTATCAGGACACCGGTGGCGCGGGTCCGGTACTGGTACTCGCCCACGGACTGCCGATGAATGAGAGGCAATGGCGCAAGGTGACTCCGTTGCTGAACGGCTATCGATGCATCCTTCCGACGCTGCCGCTCGGGGGTCACCGGCACCCGATGAACCCGGGCGCCGACCTATCCCAACGCGGCGTCGCGCTGCTGCTGGGCGAACTACTGGACCGACTCGATCTGAACGCGGTGACCCTCATCCTGAACGACTGGGGTGGTGGGCAGTTCCTGATTTCGGAGGGAAAATCAGACCGAATCGCCCGGCTGGTTCTCGTGGCGTGCGAGGCGTTCGACAACTTCCCGCCGGGCCCGGCCAAGCAACTGGCGGTGCTGGCGAGGATGCCCGGTGGCATCTGGCTGTTGATGCAGCTGTTGCGGATCAAACGCGTCCGGCGAAACCGGACGTTGTACGGGGGAATGAGCCTGCGCGGCATCCCGGACGACATTCTGGACGACTGGTTCGCGCCAGCAACCCGGGACCGAGCCATCCGTCGAGACTTTGCCAAGTTCGCGACGTCGGCGCCGAACCGCGACACCCTCCTCGCCTGGAGTGAGCGGATGCGGCACTTCGACCGTCCCGTGCTCGTCGTTTGGGCGCGCCAAGACACATTCATGCCGCAGGAACACGGTCGGCGCCTGGCCGAGCTGTTTCCTCAGGGGCGCCTGGTTGAGATCGACGACTCGGCGACCCTGGTCCCTGAGGACCAGCCCGAGCAACTGGCACAGGTGTTGGTCCGCTTCCTTATGGAAACGGGAGCCAAGCCGGCAGCCCGTACCGACTGAGGCCGCACCTCGCCGTTCAGCGGAAATCGGCAGCAGGAGTCGACCTCGAGAAGTTCAGGATGATCTTGCCGTGAACGTGTCCTGCGTCGATGACGCTGTGCGCCTCGGGCGCCTGCACCGGCTCATACACTCCCGTGATCGGCAAGATGACCTTCCCATCGGCGACCAGGGTCACCAACTCCTGGAGGAGCCGTGTCGAGCGCACACCGCGAAGCCGATGGACGCCGAAGCGTGCAGCGGCCTCGTCATTGACCGTCGTGCCGATGCGCTGACGGTCAGCGACGAGCTCATTAGACACCTCGGTCGCTGGGCCCCCGATCAGGTCGAGAGCGGCGTCCACACCGGTGGTTGCCGCATCGCGGACCCGTTCGATCAAACCCGGGCCGTAGACCACGGGGATCGCGCCAAGCCGTCGCAGATAGTCGTGGTTCGCCTCGCTGGCGGTTCCGATGACGCTCACCCCGCGCATCCGGGCGAGTTGGATGGCGAGAGTCCCAACGCCTCCGGCAGCGGCGTGAATCAACAGAGTATCGCCAGGCCCGACGTTAAGGGTCTCGACCGCGTTGGCCGCCGTCTGCCCCGCCCCGGAGAGAGCGCCGGCAACCTCGAAGCTCACACCATCGGGTTTGGTGATCACCTGATCGGCCGGTACGATCACGCTCTCGCTGTACGCGATCGCCGACCCGAATCCTAAGACCGCCTGGCCGGGGACCAGCGTGCTGACGCCAGCTCCGACCTCATCAATGACCCCGGAGAACTCATTGCCGAGCGTCATCGAGACAGTCGCAGGTTTGCCGGCGGCGAACTGCCCGCGGCGCAGCTTCGCATCGACCTGCTGTATTCCCGCCACGGACACGCGCACCCGCACCTGCCCCTCGCCTGGCGAGGATGTTTCGCGTTCACGAAGGTGGAGGACCTCGGGCCCGCCGTACTCGTCGAACTCGACCCTGGTGTGCGCGTTCATTGCCCCACGCTAACGCGGCCATCCAGATGCTCCGGCCCAGTCCGGCTCGAGCGGAACGCGTCGGCATGTTCTGCGGCCCAGTCAGCTAAGCTGGTCGCGTCCCTCCCGAGAACGTCACTGACGGAGTCCGTGACCGGGGTGGGTGCGCTGACGGCGAAAGCGAGCATCCGCAAATAGGCATCGGCAAAGCCTGCCGGAAAGCCCTGCCTCATCATCGCCTCACGCGCAGCATCCGGGGAAATCTCGTGATAGGCCAGTTCCCGGCCCAGGGCCTCGCCGATGCTCGTCAGCATGGCGCGCTGGCTGAGCGAATCGGGTCCGGTTAGTTCCACCCGTTGTCCGAGCAGCTGGTCGGTACGCAGGGCGGCCGCGGCAACCGCTGCGACATCGAGCTCGACGATGGGAGCCGCCATCGCCTCGGCGTACGGCCCGTACACGACATCGGTGGACCGGATTTGGGACGCCCAGAGCCCGATCATGTTGGAGGCATAAATCGCGCTGCGCAAGCTGGTCCACTCCAGTCCGCTGGCAATGACCGCGGCCTCGACTTCGGCGTTGAGATCTCCGCGGAAGCGCGACGGCTGGCGCTCCCGGTCGTCCTCGACGTTGATCGCCGACAGTACGACAGCACGGGTGACGCCCGCTTCGACTGCCCGAGCCAATATCGGACCGGCGTTATCGCCGACAGCGCGCGGATTAATGAGGATGGCCTGGGCATCCGCAAGGCAGTCCACGACAGCCGCACCGGAAGTCAGATCAGCGACAACGACATCGACCTCGGCAGGCAGACCCGCCGGCGCGGGCTGACGGGTGATCGCCCGCACCCGCTCCCCCGCGTCGACGAGAAGCCTCAGCAGTGGGCGACCGACGCCTCCGGTCGCCCCAGTCACGATGATCACAGCATGTTCTCCTTCGAGTTAGGGACGCGGCCTAGTTCGCCACGTAGCTGGCGTGCCCGCGCAGATCGGCGCGGTCGAGCGCATCAAGCAGCGCGGTTGCGAGATCGGGGATGGTGATGGTCTGGCCGCGTGCTGGTGGCCGGCGCCGGTCCAGGCGGTACTCGCCGGTGCCGATCCTGTCCTGAAGATATGGCGGCCGCAACGCCACCCAGTCGACACCGCTCGCCTCCAAGATGGCCTCCATCGCGCGCATGTCGCGGTACGTGGCTCCGAAGAACCGCTCCAGTACGGGGAGCAGCAGACGGCGCTGGAATGCAGGATGCTCGCTCGGCGCCCCGACCGGTGCGGCCGAGATTACGACGATTCGGTCGATCCGGTGGATCGCCATCGCAGACAGGAGGTTCCGGATTCCGTCCGAGTACACATGCGTCGGTTGACGGGAGGTGCCTGCGCCCAGGGCGGACACAACAGCGTCAGAGCCCTCTAATGCAGAATTGACCGATTCCGGCCGCAAGACGTCGGCGGCCACCCACCGGACTCCAGGGTGGAACGTGGGTGAAGGTGCGGGAGTGCGAGCTATCGCTGTCACCTCGAGCCCGCGCTGTACTGCCTGCTCAACGACCTGTCGCCCAGTGCGCCCGGACGCACCCACCACACTGATCTTCATCGGTGCACCTCCTTTTCCAATCTCTCCAGAATACACATCTGTAGTGACTGTCACTCTAGGTGACAATCACCTGAAATGCTAGAATCATGCCCGTGACCCCGAAACTCATACAGTACGCAGAGTCGGCATCTTTCCTGTTCTCTCAGATCGGGGCCCAGATCGCAGAGCTCTTCGGCACCGAGCTGTCGAAGATCGGAGTGACGCCGCGCGGCTTCGGAGTTATGACCAACCTTCAGGTTTCGGGAAGTCTGACCCAGCAGCACCTGGCCGACAACCTTGGCATTCATCGCAACAACATGGTTGGCCTGATCGACGAGCTCGAGGCCTTGGGATGGGTGCGACGCAACCGCAGTTCGGCCGACCGGCGGGCATTCGATATTCAGCTCACTCGCCAGGGCAGCGAGACGGTAGACCGTGCGCTCCGCCTAGTGGCAGAACTCGAGCGACACGTGACAGAAGGCCTAACCCGAACAGAGGCCGACCTTCTCATCCAGTTACTCCGCACCGTCGCACATTCGTTGGATTTGGCTCCCGGGATTCACCCGCACCTCAAAGCGGCGCGACGCACCTAATAGTCAAAAGTTCTATGCAACTGCGGGTCATGGCAGCACTACCAGTGTGGGCCATTCCGTGCTCCACCTTCTAGTCTTCTTCTCGTACACAACTTGACGAGGCGCCGGGTCTGTCGATGTGGAGATGATCCCCGAGGGACGGATGAATGCCCTTGCCCGCTACGGGTTGGCGGGTAAGGGCTCGGCGGTTCACGGATTATCGGGGCAGTGCAGGGGTGCGACACTGCTTTGTGCCGTGCGCATTGACGTGAGAGGTTACCGATGATTTGTGTGTGATGCCATGGATGCCATCGTCACCGAACGCGTTCTTCGCAAGGCAGCCAGGGAATCCAGTGCGGCCCGGTTGAAGTCCCTTCCCCGCTTGTCCAAGGCCTCACTGCAATTGGCAAAGGTCGCGAAAAGGGGTACCGCCGGCAGATTCACACCTAGTTGACTGTGCAGGAATCCAGACACGCGCTGGCCCGACTCGTCTTTCATGGCAGGAGAGGCCAGATACGCCAGTCCTACGGGGAAGGCCAGGAAGACCAACTCGGAGCCCTTAGCCTGGTCCTGAACGCCGTCATCCTGTGGAACACCCGCTACCTGGACGCCGCACTCACCGGGCTCCGCGACAGCGGCCACAACGTTGCCGATGAGGACGTACAACGACTATCGCCGCTGATCTCGGAACACATCAATATGCTGGGCCGCTACTCCTTCACAGCTGGTGCCACAGGAACGCAACTTCGGCCATTCCGGAAACCCGACGAGGACCGAGAGACCTAAACGAGGCAACATTGCTCTGAATGTATCCCGTCCCGTAGCGGGACGGGATAGCGGTAAGAATAGCAATGTGCTGTCTATGATTGTTGCTTATGAAACCGGAACCGCAACACCATATTCGTTTCGCACGTCCGGCCCTCGACATTGAAGCGGCCATTCGATTTTGGGTCGACGGAGTTGGTCTGCCACTCCAAGGGCGTCAGGAAGACGAGGGTTCGGGGCACAAGCTTGCTTTCATTGGCTGGCCAGATGCGGCCTGGCACTTGGAAATCGTCGAAGACGATACCTTGCAACCTTCGCCCAGCGCTGAAGACCTCCTTGTGATTTACCTTGGCGGCCCTATAGATGAAGACGTCATATCGCGGATCGAGCATGCCGGAGGCGTCCGAGTTGCCGCACGGAATCCTTACTGGGACAAGCATGGCATGACATTCACCGACGTTGACGGGTATCTTCTGGTACTAGCCACGCGCGACTGGTCGTAATTACCAGAACTGCTCGGCGCCGATTTTCAGGAGTAGTCAGCGCAGTCCTGCCGTGACCGCAGGGGAACCTCCTACGGAACCTGCCAGAAGACGCGCCCTGACCTTCATTTTGTGCCCGTACAATTGCCCAGCTTTTTACCAATCCACGCCCGCCGCCCGCAGAATCGAATTGATTTTCTCATCATGTTCGGTGTCCCAAGCATCAAGTGTTTGGGCTTTCTCACGTTGGGCTTTCTCCGAGACCGCTTTCAGTACCGTTTCTAGTCGTTCAGCTGGAACTGCGACGATTCCTTCCTCATCTGCGACGATGAAATCGTTTGGGTGTACGAGTACGCCACCGCAGTTCACAGGTTCTTGCAGGGGAAGAACAACAGCTTTCAGTGCGGGCTTAGGAACTACAGCGCGAGCAAAGACGGGAAATCCAAGTTCACGGATTTCTTTGACATCCCGGATGGCGCCGTCGACTATATAGTCCGGCAATTCCTCGTCGTTGTGCGACAGCACAAGCGTTTCCGCCTGCGATCGCATGGGAAGCGTCACCGCCATCAACTACGAGTACTGACCCGAGGGGTGCACGGTGAATCGCGGCATGGAGCATCAAATTATCTCCAGGGGCGCAACGCACTGTATAAGCCGGCCCGTTCAGTTGCGCACCATCCCACAAAGGCCGAATTTCAAGTGTAAGGATTTGTGATCGATTCACCTGCTCGGCGACTGCTGTGGGTGAAACAAACTGGGGCAAGGCTGACATGATGACTCCCTTGGGTGGTTGGATGCTCTCAGAGCCTACGGGCGAAAGGTTCTTTGGCTTGCCTTATGACCATGCTTCGTCGAGCACCGTTGAAGACCTGAACGGCTAACCGGTAATTTATACCGTAAGTCGGTCCATCAGCCGGACATCACCCGACGGGACTCGTCGATGTCATGACAGTAGGCGACGGCGTTCAGCTGCATGCATCTTATTCTTCGTCATATTCCATGCTCCTTCGAATCCAACGTGAACCAGGACCTTCAGATGCGGCCTCGTCTTGAGGATTGAAGAGGTGACATTTCTTGAGGGAGAGGCAACCGCAGCCGATGCAATCATCGAGTGATCCTTGAAGTTTTTCCAGCTGGCGGACCCTCCGTGCCACCAGGACTGCCCAGTGCGTGCTGAGCTGGTGCCATTGGGCCTGGGTAGGGGCCCTGTCTGAAGGCAGTTCGGACAGGGCTTCCGCAATCTCGGCCAAGGTGAGGCCTACTCGTTGCCCTGCGGCAATCACGGCCAATCGCCGCAGGGTATATCGGCGGTAAAGACGCTTGTTGCCGGGGGTTCGTTCAGAGGTGATCAGGTTTCGCGACTCGTAATACCTCACGGTGGGCACCGACAAGCCTGACCGGCGCGCAATCTCACCGATGGGCAGCAGGCTCTTGGGCATGACGGGTGTCATACGCCCATGATTTCATGCCACAAGCTTGACCTCAAGCTACCTTCACCTAGTTCGATGGTGCATACGCCCTCGAACAGAAGGAAAACCATGACCCCCATATTGATCAACGGTGAACGCGAAGCCACCGCTGCAGCAGATCGGGAACAAGCTTCGGTGCAGCCTGCAAACCGTGCCCGTGAACAGCGCCAAGGACTGAGACTCCTGAGGAAACAGCTCCGCGAGAGAAGAGGCTCCATCCGAACAGCGAGCATCCCACGACCCTACGAATCACCCCAGAGCATTATGGGCGGAAGTTTTGGTTCGAGAATCATCTGACCGACGAATACATCCGGTAGAACCAACCTCTAAGAGAAGGAATGCCAATAATGAAAATCCGCAGCGTCGCCATCACCGTCCGTGACCTCGCCAAAGCAGTGCAGTTCTACCGCGACATTCTGCTGCTACCGGTCGAGGTGGCCCACGCCAGCGCAGAAGTCACCATTGGCTCAAGCCGACTAACACTGACCACCGGGGATGGTTTTGACGGCGTCCATCACCTCGCCTTCGGGATCCTGCCGTCGGAGTTTGAACTGGCCCACGACTGGCTGGCCCGTCGTGTCTCTCTACTCCAGGCGGACGGCTCGGAAGTCTTCTTCGGTGGGGATGACTGGAAATCCCGGTCCCTGTATTTTTTGGGCCCCGAAGGCATCATCCTGGAGTTCATCGCCCGCGACGCCGATGCATCCACGGTTTCCAGCAAGGGTGAGAACCCGCAAATCTTGTCCATCAGTGAAGTTGGAATTGGCGTAGAAGACGTGCTGGCCGCCGTAGCAACGCTGTCCGAAGGGCTGGCCATCCCCAACTTTTACGATTGCTCAAGCACCTTCGCATCAATGGGCAGCCATGACGGTCTCCTGATCGTTGTACAACAGGAACGGCTCTGGTTCCCCAGCAAGGTATCTAAACCGGCTCGCGGGCCCCTGACTATTCAGATCGAACCACTGGCGGGGAAATCTCGGGTGGATCTCAGCTCGAGAATCTCGATAGCCCGCGGATAGCTAAGGCCACGGCCGGCCTGCGTCTACTTCAGAAAACGTCCTGGTAGAAGGTTCCTTACAGAGGCCAGCAACTCGTCCCGCAAACCGAAGGGCTACCGGGCTTTCAAGGAGCCCAGTAAGGATCGCTCTGCCCAACCCATTCACTTGAATTGGTGACGTGCGCGGCCATGCGCACTAGGTTTTCACGACAACTGTGAAAAGTGCTCGAACATAGCCTCCGCTGAACTCGGCCACCGGCTGTGGTCCGGTTTCTAAATTAATCTGTCAGGGTACCTTGACAGATGGCTTGCAGCAGAGGACGCTGAAGGCATGAATGATCTGGGGAAGTTGGAGTGGTCGTTGTCGTTGCATGCTGCGGTTGAGTGGTTTGATGAGCTGCGAACCCAGGAAGCGATTGGTGAGGGGCCGGGGCCGTCACTGCGAACGGCTGAAGCGTTGGAGTTGTTGGCGCTCAGTGAGGTCATCACCCGCAAGGTGAGGTATGGCCAGCAGCTGAGTGTGCGGACCGCGCGGACAGCTGGAGCGTCATGGGCTGACATCGGCAGGTCGCTGGGCATCAGTCGTCAGGCGGCTTGGGAGACGCACATGCGCTGGATTGACGGGCAGGAAGCTCAGCGCCGCGCAGTCGACACCGAAGGGCTTGACGTTGAACAGATCGCACAGGCGCGTACTTGGGCCGGCACCCTGGCAGACTGACAGGACGCCGGTGAATAACGCCTCACGTTCCCCAGAATGCGATTTCCCATAGGGGAACGCTGAGCGGACGGAGGTACCGAAATGGCCAGATCTTTGGTCGGTCGGAATCTTTTGGAATGTCTTCCCCTCCGATGGTGCGAGAGTCAAAAGGTTGTCATCCATATCAAGCGTCGAGCCTAATTGTTAAGCGCTGACCGCTCCCCGGATCATGCTGATGAGGTCGCTGACTAATCCCGGCAGGGTGTCCTCTCCGGGTTGTTGTGACATGAGCCAGATGTCCATCGCCTGGCCCATTCCCATCACGACGGCGATCAGCAGGCTGGATGGCAGGTCGTCGCGGACGGCGCCCACGCGTTGTCCCGCGGTGAGCGCCTGCTCGATCCAATGGAGTGATGCCTGCTCAATGTCGCCTTGTGCTGCCTGGAACGCGGGGTTTTTCGACGCTGCAGCCCAACCCCGAAGCAGCGCTGCAAGCTGCGGCGAGGCGGTGAGGGCTCTCATCAATTGCAGGTAGTAGTCCTCCAGAACTGCCCAGAACGCATCGGCATCACCGATGTCCAGCTCCGGCAGTGTCCCGACGCGGGCGAACAGCCCGGCCAGCTCGGTGCGGACGAGGTAGGCGTAGAGGTCTTCCTTGCCGTCGAAGTAGTAGTACATCGATCCCTTGGAAATACCGGCAGTGTCGATCACTCGGTTGAGCGAGGCGTCGTGGAATCCGTGTGCGGCGAACTCGTCCAGGGCCGCCTGGAGGATGGCCTGTTGCTGCTCTAGCGGTAGTTTTGTGAATCGTGGTCGAACCATTGGCTCAGCGGGCCGTCTCGGTTGTGGGGAACGGTGGGAGCTCAACGGCATCGTGAAAGCTTCTTCCCATCACGATGTCGGCAACCTTGGGAAGTCCCATCAAGCGCATCACCGTGTTCCTTTCAAATAGTTGCAGCCTGTTCTTCGGGGCGAACGCCAGCCCCAAACCCACTGCGGCGTCCTGCTTGGACTGCAGCAACGGGGCCAGCCGCGCCTGGTATCGGGCGAACGCCTCGCGGTGGTCGCCCGCTGTCGCCAGTTCCGTCGCTAGCGTGTAGGCCTCGACCATCGCCAAAGCGGAGCCCTGCCCGGCCAGAAACGATGGGCACGCTCCGGCATCGCCCACCAACGCAACCCGCCCCGTCGTCCACGACGGCATCCGGATCTGGCTCACCGCGTCGAAATAGAAATCCCTGGCCTGGGACATGAGCTCGAGCATGGCCGGCACCTCCCACCCCTTCTGGCCCAGCTTGGCCCGCAGCAGGCTCTCCTGTGCCGCGCGCCCGGTAGGTACGTCACCGTCATGTCGGAGGGAGACCAGGAACAGTGTGACGTCGTCGCGAAGGGAAAGCCGGACCGCCTGGAAGCCCACGTCGGCGTACATCATCGCGACGAGCTCATCGCGTTCCGGGTACCGGTCCGCTTCGAACGCGGCCACGACCATCCCCAGGTACCTCTCGAAGCCCTCGTCCGGGCCGAATGCGAGCCTTCTTACCCGGGAGTGAAGGCCATCAGCTCCGATCACCAAGTCGAAGTCCCGGGTGCTGCCGCTCTCGAACGTTACCCGGACCCGGTCGCCGTCATCCGTCAGGTCCTGCACCGTGTCGCCCAGAATCAGCTCGGCGGCGCCGCCGAGAGCTTCGTAAATCACGGCAGAGAGGTCGGAGCGGGCGAGACTCAAGTATCGCTCCACTGATTCCATGATGACCTCGGGTTTGAAAGAAGCCACCCGGCGACCTTCACGGTTGACCGCCCAGGCTTCCGTCATCACGTACCCACGCCGCCGCAGCTCGGGCAGGATGCCCATCTTCTCCGCCACGTCGAACCCGGCACCCCAAAAGTCGATGAGGTATCCACCGCTGCGGAGCTCTGGTGCCTGTTCGACGAGCGTGACCTCGTGCCCCGCCCTGGTCAGCCAGAACGCCGCCGTCGGGCCCGCAATACCGGCACCCACAACCAAGACCTTCATGATGAACCCTCGATTCCGCTCGCCTTAGACCATTAGTCTAAACCGGCGGTCTAAAGAAGTCACTGGTGGCAATATTGGCCAGTGAGTGGATCGCGCGGGTGGTCGGGGTCAGCCCGGCGACCGTGCGGTCATGGCGGGCCCGTTTCAGCGAAGAGGGCCTCGCTCATTTGGGCGACGTCCGTCCAGGGCGTGGCCGCAAGCCGGTTATCCCGCAGTCAATTGTTGACCGGTCGTTGAGTTGACAAGGAATTCCAAACCGGAGGGGCAGACGCACTGGTCGGTGCGGACCATGGCCGCGAAAGTTGGGGTGTCGTCGGCCTAGGTACAACGGATCTGGGCTGCCCCACCAAGCCAGGAACCATCGAAGACGACCTCCGCACCGCCGCTGCGAGGGCCCCCGCCCGGCGACGGTGCGGCTGATCCCGCAGGGGATAAGAGGAAGCTGCTGCTAAATCAGTCGTTCAGGCGATGCGACCAGTAGCCGGGCCGGCGCGCCTCGTGGGCGTAGGCGAGGACATAGACATCTCTCTCGCGGATGGTGTAGACGAGCCGGTACGGGAACTTGCCGAGGTGCCACCTGCGGATCATCGGCTCGCGCCGCCGGCCGCGGTACGGCGGCGGCGCGTCCGGCCACCCGGAGGATCAGCTCCGCTGCGGATTCGGCCGCGTCGGCGAACTCGTCGCCGAGCTGGCCGTCCTCGATCCCTACGTACCGCTCATGGGCATCCAAGAACTCCTCACGAGCCTCGGGGTGCTCGTTCCAGTCAGGGGTCACCTACGCCGCGCGGCCGACCGTGCCCGCGCGATGGCGATGGTCTCTCGACCGCTGACCGGCGCGACCTCGCCGCTCATCAGCTCATCGAGCCGGCGGTCGATCGTCTCGTCCCAGCCGGCGTCGACCTCGGCCTGCTCCGCCTCGTCGACCTGCTGGAGCGCGAGCGCGGCGATCTCGCGCGCGTCGGCGTCAATGGCCCTGCCCGCCGCGATGTAGTCCTGCAGCTCCGCGATGTAGTCCTGCAGCTCCGAAGCCATGTCCCCAGTCTACGCCGGGGAGCAAGAGGGAGGGACGCGACATGGGAGCCTATTCCCTCGGGGCGACCCACGAGAAGACTGCCTGGTCCCATCGTTCAATGTCGATGTTCCACTCTTGGGTGTGTTCGACGTTTTGGAACGGAATCAGGGTCATGAGGTCAGGACGGATACGCGCTATCTGTCGGGATACATCGAAGGGAGTAGACCGGTCGTTTTCACTATGTAGCACCAACATGCGCGTTTGGAGCTCTTGGGCACGCGGCAACCAATCGAGTGCGGACAGTTCCAGGGGTTCATGCAGGCCTGTTATCTTCCGCAAAGGTTTCGATTCGAGCAGTCGCAGTCCGAGGGCGGCAGCGGGCTTGGGAAGCTTGGCTGCGCGTGCATTGGCCATCAGCGTGCTGGTCCAGTCGAAGACGGGAGCGTCGAGAATGAGTCCGACAATCTGGCGCCGGTATTCTGATCGAGCGGCGGCTTGAAGTGCCATAGAGCCACCGAGTGACCAACCGAAGAGAAAGATTCGCTTGGCACCTTGATCAACTGCGTAGGCAAGTGCTGCTTCGACGTCCCGCCACTCGCTCTGCCCCAAGTTGTGACGGCCGTCGGTGGAGGCCGGCGCCTGCCCGTCGTTCCGATAGGACACCACAAGGGACGTCAATCCGAGTCGATCGGCGACGGGTACCCCGCGGAGGGCCCCGGCTTTAGTGCCGCCCATTCCGTGGATGTGTATGGCCCAAACTCCGGGTGCGATTGAAGCATCCACTGGAGCGAATTTCCATGCTGGCGCCGAACCGTTTTCCACGGGAATCTCAACGTCTTCATACGGCAAGCCAAGTGGTCCCGGGCTCGGGTAAACGTAGCCACTCCAGATGCCTGCTCGTGCGGTGGAAAGTTGGCCTGAGTCAACTCTTTCAACCATCCGCGTGACGGTCGATGCCCTGTCGTCAATCGCGACGACTGATCCAATGCAGGCGTGTCCGCTGCCACCTGCGTACCAGAGGCTATAGAGGCCTGGAGACAGTGTTCGTGTAGAAGATGGCAACTCAATGAGCAGCCCCCATTTTGCATCGACGAAGACGCGTCGGATCTCGAGATCCTCTATGCGTTTGGTCCGCGGGACGACGATTTGGCGTGCAAAGTAGACAGCGGCGAGTAACGTGGCCGCACCGCCGACGAGCGCCGCAACTGACGCGCCAAAAACGATCCTACGCATTATCCTCCTCCTGGGCGCTCAAGCGGACGTTCCTGACGGTAGACGCGATAGCCCTCGTCAAGAAGATCGCTCGAATCAATCCTAAAGAACCTAGCGAAATTCTGCAGGAGTCCCTTGTCTGTGGCCAAGGATCCCTCGCCACCGCTCATGGAGGCCCAAGGAGATCGGGAAACACGTGTTCCTTGACCCGGCAGGTACAGACTTGTTTGCGGATAGCTGAGGACACTTGCACCCTGGACCTCAAAAAGGTCCGGCAGGACACTGGGCTTCCGGCCGAATTTAGCCCCGCGCACATCCTCAAGCGTGCCTCCACTTCTGGTCACCCGGTGTTCCCCTCCTGTCGCTGGGTCTTCGCTAGCGCACGATCATGAGGAATAACAGGAGCGCTTAGATGCTCCTCCACCCTATCCATGACTTCAACGTCCTGATCAGTCAATAACTTATCAAGATCCGGATCCCTGAGCATGGCGTCCTGTACTTCAACCATCATCCGATGCAATCGTCGATTATCCGCATCCTGGGGATCTGCCGGGACCTGGCCAATCTCGAGCCGGTATTCGGGTGTCCCCGCCGTAGCTCTGTCCCAGATCGCCGTCATCTGCTTGAGAAGCAGTTCAATTGAGCCACTGGCTGCCCGCCGTTCCCAACGGCGAGCGACAGGTGGTATAGCAAGACCCGCACAAAGGAGCGTAATGGCGGCTACCTGGGCAACATCATAGACACGAGAAAGCAACTGCATCGATTGAAGCCTGCCCTGCAGATGCAGGACGTCCATTCCAAGCACCGTCACCACGTCGAGTAACCCCACGAAGCAGCCGACTCCAATGACGGCAAGAGCGATCCGGAAATACTTTTTGGACATGTCTCGGCGGAACCGGAAACAAATCACGCCTGTGACTGTCACTACCACTCCGATGTACAGAAACTGTATGGCGCTGTAAATCGCGGCGGCCAACTGGCCTCCATAATCCACCATGAATGCCGTGGAGGTATTCGGAGCATCTATGAAACTGAAACTAACGATTAGTGCCACGATGACACTGCCGAGGGCAATGAGATCACCGGTGTGGCGTTTGCGCAGGCTTTCGCCGGGATCCGCAGCTCGGATAATGGCTCTGGACAAAAATCGTATTCCAATGACCATGAGAATCGTTGTGCCCAGGTCCAGCAGGTTGCGGCCGCCGAAGAACCCGTCTCCGGTGGCATAGACACTTTTCACGTTGAGAGTCTGGACCGCTGCCATCATCACTGCGGCGACCAGGATGCTATGGTCCGTGCGATACCGTGAACCCGGCAGCAAACATACTACGAGGCACCAGATAACGCCGGCGGCTATAGCCTGGATCACCCGAGAATCTTTTCGAAGGATCTCGGCTCCGTAGTGCTGGCACGTATCGCTGCTGCAAAAAGATCGGCCATCGATTCCGCGGCTGCCTCGATGTGGTCAAAGAAATCGCTTCGTTGCAATATCCGGGAAACCCTCTCGCCATCGACGTTTGGAAAAAGCAGTGCTGCATAATCCGAAGGCCGGGCGGTCTCATCGTGCCGCAGGACCATATGCCCGAGCTCATGCAGAATGAACTGCTGACGGTGAAGCTCTGACGGCGTGGCGGCGTGCAAAATAATTTCCCGGCTATCCGTCGACAGCCACAGTCCGCAGAGGTTGCCGCCGTTCAGCCATTCGGCGACATCAATCACGATCGGTTTGTTTCTTGTTCCCTCAACAATCGCAATAATCCGACCCAAAGTAAGATGGCTTGGCAGATTGAGCTCGGCAAATGCTGTCAGCGCACCTTGAGACGGTGAACTTCCTTCGGATGAGACCTGGGTTTCCATGCGCCAACTCCTCCTGCCACCAGCCTTCAACACCCTCGGCGTCGATCAAATTTACCTCGGCCCCACGCCGTGGATATCGGATACCTGCTATTGAACGCTTGCGCTCTGGACATGTCCAGCACCTCAGCGTTCAATTACGGTCAGGTCCTACATCGGCACGCTACCTGTGCAAACAAAGGACGACGACGGCGCCATCAGCTCGTGCGCGGACCGTTGGCCGCCGCCGTAGGAGCCACAGCCGACGACCGCCATGCTTTGCATACGAGCCGCGTTACAGCCGGCAGCAACCGGCTTCTGATGGACCGGTGCCAGTCACGTCGTTTCCCGTTTTCGTCCCCATGAACAGTCAAGAGGAGCTTGGCTCACGGACCGTGCGTGGTCGGAGGAATTGTGGAACGGCTTAGCATCAAGACCCCTGACGACTTCATCAGTCTGATGGGGCACACACTCGGCTACTGGCCCAAGGAAAGCCTAGTCTGTGTCACCCTGGACGATCGGCGCATTGGTGCGACCCTTCGGGTGGACCTTCCTTCCCCAAAGTCCAACCCGGCCGGCTTCGTTGACGACGTGGTCAAATATGTTTCCAGCGACCGCGAGGCCACAGGCATCGTGTTCGGTATTTTCACGCATGCCGACTGGGCTCCCGGTGAAGATCGGCCGTACGAAGCCATGATGGAGCGGCTCGCCGGTGAGCTCTCCGCACGCAATATTAGATTGCGCGACGGTTGGATCATTGGCGAGAAGTCCTTCGCCAACTACATCCGAATGGGGTCCGATTCCTTCTTGACTCATCCAATCGACCGCATCACCTCCAGCGAGCTCAACGCAGAGCTTGTGTTCCGCGGTTCCAGCATCGAGGCGAGCCCGGACTTCAGGATGCCGGTTATCGCCCAACGTGACGTGAGCGAAGACGTGATCAAGCACTGCCGCCGGATCGAGGCCATGAGTCCGCCGGTTGCCGTCGCCAACGCCAGGAAATTGTGGAGCAACCTTCTACAAAACACTGACCTCCCGACTGACGGCCAGGCCGCCGAGCTGCTGGCAAACTTCAAGTTCATCTCGGTACGGGACCGGCTGCTGGCGGACATCCCCGGACTCGACGACACCATGGGTGATCTGCTCTTGGCCCAAACCAAACGAGCACCGCATTGGCGCCGCGTCGACCGCGCAACAGAGCTCCTCCTGCACCTATATACCCGCGCCGATGGAGCCGATGCCGCCCCCGTCCTCACCAGCTTGGGCATTATTCAATGGTGGGAAGGCAAGGGATCGCGCGCCCACCAGTGCTTCCAACACGCACTCGAAGCCGACCCAAACTACCGGCTGGCCCAACTCAGCGACCAAATGGTCGGCGCCGGTATCCTCGCCCCCTGGGCCATGGACCGAAACGCCGCCTATCAACCACGCATGAGCCACGGGCCCCGGATCGAAGGCATGGGAATGGCATAGCCCGAGTCAATTCCCACCGTTGACGGTCACCTTAACAAACCGCTGCTCCGTCAAGGAGAGCCATCATGGAAACGCTCAGCATTACAACACCGGCCGACGTCATCAGCTACATCATCCTCGGGCTCGGCAGTCGGACCACGGAAAGTCTCGTCCTCATCACCAGCGACAACAAACAGACCGGCGCAACACTCAGGATCGGTCCACCCGCGTCCGACGGCGACATGATCGGGTATGCGTGGAAGGTCACCGGATACTTCGCTGCCGATCTTAACGCCCCGGGCGTAGCGTTCGCCATCTTCACCGACGTTCCCGGACAACAGGTCTGCCACGACCGTACGCGGGATTGGTCGAAGCGCTGACCCGTTTTCTAACGAACCGCCTGATCCTCGTTTACGACGGCTTCCTGGTCAGTGCAACCGGTTACGCGGACTATTTCTGCGACGAACCCCGCGCCGACAAGCAGAGCAGCCCGATCCAGGAAGGTGAAACCAGCGTCCTCAACACCGAGCTGGTCTATCGCTGCAGCAACATTCAGCCGTCAAACATCGTCGCCCTGCCGCCGGCCGCTCCGCACCCCAACTCGGGTGCCGCCGTCGAACATTTCAAGGGCTTCATCGAAGCCATGGACGGCCCAGTCGCCATGTCGCGGGCCAGAACCCTGTGGGACGCGATCCTGGAAACTGGCTCAATTCCCACGGACCAACAGACCTGTGAACTGATCGCCGACTTCCAAATCCCCGCCATCCGAGACCGGTTGATCGCCGATATCCCCGGCATCGACGAACCCATCACCCAAATCCTCATGGCTCAAACCCGTCAAGCACCGCGATGGAGCCGAGTGGAATGGGCTGAGCTGGTGCTCATGCACCTGTACACCCACTGCGACCCGAGTTACGTAGCCGCAGTCCTGACCGCCATCGGCTACATCAGCTGGTGGCAGGGCCGGGGAAGCAAAGCCATCCAGTTCATCGATATGGCCCTGGACGCCAGCCCGCAATACCGGCTTGCCGTCCTCATCCGTCAGATGCTGCGCGCGGGCTACCTTGCCAGTTGGGCGACCGACCGGCGCAAGGCCTACCGTAGCCTGTGACAGATCCTGTGAAAGGATCGGCGAGGGTTAAGGTCGCTGTAGACGATCTCTGAGAGACACAGTCTTCCGCGAAATTCGGTCCTCGGTCGTCTGGTACTCGTGCCGAATATATCGCAGGATAGCCCTAAGTCGTGCAAGAACTAAGCAGCGACGGAAGCACTGTCGGAACGTCCTCAATGACCGGTCTTTTCGTGCCCGCCACACCCGACTGACACACATGAAGTCGCCAGCAGTAGTCAGAATTTCACGATTAAACGAGTTGCCCTTAACCAACTGAATCCACAAGGCGCGTATACGGCTCTTTTTGGAGATATCGCCAACTTTGCGGCGGCTCAATTCCATGATCACTACGAAGCTCATGCAGTGGCAATGGACGCTGGCTAGCTGTCACGCTTCCGAGGTGAAGGGCAAACGCGACCGACGCTCCGTCGAAATATTCCATAAATGTTGCTTCAGTGATACCTAAGGCATCGGCATATTTCTCCCAAATTCGCTGGGGCGTGTCGGAGGCTATGCCAACAATTACTGCTTGAGCCGTTACGGCGCGATCTTCACCCGAAGAGTATACGATCAAAGGCATTCCTAGGGCGTTTCGGGGAACTTTCCTCCGCAATTCAATGGTTTTTGAGCCATCGAGGATAGCTCGAACGTAGCGCGATTGAATCGATATCAAGACCGCTACCGCCCTGTCGCCCTTTGGGTTTGGTGCAAGCGGAAAATTCATTTCTTCATCCCAGTCCAGTAAATCTCCTCGTAGGCCTCTCGAGGTATTTCCCTCAGCGTCGGGACACTAGACAGCGTTTTCCCGTGTCTAGCTACGATGCTTTGGGCCTCCGATAGTTTGACGCGTTGCCGAAAGACCTCTGTATCCCCGAACTGAATGGCACCCGCACGATCGCTCTTCCCCGCGCTTGCCGCAATATCCGCCAATGACCATACACCGTAGCGTTGGAATTTCGAGTGCAAAGTCTCCGGTTTTGCCTTCATCGTTGAAATTAATCTGGATGACGCCACGATATAACCACCATTCTTACCGCTGGCATACCAGAGTATGCGAGCCGGGTTTTTGGGCATATTACCCGGTGACTTATAGTAGACATGCCGCCTACTCACTCCCAAATCATATTTTCGGTTCAGGAGCGGGCTATCGTATCCAAGAAGTTCACTGGCATACAACTGCTTAGTTGGAACGACATAACAGAAAATAGGAGCATCAGTAATTTTGAGTGGCCAGAGCTCGCGTTCTAGAAGATCATATTCATCTGGATCTACGGCGTTTTGGGCCCCCCAAGGTCGGAGATCCAACGCGCCGACGACACCGGACGTCAGCTCAGACTCCGATACCTGCAGGTTGACTACAGCGATGGTCCAATATCCGTCGAGTTGGCGAGCCCCCTCAGATGCTAAAATTTCGTCTGCCTCCTCCCCGCCACCCGGGTGAGGATCCCGAAATACGATTCGGGCAGTTCCTTTCGCCATGGCTTCTTGCCGGAGCTGAAATAGGATCTGCTTCAATAGAGTCGGACCTAGCGTCGACCGACGAACCCGAATGATGTCAACCACGAGAGCTTCGTCCGTGACCCGTGTAGATAGGATCGCCTCAGCCAATTTTCCATTGGAGACATGAATGACTCGAATTCCGCATGCAGACTGTTGCCGTAAAAGCCGTCGAAAGGCGGATTTCGTTTCGCCAGAACGCGTTGCAATAAGGTGATCTAACCCCCGATCGCTTCCAGCAGGAGCGTCGCTGATTTCGATCACGGTGTTTTGTATTCTGTCTCCAGAATTTCGACGCCGTCCCTTTAGCTCATCGATCTTGGCAGTTAACTGCGAGGGGTGAAGGATGTCGACGCTGTTTGCCAGCGCTAATGGTCCCATCAGTCGGCTTGCATTTTCGTCGTTGGTCAGAAGGACATCCGCACCGGTGACAATAGCTTCCGCCAGTACTCGGGCGTCCGCCTCCAGACTCGGATCTCTTTTACGCTCTGATTCGGCTATCGAGTCAAAGAGTTCCCCGCTCAAATGGTCAACTGTCGCGAGGTCGACGGCGATAGCGTCGAACTTCCCGAAGCTCTTCATCACTTGAGTGCGTTCCGCCGCGTCGGGAGTCTTGGCAAGTTCATTCTTAACCGAAGGAGCCAAGCAGTACGACACTTCCCCCACGACAGCCGGCGAATCGAAATATTGGTTCGTCAGCCCCCGTTCCAGAATCATGTCCAGGACAACGTTGGTGTCTAATACAGCTTTGATCCGGTCGTCATCCTCCAGGGCAGACGCAAACAGATCCGTTTGACCGAAGTCTCGCCACCAGACTGTCATCTCGGCTCGATCCTTGCCACGGCCCACACCTTGGCTCTGCGCGCAAAACCCTAGGCGCGGCCATGCCTCATTCGCCTCATAGTCGTGCCGGCACTTGAGCCTGATACCTTGGCGGTCCGAATGGCGGATCGCGATCTCGTCAATCAGTCTCCGCGCGACACCCCTCCGTCGGCCCTCGGGAGCAATGCATAGGTGGACAAGGCGTATATCCGCATACGGCAGATCAAAAAGCGTGTAGCCGATCAAGGAGGTAGCTTCGAAAGCGCCAATGACATGTCCCGCAGCTATTGCATTCGAAATCGCCTCCGGCGGTAAGAGACCCAAGTACCTTTTATATCGATTCCCCAAGATAACTATGGCGTCTAGATCTGACTCCTTACATGTCCTTATGTCGATCATTTGACTACAACTAACGCCGGGAGGTTGGTGACGAGCTTGATGGTCTCCAAGCTGACAGTAACGATCCGTTTGACCAGATCGAGAATATAGCGCGGATCGTCGGTTTCGTCGCACCAGTCGTTCGGGTCGTTGACGATGCCGGAAGCCTTGTCTGTCTTCACCTGGTAGCGCTCCATGATCCATTCGACGGCGGACCGCGAGCCGAGCATGTACTCGTATGCCTCCTCGGGGATGCCAGCCAGGGTGAGGTGCTGGTTGTAGATGATCCGGGTCCGGTCCTTGTTCTTGCCGAACGCCATCTTCTTTACCCGAAGGTCTTCGCCGGTGGGGCTCATCAAAGCTCCGGTCGACCAGATTTCCTCCAGCGGATACGGTTCCACGCTCTCGTAGCCGATGTGAAGGCCGGCGAGTTCGCGGCCGGCGGCGGCGAAGGCGGCGAAGTCGGCCGGGTCCGCGAGTTTGGGGATGCGTGGCAGCATCTTCTTCAGGTCCGCGGCAAACTCAGTGCGGTAGTCCGGCGAGTGCAGGAGCCCGTAGATGAAGTAGAAGATGTCATCCTTGGTCACCTGCGATCCGTAGGCAGCGCGATAGTCTGTGAGTGCCCAGTCGGTGATGTTGTCCACGCGTTCGTAGGCCGGGCCGGTTTCGGTGCCGGTGGTGGAGTCCGACGACGGCGCCAGCTGGCTGAGCAGGTCATCGCCAGCTTCCGCGCGGGGCGCGTAGGTGTATCGGGGGAAGAACTGGCCCCCGCTGCCTGCCCCTGTCACGTGGAGGTCAGGCAGGCAGTCTGTCGCCAACACTGAGAACGGAACGGCAGAGCCCATTCCGACGTAATAGAAGCCTATGTTCGTCGTTGCCTGTTCCGGATAGACCAATTGCAGTTGGTAGATCATGTCATTGAATTGGCGGCTAAAGTAGACGACTTCTTTGGTAAACGGGCGGTACGTTCCTGTCCGAATTCCCTGCGTTTCAAAGTCGTATTCGGTTCCTCGGGCAAGCTGTGTCTTGTCGGCCCGGTTCCAGCTGAATCGTGTCGAATCCATGTCGATGAACTCGTCCGCCAATAGCGCAGAGGTTGCGGTCCGCGCGGCCTGATAGCCCTCGACCTGACTGTTGTAGAAGTCGATGGAACGCCTGACGTTCGTTTCAACTTTTGCACGTGATGAGTTGTAAACCCATGCATCGCGGTTGGTCTTGAGTCCTCCGGAATATGTGTTGAAGATTGCGCTCGATCCGCCTGCCTTGTCCCCGACGGGAATGAACTCATCGAACGAAGCATTACGCTGGTTGATCCAGTCACCGTCGGAATTCGGCTGAAGCTGCTGCCAGTTTACGGACGCGAGACTGTCGCCGGAGACGATCTCGAGCTTTTGCTCGCGGGTGAGGTAGTCGCCGATGTCCCGGTAATGCAGCTGAGCCGCCGCGTCGCCGGCCTTGGTACGTCGGGCGGGGTTTTTGACCAGGAACATGATGGCCACGGTGTTGCGGCTGCCGCTGCCGAAGACCTTGCCGCCTTCCTTGCGGGACAGTTCCCCTGCCGTGCGCTGGTTGCCACGCAGGTTGTAGATGTAGAGGGAGTCGAATTCGTCCTGCAGCGATTTGCGTAGTCCGTCGGCGGTGTTCCCGTCGATGTAGCCGCCGTTGCTGACGAAGCCGACGATGCCGCCGTCGGCCGAGCCTTCGATACGGTCCGAGGCCCAGCGGATGGCGCGGATGTAGGAGTCGTAGAGCGAGTTCTTGTTTGTAGCTGTCGATCGGGCGGCGTAGGTCCGGGCGATGGAGCCGTCCAGGGTGGGGTATTTGAAGTTGGCGTTGTTGTCGTTGCCGCTGCTCTGGCCAACGGAGTATGGCGGGTTTCCGACGATAACACGGATGTCCGTGGCGAGCTGTTTGCTGGCGCGTTCGTTGTTCTGCGGGAAAATCACGTCGTCGAGGGTGTCGCCGTCTTCGGTCATCTGGAAGGTGTCCGCCAGCACGATGCCCTCGAAGGGGACATACTCATCCACGTCCGTGACGTTGATGTCGTTCAGCCCGTCACGATCCTCTGCGGTGAGGCCGTGGAAGGTGGCTTCGATGTTGATGGCGGCAATGTAGTACGCCAGCAGCAGGATCTCGTTGGCGTGCAACTCGTTCGTGTATTTGTACAGCAGGTCCTCGGGCCTGATCAGGCCGGACTGCAGGATGCGCACGATGAAGGTCCCCGTTCCGGTGAAAGGGTCAAGTACATGCACGCCGGGGTCGGACAGGGAGGCGACGAATTCGGCGCGGAGCAGGTCGTTCACGCCGCGGATAATGAAGTCCACCACCTCGGTGGGCGTGTACACGATGCCCAGGGATTCGGCGGCCCGCGGGAAGGCGTATTTGAAGAACTTCTCATAGAGTTGGTGGATGATCTGCTGCTTGCCCTCGGCACTGTCGATGCCCTCGGCCCGCATCCGGACGGAGGCGTAGAACTTTTCCAGCGACTCCGTTTCCGTTTGAAGTGATTTGCTTTCCAGCTGGGCCAGCATGTCCTCCATGACCAGGGAGACCGGGTTGTGCTTGGCGAAGGAATACCCCTCGAAGAGCGCGTCGAAGACCGGTTTGGTGATCAGGTGCTGAGAGAGCATGTCCACAGCGTCGGCGCGGCTGATGCTGTCGTTCAGGTTCCCGCGCAGGCCGGCAAGGAACCCGTCGAAGGCCTCCTGCACGCCGGAATCCGGGTCGTCGAGGATACCGTCGATCCTCAGGGTGTGTCGCTCGGCGATCTGCCGGACATCCTTGGCCCAGTCCTCCCAATACCGCCGGTCCCCCACTTTCTGCACGATCTTGGCGTAGATCGCTTCCCGCCATTCCTCCAGGTTCGGGAAGCTCAGTGCCGTCTGCACTCCGCCGGCGAGCCCGCTGCCCGCGTCAGTGCCGCCGTCGTCGGTCTCGTTTTCGCTGTCCGTGCCCGCGCCGACGCCGATGATCTGCAGCTTGTCGTCCTTGGCCTGGTTCAGCTCGATCTTGTTGACCATCGCGTTGAAGCGGTCATCGTGCGCGCGCAGGGCCTGCAGGACGTCCCAGACGACCTTGTACTTGCGGTTGTCCTTCAGCGCCTCCTCCGGCGGCACATCCGCCGGGACCGCGATGGGCAAGATGATGTAGCCGTACTCCTTGCCCGGGGCCTTGCGCATCACCCGGCCCACCGACTGGACGACGTCCACCTGGGAATTGCGCGGGTTCAAGAACAGCACCGCATCCAGCGACGGGACGTCCACACCCTCGGACAGGCAGCGGGCGTTGGAGAGGATCCGGCACACCGGGCCATCTATTGCAGAGCCGGTGGCGGTGTCCGCCTTGAGCCAATCCAGTTTCGCGCTCCGGTCCAACACATTGAAGGTGCCGTCCACATGCTCGCCCTCGCAGCGCAGCGAGCCCTCGTGTTCGCGGGCGAGCTGGCCGGTGACGTCGGCGAACATGCCCGCGATCTTCTTGGACTCCTTGATGTTCTGTGCGAAAGCGACGGCCCGGCGCATCGGGGCGCCGGTAACCTCGGTGCCGACGCCATCCCAGCGGGGTTGCGCCACGCCGCGCTTGGCCAACCCGTTCCAGCAGCCCACGATCTTGGCCACGTCATCCAGGCTCAGCTCGTTGTCCTCATCGGTGAGCAGCTGCTGGAAGGTCTTGTTGACGGAATCCTCGTTCACGGCCAGGACCAGGACCTTGTAGTCCGCGAGGAGATCCTTCTCCACGGCCTCCCCGAACCCGAGGTGATGGAACTCCGGACCATACGCGCCGCCGTCGTCCATGGAAAAGACCTTGACGTCGTTCTCCGCCGCCTTCGTCTTGGACTCCTGCACATAAATCCGCGGCGTCGCCGTCATATACAGGCGCTTCTCCGCCTTCAGGAAACCCTGGTCATGGACGCGCACGAACGCGGAATCATCCTCATCCCCCTGCGTCAAACCCGTGGTCCGGTGCGCCTCATCGCAAATGATCAGGTCAAATTCCGGCAGGCCCAGCGCCTGCGCCTGCGCGACGACGTCGATCGACTGGTAGGTGGAAAAGACAACGGTGAGGTGGTCCTGACCGGTGCTGATCTGCGAGCGCGCGTAGAGCTTTTGCGGATCTGTCGATGCGGGGAACGCGAGGTCGTGGACGCTCATGTCCTCCTGCTTTTTGCCGACCTTGGTGTCTGAGCAGACCGCCAGCGGGCGCAATGGGACCTCGGCTTCGGCGGTCCATTCGACGAGCGTTTGCTGTAGTAGCGAGATGGAGGGGACCAGGAACAGCACGTTCCCGCCCACCGGGACCAGCTCCTGCGCGATTTGCAGCGATGTATACGTTTTGCCGGTGCCGCAGGCCATGATCAGCTTGCCGCGGTCATGGGTCTCGAAGCCCGCCCGGACCTGCTCGATGGCCTTGCGCTGGTGCGGGCGCGGACGCTTCCTGTCCTTGCGCTCCATTTCCGCCGGCTGGTCCAAATCGAAGGTGGACCAGTCCACCACGGAGTCCGCCAGGTCCTGGAACCGCAGCCTGGTGACCGGCTTGGACTGGCCCCGGAGGGCGTCCTCGGCGTGCTTGCTCCAGTTGTCCGTGGTGGAGACGATCATCCCATACTGGAAGTCCGATTTACCGGCTGCGGTGAAAAAGGAGTCGATCTGTTCCTTGCGCAACTGCCGCGCCGGATCATAGAACTTGCATTGGATCGCCACCAGCGCGCCAGTGCCCCGCTCCTTGGCCACCAGATCGATGCCGGTGTCCACCTGACCGTTCCGGCCCGGCCACTCGTTCCAGAGCCAGACGTCGGAGAACTGATCCGTGTACTGCGGATCCAGCTTCAGGTAGGACTGGATCAGGTTCTCAAACTTGCTGCCCTTGTCATGCTCGTCCGATGCGGTGAAGTACAGCTTGTCGAGCAGGGTGGCGAAGGCGGATGAAGGCATGGGTCTATCTTCGCCTATGGCGATGGTGGGCGCCGCATCCAGAGTGGGTCCTATCTTTTTTTCAAGCCGCTTGAGGGGTTTTTCCCGGTACGGGATTGCGTTTCTGGGTATGGCGAAGAGGACGCTGCTGCGGTGCCGGGCGAGACAGATGATAGCCGCGTTTGTGTTCCTTGTGCCAACAGCACGTTAAAACTGACCGGTGGCAGCAGGTATTTTTGGACAGGGTCAGGTGCCGGAGCGGCAGTGATCGACGCTATGCCTACGTAGGAGCCGAGATGGCCGGCGGTCTGGAAGCTGCTGTCACTGCCGACGGTCAGGAGTATCGTCGGAGCGGTCTTGATGCAGACTCCCGGCACGGACATCAAGAACCGGGAACAAGGGAAGCCATCAAGAAGTTTTTCGATTTCTTCGGCCACGGTCGCCCGATGGTGCATCCGTCCTCGATGATCTGTCCGGCAATTCGCGGAATCACGAGTTCGACGGCTTCGGCTCCGGCGACGGTCACGCTCTGTTCCCCGAGAGCAGTGAAGATCGCGTCAATGAGCTTCACCGGGTCCTTGCGGCTATGGTTACGGGCCCAGCCAGCATGTTCGGCCGGCCGACAGCATGCAGACCCGTGGGGACCCGCATGCCGGATGAACGGCTCAAGCACCAGCACCTGAATCAGCACTCCCGGAAGGGCCCGTTCCAGGGAGGGGAAGATCTGCAGCAATAGGTAACGCAGACAGTGTGACTCGATTCCATCTGGCTGCCCTGGAAGATTCCCTTCCATCTTCAGGCCATGCAAGGCAAGCGGCGTCGCGCGCGGACGCGCAGGGCTAAAGTGCTTCTTTCGCCAAAGCCGCAACTTCTGGCGGCGTGGGGCGGTCCAGCCGCTCGTCCAAGGTGACGCGGAGGCGGGCAGCAGCGACTTGGACCCGGCGATCCTGAGGAGAGAGATCCTCCAGTTTGAAGGTCTTCGGGACAACAGCTTGCCTTGAGCTTCGCATAGGGAGGGCACCGAACTGATTCCTGACAGTCTGGTGGGCCGAAACCTTCCTGACCATGCCTAATCCTCCTCCGTCTCAGTAGTCATTCTATTGTCCTGTGTACCGCCCCACGTGTCCACAGGGGCGGGAGGTCTCCGGCCCATCCAACGTCGAAAGCGCGACTTCAGGCTCGACCTACCCGTGTATGGATCTCCGGGGTACAGCCCTCCAGCGTTCGGCCATCTGGGGTACTGCTCTCCGGAGCCTGACGAATATGAGTAGCCGTTAACAGGCTCCGTAAAAACGAACTCGAATGGTCTACCCTTTTCGTCAGTCTCCGGAGCTGCGACCGATGTTATGGCGCTCACAGCCTCCCAGGTGATGTCGAAAAGCTCAAGCTCCTCTTCATGCGCCAGCTTACTGTGTGCCAGAACTTCGAGAGTGGCCATACCCAGGGCTTTGGTGTCCGGGTCGCCGTCCAAGGCGCGGTCAAGTGCCCATTGGGCACGCCTCCACCACTCGGACCGATCATCGGCATGTTGCTTCTGTTCCAGAGCCTTGCTATCCGATTCATCCTTATGGCTGAGAGTGAGGGCGTCTGCATTTGTCCGCTGCCTCAGCGTGTTCCAGCCGAGGACAGCGGCCAGTACAGCTCCAAGGAGAACAGCGAGAGGTCCCAAAGCTGCGAGAGGTTCCCACCAGTTGGAAGGGCCAGCTCGCAGGATGACATCGATGGGGACCGGCGTCGGCGAAGGTGTCATGGAATCAGAATAGGGCACCGCTGCCGACAGGTTGGTACGGGTCTCTCCTACGTTGGCAGCCAGGACCGAACTTTCCACGCATGGTTCCGGCCATGAAGACAATCGCGGGTCGGCGACCCCAGCGTGTCAGCGACCAGCGCAAGTCCCTCGACCTGCCGGACGCCGGATACCGCGTCATCAGGTTGCGCGAGAAAGGGCTGCCCACCAGATAATAGTCAAGCGCGCCGCCAAATCAATCCGACCGGCATCTGCCAGCAGTCCCCCGCTCCAATCATCAACAGCGTCATAGTTTCACACGTCTGGCACCCAAGGCCCTGCCAGTCGGATTCGATCCCGACGGGCAGTCATGCCGTAGAGCTTCGCCAGCCCTATGAGCGGGTATGAATACGAAGTTATGCAACCAGTGCGGCGAATCGTTTGAACCGAGACGTACCACCCAGCGGTATTGTTCCACGAAGTGCTCGCATAGGCACCGGGATCGGGAGTGGCGCAACCGTCACCAATCAAAGGCGGCACAGTCACTGCGCGCGCAGCTTACCGTTGCCGCGACAGAGAATCGAATAAATCGAGAAGCCGCCGCCACAAAGTTCCAGCGTCAATTGGCCGAAGCACGCCAAACCGCCCGTGACCAACTCGAGCGGGAGGTCAACCGGCACGATCAGGAGTTAGGGAAACTCCATGCGAGACTCCGTGACCTAGCAACAGTCAACGTCGATCTTTGTAGTGAGATCCCTGAGTTGAAGGCACAGGTCACCGAGCTGCAGCTGGACAACGCACGGCTGCTCCACGGCCAGCATGCAGATTCCGAAGAACTCATGCAGATCGCCGGCAGGTTGTTTCAGCTATCGTCGCGGCTGGGCATCCCGTTGGACAAGGCCACAAAGGAGATATTCCAGCGTCGTGGTTGGCGGACAAACACTCTGGTCACCGAACCTTGACCGTCTCGATTGCCAAGCTGGCGGCCGGCGTCGGTCTCAAGTACCTGCTGAAAACCACGATGCAGGATGACCTGATCAAACCCGTCGCTGACGTCACCAGTTACTACATCAAAGCCGGGACCCCGCAAGGACGGTGGCTCGGTCTTGGGCTGGCCGGCATTGACCGAAAACTGCAAGATCCAGTGACGTCCACCGATGCCAACGCCTTATTCACGCACGCCGCGCACCCAGACACCAAAGTAATCCTGGGCCGACCATATGGGCGGACCACTGTCGCCTACCGGAACGGCGAGGAGCAGCAACGCCACGCGGTCGCAGGTTTTGATCTGACGTTTAGCGTACCCAAGTCTGTGTCCGTGCTCTGGGCACTCGCAAACAAAGAGGTCCAACGGCAAATACTCGAAGCACACCACTTTGCCGTCACCACCACGCTCACGTGGCTCGAGCAGGAAGCAATCCACACCAGAACGGGACGCAACGGCGTCGCCCACGTCGGCACAAAAGGAGCCATTGCCGCGGCCTTCGACCATTGGGAATCCCGCGCCGGCGACCCCCAGCTCCACACACATCTGGTCATTGTAAACCGGGTGCAACGGCTCAGCGACGGGGCGTGGACCACTCTTGATTCCCGAACGTTGTACAAGGCCGTCGTCGCCGCCAGCGAACATTACAACGGCCTACTCTTCGACGAGCTGCAACGCGACCTGGGTACTGAAGGCGAGTTCCGTCCACAAACCACTGCGCGGCGAAATTTCGGCCATGAGCTCGTCGGTATTGACTCGGAGCTCATCAAAGAGTTCTCCAACCGTTCGCGACTCATCGACGCCGAAGCCGACAAACTCAGCCAGAACTGGACCCGCGAGCACGGCCGACAGCCCAGCGCCACGACCATCATCAAGCTCCGCCAGACAGCCACACTGTCCACCCGCAGGCCCAAGGACGAGTCCCCGACGCCTCTGCCTGCGCTAAGAGCCGGATGGCGGCAGCGGGCTGAAGCCAAGGGGCAGAACCCGAATGCCGTCGTCGAAGGCGCCATCCACCGTTCCATACAGCGGCCTGTCAGGGCAACGGACCTCTCGCCTGAATGGACCAACGCCGCCGCAGTACTCACCCGCGAAGGAGTCGCGCAGAGGAGGGCTACCTGGAACCGTTGGAACCTTCTGGCAGAGGCCGAGCGCGTTTGTGCCGACATCCGCTGCTATTCCCCCGCCGATCGCCGCTTCTTGATCAACGCCGTCACCACCGCGGCAGAATCCCAGTCCGTTCCTCTCAACCACGACCGCTACCGCCTCCCGCTGAATGCCCGCGGAGACCTCGCCTACGCCGGCCACAGCCTCTTCGATTTCCCAGGCGCTCGACTCTACACTGACGCCAGTGCGCTCGCCAACGAAGCGTTCGTCATGAATGCCAGGAACGACGACAACGGGCCAGCCGTCTGTTCGGCCGAAGCCGGCGATTTGCTCTCCGCATACCGGCACACCGCTGGCTATCGGCTTGCCCCAGACCAACGCGGCGCCGCGGAGGCCGTCCTGACCAGCGGCAACTGCTTGGATGCCATCGTCGGACCGGCCGGGTCCGGGAAGACGACCACGATGGCGGCCATCAAGGGCGCTTGGGAACGCACCCACGGTGACGGAACCGTCGTCGGACTTGCACCCGCTGCTGCGAGCGCCGACGTTCTTGCAAGGGAACTGGGTATCACGGCCGAGAATGTCGCCAAGTGGCTCTACGAGAGTGTCGGGCAAGGTGCGGGCAACAGGGCAGATCGTTTCCACGCATTGGAGGCGGCGCGGAACGGTTCACGCAGCTTTGCCTCGAAGTATCTGGCCAGCCTGTCCCTGCAGCAGGCGCAGTGGCAGTTCAAGACGAATCAGCTCGTCATCGTTGACGAAGCCTCCATGCTTTCAACCATCCAGCTCGCAGGGCTAGTGCACCAGTCGCGGGATGCGGGAGCGAAACTGCTCCTGGTTGGCGACCCAGCCCAGCTCGATTCGATTGACGCTGGCGGCATCCTCGGGTGGCTGCATCGTGAAGGGAAAGCGATTGAGCTGACGAGCATCCACCGCTTCACCCATGAGTGGGAAGGCTCCGCTTCGCTGATGCTCCGCGATGGCAACATCGAGGCTATCGACCAATACGCCGCCCACGGCCGTATCTCACACGGCGATTTCACGGGCATGGTCGAAGACGCCTACCGAGGCTGGACCCGTGACCTCCACGACGGCAAATCGTCCATCCTCATCGCCCCGGACAACGACACCGTAACCACGCTCAACGAACGCGCGCATGCTGACCTGGTCGAGTCAGGCCGCGTCGATGCCGAACATACAGTCGTTCTCAGCGACGGGCTGACCGCAGGGCGCGGGGACACGATCATTGCCCGCAAAAACAACCGCACGCTGACCGACAGCAACGGCGACTATCTGCGCAACGGCACCCTTCTCCAGATCACGGAGCAACCGCGCAAAGCCAAGCATGTCGCTGCTCGGCGACTGGACACCGGTGCCATGATCACGCTGGATCCGGTCTACCTGCTCACATCGGCCGAACTGGGTTACGCGACGACTGCCCACCGCTCACAGGGCATCACCGTGGACACCAGCCACACAGTCCTCACGCAAGGCCGCCTCACCCGCGAACTCTTCTACGTCGGCATGACCCGCGGCCGCACCAGCAACACCGCATACGTGTGCGAATCCAGCCCCGCCGTTGACGAACCCCAAATGACACAGCCCGCGGAGGATTGGCTCCAAATCCTCGGCGAGGTCCTAGCCTCCGAAGGTTCCGAACGCACCGCCCATGAAGTCCGCCAGGCCCAACTCGCCAAGAGCGACACACTCCAGCGACTTGCTGCCGAATACGACTACCTTGCCCAGCTCGCCGCTGCCGAGCACCTCACCGTTGTCATTGACAAAGCGATGCCCGACGGCGTCACTCACCTTCAAGAATCACCAGCCTGGGGTGCCGGAGTAGCAGCGTGGCGACGAGCCATGGTCGTCAACCCGCTGGCTGCCGAGCGGGTGCTGGAGAACGCGCTGCGCCATTCCGGGGATGCCGAGGACCACATGGCTGTTATCCATGCGAGGCTTCGCCAATTCGCTCGCAGCACATCCCTGGAATCTCTGAGCATCCTTCAAGAGTCACTGCACACCGACCGGGCCGCCTTGAGGGACATGATCAATCAGGTTCGCTCCCGCACCGTTCAACGCCGTGATCGTGTTGGTCGAGAAGCTCTTACTGCCCGTCCTTCTTGGGTTCATGCGCTACAAAAGAAAATCGGATCTACAGTCACAGCAGACCAATGGGCAGCCGTCGTCGAAGAAGTCGCCGCCTATCGTGACCGCTGGGGCATAGGTGTACCCACAGAGCCGCTCGGTCCAGTACCTGCAAACTACGAATGGGAGCAATCGGAACATCGAAGGGACCTCGAATGCCGAATCCAATCGATGACGGAGGATGCGGCGCATCATTCACCGGCTGACCAAACGGCGCTTCCTGAACCTATTGCGCGACAACCCCTTATTTCTGTCGGCCCCGCGATCTAAGCTAGGTCTCGAAAGGAAGAGCTCCGGTCATGAACCCAATGATTAAGCCAACGGTTATCTCGATGCCCCTCCTCGTGGCGAGTGTCTTAGTGGGCTTGGGTGCGGCGTATTTAGTTCCCGCGACCATGGCAAACTGGCCAGCCCCTGCATGGCTAACGACCATCGCTTCGGTATTTCTCGTACTACTGGCGTTGCTGGCACTGCGCTGGATCATCAAGGTCCGCCAAGCTCGACAATGGAACAAGAACGCACAGCTTCAGTGGCAACAACTTGAAGTCGCGAGACGAACCGGCGGTACAACAGCGGAAGTCACCGTCCTCAGCGTTCAGGAAGTCCAGCCCACCGGCGCCTGGGTAACAATCAACTGGGACCAATTCGGCTACCAGCAGCCAGCCTGGATCGAAGGCAGAGGTGGAACCTACTGGCCGGGCTCCGTCCTACTCATCACTCCCGACCCTGCACAGGTACACATCGGTCAGCCGTGGCCACCAACGTACCGGATTGCCGAAACGGATTGCCGCGCTGTTGCCCCTGCTGTTGGTCAGTTGGCTCTCCGATAGATGCAGGTTCCAAGATGCTCGTCACTTTTCCGGCCCTCGCCCTGCAGTCTTCGTCAAGCGAAATCCAGCGACCTTCGACAGCTGGACCAAATGTGCGTGGCACGCCGAAATGGTCAGAACACCGTTGACGAGGGCTCCGAACCGGACAAATACCCCACAAACTACGAGTGCGTTGGAAAAGCTGAAGACCAAAGGCAGCGCCGAAGTGGCCCTGTGACGTAAACGTAGGATCTCAACGTCACGGGAACCTCTCTTTTGGGTAAACTCCATGTCCGGATTGGGCAACTGCTCGAGCAACTTCACAACGCAGTCCGGGGAGCCAACGATGCTGCTGATGGTGTGATCATGGTAACTGGATTGCTTTATTTGATGGATTCCATATAAGTGGTCGGCAAGGTCGACCACTATGAGTCGGCGTTAGTTCTCTGTCCGAGGGCTTGCACAGGACCGGCTGGAGGGTGACCCGAGGGCCTTCGATGCACGCCAGCATCTCCATGGTTTATGAGAAACAAAACGGGCAGAAAAAAATAGCCCAGCTCGTTAAGCTTCTGTATTTCATCCGCGACGGCGACACGTAGTTGTGCCGCTTATCGTCTGATCTCCCCCACGTTGACCGCGATTGCTGTGAGAACACTATGAAGGTCCTCTTCAGCCTTTGACTTCCCCCTTTTCGGTTCCGGGCCCTTGTAAGGGACTGGTGTCAGCCCGATAACCGCGTCGTCAATCCTGAACCGATCCTCGTATGGGGGGTTGGATGGGTCGTCGCTGGTGTACCGGAGCGTGAGGGTCGCGCCCGTAGCTATGCCGACCGGGTCACTGGTGCCGTCTCCCCACATTGCCCCCTCTTCCAGCCCAAGTTTCCAATACGTACGCAGCGTCACACTCGGGGGCAACGATTGCTCAGTAGCGAACATTTTTCCCAATGCGATGGTGATCTCATCCTCCGAATCAGGCCATCTGTCGCAGCTGATAGTAAGCTTCCGCGCCGTGGACTTACCAGTGTTACTGATGACGAGGTCCCAGGTTGCCATCCCTGCAAGCCCGGGGACAATGTGCGCGTAAACGTAGGGCCGCGTCTGTTCGATGCTGTCCCTCTCCATTTGCTTCTGGGTGAACTTGGCCTGGTCCAACGCATGTTTTGCAGTCCGCCAAGCCAGCATTGCACCGACCAGCAATCCAAGAGTCAGAAGTGCTGTAAGTAGAGTCCCGGCGGCAGACCACCATGTGGCAGTGGCTGCGGACTGAGCAATATCGTTAGCGCGCTGGGCGAGTTCATTTGCAGTCACGGACTCATCCTAGGGTTGGGGAGCGACAGGTCCGATGCTTCCGCTCCGTGTCCCCTCGTTCGTCTTCCTCGGCGATGACTTTAGCCGTCACTTGGGACCAGGGCTGTGAGGGGCCCAAGAGCGCCACAAGGCGCTGAAAGCTCTTTGCACTGGGAAAAATTCGACTCCCAACGCTGAGTGTCCCGTCGGAGCTGAAAAACCTTGCGGCATACATTGCGTGCTGTAAGGGGAATAGCGCTTTTGTGACGGACCATGGAGGCATGTCCACGTTCGTTATGCCACTCCAGCCGGTGCTCCCTTGGTCCGCCCCGTCAGATACCTTCAATCTTTTCAACGGACCCATTCAATATGTGGCTGGATTGCACATTACTCCCCGAACCAAGGGGCTGATTCAGCTCATCGTACGCGCCGGGTCCCACCTCCACTGGTCCGTCGAGGCCGAAGGTCTCCAAGACAATGGTGACGATCCGTGGAGTTTTCGTGTGACAGAGGAACCGGAGTCGATTAGAATCAACTTTCTTGGTCGCCCTTTATCCTTGCGTGTGGCCCAGACGTCAGCCGGTAGGGGCTTCGTCATGAAACAACCCGACCCCGCTGATACGGAAGAAATCCTAGACCGCGTAATAGTTCATTGGATCAATCTTCCGCACATCCCTTTCGGAGACAAGCTGCGCCAAATCATGCCTGATGGCGGGTGGCAGGAATGGGGAGGACGGCACGAACTGGATTTCGGTATCTGGCGGTGTCGAATAGACGCTCGGCCCGATCTCGATGAGGTGTTCAAGATGGCCAAAGCAGGTTATCTCAACGTCGCCACCCATGTGATGCAAGTCAGGAGAGCGGACGAAACGTTGTTCTCAGCATCCGATGTTGCTGAGTTTCTCATATGTATGCAGCTGGTCATGAGCTTTGCTCTCAGCCGATGGGTCGCACCAATTTTACCTGTTGGATTCTCCAACATTGGCGAAGCGATCTGGTCCGAGTGGACTCCCTTGCATATTGATCCGCCGATGCACGGGTCAGGCAGATGGTGGGTGAATCACCGCCCCGAGGATCTATGGTCGTTTCTTCATAACTGGGTTGATCGTTGGGAAGATGCCGGCGCGAGGCGTCACCTCTCGTTTCTTGTCACTTCGGCGATTGCCTCGGGGGAAGGCGCCTTTGTCGAGCAGCGACTGATGACGAGTTTGGCAGCGATTGAGAACTTATCGTGGGCCACCGAGGTTCTGACCGAGAGACTCACAGAGGCAAACTGGCGTGGCCGTAGATCTGATTGGCGGATCAGGAGGCTTCTCAGCAATGCATCAATTCCCATCCACCTCAATCCCCTGCGCTCTCCTTGCCTCGCTGAGTATTCGCGAGAACACGGGTTGGGCGACGGGCCACTGGTAATTGTAGATATCAGAGATCGTCTAACACACCCAAAAAATACCGAAGACCTGTACAGCAGGCCCGCTCTCATTGCTGAGACGTCTCGTCTGGCACGGCGATACCTAGACCTGCTGGTTCTGCATTACTTGGGATACGAGGGAAGAGTGGCGGACCGCACGCGCGTGCGCGGATGGGTTGGAGAATCCGATCCGTCTCCGTGGAACAAAGGAAGTGAGGATATCGGTCCCTGAGCGACCCTCCTGCTGTCACGCTGTCCGTTGAACAGTTCGGTGCACGGTGCAGTATGCGACTCGAATAGTTCCGCAAACTCGACGGTCGAGTTTTCGTCCTCCCCTATGGATGGACAGGAGGTAGGTTTCCTGACTTTTGTGAGTTTGGGTTGTTTGCTGCCGGACCGGCCATTGGCTTTGCTCGTCCGCATGCTGTCGCGGGTGCGTTGCGCGAGCTAAGTCGGATTCGAATTCGGCGCGCTTGACCAGGAGAAGGATATTGAAGAGCAGGCAGCCCCAGCGCATGTCCCAGGCTATTTTTCGTGATATTTGAAAGTAGACCTTACAATACAAACTCGAACACTGCTCGTTCTAGCCCAAGGACACCCCCTGGTTTGGATGCAACCTTGGTTCAGTCGCACGGGGCGGGAAATTCAAATCAATCCGGGTGTCCGCGCTGAGAGTAGCAAGGCGTCCGCCGGCGGCGATGGGCGCCGTAACGTCCAAGATGCATTTGGATGCCGACGTTACCCGGCCCAGCACTGACTTGGCGATGTCGGTTCGGGATAGCAGCTTGCAGCCGTTTGCTGATTGCAGGATGGAATCCGCTTCGGCGACGAGGACGGCGTCGGCCCAGCCCGCCAGGTAACTGGACGACTGCCCGCTTCGATCGATGTCGTGCGCCTTGAGCACTGTGTAGGCAACGGATTCGGCCTCGATTTCGGCGAGTCCGCGGTGCTCGACGCTGCTGCCGTAGAGCTGCCCGAGGAGATCGTCGGGGCCGTGGAGCAAAACGTGTGCAAGTTCGTGGGCGAGTACGGCAGTGCGTTCCTCATTGTCGAGCCATGCCCCAATGCTGATGAGGTGATCACCAAAGTTGGTATAGCCGCTGGCCAGCGAGCGTTGGCCGTCGGAAACCTCGACGGAGAACCCGCGGTTGCCGGCGGCGGCTACCAGTGACTCCCACAATTCCTCGTGCGTCGTTCCGACGGGCTGCGGGAGTCCTGTGTCTTTGCGTGGAACCAAAAGTGGCTCCCCATCGGTTTGCGAGACGTCGAAGACTGCCTGTCCACGCCAGCCGACGATGCGGGCACGTTGCGGCTCAACGGTTCCTCCCATAACGTCAGGCCCGGGCGCCGGTCGATGGTCCACTTCTTCGTCCGCTATTGCTCGGGCTGTTCGCGGTGCGATGACCCAGAGTGCACCTTCGCCCTTGAGTACATAGCGGCCGTGGCGTTCCCATTCCTTGTATCCGGCGACGAGTGTTGGTGGTTCCTTGCCGCGTTGCGCCATCTGGACCATCAACATGGCGGCGTTGCCGCCGGAGTAACGCCAAAGGGTGGCGGAGTTGTCGAGGAGTTTTTGCCAGCGCCATGGTTCGTTGACTGCCTGGTCCAGGAGGTCCACGAGGCCTTGCGTCAAAGTAGCAACTCGTTCTTCAGGGCCCGGATGGGTTGGCGGCGGGGCGGCGTGATGGTCCACTGGTCCGTAGCCTTCCGGAACCTCGGATTCCAACGAGTTGGTACCCATTGCCGCGACCTCCACAACTCCACGTGCCGGGCTTTCCGCCCGGCTACCTGTTCATGGTGTTGTGAAACGGGAACGGCATGGTGCAGGTTTAGCCTCGTGGCTCGGGGCCCCAGCTCGATGAGCCAGGCCCGTCCGGCGGCAGGTTTCGACGCGACGGTTCCCGGTGTGCCTGCAGGCCCACGCAGCCTGCCGTGCGGGTGTGTTCACGCATGCGCTCAATGCTCGATGTCAGCCGTTCGTGGAACGTGATGGGGCCGAACCCGCCGTCGTCCTCGGTGTACGAGGCCTGCTCCGCTCGCTGGAGACCGTAGAGTTCGGCGACCATGTCGCTGTGCTTCCACCAGCAGTCAGGCACCACGGAAGTTGACAGGTGGTACGTGTCGACGAGCCACTGGACCCACAGTCCGAGGTGTTTCCAAACTGCCTCTGCGGTGCGGGCGTCCATGTCGCGCCAGCGGTACGTTATCGGGACCCGGTTGGAGCGTTTGCCCTCGGTCGATCCGAACAGCATCGCGGCGAATTCGTCTTCGGCGCCCCCGCCAACGGTGTATTCGAAGGACTCTTCCTCATCCATGCTGTTTTCCTATTCCTCCGCTGGGGCGGAATTCCCGTTGGCCTGTTGGCGCTGCCGGTGCCCCGCGGCAAGCTCGAGTTCGGTTTCGTTCTTGGACACACCGAGTTGCGCGGCGTCCTTGCGTTTGTGCCACTCACGCAGGTCCAGCAGGATGGGGCGGGTTCGCCTGCCCAGCATGATCGCCGTGCCGACGGGGAGCCTGCGGATCTCGTGCAGTGGGATAACGGGGGTTTCACGGATCTGTTCACCGTCTTGGCGCCCCTGAGCGGACCATGATCGGGTATTGACGGTGGTGCTGCGTTCACCGATGAGTCCGGCCAAGGCCCGCAGGTCGCGTTCATCCGACCCGCCGCCAAAGATGATCTTGATGATGGCGGCGTCCCAGATGGTGGCCGCTTCATCGATGGACCAGCCGGAGCGTGCCTGGGACAGGGATTGGAGCACGACCATTGTGGAGATGCCGATGCCGCCGCCGTCGGAGAGCGCAACCGGAAGCCCGGGCCAGGGTGAGAGGTTCGCAATCTCGTCCAGAATGAGCGAGAGTGGCGGGTCCAGCCGTCCTCCCTGGGCGACGAACGCCATCTCCCTGGCCGCGTAGTCGATGTCATCGACCAGTGCCGAGAGGTACGGTCCCGCTGCGGCGGCCCCGGATTTTGTGCCGATCAGGTAGAGCGTGCCGCGTTGACGGATAAACGCTTTCGGATCGAATTGTTCGGCTTCACCGTGCGGGTCAAGTGCTGCCAAGACTTTCGGAGATGAAAGAGGCGCGACGGCGGCGGTAACGCCGATCCACGAGTTTGAGGTGTTGCGCGGGTCATCTTCAATGATTCCCATCAAGTCCGCCTGCCAGCCAAGTGCCGCTTCCGGCCGGCCCAGAATCTCCAGTGCTTCTTTCGCCAGGACCGGGCTGGAGGACCAGCGCCGAAATGACCTCACCCCGTCGCCGGAGAGTGCTGCCGCATGGAGCAGGCATTGCAGCACAATGACCGATCGTTTCTGCCATGCAGCGTTCTCGCCCTTGAATTCGGTGTCCGCGGTGATAACCAAGGCCCGACGCGTGGCCATGTCCGGGTCCTCGCAGCCCCTGACCGGCGACCATCGTAGAGTCGTTGGCAACCCCGACATGCCTTGTGGATCGAACACGGTGACTGGCCGACTGCCGGAGGCTCGGGCGCGCATCGTCACCACCAAGTTGTCGGCCCTGGTCGACGTTGTTACGACGGCGCCCGGTGCATCGAGGATGGCGTTGATGATGACGTACAACCCCTTGCCCGACCTGGGCGCGCCTTGAATGACCATCGACTCCTCCGTGGAGACGTGCACGGTGACACCGCGGGACCGGCCAACCGTCCAGGAGACTTCCTCCACCCGTGGCTTTTCAAGTCCAGGGCGGGTGAACCGGCCGTGTTTGACGACGGCGCGGGCGCCGAAGTCACGGACGATCTCCGCACGCCGGGCAACGCCCTCACGGCTGAGGATGTCCCGCCGCAGCCAGGACCCGGATTGACGCCAGCTCCGCCACAGGAAATACCCACCCAGCGCCAGCAGTGCCAACATTGCGAGCGCGGGGGCGATGACGAACCACACGTTTGGAGTACCGACGGTACATCCGGCAGGGGTCTCTACGATCCAGCTCATGCGGCCGATGAATAGTCCGACGCCCGCGGCGGGGCTAAAGGTCCAAGCAACCGAGGACTGGCATCCCCACCCCACCACGGTTGCAGCGGCCAGTTGAACGATGAACGAGAATCCCAGGTAAACGGCTGCTGCGATCAAGGCGGCGTTCAGCAGCGGGTTGCCGTCATCGAGTCGGCGGTGCATTAGAGCATCCCTTGGTCTGTGCCGAAGACGGCCAGCTCGTCCGTGGTGATTCGGTTGGCCACGATGAATGATCTGTTGCCGACCTTCCAGAGCCCCATGCCTTTGGGCAGGTTCTCGACGTGCTCGCACTCAGCCTCTGTCAGACCGAGTGCTTCCTTGGTCAGGCGCATCGCGTCGTGTTTTTGCCGGTAGATGATGCGGGTGTCGGCCTCGGTGAGCAGTCCGAGCGCTTTCTGCCTCAGCCCGCTGGTGCCGTCGCCGATTTCATTGAGGTCGGCGACTTTGTGCATGATGAGCAGGTTCGCGATTCCGTAGGTGCGTGCCAGGCGCCATTGTTCGCTCATTTTCGCCAGCATGTAGGGGTCCGCAAGCATTCGCCAGCCCTCGTCGTAGACCACGATCCTTTTGGCGCCGTCGGGGTTCGTCACCGCCGCTTCCAGCCAGGTCGCGCCGCACGCCGCGGCTAGGGAGAGCGCCTGCTCGGAGGCCCCGATCAGGGCGGAGGTATCCATGACCATGATGGGTGCATCCGCATCGAACGCCACTGTGGATGGGGCGTCAAACATGCCCTCCAGATCACCGGCAACGGTCCGCCGCAGTGAATGGCCGACGCCGGTTCCTCCCTCGCGCCCAACCAGCGCCACTGTCGCCGGGGTGGGGTTGAGCAGGTACTCCAGCACCATGGGCAACGTGGGCGTGCCGTTCGCCGCTACGGCATCGGTCAGGGCCATGTCGAGGGCTGTGTGTTCCACCGGGCTCATGGGTTGGCCCTGGCGCATCAACGACACCAGTGCAACCAGAAGGTGCCGACGGCGTTGCCGCACCACGGCCTGCCATTGGTCATCGGACAACAAGTTGGACCTGGGCCCGGCATCGAGGGGGTTTACTCTGGCGGGTTTGCCGGGTCCGACGGAGATGACTTTCCCGCCCAGCGCCTCAGCGACCGGCACCCACTCCCCTTTCGGGTCCGATGCCACGGCCGCCTTCCGTCCAAGCGTTACCGACCGAGCGACGAGCGATTTGCCGCACATGGACTTTCCGGTCCCGACGGTGCCGATGACCACGATGGAGGGCCCGCTGATCACGCCCTTGTCGTACAGGATCCACGGATCGTAGGAGAACGCGCCGGAGCCGAACACGTCCGTGCCAATGTACGTTCCCTCATGTCCCAATCCCGATTCGGTCAGGAATGGATATGCCGCGGCAAACGTCATAGTCGAGGCCCGGTGCGGAGCCGGTCGCAGGCGATGCGGGCCCCGCAGTGATGCCGCTTCTCTGCTCCCCCAATCTCCCTTCGAGCGTGAAGTTGATCCGCCCTCATCGGTATGTACCAGTCGGTCCCACATCGACTCGCCCGGTGAGTCGGACGGCGGGCTCTCGCGCCGTCGTCGTGCCTTCCGATCAAAGCGTGACTCTCCCGATGGAATGAAACTGACATGCTGTGCATGCTTGCTCATTTCAATCCCCTCCCCAGCGGCAGCGCGCCCGCAACGAACGCGGGCCACTGCTGCCCGGCCAGTACCCGCAGCTCGACGAACGCGCCGGCCGCCGCCGATTCCAGTTCCTGCCGATACCGAGCCAAGTCATCGAGCGTCTCGGCGGTGATAGTGACATAGGCAGCTGGGCGAACGTCGCCATGGCCGGCGACAATCTCCTCCTCACGCTGAGCGACTTCCTCTTCCTCGGCGCGCTGCTCACGGGTCAGTGGTCTATCGAAGCGTGCGTTGACGCGCCGCCGCGTGTCGTGGGCCTCGTGGGCGGAGCGGATGTCCCTCAACGCCTGCTCGGTCGGGATGGCACGGATGACTTCGGTGACCGTGTGCCGGAAGTCACCCACGTACACCAGCGGGTGCATGAAACCGGGGAACACTTGTTGCCGCGGCCATTCAGCGATCCAAAATGTCTGATGGAAGCCCGAGTCCGTGCGCAGATAGGACCAATGCTCCTCCACAGCCATCGGCCCGGCACCAACCCTCATGGTCTCGGATTGGTTCCCCTGCACTGCTGCGGCCAGCCGGGTCACGGCCTGCGGATCAAAGGCTCCGCGCATCATGGCTGTCACCTTGTTCTCAGGCAACCACTCCTGCACCGTGACACCGTGGGACTTCAAGCCGGTGGTAAGCGCCTCGACCTCCGAACGAACCACATGCTCGGTCCCGATCAGGTCACCGCCGGCGTCCCGGATTCGCCGCCGCGCCTTCGACGTATCGATGACCAGGCAGACAAGCAGCTCATGACTCATTGCCGAGCCGGCCGCGGCAATCAAATCCAGGTACGACTTGTCGCCCCACCGCACCTCGTCAATCCGCGTCGGCGCCTTCGCGCGGTCATAGAACTCACGAAGAGCCGTGGACGGGTACGGGACCGTGTAGTCCTGCACCGCAATTCGGGCCACGGCAGGCCGTTGCGCCATCGCAGTCTGCACCCGCGACCAGGCCTGCACGGCGTAGGCCTTGTCATCATCGTCCAGCAGAGCGAACGACGTTGTGCTGCAACGCAGGATCGCCACCGCTTCATGCCCCTGACGGTCGACGACGAAAGCCGCACCATCAGCGGTCTGCCGCAACTCAAGCGTCCCCAACCCTCCCGGGAGCGCGAGCTGACCCGCTGATCTGGTTTGCTCGGGTTTGGCCAGGAATTTGGTCTGTCCGATCTGTTGACGCCAGAGGAAAACCGTAGCGGCGAATGCCCACACCGGATAAGGAATCCTCTGGTATTGCACGACGCCGAAAAGGACCAGTACCAGCCACACGGGTGTCGTAATGATCAGGGCCGGCGGTCCTCCTGTTGCTGAGGCCACGCTGGCTACCAGCACCCCAGCGGCAATCAGCATCAGCTGGTACCACTGCAAGCCCATGAACAGTCCGTGCCGCTCATAGCGGGGAAACTTCACCGACTGCAACGTGCGCGTATTGTCAGACATCTTTGTCCCTTTCCGGATCGATGGTGTTCGGGCGCGGCAACGCCGGCGGTGGCGGTGGCGGTGGCGGAGCTGGGGCACGCCGGGGTGCGAGAACCGGTTGCTGCGCCTGTGGCGGGGCTTGCTGTCCTCGCGTTGCGCCGCCACTGATTTGGTGCCCCAGCGGCCGAGGAACTGATGAATCCGCCGGCGTGGAGATATCCAGTCCCCCGTTGCTGCTTCGCGCACTCGTTGGAGGTGCGCTCGTGGAAGATGCGCCGTGGTTCCGATGGGCTGGCCCGGTGTGCTTGCTGCTTGGCTGTCCGTACGTCTTGTTTTCCGACCCCGGCATCGGGTGCGGGCCGCTGGAAGCCAGCTGGCCGCCGTCGTACTTCACGTTTTGCTGAGGATTTTGCGTCCGGGCAAAGACAGGGGCCGCTAACTTTGGTTGCGGGCTCGACTGGACCAAAGCCGGCTTCCGCGAACCAAGGTTCGCCAGGGTCAACTTGCCGCCCAGCTGCCGACCGACCTGCCTCGCCGCGATTCCACTGCTCCGCGTCAGGATGTGGCCGCCGCCAGCCACTTGGGCGGCCGCGGCCAGCTCACCGCCGGCAAAGCTCACCAGACGCAGCGCCATCAACGGCGCGGCACAGGCCAGCAACATGCCCACCGCACCCGATGCCAACCCGGCGAACGAGGTGGAGTTGGCGAAGAGCTTGACGGCAACAGCAAGGACGGTGGCAGCCAACGGCTTCGCAATCAGAAGGGCAACAACAGTCTCGCACCAGCGACGCGTCCACGACTTCGTGCGTTCCCACGGCATCAGCATGATCGCAACGGGCGCCGTGGCCGCCAGCACCAGGAGTGCAAATGACCGGAATATCATCGAGCACATCAGGACGAACGAAAGTATCCAAACGATCGCAACGGCAACCACCGTGGTGATGACTGAACCGATGGGACCATCATTGGTGCCCGGAGTGGACAGCGAGATCAGATTCCACTGTTGCGCTGACCCGGCAGAAGCACGTTCAAATCCGAAGAGCCGCATGAAAACGACGTAAGGGTCCGAGCCTAGCGTGGCCAGCACAGCGGTCGAGGCCGAGTCTGTGAACGCAGTGAGCTGCTGCATCAGACTTACCGCCCCGATCACGACCGGGACGGCAATGCCTCCGGCGATCAAGGCGCGCCCGATCCGTCGCGGCTGTTGGCTGACCAGCCCGCCGAGGACCTGGAGGATCATCGCGACGACCAGCGGTGTCATCATGACGACGATCCACCAATTCGTCAGGCCACTGACGATGGTCCAGTCCGAAGATCCGATGGCCGAAACGCCAAACGCACCTGAGATGAACGACCACATCCACGAGGCCATGCTCGCCAAAACGCCAGCGAACATTTGCGTGATGGTGTTGGTCGCAGCGTCCTGAGTCTGCGAGAGCAGGCCGCAGCCAGGCGGCCACCACCCGCCCGCCTGGCACTCCACCATCGGCAGCATTTTTGATTGCCTAGAACCCGAGATGAAATGCGGTTTGCGACCATAAAATGTAGCCGTTGATGCCGCCGAGGATGGCCGCCACAGGCCCTGTCCACAGCAGGATCATCCCGCCCCCGGAGGCCAACCGCGACGATTGACTCAACTTGCCGGCCAGAAGCATCGCGGCACCCAGAATGGCCACGATCGCGATGATGATGAAGGCACCGACCAGGATGCCGCCGCCGATCTCCTTCAGCGACTCAAGAAAAGGAAAACTTGTGTTCGGTGTGATTCCGGGATCCACCGGCGCGGCGAGGAACATCGTGAACTCCTATCATTGCCTTCCCACATTTGTGGGGAGGATTCACGAGTTCATGGTTGGCATAGAGCTAAACGACATGAGGAAATGACTTGAGGTGGAACCCGATACGATCGACATCCGTTTCCGCCTCGAAGCCATGGTTGTTCCAACGATCGACCGGCCACTTTTGAAACATCTGACCGACGTCTCGGACTACCACTGCGAGCTAATCAGTTTCTGTGTCCGGAGGCTACTCAGTCGGCCTTGGGGTACAGGGGACCTTGACGCGGCCAAGTGGAATACGTCAGTTTTTTGTGCAGTAGATGTGGGCCGAAGACCGTCGATGATGCTGTTTTCGAAGTCAGCTGCACAAAATCTCCGAAGTCGTCACAGCGCATCATTGTCCGTAAAGGGAACCGTGTATGAGACTACGGGAGATTAGGTGTGGATGTCGTCCCCAATCGAAATGGATTGCAGTGCCGTTTTCCCCAATCCAGAGAACCGCGGGATCAGATTTCGAGTCAGGTCCCGTGCGTGTGGCCGCCCTGTTCCGCTGACGCGTAGCCACCCAACAACCTTGACTTCCGCCTTCGAGGCCCAGCCGAACGCAATCCGTTGCTGGCAGCCATAAGGCTTAGATTACGAGGCTCGGCCTCCTCGACCCAGGTACTAACACCGAGGGCTTATGCCTTGACTCCCGGAAACGCACCGCCGGTTTGATGTCAGTGGCGGGCGCTAGGATTCAGTCAGCGTCTTGAGCATGAATGTCCGTCGCAGTGAAGAATCAAGAGAGGTCCAGATGAACGGAGCTGAGCATCGAGTGAGTGTCGTCTTTCAATGTAGAAAGGGGCATGAACACAGATTGTGCGTGCCGGTCCATCGACAGGTGCCGCCTGAGCTTCGCTGCTCCCCGGAAGAGGGACAGGGGTACGGCCCGAGTGGGGGCAGTGGCTGCGCGACGCCCCCTAATCTACAGGAGCTGGTAGAACGAGAACTTCGGGATTCTCTTCAGGAGAGCAAACGTAATGACGTCGTGTTGATTCATGATTGACCCACTGGTTTCAAGGGCAAGCCGGTTTGCGGGTCGAGGGTGAACTCGTACTCGCGGCGCCCGACACTCTGGCGACACACGGCCCCGGTTATGAATACTGACATCGGTAGGTTTCTCACTCTTCAGGAAGATCAGCGGCTCGAGGAACTGTTTCAGGTGCGCATGTCATCAGCCCATCTGGAGGGTGGAAGTTTCGGGGCTCTCACCGGCGCCTATCTGAATGCCGTCTTTGGTGCGTAAGCCTTCCGTGGCTCTACCTGTCGGTCGCCATCGCGGTTCCAGCAGCGTCGATGGCCATGGGTGCCTCCTCTTAGTGGGAGCCCGCCTGATATTACGTTGGTTTGCAAAGCACCAGCAACGACTCGCACGGGCTGTCGTCCGCCTGAAGTTCTACGAGGAGATGGCGCGCGAGTACAGGAGAATGATCAAATGAGGATTTTTATAAGCAGCGTCAGGCGCGGGCTAGAGCAGGAACGCGACGCGCTCCCCGGACTGATCAGAGCACTGGGGCACGAGCCTGTGCGGTTCGAGGACTTCACGGCACAATCGGCCCCAAGCAGGGAAGCTTGTATACGCGGGGTTGAGTCCAGCGACGCATATCTACTTCTGCTGGGACCTCACTACGGTCATGTCTTCCCTGAGACCGGGCAGTCGGCCACCCATGACGAGTGGATGACCGCACAACGGGCAGGTAAGCCCAGATATGTATTCCGTAAGGACGGAGTGGACTTCGACGCAGAGCAGCAGACCTTCGAACAGCATCTGGGTAGCTATGGAGCCGGTCGGTTCTACAAGACCTTTGCTGACGTAGCGGACCTTCAGCAAGCGGTGGTGGCCGCCCTGCACGAATTAGAAGCCGCGCCGACGACTCTGGATTTCGAACCGGTGCAAGCCCCCATCGCAATTCGTTGGCTGCCTGAGGGACTAGCCAACAATCAGTTTTCTTCGTCCCGGAATTTTTCAAGTCGGTCGGTACCAGTGGGAGTTAGGCTGTTAGTTTTTCGGTGTTTTCCTTGGGTTGGTTGATCCATGCAGGCCCGGGTAGGGCCAGTATTTTGGGGTCGGTGGTTTTGGTGAAGCGGTTGGGGTGACTTGCCCGTGCCGCGGCGAGGGTTTCGGAGCGTTGCTTGGCGACACCGTCGGCTAGCCCGTAGTGGACGTTGGCGGCGGTGTGGAAGTCGATCCCGGAATGCTGGTGGTCATGGTTATACCAGTCCACAAACTCACTGATAAACGCCCTGGCATCGCCGAGTGAGGCGAAGCGTTCGGGAAACATCGGCCCGTATTTCATGGTCTTGAAAAGGCTTTCTGAGTAGGGATTATCGTTGCTCACCCGGGGTCGGGAGTGGGACCGGGTGACCTCCAGGTCCGAGAGCAGCGCGGCGACGGTTTTTGACGTCATGGAGGTACCTCTGTCCGCGTGCACCACGTCCGGGATGCCGTGGATGCCGAAGATTTCCTTCATCATCTCCACCGCCAGAACCGCAGATTCGCTGGCATGCACGTGCGCGCCGACAATGAAGCGGGAGTGGATGTCGACCATCATGTAGCAGTCGAAGTATTTGCCCTTCACCGGCCCGGCCAGCTTCGTGATATCCCACGTCAGGACCTGGCCCGGGGCTGTAGCGACGAGCTCGGGCACGGTCCGGGGCGGATGCTTGGCCAGGCGGCGGCGTTCTTTGACCTGCTTGTTCTCCTCCAAGACCCGGTAGAACGTTGACAACGAGCCCAGATAGACGCCCGCATCGAGCAGCTTCGCATAGACCTGCATCGGTGCCAGGTCCACGAACTCAGGGGCATTCAACGCGGCCAGGATTGCTGCCCGCTCGACCGGGGACAGTTTGTTCGGTGGTGTTACCGCCGCCGTCTCCCGGGGCGGGGCCGGCTTGCGGTACACCGTGGTGCGGGAAACCCCAGCCAGGGCCGCCGCTTGCCGGGTGGGGACCAGTTGTTCGCGCAGGCCCTGATAGGCGGCCATCAATTCTTCTTGGACTTCGGCTCGTCCGGTGATTCCTGAATGGCGTTCTCTAAGAACGCCGAGAGTTTTTCCATGATTCCCAAAGCTGCCTCGGATCGTTTCAACCGGCTCTCACTCACCTCCAACTGGCGGCGCAGACGCGCGATCTCGGCCTGGTCCTTGGAGAGTTTTCCGATTGTTTCCCCGGGCTTCTTGCCCGCCAGGACGCCGGCGTCGCGCAGCCGGCGCCATTCAGTCATCTGCGAGGAATACAGGCCCTCACGGCGCAGGAACGCCCCACCCTCATTTCCTTGGCAGGCGGCCTCATACGCGGCCAAATATTCAAGCTTCTGCGCCGGGGTAAACGACCGGCGAGGGGTCGGTCCACCAGCACGCGGTCCCGGACTGTCCATGGGACCATCTTGGCCTACGGCACTCAAAACTAGACTAGACATAATGATTAGATTCCTGGTTCTCGCCCCACGCGATCAAGCGGACTTGCTATGACCCAGTGGTACCGTTCCAGCCTGACACATAGGGTCCGAGCGCTGCCTGCTTGAAGTCCATGTAATCCCTTATGGAGGGACTCCCATATCAAGTCGCGTTCTTGAGCAGGTGCGGTTGGGCCTACCTTCCCACGTTAGATACGCTGGCCTCGCCTCAGAGAGCCAGGCGCTGGAGTCGAGAGACCTTCAAGAATGCGTCGGAGTGAGCGCACCCCCGCCCTTACGAACGGGAGGATTGCACGATGCGTACGAAGGTTCTTTCGCTTCCGTGATGGTCTTCAAAGACGGCAGAACGACAGTTACGTCCCGACTCCCCGGGGACACGATGGGTGTGATGCTGAACGTGGATGATGCGGCGCAGCGAATAGCTGCCGCACTGCATCTAGTTGGACAAGTCGGTGTGGCGGGGGCAACCAGATTCGCCGTAGGAGTGGGGCTCACCACTGGCTCGATGGTCTCGCTAGCTGCCCTCAACAACCAACCGCGCAACAGCGTCAGCCTGAGAATGAACAACGCCCCAGTACGTGTCGAGCCTGACGAAACCATGAGTTTTGCAGCGCTCGATCAAGGAGCAAACGAAGCGGCCATGTTGCTGGCCCAGTCCCTTATTCGCGCATTCCAGAATACTGCGTAGGGCCTGCAGTATCAGTAAACCAAGGGTTCGAAGCCGTCCTCCGTTGTCCTGGCACTGGCGGGCAAGGGAAGCATCTAGTGCCCGTCATACTGGTGTCAATGGGATCTGGCCGCTATCGGGCTCGAGCTTGTTGGTCCGGCTGTAGGGGGCAGCGGTGAAGCCTCGCCGGAGGGTTGCAGTGAATGCGCCAATGGACATGCTTTCCGAGATGGGGCCGCTATCCAAGGATGCGGCCGATGGTGACGCTGAGACCCGCCAGTCGAACCGCTTGCAAGACCGCCGAATCGAACGGATTCATACTAAGGATGTTGCTGCGTCTATGGTGGGATTCGAGACACCTAGGTTTCGAGACACCGAGTCGACTGGCGGAAGGATGCGGCTGCCACGATTGATTCCGGCTCGAATGCCCACATGCCCGCCCTGATTGGGCGGGCGCGGCACCCAAGCATCGAACATTTCTAGACAGGTCTCAAAAAAAGGTCGCCAGGCCAACACGTCATCCTTCCGGTGGCGCGGCGCCGGACGAGCGCAGTTCCACGCCCACTCCGTTGAACTGTATACCGCACTACTTGAGCACGGGTGGAACGAAATGATCGTCCGTCCCCTGCTGACCGGCATCGATCCCGAGGCCCCATCCCTCTTCTGATACCAGCAGCTAAGGCCAACTCGCGAGGCATTCCAGCGAAGTAGCTCGCATGAGCGTGCTACTGGGGCTGGGCCGCATTCTTTGAGCCTGTGGGAGGGAAGAGGTCCCGGGGTCCGCGATACAACAAGCGGATCCCCTGAGAGTCAGGCATACGTTGCGCGCGAAGAATCCCGAGTCGCTGGGGGTTTATCTGGACACTGGCTTCGCCTAGGAGGTCAAAGCCAGGCGTCCAGATTTGGACAGTGTTTTCATCACGGACGGTCACCCGGAGCCATGTATTTTGGGCGGGCGCATGTCCATGCCACATAACATCTTCAATATCTTCATTACTGCGCGTCCATCGGCGGAGGCGTGGGCGGCGGACGTGTGACGCAAACTCCTCCCATGCCGACCGAGATTCCGGGCTTGGCCAGCTTTCGTTCGATGCGTACCAGGGGTCGAGGTCGTCGATCCATTGGCGCATGTCTGTTGCTGAGTTGAAATCGGCACCAGTGCTGACGACTGCGTTCACAGCGGCAAGTCGGTGGTCGAATCCGGAGCGGATGAGAACCGATGCCGACCGGTTGAAAGTTCCGGTCTCGATTGCGGTCACGGCTGCACCATTCAACATCTCGGCCAGGGCATTGCCTTGGGCTGCCCCAAAGACCCGGGCAGCCTCCATACCCCAGACCAATCGATAGGCCAGCCCCGATTCGACGAATTGGGCGATTGCGACACGATCCCCTGGGAGGTCCGCAAGGCTCAGTCCTTGGACCCAATGACGAAGCACGTTGCTCCTGTCGTCGACCGAGACTTCAGGGGAAATATGTCCAGGCTAAAGACAGCATCAGCGATCTCGACGAGCCGATCGGATGCGCCGACGTGATCATCATTGTCGAGGTCGAGTTCGACTTGGTTCATCAGATCGATCACATGCCCTGAGATCGCAGACAAACTTGTCCCAGCGGCGGCTCCCAAGCCAGCGAGATACCAGCCGCGACGTTGAGAAGGCGTGGATGTACGCCATAAATGTCGGACCCTACCCGTCACCAATTGGCGAACAGCCGTGGCGATGTCGCTTGCTCGGCGGTTTAGTTGGCGTTCCCATAGCGAGTCAACGAGAGCATCAGAAAGTACCTGCGTGGCAGCGTCCGGGTCGGCGTCGTAAGCGCCATCTCCAATGATGCTGAGAATGCCGATATCGAGCAAAGAGAGGTCGGATTTCCACCTGGCCGCGGCGGTCGCATGGTCTGCAGCCGACTCTTGCTGCAGGACTGGAAGGTTCCAATCCGGCCCACCCGTCAGGTAATTCAGGAAGGGCTCGATGGGCCCGGACCCGCGGGAGGTGTGCATGCGCGCGAGCAGCGAAAGGCCGACCTGGATGAGTCCGGAGTCGAGCGCCTTGCCTCCGTCACCTTGGGTTAACTGCAGCCAGTCCCGTCGTAACTGCTCACGCTGATACGGCCGTGGCTCGAAAATCGGGTATAGCACCAGCCCTTCGGTATCGACGAACGCGCGCCCGGCACGACCGATAACGTTGGAGAAGTCGGATCCCTTCAGCAGTTCGCGGCCACGTTTGAGACCGTGGAACAGCACTGCCGACGCCGACAGATTGAGCCCTTGGGCAAGGGTAGGCGACGCAATAGTGACCTTCAACTTGCCATCGTGGAGGAGCTTCTCCACTTCCCTGCGGAACGGTCCCGGAAGGGCTCCGTGGTGGATGGCGACGCCGAGCTCGAGGCACTTTAGAATCGGATGATCGGCACCGAACCACTCGGCTCCCACAACGAGCGCCCCACTCAGATCGACAAGATCAGGTAAGACAGTGGCGATGAGGCCTTGCCTGTGTAATCCGATGATTTCGCGCGCATAAGGCTCAACCGAGTTGCGCTGCGGACAAAAGACGAGAACGGTTTGGCCCTCCTCGACCAAGCGCCACGCTGTAGCGATCACCAACTCACGCTGGTCCGCGGGGAACTGCCTTCTGCGCCTTCCCGCCGGCCGGATCGCCTCGAGGTAGCGGGGGATAAATGGCTGGTCAGACCCGAGGGTAATTGCCAGTCGCGCGTGGTCACCAATCCACTCAACGAGGCCGAACCGCTGCAGGGTGGGACGCCAAGTCTCCTGATGCAGGCCCTGGGGATCGTCGTCGGTGATCCAAGCAACGAAGTCCTCTAAGTCTGTACCGGAAGGGAACACGGCGGACAGGCAGACGATTCGACGTGTTGAAGCGTCGGGACGGCGTAAGAGCCTCTGAATTTGGGCCTCATAACGCACCTCGCGCTCTGACGCGCCGATCATGTGCCCCTCATCGAGAACAACCAGCCCGACGTCGTCCAATACAGAGGGGTCGGACCGAAGCGCGAAGTCAAGCTTTTCCGGGGTGGCGACGACGATCTCGCTCGAGCGCAACGCGTCGTCGTCTACGTCGCTGATCCCCGCGCTACCGTAAAGGGAGGACACTCGTACTCCGAGAGGGCTGAACGTTTTTGTCAGGACCTGCTCGGTTTGGGCAGAGAGGGCCCTAAGTGGGGTGACGTAGACGGTACGCCGCCCCTGTGCCAAGCACGCCAGTATGGCTAGTTCGGCAATGCGAGTCTTACCAGCGCTGGTTGGAAGGGCGACGACTAGGTCGCGCGCGTCGGCAAAAACTCGGCCCACGACATGGATCTGTGACGGCCACAAGTCGATCTCGGACCGCCCTCGTGCAAGGAGATTTTCTATGAAAGTGCGGCGTAGGTAACGCCAACGGGTGACTTCACCCTCGCCGCCGATTGGCGGGTCGACCGGAACGTTTGAGTTGATGCTGGTATCGAACAAGTCACCGAGCATCCGACGGGTGAGCCGGTAAACCCACCAAGGCCCGGGAGCACTCACGTCCATTGAGGCACGCTCCCCTAGGGCCACATTCTCCATCGCGCTAGCTAGTAGTTCGCGGTCACCGACCTCAATTGCAAAGAGACCTGAGGACACGGAGGAGAGGTAGTTCTCGCTGAGCAACAAGGCGATCGGTCCGAGTGCGTCATCCTCATGGGGGTCGTCATCGGAGAGGGAAGTGAGCAGGGAGCCGTCCGATACTTCTACAGAAGAGCGCAGTAGTCGTGTTCGTTCCTCGATAGCATCGAGATTACGCAGTATCAGGTCAGCCAGGGTGAGCTCCATTGGCGTCATCTGGCTGGATTCTCGACTCCCTTCCATCAGCGAGAAGGCGCGGGCGGCGTAACCACCGAGATGGCTGGCCGCGCCCGCGATGAGTCGATGAAACATTTTGTCGGGAGCATCCGCAGCGTTGCGAGTGGCCGCTTCTAAGGCGTATGAGCCCTGAATGAACGCTAGCCGGGCGACCTCGATTTGGCTGGTCGTTTCGTCATTGCCGTCTACTTCTAGCTGCTCCAGTAGGTCCAGTCCGTCGGCGAGAAGCGCGTAGCCATAGTTGAGGAGGTCGGCGTCGAGAAAGGGGCTGAACTCCGGCGAGCCGTGCGGAAGCACGCCCTCCCGGCGAATCATCGACTGGGCCTGCCCGCGGGCCAGTAGGCGACTACGGAAGCCCGCGTCTGTGGCGGCGTCGAGGTCATTCAGCAGCGCTCGTGCGTCACGGGACATTGGTGACTACCTCGTCATAGGGGTCGTTAATGAACTTCTGGTGATGCTGGACTCGCAGCGTAACGGTCAGCTGGGGGATCGTGCCAGCGTACGCCTGGAGGTCCGCGCTGACGTGGGAGCTTGGGTCGCTTCCCGTCAGCAGAAACATCAAATGACTTACGTGATCCGACCTCACCCCCTTGGTCAACTGCACATCGATCACCGCCTCGCCAACCTCGCTATCAGATGTCTTTAGAAGGCGCGAAGCAAACTGGGACAGTGACTGTGGGGAGGGCATTTCGTCGTTTCGGGAGAGCCCCTCTCTGGCTTCCCGGACTGTTGCCCCACCGATGCTGACGCGACTCTTGGCTTCGCCTTTGACTAAATACAACTCTGATCCGCCACCAATCCTGGCAGCGAGCACGTCGTCACCCCTCATCGCCCACTCTTGGTGGTCACGGTCGATGAGCCGACTAGGTCCGACGACATAACCAAGCTCATCAGCGAGGTATGTCGTCGCCAGGATCTCACCCATGTCGCCGGATCGAGCGCTTCTCTTTGTTGGCAACCGGTCGCGGAGAAAAGCCGCCAACCCTGGCTTTCCATACCGCGCCGCAATCAACGTAAGAGCCGTCGTGTCGGCGTAGGCGTCGGGAAGCTTGACAGCCAGGAGCTCAACTCCTGCGGCGTCGTCGTGAGAGTCGATGTTTCCAACAACTTTGGCAACTGCTTGGCAGGCAATTAAGGTCAGCGCGCTGCTCGAGCACCAACTATCAAACATGGTCACGACGCTTATCCCCCAAAACCGCGCAGGCTCGAAGACCGCACTCAACAACCTCTTCATTGATACATGATCCGTCTCAGGGACGGGCGCCCATACTGGGCTCCGTCAATCTATAGGTATCCTATTCTCTTCCAAAACCGGCCGCTGGGCCGCGTTCCTGAGGTGTGTCAGCGAATAGGTCGCATGCCGGTTACTGGAGGAAGTACGTAAGTCGGTCGATCATCGCGCTACCGGTCTCCTGATCAAGGCGTGGCACGATGTGTCAGCATCCTGCCGCTCGTATAAGGTGCCCGTTAGACTTGTCCCCGGGTTCACCTTTATTGGCGACATAGTAGGCGTCTGGGAACCCTAGGGATAAGAGGCGTCCGGTCGACCCCGCGACCGCTGCGGCGGCACTGTTCAAATTTTCGCGGAATGGTGGAGTTTCGTCCACGGCCGGCGATTTCCGTAACTATGTCTCGCAACCTTCTGACTGGATCGGTGTAATCACCGTTAGTTACGAGCGGTGGAGCCGCTTCGCGGCGTTGTGGTGTGAGGAAACGGGCTTGTGGCTGGGTTGGGCAGCGGTGGATGATGGTGGTGCCGCGGTCGACGCCGGTGTGTCTTAGTGCTTTGAGCCTGTTTACGAGCGTGGTGTGGAGGGCTTCCACGGGAACCGTGGATTGGTGCCGCATGCCCAGCGTCATCAGGCGTGATGAGCCCGTTTAGTAGATTCCTGAATCATTTTCCCCGCCCTTCCCGCGGCACCCGGCACCACCAGCTGGTGGTGCCGTCGGAATCAAGGGCAGGAGACGATGATGGACATCGTGCACGAACGCGCTGCGGGAATGGATATCTCCAAACGCGACGCAAAGGTCTGTATCCGGATACCAGGGGCGCGACTTGGAACATTCAGCAAGACCGTGACCACGTACGGAGCGACGACGAATGCAGTCGTACGGTTGCGCCGTGATCTGGAGGCGGCTGCGGTGACGGTGGTCGTGATGGAGGCCACCGGCGACTACTGGAAACCGTTCTATTTCCTGCTGGCGGAGTCGCTGAACGTGGAATTGGTCAATGCGAAAGCGGCCCGTAATATCCCAGGACGCAAAACCGATGTTTCCGACGCGACATGGTTAGCGGAACTCGCCGCCCACAACCTGTTGCGGGCCAGTTTCGTTCCCCCAGAGCCGATTCGTCAGCTGCGGGATTTGACGCGCACCCGGTCGAATCTGACTCATGAGCGCACCCGCGAATACGCGCGTCTGGAGAAAGGGTTGGAGGACTCCAACATCAAATTATCCTCGGTCGCCAGCAGACTGGGCACCCAGTCGGCCCGTCGCATCCTGGACGGCCTCGTGTCCGGGGAACGCGACCCGCAGGCCTTGGCTTCGTTGGCGCATGCCTCGATGGTCCACAAATCCGCTGCGCTGGTCGAAGCCCTCACGGGCCGCTTCACCGACCACCACGCCTTCATGGTCAAGCTGCACCTGGACCGCATTGATCAAATCGAGGCGACCCTCACAGCGCTCGACGCCCGCATCGATACGGTGATGAAGCCTTTTTCCCTCGCCCGGGAGCTGCTGATGACAATCCCGGGGATCTCGAAGAATGTCGCTAACGTCGTCATCGCCGAGGCCGGTGTCGACATGACCGTTTTCGAAACCGCCGGACATTTAGCATCGTGGGCGGGAGTGTGTCCGAGCCAGAACGAATCCGCCGGGAGAGTCAAGTCCACGCAAACCCGTCCCGGCGATCACTATCTGAAGGCCGCACTGGGAATTGCAGCACTTTCCGTGTCACGATCAAAAACGACCTATCTTGCAGTGAAGTATCGGCGTATCCAATCGCATGCCGGCGCCCTGCGTGCCGTCGTCGCTCTGCAACATACGCTGCTCGTCATCGTCTGGAACATGCTCCATGACGGGGTCGCATATGAAGAACTCGGCATCGATCACTACGATAAAACCAACCCCGAACGAGCCAGGAAACGGCTCCAACGCCGAATGGTCTCCCTCGGCTTCGAACCCAACCTCATCCCACTTTCCGCAGGATAGGTCACCTTCGTTTTCTTGGTAGACACATGGATGCCCACGGACCGTCGACGATCTTGCAGGCTCCGAGATAAAACAAGGACGCACAACCAAGGTCCGATGTGTCGACTATATTTTCGTGATCAGGACAAAATACTGCGTGCCAGAGTTCCACGCCACTGGATGCAGCAGTGTTCCCACCGCGGGGTTGAGCGCGCTGAACATCATGCCGTTGCCGGCGTAGATCCCCACGTGTCCCCAATGGTTTGGCCCGTCAGGATTTTGCACCACGAGGTCGCCTGGCTGGGGCGTTGTCGTCGGAGTTCCTGTGAGCCACTGTTCCGTTCGCGGGAGCTGGATGCCGGCCTGGCTGTAGACCCATTGGACGTACCCGGAGCAGTCCCAGGCTTTGAATGCCGTCCCGCCCCATACATATGTACCGCCGACGCCTTCTTGTGCATATTGGATGACGTCCCGGCGCAGCTTGCTCAGGTTGCCGGGTAGAGGCGGAATGCTGGCATTACCTTTGTCGGCGTCACAGTTCTTTACGTCGGCGCCTGACTTGAGCGCAGCCACAATTGCGTGCGCCTCGCCTTCCCATTGGGCGTACAACTCGGGAAAGGCAGAAGCCTGAATGGCTTGAGCGGCGCTGCCCTTGGACATTGATTCCCAGCCGGGGATGTCGAGCAGTCCGCGTGGTGAGCCGTGATTTGGTCCGTTTGGACCGTCGAAGAACGCCTGCGCGTCGTAGACGGGGTTCATCAGCTCGGCCTCACTCCCCCAACCGGTTGATGGACGTTGCTGGGCGGTGCCTAGCGAATCATGATCCGTCCCAACCCCATCGTGCGGATAGGCCATCGAGTCTGGGACGGACGTGTTGGCAAGTATCCGGAGCCCTGATTCCTGCAGCGACATCATGATGGCGATCTCCTGCCCCGCATCCGGGACGCCTAGGGAATTGCCGACACCGATGTAGTCCCGCGCCACCGTCACCTGGGCAGTACTGAGGACAGTGGGTGGGCCAGAAGTCGTCGGGATCGACAGCCCGGAACCGGTCCCGGGTTTCGCCGCGGTTGACGCGGTGGTGAGGCACGCCGTCGTACTTCCTTGTGCCGCGGAGGCCACTAGCGCCAGCCCGCCGCACATCGCCACGGCAAGCACCGGAACCATAACGCCGGCAACATAGGCGACAAGGCGAAGTAGTGCACGGCGCTTGATCGCTGCCAGCACCAGCGCCGGCACAGCCATCAGTAGACGATCCTGTCAGCCGATGCGTAGAAGGCGACCATGGCACAGCGGTCGGCGGGCGCCGTCGACGCCGGCGGGCAGTTGACCATGACGCTCACTGGCACGGTGTAAGCATTTTTCCCACCAGTTTGGTGCTCCTCGACTTTGAGCGTAAAAGTACACGCGTGTAGGCCCGCCCATGGTGCCGGCTGTTGCTGCACCTGGGTGAGTTGCTCGTCGCAGGAGGAGGTTGATACCGAGGCCGTTCGGTACGCGTGCATGCCTGACAAAGCGGCGAATGACGCCGGCGTGACTCCCGTGGCTTGGAATTCCTGAGCCATGACTGTCAATGGGTTCGACCCGTCGGGCAGCACGTCCCACCATGAGCGCAGTCGTTCATAGACTTCCGAATACGTCGAAGATCGGGCGTCCCACGTATAGATCGCCTCCGCTGCGGCCTGAGCCAACATTCGGTAATTCGTCGTGTTTGGCTCGTTAGTTGCGAGTGGGAGTTCCGGTTTTTGGGACGGAACGACGGCGACGAAGGAAGGCCCGCTTGCGGGCATCTTCGGGCTCGCTGTGGTTGCCGTTGGGGCGGGCAGCGCGGACTTAGCCGGTGAGGGAGTCCGTGCGGCGAAGACGACCGCGATGGCAGCAACCAGAACCACGGTCACCAGCAACGACAGCCACAACCGCCGGCGCCTGGCTACGTAGGGCATCAATTCGGCAATGGCATGCATGGTGGACCCCTTTCACTGGGCTCATGGTCGCTGTGGCGGTTTACGACATGACCACGCGAACGTCGTGCGTGAAGTCGTTGGCGTCATTGAAGGCAGCCTCGGAACGTTGGCGCGCCGCTACAGCACGCTCGAGAACGTCGAGTGCAGCGAGATACAGGTTGCGCGCGTAACCAATCCTGCCCTCAAGGTACTTTTTACTGACGCCGGTCTCAGCCGATAAATCGGCGATACCCGCCGTTCTCTCGGCGCCGCGAATGCCCGTCAAGACCAAACGTTCGGCAACAACTTGGAGGAGCACCGTTGGTATGCAGCACACCGCCGTCGCGATGATCGTCGGTGAATCGTCGAGCGTTCGTGCATCGACTTCCAGCGCTGCCTTCACGGTCACGGCTGTTTGGCGGACCACGGTAACCGCATGCCAGCGCTTGCGTTCTTCCCATTCGGGCGTGTGTGCTTCATGCCGTTGCCGGGGCGTAGTCAGGCACTTCACCGCCCTCTCCCACGTTTCGGCTGGGACGTGCTGGCGCACTTCGGTCAGGACCTCGGCCACCCATTCGCGTTCGGCAATCTGCTCGACGCTCTCCGTGGTTGCAAAGTCGACCGGTGATGCCTGCGATACCTCCGGGTCAGCGGTAAGTGACATCCACGGATGGGCCAGAGTCCGCCTGACATGATCGGCGCACAAGTGGACCGCTATCCCTTGAACCCATCCCCCAAACGAAGCGTCGGGCAATTGGCGATAGCGCCGCTTGACCAGTCCATCCCACGCAGCAACGCGGACCTCCTGCATGACATCGTCGAGGTCGTCGACGCGGCCAATGCGAAGCAGTCTGGCGCGCACGTACGGACGAACACTTTCGACGGCGATCATCAACTGATCGATGGGAATGTCCAACTCCGGCGGGCGTACCAACGACGGGTCGATGCTGCTGTGGAGGAAGGCGGTACTTGATTCTCTGGAGTTGAGGCCCATCATCTTCACCGTTTTCGTGCGTATGGTGACTATCGACGAGCGGCGTCGCGACTGGCGCCACCGCTATGGCTCACGTCCGCGCAGATAGGTGTGTTGACGAAAGCACGCTGGATTTCCCAGCTGTGAAGCGAGCCCTCGTGGTTCCCGTGGGCGCCTCCGCATGAAGTTACCATTTCAGTGTTAGACATGTCTAAAACATTGTCAAGAGCGTTCTGCCCGCTTGTGGACAGCCCTGGGGCGGAGTGACCCCCATGCCCTACAGGACGCTACCGACGGACGGAGAGTGGTCGTCCGGAGGGTTGGCGTCGAACTTGTTCACAGGCAGCGAAGGGCGCCGCGGTACTCGACAAACAAGGCCCGTATTAGGGAGCGGACGGCTGCCCATCGGCGGTATCTTCTGGATAATTCGCGGCTAGGCGCTCACCGGTTGAGTGACGTTTGATGTCTTTGTTGAGGTAATCGGTGATCGCCTTGAGGGTTTCAGGGGATACATCGCCCAACGCTCGGGCGGCAAATGTTTTCACCCTCGCGGCCCTCAAGGACCTTACAAACTCAAGCCGGGAATCTATACGCTCCGGCAACTCCGATTCGTCGTCCCCTAGCAAGTAAGCCGGATCTACGTCGAAAACGTCGCTGATGGCCGTCAACAGTTGGGGGTCCGATACCAGGCGGCTAGTGCCGTCTTTCATGTATGACCAGCGAGCGCGAGAAAGGCTCACACCGCGGTCGGCCAGCTCCTTCTGCAACTCGGGGAACGTCAGTGGACTTCCCCTTTCCGCCATAACGACGTCGAGCAGCAAGTTCAGGCGGCGCGCGAGGATAAGTTGGGCTGACGGAGTGACGTCTGCCTCGCTTTCCTCGGCTGCCACTTCGCGCTCCCGGTGCTGGACATCGCGGCGCCAAGGGCTTTTAGCCCGGTGCGCCCTTACTGAGCCCAGTATTCCGTGCGGTTGTTCCCGTCGCAATAAGCCGCTCGAGCACGTTGTCGGCTGCGGTCATCAGGATCAGTTCGGCGTCTACCTTGCCGGCGACGGGATACGTGGTAATCCCCGCTGCGGCACCGTAGGCGGAGAGTCCTGCGGGATCCAAGACCTGGATGGCATCGAGATGGTACGAAACCTCCTTCAGGACATCCATCAGCGCACGAAGAAACTCCGCGTCTTCATCACCGTTCCGATGCCAATACCGTTCGTTTCTCATGAGCTCCGCGGCTTGATGGAATGCGTTGGCTTGCGGATGCTCAGCCATGGCATCCTCCTTCTGACAATGGCGAACCAACCGGATCCGGACGCCCTAGTCCGTTGCCTGTTCATCGTTTCCCGAGACTCTTTCGACATGACCAAACCGGTACAAAACTCGGGCCCTGGGTGTCTCAGCCACCCTCCTGCAAGTTCCTGGCCGGACGGGCAGCCTGGCGGATACACGCGAGATCACGGATCTGAAAGAAAGTATTACTGCCGCCCTGATGGATTCGGAGCTGGCCAGAGGAGTGCAGGGAGGTCACGTCGCTTGCCGCACTTACCACTATGAACAGTGCAAGGCTCAAATTTCACAATCTCGGGCCACAGTTCGCCACTGTCCGCACCGAAAGGGACTTGCAATGAGGATCAATCAGGACCCGGCCGCTCATGCCTCGACCCAGGCGGGACAGTGGATGTCGCCCCAAGACGTCTGCGACCAACTGCAGATTCCCCGGCAAACCTTCTACCAATGGCGAGCCAAGCACATGGGGCCGCCCGCTTACCGCTTCGGCAAGCTGATCCGGATTGACCGCGACGACTTCAGTGCTTGGCTCGCCGGGCATGCCGAACCAAGCACCTCGACATCGAGTGAAGTCGCGGAAAACGGACGGTAGCAACATGCGCCTCGAATTCTATGAGCCCGATGAGGCCGCTGCACTGCTCCGCTGCTCTGAAGCCTGGCTGCGGGCCGGAGCTGCGAACTGCGAATTCCCCCACCTCACCTGGGGCAAGGGCAAGATCATTTTCACTGACGAACATCTCGAGGAGATCGCCCACCTCCGTGAAGTCAAACCCCACATTCTCGATGCGGACGCCCGCCGCGTCATCGGCACACGAGCCGAACGCAGGCTCAAATAAGCGAGCCGCGAGAAGCGCCCTACTCCTGCCAGGCCCTCGACGATCGCTCGACCGCGTCTGCTGCGTCTTGAAGTGCCTGCGGCATGAGGTGTCCGTAGATTTGCTCTGTTGTCGACGTGGAAGCATGGCCAAGGCGCCGCGAAATCGTGAACAGCGAGACGCCATCCTGGATAAGCCACGAAGCATGAGTATGCCGAAGATCGTGGATGCGCGGCTCCTTCATCAATCCCTTCGCCTGCGCCGCCTTTACGGCGGGGAGCCAATAAATTGCCCAAAACACCCGGTGCCGCAACTGCCCGCCACGAGGCGCAGGGAACAACAGCTCTTTTCCTGCCCGACTCGCCACCAGCGGAATCAATCTTTCCACCAGCTGCGGGTTCAGTGCGACTGTACGCTTGCCGGCGCCGGTCTTCGTTGCGCCGAGGTAGAACTCGCTGTTAGCGCCGCGCTTCCATGCCTTGTTGATCCGCACCGTCGCGGGCTTGGCCAACAGGTCCACGTCGGCGACGGTAACAGCTGTCGCTTCCCCGAAGCGCGTCCCTGTCATGACGAGGAACTCGGTGAAGACCTTATATGCCTGCTTCATTCCGTCCATGATCAGTCCGAATTCGCGGTGCGTCAGGAATCTGGCCTCGTCTTCGGGCTTCTCCCCCGTGGGCAGCTGGACCCGCCGGCAGGGATTGTCGCTGCGGTACTTCAGCGCGATAGCCGTTTCCATAGCCGAGTAAAGAAGGGCATGCACGTTCTTGATCGTCTTGGCACTTCGACCCTTTTTCTGCATGGACTTAATCCACGCCGTCAGGTGCCGGATGTCGACTCTGTCCACGGCAATAGAACCAAGGCCGGGAACGATGTGCAGGTCCAGCATGGTTTGATACGTCCGGACGGTGCCGACCGACGGCCGTACCAGCAAGTCGATGTGCTCCTGGACGACTTCGGCGACGGAAGGAACGTTCCGCCGGGCGTCGAGGATGGCGCCTTGCGCAACCTTGAACGACTGACCGTTGGCGTCAAGGAGCTTCTTCAGTGTGACTGCTTCCGTCTCGGAAGCAAAGGTGATGCTCTGCTGGGACCCTACCTCCGGGTCTCTCCACCGGACTTGGTAGGCCTTGGGTCCGGTTCGAGATGGGCGCACTACGATGCTGGCCATAGCCTCAATGCTACGCCGTTTGGGAACACTTTATAAGGTTTTGGGAACACTACGCCGTTCAATGCGCCTCTGACCTGCGGTTTTACGGTGCCCGAGGTGGGACTCGAACCCACACACCTCTCGATACTGCATTTTGAGTGCAGCGCGTCTGCCATTCCGCCACTCGGGCCTTCAACGTGAGATAAAGAGCAAAAAACCCTCACCCATGCGAGAAACTACTCTACATGCCGATAGGCTAAATCGTAGAACTGCAACCTCCAGCCAGAGGCGTGGACTGTTGAACGCCCCCGGAGTCCCGTTGCCCAACAATACCGCTTTCAAGGAGCCCTCGTGTTAGAACAAACGGAACCCGCGCCGACCACTCCGTCCACGCCCGTTCCGGCTCGCCGCGTGGTGGTCGCCGAAGATGAAACGCTGATCCGCCTGGACATTATGGAGATTCTCCGCGGCGAGGGCTACGACGTGGTCGGCGAGGCGGACAACGGTGAGAAGGCGGTGCAGCTGGCCGAGGAGCTGCGGCCGGATCTGGTGCTGATGGACGTGAAGATGCCGGTGATGGACGGCATTACGGCCGCGGAGAAGATTGTGAAGGCCCGGATTGCCCCGGTGGTGCTGTTGACGGCGTTCAGCCAGCGGGAGCTGGTGGAGCGGGCGCGGGACGCGGGCGCGATGGCGTATGTGGTCAAGCCGTTCACGCCGGCGGATCTGATCCCTGCCATCGAGATCGCGTTGTCCCGCCATGAGGAGATCAAGGCGCTGGAGGCGGAGGTCAGCGATCTGCAGGAGCAGTTCGCGACGCGGAAGCTGGTGGAGCGAGCCAAGAGTCTGCTGACGACGAAGATGGGGCTTTCAGAGCCGGAGGCGTTCCGCTGGATCCAGAAGACATCGATGGACCGGCGGCTCGGCATGCGCGAGGTCGCGGAGACGATCATCAATCAGGTCAACTAAGTCGCACTTATGGCACTCAAACGGTCGTTTGGGTGCCATAAGTGCGACTCAGTTGGGAGAGCAGCGCTGCCGGTTGGGACAGCAGCGCTGCCGGAACTTTAGTGGGTGGGCCAGGGGCCGACCTTTTCCCGGTTCGAGGTTCCGGTCGCGCTGAAGTCGGCCAGGTCGCCCACCTTGTGGACCTTCAGCGAGTTCGTGGAACCGGCCTGGCCGGGAGGGGAGCCGGCCGCGATGACCACCAGGTCGCCGTCGTCGACCAGTTTTTTCTCCAGCAGGATCTTGTCCACCTGTTCGGTCATTTCGTCCGTGTGGTGCACCATCGGTACCAGGATGGGCCGGATGCCCCAGGCCATCGCCAGCTGGTTCCAGACGTGCTGATCCGGGGTGAACGCGAAGACGGGCTTGACCGGGCGCAGCCGCGACAGCCTGCGCGCGGAGTCGCCGGACTGGGTGAAGGTACAGATGTACTTCGCGTCCAGCTGATCGGCGATGGTGACAGCTGCACGGGTGATGGCGCCGCCGCGGGTCCTCGGCTGGGTGCCCAGTGGCGGGACACGTTCCAGTCCGTGGACCTCGGTGGATTCAATGATCCGGGCCATCACCTTGACGGTTTCGATGGGGAACTTGCCGACGCTTGTTTCGCCGGAGAGCATGACGGCGTCCGCGCCGTCCAGGACGGCGTTGGCACAGTCGGAGGCCTCGGCGCGGGTGGGGCGCGGGCTTTCGATCATGGATTCGAGCACCTGGGTGGCGACGATGACGGGCTTGGCCCAGCGGCGGGCCAGTTCGATGGCGCGTTTTTGCACGATCGGAACCTCTTCGAGCGGCAGTTCCACGCCGAGGTCTCCGCGGGCCACCATGATGGCGTCGAATGCGTCGATGATGGCCGGCAGGTGTTCCACGGCCTGCGGCTTTTCGATCTTGGCGATCACCGGTACGCGGCGGCCTTCTTCGTCCATGATCTGGTGCACGCGGTCGATGTCGGCGGCGTCGCGGACGAAGGAGAGCGCAACCAGATCCACGCCGCGCGCCAGCGCCCAGCGAAGATCGTCCTCGTCCTTTTCGCTCAGCGCGGGGACGTTGACGGCTACGCCGGGCAGGTTGATGCCCTTGTTGTTGGAGACGACGCCGGGAACGGTGACCACGGTGGTGACCTTGACGTCGTCGACCGCGGTGGCGACCAGCGAGACCTTGCCGTCGTCAATGAGCAGGGTGTCCCCGACATTGACGTCTTCGGGCAGGCTCTTGAGCGTGGTGGAGCAGATGTCCTGGGTGCCCGGGACGTCTTCGGTGGTGATGGTGAAGATATCGCCGACGGCCAGCGCATGGGGTCCGTCCAGGAAGCGGCCCAGCCGGATTTTCGGGCCCTGCAGGTCGGCCATGATGCCCACCGGTTTGCCGAGGGAGGCCGCGGCCTTGCGGACGTTTTCGTAAGTCGTGTCGTGCACTCCGTAGTCGCCGTGGCTCATGTTCATCCGTGCCACGTCCACCCCCGCCTCCAGCACGGCCAGCGTGTTTTCATAACTGGCGATCGCCGGTCCGAACGTTGCAACAATTTTCGCGCGTCTCATGTACCTACCCTAATGGAGTTCTTCGGCTAACAATCTTGTCAAAATTAACAGTTGGTGAATTCGCCCCCATTGCAGCAGCCACCTCGTGGCGGCGGCGCCGGCCCCGCTACAGGACGCTGACCGCGACGTCGGTCGGCGCGACCGGCGCGGGGAGCAGTGTCTGGCCGCACAGGAACTGATCCACCGCGGCCGCACAGGATCTGCCTTCGGCGATCGCCCAGACAATCAGGGACTGTCCGCGTCCGGCGTCGCCGGCGACGAAGACTCCCTCGGTACCGGTCATGTAGTACCCGTCGCGGACCACGTTGCCGCGGCGGTCAAATTCGGCCTTGATCTGCTCGGTGATGCCTGCCGGTTCCGGACCGGTGTAACCGAGCGAGAGGAAGACCAGGTCGGCGGGAATTTCGCGCTCGGTGCCGGCCTTGGGTACTCGGCGGCCGTTGACGAACTCGGTCTCCGCGATCTTGATGGCCGTCAGCACGCCGTCCGTGCCCTCAAATTCCACCGTGGAGGCAAGGTAGGTCCGCTCGCCGCCTTCCTCGTGCGCGGCGGCCACCTCGAACAGGGTGGGAAAGGTGGGCCAGGGCTGGTGCGCGGCGCGCTCCAGCGGAGGCTGCTGCCCGATGGCCAAGGTGGTGATGGAGGCCGCCTGCTGGCGGTGCGCGGTCCCGAGGCAGTCTGCGCCGGTATCGCCGCCGCCCAGAATCACCACGTGTTTGCCGACGGCGTCGATCTGGTCCGCCACGGCGTCCCCGGCCACCACGCGGTTTGCCTGGACCAGGTAGTCCATCGCGAAGTGCACGCCGGTCAGCTCCCGGCCCGGGATGTCCAGGTCCCGCGGCACGGTGGAGCCGGTGGCGATGACGACGGCGTCGTAACGGCGGCGCAGCTGTTCCCAGGAAACGTCAGTGCCCACCTCGACGCCGGGACGGAAGCGCGTGCCCTCTGCCGTCATCTGCTCGATCCGGCGGTCCAGATAGTGCTTTTCCATCTTGAAATCGGGAATGCCATAGCGCAGCAGGCCGCCGATCCGGTCGTCGCGTTCGTAGACCGCCACGGTGTGCCCGGCGCGGGTCAACTGCTGTGCCGCGGCCAGCCCGGCCGGCCCGGAGCCGATCACGGCCACGGTTTTGCCGGTCAGCCGTGCCGGCGGCAGCGGCTTGACCCAGTCGTGGTCAAAGGCCTGCTCGATGATCGATACTTCGACCTGCTTGATGGTCACGGCGGGCTGATTGATGCCCAGCACGCAGGAGGACTCGCACGGCGCGGGGCAGAGCCGGCCGGTGAACTCCGGGAAGTTGTTGGTCGCGTGCAGCCGCTCGACGGCCTCCTCGCCCTTGTCCCGCCGGATCAGGTCGTTCCATTCCGGAATCAGGTTGCCCAGCGGGCAGCCCTGATGGCAGAACGGCACGCCGCAGTCCATGCAGCGGCCGGCCTGGCTGCGCAGCACGCCCTTCTCCTGTGCCTCATAGACTTCCTTCCAGTCCATGATGCGCACCGGCACCGGCCGGCGCGGTTGTGTGACGCGTTCGCGGACCTTCAAAAATCCCCGTGGATCAGCCACCGGTAACCTCCAGAATTCTCTGCCAGACGGCGTCCCCGTCGGGGTCAAGACCCTCGTTGGCGGCGTCCAGGCGCGTTTGCAGTACGGCGGCGTAGTCCCGCGGAAGTACCTTGGTGATCCGGGCGGCGGTGGCGGCAAAATCCTCCAGCAGCCGCGCCGCGACGGCGGAATCCGTTTCTTCGCGGTGCCGCACCAGCAGGGCATGGACCAGGGTGCGGTCCTCGGCGTCCAGTTCAAGCAGCGTCAGCTCCCCCGAGTCCAGGCTTTGTTTGTTCACCTTGGCCGGCTGCAGATCCAGCACGTACGCCGTCCCCCCGGACATGCCGGCGCCAAAATTGCGTCCGGTCCGTCCCAGGATCAGGGCCTGGCCGCCGGTCATGTATTCACAGCCGTGATCGCCCACGCCTTCGACGACGGCGGTGGCACCGGAGTTGCGCACCAGGAACCGCTCCCCGACCTGGCCGCGCAGGAACATTTCCCCGCTGGTGGCGCCGTAGCCGATCACGTTGCCGGCAATGACGTTGTCCTCGGCGGGGAAGACGTTCGTGCGGTCCGGTCGAACCGTGATCCGGCCACCGGATAGCCCCTTGCCGACGTAGTCGTTGGAGTCGCCAAAGAGCCGCAGGGTGACGCCGGCGGGCAGGAAGGCGCCCAGCGACTGGCCGGCCTGGCCGGTCAATGTGACGTCAATGGTGTCCTGGCCCAGCACGTCGATGCCGAATCTTTTCGTCACCTCATGACCGAGCATGGTGCCTACGGAGCGGTCCGTGTTGACCACCTTGACTGAGATTTTCACCGGGATCCGGTCGCTGAGCGCCTCGGCGCTCATGGTGATCAGCTGCTGGTCAAAGTGCTTGTCCAGTTCGTGGTTCTGCGGCACCAGATTGCGCAGCGGCGCGTCGGAGTCGAAGTCCATGCCCGCCAGGATCGGATCCAAGTCCAGCCCCGACGCCTTCCAGTGGCTGATGGCTTCCTGGGCGTTCAGCGTGTCGGCGTGGCCGATCGCCTCCTGCAGGCTGCGGAAGCCCAGTCCGGCGAGGATTTCGCGGACCTCCTGGGCCAGGAACTCGAAGAAGTTGACCACAAATTCTGGCTTGCCGGTGAACCGGCGGCGCAGCTCAGGATTTTGCGTGGCCACGCCCACCGGACAGGTATCCAGATGGCAGACGCGCATCATGACGCAGCCGGAGACCACCAGCGGAGCGGTGGCGAAACCGTATTCCTCGGCACCGAGCAGCGCCGCGATCACCACATCCCGGCCGGTCTTGAGCTGGCCGTCCACCTGCACCACCACGCGGTCGCGCAGCCCATTGAGCATCAGCGTCTGCTGCGTCTCCGCCAGGCCCAGTTCCCACGGAACCCCGGCGTGCTTGAGCGAGTTCAGCGGGCTGGCGCCGGTGCCGCCGTCATGCCCGGAAACCAGGACGACGTCGGCCTTGGCCTTGGTCACACCGGCGGCCACCGTGCCGATCCCGATCTCGGAGACCAGCTTGACGTGCACGCGGGCGGCGGGGTTGGCGCGTTTGCAGTCGTAGATCAGCTGCGCCAGGTCTTCGATCGAGTAAATGTCGTGGTGCGGCGGCGGCGAAATCAGCCCGACGCCGGGCGTGGAGTGCCGGGTGCTGGCCACCCACGGGTAGACCTTTTGCGCCATCAGCTGGCCGCCCTCACCGGGCTTGGCTCCCTGCGCCATTTTGATCTGGATGTCCGTGGCGTTGGTCAGGTACAGGCTGGTGACGCCGAAGCGCCCCGAGGCAACCTGCTTGATGGCCGAGCGGCGTTCCGGATCCAGCAGCCGGTCAACGTCCTCGCCGCCCTCGCCGGTGTTGGACTTGGCGCCGAGCCGGTTCATCGCGATGGCCAGCGTCTCGTGCGCCTCCTGCGAAATGGAGCCGTAGCTCATCGCTCCGGTGGAGAAGCGCTTGACGATGCTGGCGACGGATTCCACCTCGTCGATCGGGACCGCCGGGCGCACTCCTTCCTTGAACTTCAGCAGTCCGCGCAGGGTCATCAGGTTCTTGGACTGGTCGTCGATGCCGGCGGTGTACTGCTTGAAAATGTCGTAGCGGCGTTCGCGGGTGGCGTGCTGCAGCCGGAACACGGTGTCGGGGTTGAACAGGTGCGGCTCGCCCTCGCGGCGCCACTGGTATTCGCCGCCGTTGAGCAGGGGGCGGTGCGGGTCTTCGACGCCGTCCGCCGGGTAGGCCATGGCATGGCGTGCGGCCACCTCCGCGGCGATCACACCCAGCCCGATCCCGCCAAGCTGGGAGGTTGTGCCGGCGAAGAACTCGTCCACGAGGTCCTGGGATACGCCGAGCGCCTCGAAGGTCTGCGCCCCGCAGTAGGAGGCCACCGTGGAGATGCCCATCTTTGACATGATCTTCAGCACGCCCTTGCCGAGACCCTTGATCAGGTTGTAGACGCCCGCCTCGGCGCTCACCCCGGTGATGTCGCCGTTGCGGATCAGCTCCTCGACGCTTTCCATCGCCAGGTACGGGTTCACCGCGGCGGCGCCGTAGCCGACCAGGACCGCCACGTGATGCACCTCGCGGACGTCACCGGCCTCCACCACCAGAGCGGTTTTGGTGCGGTTGGCACTGCGCAGCAGGTGATGGTGCACCGCGCTGAGCAGCAGCAGCGACGGGATGGGAGCCCACTGCGCGCTGGAATCGCGGTCCGAGAGCACGACGTACTGCACGCCGCGGTTGATCGCGCCGGAGACCTGCTCACAGATTTCCGCCAGCCGGGCACGCAGCGCGGCCTCGCCGCCGTCGGGCTTGTACAGACCGCGGACCTTCACGGCCACCCGGTCCCCTGCGGCGTTTTCAATATTGGCGATCTTGGCCAGCTCGTCGTTGTTGATCACCGGGAACGGCAGGGCCAGCTGCGGCTGGCGCACCTCGGCAAGCGAGAGCAGGTTGCCCTGCGGACCAATCGTCGAATTCAGCGAGGTGACCAGCTCTTCGCGGATCGCGTCCAGCGGCGGGTTGGTGACCTGGGCAAAGGACTGGACAAAGTAATCGAAGAGCAGCCGGGGCCGCTTGGACAGCACGGCGATCGGGGTATCGGACCCCATCGCGCCCAGCGGTTCGGCGCCGGTGCGGGCCATCGGGCCGATCAGGATGCGCAGTTCCTCCTGCGTGTAGCCGAAGGTGCGCTGGCGGTGGTTGACCGAGGCAGGCGTGTGGACCACGTGCTCACGCTCCGGCAGGTCCGCCAGCTTGATGACGTTCTCCCGCACCCAGTCACCCCACGGGTTGGCGGCGGCGAGTTCGCTCTTGATTTCCGAATCAGAGATGACGCGCCCGGCATCCGTGTCCACCAGGAACATCTTCCCGGGTGAGACGCGGCCCTTCTTGACCACCTTGGCGGGCTCGATGTCGATCACACCCACCTCGGAGGCAAAAATGACCAACCCGTCCTCGGTGATCCAGTACCGGCCCGGGCGCAGACCGTTGCGGTCCAGCGTGGCCCCGACCACGGTTCCGTCCGTGAAGGACACTGCGGCCGGCCCGTCCCACGGCTCCATCAGCATCGAGTGGTATTCGTAGAAAGCCCGGCGCGCGGGATCCATGGTGGCGTGGTTTTCCCAGGCCTCCGGAAGCATCATCATGATGGCCTGAGTGATGGGACGCCCGGCCAGCCAAAGCAGCTCCGCGACCTCGTCGAAGGATGCCGAGTCCGAAGCGCCCGGCGTGCAGATAGGGAACAGGTCTTCGGGATTGTCACCCAGCAGCGGGTGGCTCAGCGTGGACTGGCGCGCGCGCATCCAGTTCCGGTTGCCCTTGACGGTGTTGATCTCGCCATTGTGCGCGATGGTGCGGAACGGCTGCGCCAGCGGCCAGGACGGGAAGGTGTTGGTGGAAAAGCGCGAGTGCACAATCCCGAGCCTGGTCTTAAACCGGCTGTCCGAGAGGTCCGGGTAAAACGGCTCGAGCTGCGCGGTGGTCAGCATGCCCTTGTAAACAATGGTGCGCGAGGACAGCGACGGGAAGTATACACCGAATTTGTTCTGCGCGCGCTTGCGCAGCCGGAACGCCTTGGCGTCCAGCGTCCTGTCGTCCGGGTGCCTGGGCTCCGGGTGACTCGGCTCATGGTGACTCGGCTTCGGGGAATTATGCTCTTGGTGATCCGCCGGGGCGGCGGCATGCTCCGGCAGCGCCAGGAAAAGCTGGACAAACCGGGGCATGCAGGCCTTGGCCATGGAACCGACCAGACCCTCCACAATGGGCACGTCGCGCCAGCCGAGCACGGTCAGCCCCTCGTCGGTAGCCAGCGCTTCGAGGCCACTCCGGGCGAGTCTGGCTTCGGCCGCTTCCGGCGGCAGAAACGCGATGCCGACGGCGTAATGTCCGGCGGGCGGGAGGGTGAAGGTGGTGACGGCGCGGAAGAACTCGTCCGGGATCTGCGTCAGCAGTCCCGCACCGTCGCCGGTGCCTTCGTCGGCCCCGACGGCCCCACGGTGTTCCAGGTTGCGCAGGGCGGTCAGGGCGGCGTCCACGATGTCGTGGTCCGGTTCGCCGCGCAGCGTGGCCACGATGGCCAGTCCGCAGGCGTCCTTTTCCTGCTCCGGATGGTAAAGGCCCTGAGCGGGCGGCATGGTGGCGAAACGCCGGAAAGGTGACTGCACAGCTGCCAGCGGCGCGGACGCCGGTTCGGTTGCCGCTGCCGGATCGGTTCCGTTTGGGATACGAATCATTGCGATCTGTCCTTCCCCCTGATTGAGCGTACGGAGGGGACAACATTGGCCCTGAGCAACGGACGGCACAGAACCGCCCGCAGATTTACTTGTGGAAATTATATGACAGCATTCACAGATGTTCTAACGGACACCAAGTGCCAGCTGACACCGCTGGAGCGACGGCGGATGCTCTTGATTCCATCGGCCGCGCCAGTTGTTCCCACGTCATCGTGGTACGGACCATTCCGGGCGATAACCCGGTGCTGTCAGCGCTTTCCCTCAGTACCGGCAGGCCAGCTGGATGATCCGCCCTGTCCCGGCACTTTGGTACCGGCGATTTTCTCCCCGCCGGTACCCGCGAGATTATCACGCGCTGGGGTCTCTTCGCCGCTGCTGGACAAGTTGTCCGCATTCTGGACAGGTGCGGCACCGTCGGTACCGGCCCTGCCGGCGGCGGCCCCGGTCCCGGCGTCGTCGTCCGCTGTACCGGACCTGCCGTCGTCCTCGGTACCGGGCCCGCCGCCGTCGTCCTCGGTACCGGGCCCGCCGCCGTCTTCCCCGGTCCTGGAGCGTTTACTGCCCGCGAGCAGCACCGAGTCATTATCCGGCTTGGCCTTGGCAAATGTCAGGGCCAGGAAGATCACCGTGGATACCACGAGGACCAGGATGCTGGTCCACACATTCAGCCGTGTGGTGATCCCGAAGAAAGTGATCTGCTCCGCGTCGTCGATGCGCAGCAGCTCGATCCAGACCCGGCCCAGGGTGTAGTACATCGCATAAAGCCAGAACAGCCGTCCGCGGCGGAAATGGAAGCGGCGGTCCAGCAGGAGCAGGAGCGCCACCCCGACCAGGTTCCAGATGGACTCATACAGAAATGTCGGGTGGAACAGCGTATCGGCGGCATATCCGGCCGGGAAGTTAGCGTTGGACGGGTCGACCTGCAACCCCCAGGGCAACGTGGTGGGGGCGCCGAAGAGTTCCTGGTTGAAGTAGTTTCCCCAGCGTCCCAGTGCCTGCGCCAGCAGCAGGCCTGGTGCCGCGGCGTCGACGAACGCGGTCAGCTTGACCCCGGAGCGCCGGCAACCGATCCAGGCGCCCAGTACACCGAGGACGACGGCGCCCCAGATTCCGAGGCCGCCGAGCCAGATCTGCGGAATCAGCCAGAGGTTTCCTGTGCCGTCGAAGTGCGGGCCGAAGTATGCGTCCGGGGAGGAAAAGACGTGATAGAGCCGGCCGCCGATGATGCCGAAGGGGATGGCCCAGATGGCGATGTCCCAAATGGACCCTACCGGCGCGTGCCGTCGGGTCCAGCGGATGTGCGTCAGGACCGTCGCCGCGATGATGCCGACCAGGATGCACAGCGCGTAGGCGTGGATCCGGAGGGTTCCCATCGGGAGCGGAATATCGAATCCGGACCAGCCCGGGGCCGGAATGCTGGCCGGCAGCGCCGTCAGAGCGGTCTCAAACGCATTTCTCATCGGGTCAGTCAGCTTCCGTGCCGGCGGGCCGCAGCCCGGAACTCAGTTCTTTGGTCAGGTCAGCCAGGGCGGGAACGCCGCCGTCACGCAGGGCGGCCACGAGTGCGGTGCCGACGATGACACCGTCGGCATAGGCTGCGATTTCACGGACCTGGTCCGCGGTGCTCACGCCCAGGCCGACGCAGACCCGGTCCGCTCCCGCCGCGAGGGTGTTCGCCACCAGTTTCTCCGCGCTGCTGCTCACGGCCGTCCGGGTGCCGGTGACGCCCATGATTGAGACGGCGTAGACAAAGCCGCGGCTTGCCGCGACGGTGCGGGTTAGCCGTTCGGGTGTGGAGGACGGTGCCACCAGGAAGACGCGGTCCAGCCCGTACTTGTCCGAGGCGGCCAGCCATTCGGCGGCCTCGTCCGGTATGAGGTCGGGCGTAATCAGACCCGCTCCCCCGGCATCGGCCAGCCGGCGGGCAAACTCGTCCACGCCCAGGCGCAGGACGGGGTTCCAGTAGGTCATCACCAGCACGGCGGCGTCGGTGGCCGCCGTAATGGCCGCGACGATGTCAAAGACACTGGAAACGCGGAAACCGTTGGCGATGGCCTCGGTGGTCGCCGCCTGGATCACGGCACCGTCCATCACCGGATCGGAGTACGGGATGCCGATTTCGATAAGGTCCGCACCGTTGCGTGCCAGCGCGATGCCGGCATCGATGGTGCTCTGCACGTCCGGGTAGCCTGCGGGGATGTAGCAGATCAGCGCGGCGCGGCCCTGTGCCCTGGCGCGGTCAATGGCGGCGGCGCTCTTGCTTCCGGCCCTCAGATCCATGCTCATTCTCCAGTCCATCCGTGGGCTTCGTCCTCGCCGGCGTCATTACGGGGCGATCCGGCGTCGGGCCCGGCATCGGTTGCCCGGTTGACCGCTTCCACCGCGGCCTCCGCCGCGGTGGAGGCATCCAGCAGGTCGAACCAGGCCGCAGCTGTCTCCACGTCCTTGTCCCCCCGCCCGGACAGGTTGACCACGATGATGGTCTCCTCCGCATTATTTGTGCCGGCCGTCAGCCGCTGGCCGACCTTCATGGCCCCAGCCAGGGCATGGGCGGATTCGATCGCGGGAATGATCCCCTCGGTGCGGCACAGCAGCCGGAAGGCCTCCATCGCCTCGGCGTCGGTGATCGGTTCGTAGCTGACCCGGCCGATGTCGGCGAGATAGGCATGTTCGGGACCCACGCCCGGATAGTCCAGGCCGGCGGAGATGGAGTGCGATTCGATGGTCTGACCGTCGTCGTCCTGCATCAGGTACGAGCGCGCGCCGTGCAGCACGCCGGGCCGGCCGAGGGTAATGGTGGCGGCGTGGCGTCCCGATTCAACGCCCTCGCCGCCGGCCTCAAAGCCGTAGATCTTCACGTCAGGGTCGTCGAGGAAGCCGTGGAATATGCCGATCGCGTTGGAGCCGCCGCCGATGCAGGCGCAGACGGCGTCGGGCAACCGGCCGGTCTGCTCCAGGATCTGCCCGCGGGCCTCCTCGCCGATCACCTCGTGGAAGAACCTGACCATGGCGGGGAACGGGTGCGCACCGGCTGCCGTGCCGAGCAGGTAGTGCGTGGTGTCGACGTTGGCAACCCAGTCGCGGAGCGCATCGTTGATGGCGTCCTTCAAAGTCTGGGAACCGTTGGTCACCGGGACGACGGTGGCTCCGAGCAATCGCATCCTCGCCACGTTCAGCGCCTGCCGGCGGCAGTCCTCCGCCCCCATGTAGACGACGCATTCGAGCCCCAACAGGGCCGCCGCCGTCGCACTGGCCACGCCGTGCTGGCCGGCGCCGGTTTCCGCGATCACCCGCGTCTTGCCCATCCGCTGGGCCAACAGCGCCTGCCCGATCACATTGTTGATCTTGTGCGAGCCGGTGTGGTTCAGGTCTTCACGCTTGAGGAAGACCCGGGCCCCGCCGGCATGGGCGGCGAAGCGCTTCGCCTCGGTCAGCAGCGAGGGCCGGCCGGAATAGTTCTTGTTCAGGTCCGCGATCCGGGCCAGAAAATCGGGGTCGATCTTGGCCTTCTCGAAGGTGTCTTCCAGCTCATCGAGGGCGGCGATCAGGGATTCGGGCATCCAGCGGCCGCCGTAGCTGCCGAAGTAAGGCCCGGGCGCATGGCGCAGGCTCTCGTGTCCGGGACCCGTTCCCTTTGCTCCGCTGAGAAACGCATCGGCTGGCCCGTCCTGGGCCGAAGCTGCCGGCGTAGTGGCCATCGTTCCCACCATCCTGTTCTAAAAGTAAGTGCGTGTGAATGTCATCGGTCCGGAGGTGCGAGGAGGCCGGGCATGGGGGGGTACCGGCCGGCTAGCGGACGGCCTCGTCGGCGCTGGCCAGGCCCGCGGCGCTGACGGCCGCGGCACCGGCCGCGGTGAACGCGCCGATCCGTTCCCGCGGGGCGGCATCGCTGACCAGCGCCTCGCCGACCAGCACGGCGTTGGCCCCATGCGACGCATAGTGGCGGACGTCGTCGGTATTACGGACACCCGATTCCGCCACGATGATGGCGCCGGCCGGAATGAGCCCGGCCAGCGCGCCGAACACGGAGCGGTCCACGTCCAGCGTTTTGAGGTTGCGGACATTCACGCCGATGATCCGCGCCCCGGCGGCCACGGCGCGCCGGACTTCCTCGCTGGTATGGGTTTCCACCAGCACGTTCATGCCCAGCTCATGGCCCAGCGCCAGGAATTCGCTCAGTTCACCGTCGGTCAGGGCAGCGACGATCAGCAGGATCAGATCCGCCCCGTGCGCCCGCGCTTCCCAGATCTGGTACGGGTCGCAGGTGAAATCCTTGCGCAGCAGTGGGATGTTGACGGCGGCACGCACCGCATCGAGATCCGCCAGCGAGCCACCGAACCGGCGCTGTTCGGTGAGCACGCTGATCACCGCGGCGCCGCCGTCGGCATAGCTGCGCGCCAAGGACGCCGGATCCGCAATCTCGGCCAGCGCCCCCTTGGACGGGCTGCGGCGCTTGACCTCGGCGATGATTTTCAGGGCGGCGCGCGGGGAATCGTCTCCGCCCAGTGCGGCCCACGCGTCCAGCGCCGGCGGCCGGGACGCAATCAGCTCCTGCAGCCGTCCCAGACCGACCACCTGCCGGCGCGCCTGGAGATCCTCCCGGACTCCGGCGATGATGTCGTCGAGAACGCTCATGCCTAGTGGCCGTCGTTCTTGAGCTTGCTGCCTCCGACACCATAGCCGGCAGCACGCATGCCGTATCCGACGCCCAGTCCGAGCACCATGATCACAACGCCGACAATGAACAGCACGGTGGCTTCCTTGCCCAGGACGAAGCCAACACAGCTGATGGCGGCGCCCACCAGCATGACGGCAACCGTGGTCCACGCTGCGGGGCTGTTGCCGTGGCCCACTTCAATGGAATGATCCACGTCCTGCGTCGCTGCGGCGGTCTCGCCCGTGCTGGCGCTGTTGTTGCTCATGCTAAATCTCCCTCACGCTGAATCTCCCCGAAATGGATACTGCCTACATTCTGCCATTAGTTCCCCCGCCCGGTTCCCAGGCCGCGGCCCCCGCGTCATCTCAGGATGTGGGGTCGTCGCCGCGGCTGAGCTGATCCCAGCTGTCGATGTCATCCAGCGGCTCGGCATGCTCCGGGCCGGCAGCTGTCCTGCCGTCCGTTTCCAGGCTGCCCCCTGCCGTCCCGTGGGACGTTTCCAGGCCACCTGCCGTTCCGCCGGCGGTATTCGCTGCGGCTGCGCCGGTTCCGGTTCCCGCTGCTGCCCGGCCGGCGGCGGCGTCGTATTTGGTCCGCTGGTTCCAGGACCGGCCCAGCCAGGCGATCAGCACGGCGGCAAAACCGAGAACGACGGCGGCCGCGACGGCTATCAGCGGGAACACCGTCGTCGTGACGTCGGAATTTTGGCCGGTAACGCCGGTGGCCGTGCCGACCGGGCCGGCCGCCGCTGCCTGCGGGTTGAGCACGACGGCGAGCGCGGAGACCACGATGCCGGCGGCACCAAGGAAGATGATGATGGCGGCCACCACCCGGGAAATCCGCCCGGCGATGGATGCCGCCAGTGCACCTGCCAAGGCCACAAGCGCCAAGGCGGTCACCGCCGTCGCCGCCTTACTGCCGGGAACGTTCAGGTCTGCCTGCTGCACCACGCCTTCGCCAAGTTTCACCTGCACCCAGGTCTGCGTCGTGCTGCCAAACACCACCAGCGCGCCGACCACTGCGAGCATAATCAGGGTGGACTTGCGTCTGAACCGCCCGCTGCCTTGGTTTCCGGGCCGCTTGCGGTTGGGCGGCCTACGGTTGGGCCGCATGCCGCTTTCGGGCCCGAAGTGGACGGGGTTATTCCCAGCTGTTTCACTCATGAGCGGAGTCCGTGCGCGGTGTTGAACGCGGCGTGGCTGAAGTCCGCGGCGATGGTCTGCAGCGAGGAGGCGGCGTGCACTGCGCGCAGCGGCGCCGCGGCCTTGTTCACCGATTCCTGCGCCTCGGTGGCATTGTCCGAATCCGCCACGATTCCGCCACCGGATTGGACATACGCCCGTCCGTCACGCAGCAGGGCGGAACGGATGGCGATCGCCATGTCCATGTCGCCGGCGAAGTCCAAGTACCCCACCACTCCGCCGTAAATGCCGCGGCGGTGCGGCTCCAGTTCATCGAGCAACCGCAGCGCCCGCGGCTTGGGCGCCCCGGAGAGCGTTCCGGCCGGGAAGGTCGCGGCCAGCACGTCGTAGGCCGTCCGTTCCGGGTCGAGACGGCCGACGACGGTGGAGACCAGGTGCATGATGTGGCTGAATTTCTCCACCTCCATGAACTGCGTGACGTCCACGGTGCCGGGCACGCAGACCTTGGAAATGTCGTTCCGGGCCAGATCCACCAGCATCAGATGCTCGGCACGCTCCTTGGCATCCGCCAGAAGTTCTTCGGCCATAACCTTGTCCGCCTCGACCGTCCTGCCACGCGGCCGTGAACCGGCGATCGGGTGCGTAATGACCTCGTCCCCGGTCACCGTGACCAGTGATTCCGGCGACGAGCCGACGATGGAGAAGGCCCGGCCCTTGGCATCCTCGAAGCTGAAGAGGTACATATACGGGCTCGGATTGGTGTTGCGCAGCACCCGGTACACATCCAGCGCGGAGGCGCCGCATGCCATCTCGAAGCGGCGCGAGATGACCACCTGGAAGACCTCGCCCTCCACGATGGCCTCCTTGCCGCGGTCAATGGCGGCCAGGTAGTCCGTCTCGGCCCAGCTCTGCTGGACCCCGTCCGCGAACGGGACCGCATCCTGCGTGTTCATCACCGAGACGGGCTGCAGCACCGGGGTGCTGATCCGCTGGAGCAACACGTTCACCCGGGCCACGGCGTCGTGCCAGGCCTCGTCCACCCGGTCGGTGGTGCCGTCGTAGTTGATCGCATTCGCAATCAGCATCACGGTGCCCTCGGCGTTGTCGTGCACCGCCATGTCCGCGACCAGATTCAGGGCCAGCTCGGGCAGGTGAAGGTCATCGTCCGGCGGCGAGACCAGTTTCTCCCAGTGCCGGACGGATTCCCAGCCCACAAACCCCACCAGCCCGGAGGTGAACGGCGGCAGCCCCTCAAACCGCTCGGTGCGCAATTCCTCGATGGTCGCCCGCACGGCTTCCACCGGGTTGCCATCCAGCGGGACGCCCACGGGAGCGTCCCCCAGCCAGCAGGCGGCGCCGTCGTCCGTCGTCAAGGTTGCGCGCGAGCGGACGCCGATAAACGAATAGCGCGACCAGACACCGCCCGCGGCTGCCGACTCCATCAGGAAGGTGCCGGGCTCCCCGTCCGCCAGCTTGCGGTACAGCCCGATGGGCGTCTCGGCGTCGGCCAGGACCTTCAGCCGCACCGGGATCACCCGCCGCGTCTGCGCCAGCAGGCGGAATTCGTCAAGGGTCGGGCTGATCACGCCTAGATCCTGCATGGAGTTCATTGACTTTCCGTGAGTAGGGTTGACGCTAAAAAAAGGACCTGACGCCGGCTCAGAGGTGCCGGCCGGAGCTGCCGCACACCGGAAGCGTTTGACGGCGGGCGCACGCTGGTGCGCGTCCGCCGGGTCAGCCGGTGACGGCGCCCAGGTCCCGGCCGTCGAAGCAGCTCCGGGTTCCGGTGTGGCAGGCCGCACCGACCTGATCCACAGCGATCAGCAGTGCGTCGCCGTCGCAGTCGAGCGCGACCGACTTGACCTGCTGCAGGTGGCCGGACGTATCGCCCTTGCGCCAGTACTCCTGCCGGGACCGGGAGTAGAACGTCACCCGACCGGACGTCAGGGTCCGGTGCAGGGCCTCGTCGTCCATCCAGCCCAACATCAGGACCTCACGGGTGTCGAACTGCTGGATGACAGCGGCCACCAGGCCGGCCGGGTCACGCTTAAGCCGGGATGCGATAGGGGCGGGGAGGGCGGATTCCCGGGCTGACCCGGTAATAGTGGTGGAAGAGGACGGGGGGTTCGGCTGCTCAGACATCACCCCAATTCTAGTGCCGCTGGCGTAAGCTGGCGTCACGAGGCAGGTGCCGTCGATTCGATGACGAAATCCGGCGGTTCAAAGTCCATCTGGGAGGGATTGCGTGCTAATTTCACAAGTGATGCATTTTGTAGATCCTTCCCGCGAAGTCCTGGCCGAAACCCTGCTCGCAGCCGGGCCCGACGCCGCCACACTGTGCGCGGGCTGGCGCACCCAAGACCTGGCCGCGCACCTGTACCTGCGCGAACGCAACGCCAGGGTGGGGCTGGGATTGCTGATTAAGGCCTTCAGCAAGGCCTCAGACAAGGCGACGGCTGCCCTTGCCGGGAAATCCGGCACGCCGGAGGCGTACGCCAAACTGGTGGCTGATTTCCGCGCCGGACCTCCTCCGCTCTCCCCGCTCAGGATCAAGGCCCTGGATGAAAGCTCCAACCTGATCGAGTACTTCGTCCACACCGAGGACGTCCGGCGGGCCACAGACCGCTGGGCCCCGCGCGCTCTGGATGACGAATATTCGGATGCGCTTTGGGACGATCTGATCAAGCGCGCGGCCATCCTATACCGCGGCGTGGACCTGGGCATTGTGCTGGTACGGCCGTCCGGACCGCGGCACGTGGCCAAGCGGGCTCCGGTGTCGGTTGCGATCCTGGGCGAGCCCGGTGAGCTGCTGATGCACGCCCACGGCCGGACCGGGCATGCCTTGGTCACCTTCGAAGGACAGCCCGACGCCGTCGCCCTGCTGCAGACGGCCGAAGTCGGTCTCTAACCCACACGCCTCGCCCCGCCCCTCCCAACTGGGTAGCATTTATGGCACTCAAATCGCGTTTTGAGTGCCATAAATGCTACCCAGTTGGGAGGGCAACAGCGGGCCGGCGGGGCTAGCGGACCTCGTAGCCCGCGGCACGGATGGCGGTTTTTACCTGGGCGATGGCGTCGTCGGGACCGAAATGGAAAATCGAGGCCGCCAGCACGGCGTCCGCTCCTGCGGCGACCGCCGGCGGGAAATGCTCCGGTTTGCCGGCCCCGCCCGAAGCGATGATCGGGACCCGTACCGCGGCCCGGACCAGCCGGATGAGCTCCAAGTCGAAGCCTTCCTTGGTGCCGTCGGCATCAATGGAATTGAGCAGAATTTCCCCGACTCCCCGGTCGGCCGCCTCCCGCGCCCAAGCCACCGCATCGATGCCGGTTCCCTGCCGGCCGCCATGGGTGGTCACTTCAAAGCCCGACGGCGTCGACGCTCCGCGGGTGCGCCGGGCGTCGACCGAGAGCACCAGCACCTGCGAACCAAACTGCCGGGTGATCTCATCGATGACGTCAGGCCGGGCAACCGCTGCGGTATTGATGGATGCTTTGTCCGCACCGAAGCGCAGCAGCTTGTCCACCTCGGCGACGCCGCGGACACCCCCGCCCACGGTCAGCGGGATAAAGACTTCCTCCGCAGTCCGGGCAACGACGTCATAGGTCGTCTCGCGGTTGCCCGAGGAAGCGGTCACATCGAGGAACGTCAGTTCGTCGGCCCCTGCCCGGTCGTAACGGTGCGCCAGCTCCACCGGATCGCCGGCATCGCGCAGGCCCTCAAATCTGACGCCCTTGACGACGCGTCCGGCATCGACGTCCAGACAGGGGATAACGCGGATTGCAACACTCATGACTGATCCCTAACGCTGATGAAACTGGCCCTCAACGCCCACAAGTAACGCCCACCAATAGCTCCCACGAGAGGCACCTCAGATTCGGCAAGCGTGGATGCTGCTGACCAGAATTGCTCTGGCACCGAGTTCGTACAGCTCGTCCATGATCCGGTTGGTGTCCTTCTTGGGCACCATCGAACGCACCGCAACCCATTCGGAGTCACGCAGTGGGGAGATCGTCGGGGATTCCAGTCCCGGCGTCAGCGCGGCTGACGTTTCCACCAGATCCTTGCGGATGTCATAGTCCATCAGCACGTAGCGGCGGGCCACCAGCACGCCCTGCAGCCTGCGGATGAGGACATCGAGCCCGGGCGGGGCCTGGACGTCGGCGCGTCCGATCAGCAGGGCTTCGGACTTCATGATGGGATCGCCGAACACTTCCATCCCCGCAGCCTTGAGCGTGCTTCCGGTTTCCACGACGTCGGCAATGGCATCGGCCACGCCCAGCCGTACGGATGATTCGACCGCACCATCGAGCCGGACCACCGTGGCGGCGATGCCCTCCCCGGAAAGGTAGCGGCGCAGCAATGCATCGTAGCTGGTGGCCAACCGCTTGCCCTGCAGCTGGGCCAGCTGGGAAAACTGTCCCGCCGGTCCCGCGAAGCGAAAGGTGGAAACCGCGAAACCAAGCGGCAGCAGCTCCTCCGCATCCACCTCCGCGTCCAGCAGCAGATCGCGCCCGGTAATTCCGACGTCGAGTGTTCCGGCGCCTACGTAGACGGCAATGTCCCGGGGACGCAGGAAGAAGAATTCGACGTCGTTTTCCGGGTCAACCATGACCAGCTCCCGCGGGTCACGGCGCTGTAGGTAGCCGGCCTCGGCCAGCATGGCGGAGGCGGCTTCGGACAGGGAGCCTTTATTGGGGACGGCAACTCTAAGCATGGCAAGAGATCTTTCGCATCTGGTTCACGTGATCTGCGCACGTGTGGTGGTCAGGGAGGTCTAGCGGTCCGGCCACGGCGCCTGCTGTCTCAGCATGGGCTGCTCCGGTCGTTCGGAGGCGGCAACCCGTGAGCGCGGCGGGTGGCTAGAGATGCTTGTAGACGTCGTCCAGAGTCAGACCCTTGGCGATCATCAGCACCTGCAGGTGGTACAGCAGCTGGGAAATTTCCTGGGCAGTATTACTGTCCGATTCGTATTCGGCGGCCATCCAGACCTCGGCAGCTTCTTCCACAACCTTCTTGCCGATGCCGTGCACACCCGATTCGAGTTCGGTGACGGTGCGGGAGCCGGCCGGCCGCTGGAGCGCCTTGTCGCTGAGCTCAACAAAGAGCGTTTCGAAAGTCTTCACACCCTCTAGACTACTTGTCTTGCCGGGCTGCCCCTGATTCGGCGCCGGAGTATGAACAAAGTCACCGCTCCGCATTCCTTGCCGGCTCCGCTACCGGGCCGCCGCGCTCATCAGCGTCCGGCAAACAGCAGCGCCGTGGTTAACGCCGCCGTCGTCGCCTCATGTCCTTTATCCTCGCTGGAGCCGGGCAGACCAGCGCGCGCCCGGGCCTGCTCCTCGTTGTCACAAGTGAGCACGCCAAAGCCGATCGGGACGCCCGTGCGGACACTGACGTCTGTCAGGCCAAGGGTCGCGGCCTGACAGACGTAGTCAAAGTGCGGTGTGCCGCCGCGGATCACGACACCAAGGGCGACGACGGCGTCATGCTCCGCTGCCAGCCGGGCGGCGGCGACGGGCAGTTCAAAGCTCCCGGGGACACGCAGCACGGTGGGTGCGTCGATGCCCGCCTCCGCCGCGGCCCGGAGCGCGCCCGCCAGCAGCCCGTCCATGACCTCCGTATGCCAGCTGGCCGCCACAATGGCAAGCCGCAATGCAGAGGCCCTCTCTTTGTCCTGCTTGCTGAACCCGATCGTGGGTGCTCCGTGGCCGCTCATTGTCGTTTACCTTTCGTTGCCGGCGTGGTCGTTGGGGTCTTCGCCGATGTTGGTCCCGCCGTGCTGGCTGCCGTGATGGTGGGTGTTTTTGCTGCCGTGCCGGTGCTGGCTGCACCCGCGTGGTCCGGCAGAATGAGGATGTGGTTCATGCGGTCCCGCTTCGTTTCCAGATAGCGGACATTCTGCTCCCGGGACGGAACCTCGGTGGGCACCATTTCCGTGACCTCGATGCCGAGGGCGGCCAGCTGGCTCTGTTTGAGCGGGTTGTTGCTCATCAGCCGGATGCGATGCAGCCCCAGTTCCGCCAGAATCGCCGCCGCGGCCGCATAGTCCCGCGAATCGACCGGCAATCCTAGCTGTTCATTCGCCTCGACGGTGTCGGCGCCGGCTTCCTGCAGTGCGTAGGCACGAAGCTTGTTGGCCAGACCGATCCCGCGGCCCTCGTGGCCGCGCAGGTAGATCAACGTCCCGCCGCCGGCATGGATCATCTGCAGCGCGTAGGCCAGCTGCTCCCCGCAGTCACAGCGGTAGGAGCCAAAAACATCCCCGGTCAGGCATTCCGAGTGGAGCCGGACCAGCGGTGCCGCCCCGGCCCTGACAGCGGATTGCGGTGTCCCGTCCGGCTGCGGTGTCCGGGCCGCCTGTTGTGTAGCGCCCGGCGCGGCAGCGCTGACGGTGAGATGTTCGGCGCCCGTGGTGCCATCGATCCACGCCTGTGCCAGGAATTCGCCGAAGACGGTCGGCAGCTGAACCAACGGCCCCGCACTCACCGGGCGCGTGCCCGTACCGGGCTCCGGCACGGCTCCCGTCCCGGACTCTGGCACGGCTCCCGTCCCGGACTCCGGTCCGATTCCGGTCCCGGCACCGGGCATCATGACGCCCCCGGGGATGCGGGGGCATCGGCCGCCGGTGGGCCCAGATAGGTCACCAGATCCTCGATGGAAATGAGCAGCAGACCGTGTTCATCCGCGAACGTTCGCAGACCGCCCAACCGCAGCATTTCGCCGTCGTCGTTCACGACCTCCGCAATGATCCCCACGGGCTCGCAGCCGGCCAGACGGCACAGCTCGACGGCGGCTTCCGTATGCCCGGGACGCTGCCGGACACCACCGGCCACCGCCCGCAGCGGAAACATGTGCCCGGGCCGGGTCAACTGGACCGGGACGGCGGCCGGGTCGGACAGCACGCGAGCCGTGCGCGAACGGTCGGTGGCACTGATGCCCGTCGTGATCCCCACCGCGGCGTCGCAGGAAACCGTATAGGCGGTACCCTTGGCGTCCTGATTGACCGCCACCATCGGCGGGAGCGCCAGCGCGTCCGCACGGTCGTGGCCCAGCGGCACGCAGATCACGCCGGAGCTGTGCCGGATGGTCCAGCCCATCAGCGCGGGGGTGCTGTGCTGGGCGGCGAAAATGATGTCACCCTCGTTCTCGCGGTCCTCGTCATCCACCACCAGCACGGGCCTGCCCGCGGCGATGGCAGCGACGGCGTCCTGCACCGTGTCCAGGACAGTGGCCTGGCCCTGCCCGGTCATTTGCCCTGCTCCGCGGTGACGGGGGCAAAAGCGAGCAGCCGCGCGGTGTATTTCGCCAGCACATCGACCTCCAGATTGACGGCGGACCCCCGCCGTTTGGCGCCCAGCCCCGTTTCGGTCAGTGTGGTGGGGATCAGCCCCACCTCGAACCATGGGCTGGCCTGCGCAGCGTCGCTGACCGCCGTCACGGTGAGGGAAACGCCGTCGACGGCGATGGAACCCTTTTCCGCGATGTACCGAGCCAGCGGCTCGGGAACAGCAAAGCGCAGGCGCTCCCAGTTGCCGAGGTTTTCGCGTTCGAGCAGTTCGCCGACGCCGTCCACATGTCCTTGGACAACGTGGCCGTCAAGCCGGCCGCCCGCCGGCACACAGCGTTCCAGATTGACTCCGTCCCCGGGCGCCAGCAGTCCGGTGGTGGTCCGCTCCAGCGTCTCGCCCATTACATCGACACTGATCTCCCCGCTGCCGATGGCCGTTGCGGTCAGACAGACCCCGTTGACCGCGATCGAACCGCCCAGCCCGAGGCCCTCGAGGGATGAATCCGCGCTCAGGACCAGGGTGGCGCTGGCACCGTCAGGCGCATGGACCAGCGACTCGACGCGGCCCTGCTCGGCGATGATTCCGGTGAACATTTCAGTTTCCTCCTGTGGTTCCGGCGGCAAATGGTGCCGCGGGTGTTAGTCGAAGTTTCAGATCCGGTCCCAGCACGGTGACGGGACCTCCGCCTGCCGGGTCCCAGGCCCACTGCTGGGCGTCCGCCAGGGTGCCGATGCCCAGATCCCCGAGCGCGGGGACGCCGGAGCCCAGCAGGGTGGGTGCCAGGTAGATAATGAGCTCATCCACCAGCCCGGCAGCGAGAAAGGCGCCGCTGATCCGCGACCCGCCTTCCACCATGAGGTGCCGGACATTGCCGGCGAACAAGGTGCCGGCAGCGGCCAGCGGATCACGGGTGCGCAGCTGCAGGTAACCGGCATTAGATGCGATGTCGCCGGCATCCGAGCCATGCACCCCATTCGTCCCGCGGACAGCGGCATCCGCCGGGATGTCCCGCAGCCCCATCACGACCCGCAGCGGCTGCCGCATGGACTCCGATCCGTCCGGTTCGCGGGCCGTCAGCCGCGGGTTGTCCACCAGGATCGTTTCGGTGCCGACCAGAATCGCATCAATCAGGCGGCGGATCCCATGGTTGTCGGCTCGCGCGGCGGTCGAGGTGATCCACTGGCTGGTCCCATCGGCGGCCGCAATCCGGCCATCCAGCGTCTGAGCCAGATGGAGGGTGATAAACGGCCTGCTGTCCCGGACGGAGGCGAACCAGCGGCGGTTAAGCGCGAAGGCTTCATCCGCCCGCAGCCCGCCGTGGACGTTAACTCCCGCCTCGCGCAGCCGGCGCGCTCCCCCCGCCGCGGGCTGGTGCGGATCGTCGACGGCGTAGCTCACCCGGCCTATTCCCGCATCGATAATGGCCTGCGCGCAGGGCCCGGTCCGACCAACGTGGTTACACGGTTCCAGCGTCACGACCATGGTGGCAGCTGCCAGTTTGCCGGTCAGCTCCGCTGGAACCCGCGCCAGCGCATCCACCTCCGCATGGGCTGTCCCGGCGCCGCGGTGGTGCCCCACGGAGAGGATCTTGCCCGCGGCGTCGAGCACTACCGCGCCCACCAGCGGGTTGGCACCCCGAACACCCAGGGCAGCGCCGGCCAGTGCGGTGTCCATCGCCAGCGATTCCGACTGCGTCCAGCCATTGCCCGCACCCCTGTCGACCGTGCCGCCGCTGACCTGGGAATCGGGGGAATCGCTCATCGGTACACCTTCGGGTCAGGAAATGCCGTTTCCACCGTGACGCGTTCGGCGTTCCGGTTGCGGACCCGCCACCAGATGAAGAACCCGGTGAGGGTGAATGCTCCGTAGAAGATGTACATGAAGGCGGAGGCGTAGTAGCCGGCACCAAACAGAAGTGGTACGCCAACAACGTCGACCGCGACCCAGACCAGCCAGAACTCGACCCAGCCCTTGGCCATTCCGAAGGTCGCCAGCAGGGAACCCATGAAGATCCAGGCGTCCGCCCAAACGGGAGCGTAGGAACCCAACGTGCTGAAGATCGGCGTCAGCACCGCCGTGCCGCCGATCATGGCAATGACCAATGCCAGCCGGACTCTGCTGGATGCCCATTTGGGTTCGACGGCGGCTCCGTTGGGGTCGCGCTGGCTTTGCTTCCAGCGGTACCAGCCAAAAATGGAGACGGCGATGAACATCAGCTGCCGGCCGGCCTGGCCCAGCAGGTTGGCGTAGACGGGCGAGCCGAAGACGGAACCCATGAAGACGGTGAAAAGCAGCAGATTACCGACGATGCCGACGGGCCAGGCCCAGACCTTGCGGCGCATTCCACCCAGCGCGCTGGCAAGACCGAAGAGATTGCCCAACACCTCGCGCCACAGCAGGAAGCCGCCGCGCGGAAAATCCAGTTTCGCTTCAAAGAGCCACCGGAGGATGTCCATCGTTACTGCCTTTCCGAAACCACGATGGCTCCGGGGGTAACGACAGAAGACCTAAGCGCGAGCTGCACCGGTGGTGGTGCAGCTATGGCAGGCCAAAACTGTTCGTGCTTCTCCCATCCAGACTTTAACTGTCGGTACCGGAATTTCACCGGTTCAACCGTTTGCTTCCTGCTGCTGCCAGCCGAAAGCGTGCGGGTCGCGGACTATAACCGCCGGTTCGGACTTACACCGACCCCGGAGCACGTAAATACTTACTACATCTTCATTATGACACTGACAACGCCATGCTCGGGACAACTGGTCCGCCCAGGCCGATTGCTGCCCCGGATGACGCTTCCCGGCTGCGCGGTCACGTGCTGCACCGTTCCCTGATCGCGGGCGCCCAACCCGGCGTTCAGCCCGGTGTTCCGTCCAGGGCCAGCTGGCCTTTGGCCCTGAGCGTCTCGATCGCTTTGGCGGGATCGGGGGTGCCGTAGACGGCGGATCCTGCCACGAACATGGTGGCCCCCGCCTCGGCGGCCCGGGTGATGGTCTCCTCGGTGATCCCGCCATCCACCTGGATCGCCACGTCCACCCCGGCTCCCTCGATGGCCTGCTGCGCGCGACGGATCTTCGGCAGGGTCACGTCCAAAAAGGACTGCCCGCCGAAGCCGGGCTCCACCGTCATGATGAGCAGCATGTCCAGCTCCGCCAGCATGTCCAGGTAGGGCTCCACCGGGGTCGCCGGCCGCAAGGCCATGCCCGCCTTGGCTCCGCGGGCGCGCAGCTCCCGCGCCAGCTTGATCGGTGCGTTGGACGCCTCTATGTGGAAAGTCACGGAGGCCAGACCCGCATCGGCGTACGCCGGCGCCCAGCGGTCCACCTCGGCAATCATCAGGTGCGCGTCCAGCGGCACCGGGCTGATCTGCTGGATCCGTTGAACCACGGGCAGCCCGATGGTCAGATTCGGCACAAAGTGATTGTCCATAACATCAACGTGCACAGCGTCGGCGTTGGCAATCCTGCCCAGCTCCGCCTGAAGATTCACAAAATCGGCGGAAAGGATGCTGGGGCTGATACAACAGCGCGCAACAGAACGGTTAGCGGTCATGAGGTGCCTTTCGTGCGGATCAAGCCTTTTTGCGGATCAAGGCCAGGAACATGGCATCCGTGGCATGGATGTGCGGCCAGAGCTGGGCCGTTTTCTCGTGTCCAGAGCCCAGGTTTCCGGTGAGGCTGACGCCGTCCAGGACGGCGCCGGCGTCGAGCAGCTCCAGGTCCTCACGCTTGCGCAATGCATCGACGACGACGGCATTGGTCTCCGCCGGGTGCGGGGAGCAGGTTGCGTAGGCCACCACGCCGCCGGGACGCACCGCTTTAAGGGCCGAAGCCAACAGTTCGCGCTGTAAGGGCCCGAGCTCGCCGACGTCGGAGGGTTTGCGGCGCCAGCGGGATTCCGGCCGCCGGCGCAGCGCACCCAGACCGGTGCAGGGAGCATCCACCAGAATGCGGTCAAAGCCCTCGGGGCGTTGCTCCCCCACCTCGCGGCCGTCACCGATCCGCACAGTCCAAACGTCACGCGGCACCGCGGCCAGCGCCTGCTTCACGAGCTTGGCCCGGTGCGGGGCGGGTTCGTTAGCCAGCAGGGTCGCCCCGCGCTGGCCCGCCATGGCTGCCAGCAACGCGGCCTTGCCGCCCGGGCCGGCGCACAGGTCCAGCCAGCGTTCGCCGTCCGGCTCCAGAGCCGAGCCCTGACGCGGGAGCAGCTCGGCTTCCGCCAGCGCCCGGGCCACCAGCTGCGAGCCGACATCCTGCACGCGGTTGGAGCCGTCCCGGACGCTGGAGAGCCGGCCCGGATCGCCGCCGGACGACAATGCCGAATCGGGTGCCAGCCCACCGGGGGTAAAGCCCTCTTCCATAGCCTCGGAAAGGTCCCCCAGCCCGGGCAGCGCCACCAGGTTCACCACGGGCGCGGCATTGTCGGCCGCCAGCAGCGCGGTGATTTCGCTGACATCCCGACCGTGCGCCACCAGTGACTGGCGCAGCGCCCGGACAATCCATTCCGGGTGCGAATAGGTCAGCGCGGCGATCGCGGACGACTCGGTCTCCCCCTCGGTCAGTGCCGCAATCCACTCGTCCAGGTCCTTCGCGGACACCCGGCGGAGCACCGCGTTGATTAGCGTGGACGGTCCGGCGCCGATGACGGCCCGGGCCAGCCCCACGGTCTGGTCCAGCGCGGCGTGCGCCGGGACCCGCATGGCGAGGAGCTGGTGCACCCCCAATCGCAGGGCGTCGAGCACGGCCGGATCCAGCTGCTCCAGCGGCCGGTCAACGCAGCGCGCCAGGATCGCGTCGTACGTGCCCTGCCCGCGCAGGGCGCCGTAACTGAGTTCGGTGGCAAAACCCGCGTCGCGCTTGTCCAGCCGGTGGTGCCGGATCCGGGACGGGAGGACCAGGTTGGCGTAGGCGTCCTCGCCGGACACAGCACGGAGGACTTCGAAGGCCACCAGGCGGGCGGGATCAGCCTTGCGCGTTCGTTCCGATGGGGTCGAGGCGGTGAAAGACGGTGTGGAGCTGCGGTTGCGTTCGCGCCCCTGCGCGTTCCGCCGGCTGCCGGCGCCCTGGCTCCCGCGGCCATCGTTCTCCCGGCTTCCATGCCCGCCGCCGCGCGGACGCCCCGCATTGTCGTTCGTCACTCAAACACCACGTCTTCCTTATTCGTCAGGCCTCGCGCCCAATCGATTGCCTGCATGGTTTTTTTGCCCGCCGGCTGCACGCGGACCAGCTTCACTGCGTGCGACCCCGTCCCGACCTGGATCGATGTTGGCCCGAAGGCAACCCGGCCCGGCGCCAGATCATGCGTTCCGACGCACAGCTCCACCGGCCCGATTTTGAACCGCGCGCCCTCCAGTGTGGTCCAGCCGCCGGGCTCGTCGGTCACGGCGCGGATGCGCCGTCCGATGGCCAGTGCCGGCTGCGCCCAGTCGATTCGACCGTCGTCGATGGTCAGTTTCGGTGCCAATGTGATGTCCCCGAGCTGCGGTTGTGCCCCGGCGTGCCCAAAATTCAGGGCACTGAGCGTTTGGACGAGCAGCACAGCGCCGCTGCGCGAAAGCCGTACCAGCAGCTCGGAACTGGTGTCTGCGGGCTTAATGGTTTCCGTCAGGGTACCGAAGACCGGCCCGGTGTCCAGACCCGCCTCCAGCTGGAAAGTGGACGCACCGCTTACGTCGTCGCCATGCAGGATGGCGTGCTGAACGGGTGCGGCGCCGCGCCAGGCGGGCAGCAGCGAGAAATGCAGGTTGATCCAGCCCAGCGGCGGAATCGATAGCGCGTCGGCCGGGATCAAGGCACCGTAGGCTACAATCGCCGCCACGTCCGGAGCCAGCCTGGCGATCGCGGCGGAGGCTGCCTCGTCGATCCGCGCGGCCCGGATCACCGGAAGGCCCAGTTCCTCGGCCCGTCGTGCAACAGGCGACGGCGTGAGCACGCGTTTGCGTCCAATCGGGGCATCCGGTCGAGTCAGGACCCCAACGACGTCGAACCCGGCAGTCAGCAGGGCCTCCAGCGAAGGGATGGCGACGTCGGGGGTACCGGCAAATAGGACCCTCATTCGCCGGCGCTAAAGGAGGAGGAGGAGGAGGAGGAGCCTGCGTCCACGGAACGACCCGGGATGCCAGCACCGAAACCCGAGCCGCCAAAACTTGACCCCACGCTGCGGGCCCGTTTCGCCGTCGTCTTTTCCGCCACCTGCTCATAGCTCGCGTCGCGGATGGCGCGCAGGGCCGTTTTACGGTCCTCGCCGTCCAGCCGGTCGACAAACAGAGTCCCGTTTAAATGGTCGGATTCATGCTGAAAACAACGCGCCAGCAGACCCTCACCCTCGATCTCGATGTGGCCCCCGTGGCAATCCACCCCCGTGACACGGGTCCGCAGCGCACGGGGTGCGGCGAATCCCAGGCCCGGAACGGACAGACATCCCTCCAGCCCCGCCGGCTGAAGCTCCATGCTGCTCTCCAGGACCGGGTTGATCACATGGCCGTGTTCCGCACCGATCCGGTAGGTGAAAACGCGTTTGCTCACACCCACTTGGGGAGCCGCCAGCCCTGCGCCGTCGACGTCGTCCATGGTGTCCATCATGTCCTGCACCAGCTTCGCCAGCTCCGGGCCGAACTCAGTGACCGGATCCGCCACGGTCCGTAGCACCGGGTCGCCAATGATGCGGATACTCAGGATGGCCATGCGGAAGGAGCCTCACTTCAGTGCGGGACGGTGGTTGAACGAAATTCTTAGTGCTTTGCCTCCTCAGTCTAGTTGGGCTGCGGTTTTGTTGGGCTGCAGTTTCGCCGGGCTGCAGTTTCGACTGGCCTGCGGCGGCCGGCCCAACCCGAGCGCCATAGCTGGTCTGTTCAGCCGGCCGGCACCGACACTGGCCCGGACGGCGGAGTGGACTGGACCGGAGCCGGCTGGGGCGGAGAAATCGGCAGCAGCGCCGCACCGGCGGCCCGCGCGTCCGCTGCCGTTTTCCACACGGTTCGCAGCGCGGCGAACTTGTACCAATGATATTTGAGCACCTCCGGGTTGGCCCGCAGCGCACGGACCTCCGTCTCCCCGATGGCCACCCCCAGCAGGATGGGATCCTCACCGTAGAGCCATGGCTCCCAGCTCCCGGCACCGGCGTCGACCAGGCCTTCTTCGGCCTTCATCCCTGCCACCAGTTGCATAACCACCTTCTCGTCCAGCGGCTTCACCCCGCCGTTACGGTCCGTTCCCTTGGTCTTGTAATCGATCAGACACAACCTCCCGCCGATCCGCGCCACCAGGTCCAGCGTCCCTGCGTAGCCCACGGAATGGTTCCAGACCGTCACCTCGGGCGCGACAGGTTCTACCTTGTACAGGTCCCACCATTCATCAAAGCGCGCCGCAAACTGTTCCTCGCCGTTTTCCGCCAGCGCGGCCCTCGCCTCCGGCATCCGATGCACCCGGCCCAGCGCCCGCAGCGACACCTGTTCGCAGTATGAGTGAACACGGTCTCCCCGAGCTGCGGCCGCATCCCGAAATCTCTCCGCCGCCTTGGAAGCATCGTTGACCATCCCGCGCAGTTGGGAGGGGTTGGTCAACGCTCCCGGGAGGGCCGGATGCTGGGCCAGTGAATTCGCAGCCATGTACCCGAACCAACCGTCCAGCGTCCCCGACTGCTGGGAAATCACCGTAGTGATGGACGGCATGATGGGCGGTTCCGCTAGGGACCGGGCGTACATCCGGCCGAATTCGGTGGCGTGGGCTAAGGCTGGCTGAGTCATACTTCCACTATTGCATCCGCCACCGACACGAACCCGGACGGCAGAGTCACCGGTAGGTGCACCGGCACCGGTAGCCGGCAGCCGACCGACAGAGACCCGCCAAAACGATCCCGGCCATTGGTGTGATGTTAACCACAGAGTATTCGGCAGTACCCTTGCCTTTTCGGGCGTAGCCTGTGAGGCAGTAGCCAGCGATGGCGCTGGTGTGGAACGAGGAGTCATGTCATGAGAAACAAGCCATGAGCACCGTGCCCAGCCCCATCCCCTCCCACGCTGCTCCTGCGCAGGTAGTGCCTGCAGGGGCGCCCGCTGCGACCCTCCCCTTCGCCGATCCGGCCGCGCTGGGACTGGGTGCCTTCGCTCTGACCACTTTTGTGCTCAGCGTGGTCAACGCCGGCATAATCCCCAAACTCGACGAGCCCGTGGTGCTGGGTTTGGCCCTGTTTTATGGCGGGGCAGCCCAGTTCGCGGCCGGTATTTGGGAATTCGCGAACCGGAATACCTTCGGAGCAACCGCGTTTTGCTCGTACGGGGCCTTCTGGCTCTCCTTCTGGTTCCTGGTCCAGTTCCGGGCCGCCGCGCTGCCGCCTGCGGATGCAGGCAAAGGCATTGGCCTGTATCTACTGGCCTGGGCCATTTTCACCGCCTATATGTCCGTCGCCGCTTCCCGGGTCAGCACAGCGGTCTTCGCCGTCTTCATTTTCCTGACTCTGACCTTCATCGCCCTGGCCATTGGCGCCTTCACCGGCTCCGACTCGCTGACCGTTGTGGGCGGATGGCTCGGCATCGTCACGGCCCTCCTCGCCTGGTACGCCTCACTGGCCGTGGTGACAAACTCCACGTTTAAGCGGTCAGTAATACCGGTAGGGACCCGGTGATTCCGATGCCCGACGCCTCAGGAAAGGCCCCGAATAACCCGGATCGCGGCGGCGACGCAACGCCGGGAAACACCTCTTCCAGGACCGAGACTCTCGCGAACCTGCTGCACGAGCAGCGGCGGTTCCCGCCGTCGTCGGACTTCACCGCGCAGGCCAACGTCACAGCGGAGGCGTACGCCCAAGCGGACGCCGATTATCAGGCGTTCTGGGGACGCCAGGCCGGACGCCTGGCGTGGGCGGAGGAATGGACGAACGTACTGGACTGGTCCAACCCGCCGTTTGCCAAATGGTTTGTCGGCGGCAAGCTCAACGCCGCGTACAACTGCTTGGACCGGCATGTCGAGGCCGGCCGCGGGGACAAGGTCGCCTACTACTTCGAGGGCGAAGGCGGGGACACCCGGACCATCACCTATGCGCAGCTGACGGACATGGTCTGCCAGGCCGCGAACACCCTGACCGGCCTCGGCGTCACAGCCGGTGACCGGGTGGCCATCTACATGCCGATGATCCCGGAGACTGTCGTGGCGATGCTGGCCTGTGCCCGGATCGGCGCGCCGCACACCGTCGTCTTCGGCGGATTCTCCGCGGACGCCCTGCGCACCCGCATCCACGACTGCGACGCACGCGTTGTGATTACCGCCGACGGCGGCTACCGGCGCGGGCAGCCGGCGGGCCTGAAGTCCGCCGTCGACGAAGCGCTGCTGGACTGCCCCGACGTGCGCAGCGTGCTGGTGGTCCGGCGCACCGGCCAGGACGTCGCATGGCAGGACGGGCGCGACATCTGGTGGCACGACTCGGTGGAGCAGGCCAGCACGCACCACGACGCCGAGCCCTTCGACGCCGAACATCCGCTCTACGTCATGTACACCTCCGGCACCACGGGAAAGCCCAAGGGCATCCTGCACACCACCGGCGGCTACCTGACCGGCGCCGCGTACACTCACTGGGCGGTCTTCGATCTCAAGGCGGAGACGGACGTTTTCTGGACGGCTGCGGATATTGGCTGGGTCACCGGGCACAGCTACATCGTCTACGGACCGCTGGCCAACGGCGCAACCTCGGTCCTGTACGAGGGCACACCGGACACCCCGCATCAGGGCCGCTGGTGGGAAATCATCGACAAATACAAGGTCTCGCTGCTGTACTGCGCCCCGACCGCCATCCGGACCTTCATGAAATGGGGAGCACAGATCCCGGACAAGTACAGCTTGGCGAGCCTGCGGCTGATCGGTTCCGTGGGCGAGCCGATCAATCCGGCCGCCTACATCTGGTACCGCGACACGATAGGGCATGGCCGCACTCCCGTGGTGGACACGTGGTGGCAGACGGAGACCGGCTGCATTGTGGTCAGCCCGCTGCCCGGAATCACCGCCGGCAAGCCCGGGGCGGCCATGAAGGCGCTGCCGGGTTTCCAGGTCGACGTGGTGGATGACGAGGGGCAGCCGGTGCCAAACGGCTCCGGCGGGTACCTGGTGCTTACCCGGCCGTGGCCTGCCATGCTGCGCACCATCTGGGGCGACGACGATCGGTACGTGAAGACCTACTGGTCCCGTTTCCCCGGGCTCTACTTTGCCGGCGATGGTGCCAAGAAGGACGACGACGGCGACATCTGGGTATTGGGGCGGGTGGACGATGTGATGAACGTCTCCGGCCACCGGCTCTCCACCACCGAGATCGAGTCCGCCCTGGTCTCCCATCCGATGGTGGCCGAAGCCGCCGTCGTAGGTGCCACCGACGACATGACGGGGCAGGCCGTAGTCGCCTTCGTCATCCTGCGCAGCGAAGCCGGCGACGGTGGCCCGGACATCGTGCAGCAGCTCCGTGCGCACGTGACCAAGGAAATTGGAAAAATGGCCCGACCGCGGCAGATCATGGTGGTGGCCGAGCTGCCGAAAACCCGCTCGGGGAAAATAATGCGGCGGCTATTGAAGGACGTGGCGGAGAACCGCGAGATCGGTGACGTGACCACACTGGCGGATTCCACCGTCATGGAACTGATCCGATCCAGCATGCCGCGAACGGAGTCCGAGTAACGGCCGGGCTGAGCCTGTTGTCTGCAGCGGCGGCGGGATTCCCTAAGCTTGACGGATGCAACGACTAGCCAGGGCCCTGACCGAAGTCTTCTCTCCCACAGTGGTGGTGTCCGTATTTTTACTGACCACCGGGGCGGTGTCCGATGGTTGGCGCGGCTTCGGGTTTGCCATGCTGGCAGCGCTCTTCACCGCTGTCGGACCCTTTGCCGGCATTCTCCTCGCGACCCGCCTGGGCAAGGTCTCCGATCATCACATCGGGAACCGGCGGCAACGGCTGCCAGTACTTTTGGCTGCCATGGTCTCGGGTGTCCTGGGACTGGTCATCCTGCTCCTGCTCGGCGCCCCGCGCGTCTGCATTGTCGGCCTGCTGAGCGTTATCTTCGGAATGGTCCTTGTCGGCGCGGTGAACACCTTCTGGAAATTGTCCGTCCACGTCTCCGTCGTCACGTTCGCGGCCGTCGCTTCGGTTCTCACCCTGGGACCCGGTTTCCTGCCCGCGTTGGTGATTCCGGCGGCGGTCGGCTGGTCCCGGGTGAAACTCGGCGACCACACCACGGCCCAAGTCCTCGCGGGCATTCCGGCGGGGTGCATAGTCGCCATGGCATATGCCGGGTTCCTTTAGTGCCCTTCCGGACAGGGAAAAGCCCCTCTGACCGGCGTTTGTGCTGGTCAGAGGAGCTTTTCTTTGGTGGGCGATACTGGGTTCGAACCAGTGACCTCTTCGGTGTGAACGAAGCGCGCTACCACTGCGCCAATCGCCCGCATGGCCCGCCGACCCGGAAGGCCGCTCAAGCACTGCGTTGCTTCAAAATCCTAACGGATACCGGCGTTGGCTCATAATCACGCCGCACATCGGCCCAGGAAGCAGGGGCTCCCCCGTGATAACGAAGCAGGGGCTCCCCCGTGATAACGCTGTTGCGCAGCACCGTCCTCGCGAGTGAGCCCCGCCTTCGGCCGTGGCACTGGTCCGTAGGTGGTGCGGCGCCTGAAAATTACAGCGGTAAATTACAGCGGTGTAATCCCGAAATTCCGCGTCTTTCCGGGCCACTCGTCCGCGCGCGGCCCGGTCCTAAGCAGCCTTCGGTGCCTCAATTTGGCGATTCCGCGAACCTTCTGTAAAGTTTTTCTAGCAAGGAACGCCACGAACGCTTCAGAAGGAACGAAGCGGGACGGAAACAAAGAGACCTCAGATATTGAGAAATCGATGTTGTTCCTTATGCGGATGTGGCTCAGTGGTAGAGCATCACCTTGCCAAGGTGAGGGTCGCGAGTTCGAATCTCGTCATCCGCTCGCAGGACACTGTCGGATAGTGTTCGGAGCATTTCGAATCAGTTAGTCGAGTTGCTGGTTTCCGAACTGGTACACGGTGGGGTGGCCGAGAGGCGAGGCAGCGGCCTGCAAAGCCGCGTACACGGGTTCGAATCCCGTTCCCACCTCCACTTTGACGGCAGATAAGCAGATTTCAGCAGATGTTCTGGTGTTCATCTGGGCGATTGGCGCAGCGGTAGCGCGCTTCCCTGACACGGAAGAGGTCACTGGTTCGATCCCAGTATCGCCCACCCAAACAGTCAGCAGCTTCTTCAGGAAGCTGCTTTTTTGTTGCCCGGATTCCTGGCCGGGGCACGGACTCCCGCCACCCTTGCCAGCGCTGGATTGAGTTCAAGGACCAGAGCTCCTTGGCCGCTGCTCCTTGGCAGCGTCAGAATCTGCGATTAGGATTGATTTAGTGGAGCAAAATGGCTCCAAGGAGTGAAGGGAGGTGCCCGTTGTCAGTATTTGACGATATCAAGGGCAAGGCCGCGGGACTGGTTAACGGTAACGAAGGAGCGCTCAGAGGCGGAATCGAAAAGGCCGCGAACTTCATCGACAGTAAGACCGGTGAAAGGTTCAAAGACCAGATCGACGGCGTCCAGAACGCTGCCGGAGGCTTTATCGGCAAAGTGGGCGGCAGCACGACTGCCACCGCAGCCGATGACGGCACCGAGGATCATCGCGCTTAATACTCCCTTCGCCTGAGAATTGAGTCAAAGGGCGCTGGCCCTGCCGGGAGGCAGAGCCAGCGTCTTGGCGTTTAAGGACGCCTGCACAGCCACGCACCATCGAACGCAAGCGTTAGGAAGCCCGATCCTGTCTGACGTCACCACCCCTGAAGTAGACGGTGACCAGGCCGTCGCCGGCATCGTCACGGCACTGGTCGGCTTCACGTCCTCCTGCGCCGTCGTCCTGGCCGGCCTGCGCGCAGTCGGCACCAGCGACGCGCAGGCGGCCTCCGGACTGCTGGCCCTGACGGTGATCTTCAGCATGCGCGTTTTGTTGGTTCCTGGCGCAGCCGGCCGGTCACGTTTGCACGGTCGACGCCCGCGCTGCGGTGCTGAATCCTTCGGTTTCGCGACGCCGTGGCGTTCCTCCATGCTGGTCACGGCATCGGAACCCTGCCGGGGGGCGCCCTTCGGCGGACACGCCATCAATCCGGCGGCTTTCAGGGGGGCGCCGGCGGCCGGAAGTTTCCGGCGTCGGCTGCCTAACTGACTTCCTGCTCCTGGCCTTCGCGGGCCAGAGCCGTCAGCCGGGACACCGCGCGGTAATACTTCTTCAGGTAACCGCCGGCCATCATCTCCGGGCTGAACAATGAATCGAGGGGCACCCCACTGGCAAGGATCGGCACGTCGCGGTCGTAAAGCCGGTCCGCCAGCACCACAAAGCGCAGCGCCACGGACTGCTCGGTAATGGTCTTCACATCGCGCCAGACAACGCCGTCGATCCCGTCCACCAGCTGACGGTACCGGCTGGGATGGACCGCGGCCAGGTGATCTACCAGCGTCACAAAGTCATCCACGGCAACCGTTTTGCCGTCAAATTCCGCTTTCATCGCCGAATCCAGGTCGCTGTTGGACAGCGGCGCCGGCGGCGCCGGCAGCCCGCGGTGCCGGTAATCCTCGCCGTCGATCCGGACCACCTCGAACTGGTCCGCGAGCACCTGGATTTCCCGCTGGAAGTCGACGGCCGCAAAGCGGCCCTCGCCGAGGGACCCGGGCAGCGTGTTGGAGGTGGCAGCCAGCTTAACGCCGGCGTCCGCCAGCTCGCGCATCAGTCGGGACATCAGCACCGTGTCCCCCGGGTCGTCGAGTTCAAACTCATCAATGCACACCAGTTTGTAGCTGCTCAGTGCCTCCACGGTCTTGCGGAAGGACAGTGCCCCCACCAGGTTGGTGTATTCCACGAAGGTGCCGAAGGCCTTGGGACCGGGAGAGGCGTGCCATAGGGAGGCGAGCAGGTGCGTCTTGCCGACGCCGAACCCGCCGTCCAGATAGAAGCCGGACCGGACGGCCGGCTTCTTCGGGGCGAAAAGCCTGCGCAGTCCCTTGGGCTCCGGGGTTTTGATGGAGTCGGCGAACTGCTCCATGGCCCGTACCGCGGTGGTTTGCGACGGCTGCGCGGGGTCCGGCCGGTAGCTGGCGAAGGAGACCGATCCGAAACGCGGCGACGGATAAAAACCCTTGAGGAGCTCATCCACCGTCACTGACGGCATGCGGGCGGAGAGTTGCTCAAGCTTGACCAAGGGGCGGCGTCCATTCGTTGTGGTCTGTGCGGACCGGCGGAGTACGCGGTCCGCCGGCGGATGCAGGGGTGCCCTGCAAGAATACCGCCAAGGGCGACCGGCAGAATGTCGGCCGGTGTGCAGACACTGCCGACGGCGGCGCCCGGCCGGCCGACATTGCGCCAGATTAACGGGCCAGGGGCCTTTATCGGTCGTACGTGGATAAGCTGGTCAGGAGGGCGGCCGCGCACCCGTGTGCCCGCCGACGTTCCGATTGCCGATCCGACGAATTTAGGGGCACCATGCCGATTGCAGCAGAAACGAACAAGAAGTTTGCAGCCTACGCGCATCCCGACCGGCTGGTTTCCACGCACTGGCTAGCCGACGCACTGGCCGCCGGCGCCGCCGCCGATGGTTCGCTGGTGCTGGTGGAGTCCGACGAAGACGTCCTGCTCTACGAAACGGGGCACATCCCCGGCGCCGTCAAAATCGACTGGCACACGGATCTCAACGACGAAGTGACCCGCGACTACGTTGACGGGCCCGCGTTCGCCCAGCTGGCCGCGGCCAAGGGCATCTCGCGGGACTCCACCGTCGTCATCTACGGCGACAAGTCCAACTGGTGGGCCGCCTACGCCCTCTGGGTTTTTACGCTTTTTGGCCACGAGGATGTCCGTTTGCTGGACGGCGGGCGCGACAAGTGGATCGCCGAAGGCCGCGACGTCACCACCAAGTCCACCAAAGTCGAACCGGCCGAATACCCGGTCGTGGAACGCTCCGACGCCCCGATCCGGGCGTTCAAGGACGACGTACTGGCCCATTTGGGCAACCCGCTGATCGATGTCCGGTCTCCGGAGGAGTACTCCGGCCAACGCACGCACATGCCCGCTTACCCGCAGGAAGGCGCCATGCGCGGGGGCCATATCCCCACCGCCGCGTCGATTCCGTGGGGACGCGCGGCCGCGCAGGACGGCACCTACCGCAGCCGGGACGAGCTGGAAGCGCTGTACCTTGACGAAGCTGGCCTGAAGCCCGGCGATGATGTGGTGGCATACTGCCGGATCGGCGAGCGTTCCAGCCACACCTGGTTTGCGCTTAAATACCTGTTGGGCTTCGATACCGTCCGCAACTATGACGGCTCGTGGACCGAATGGGGCAACGCGGTCCGCGTCCCCATTGCCAAGGGCAGCGAACGCGGCGACCTGCCGACGGCGCGCTGACCGCCGTCGGGCCCTCTGCATGCCGCGCTACGTATACCGTCCTTTCTATATTGTCCAATGCAACCCGTGCGCAGTAACCGCGCGGGGAAATTCTGAGTAGGCTGGTGACGATGACTACGACACCCGTATTGCCACCCGCCCTCGCCGACATCGTCGACGATTTCCAGGCGCTGGACGAGCCCGAGAGGCTCCAGCTGCTGTTGGAGTTCTCCCGCTCGCTGCCGCCGCTTCCGGAGCGCCTGACCGATCACCCGGAGCTGCTCGAACAGGTGGTGGAGTGTCAGACACCGCTGTTTTTGACGGTGGAGACGGAAAAGCACGACGACGGCGACGTGATCCGGCTGTTCTTCAAAGCACCTCCGGAGGCGCCCACCACGCGCGGCTTTGCCGGCGTCCTGCATGAAGGTTTGGACGGACTGCCGGCCACGGACATTCTGGCGATCCCGGATGACATGCCGGATCTGCTCGGACTTACCCGTGCGATCACGCCGCTGCGGATGCGCGGAATGTCCGCCATGTTAGGGCGGATCAAGCGCAAAGTGGCCGCTGCGGGCCGTGCGTCCGCCGGTTAGTCGGATACGTTCAGTCCGCCGGCTCCGTCCCGTGCGGCAAATCGTAACGTCCCAGCCGCGGTTTGAGCCATGCGGCCACCAGTGCGTCCCAGCGCTCCGGTTCCACGTTCCACTCCTTGGTGTGCAGAGCGTGGCTGAAGGGCTCGAACGTCACCATTTCGGGGTTGCGTGTGGCCAGTTCAGCCGACGGCCCGTAGGGCACGAAGTCGTCATCAACGCTGTGGATAATCAGCGTCGGCGTGCGCAGTTCCACGGCCCGGCTGACCCAGTCCATGCTCTTCAGATCCACCGGGGCGGCCAAGCCGGTGAGCCGGCGCCCCAGGGGATGGCTGAGCATCAGCTGCCCGTACCGGCCAGCGGCCGCGGGGATTTTGTTCAGCTCAGCCTGATGAGCCAGCACGTCCACCCAGTTAATCACGGGTGCGTCCAGAACCAGCGCCAAAATGATGTTCCGCTGCCTGCTGTGATCGGCGACCTGCAGCGAGATGGCTCCGCCCATCGAATAGCCGAACAGCACCACGTCCTTGGCACCATGGGCGACGGCGAAATCAATGGCGGCCTCGACATCGGGCCATTCCGTGGCGCCGAGCCCATAGCGGCCGTCCCCCGCCGCCGGCGCCTCACCGTCATTGCGGTAGGACACCACCAGACTGTTCAGACCCAGATCGTGGGCGGTCCGGACCGCCCGCAGACCTTCATTCCTGGTGGCACCGCGGCCATGCACCATGATCGCCCAGGTGCTCAGGGCCGGCTCCGCCCGAAACAGCCATGCGGGGGACGGGCCCACGGGCAGGTCGATGGTGACATCCTCCGCCGTCAGTCCCACATCTTCGGGCCCGGCGAAGACGGCCGAACTCCACCAGCCGCGGGCCGCGTGCGCCAGATCCGATCCGGACACCCGCAGCACGTCACGGGTCACCGTGCCTTCACGCGGCACGTAGGAGCGGATGCCGCCAATGACCGCGTGGCCGGCACCGCCGTCGAAGAACAGACTGTAGGTGCCCTGCACCGTGGTTTCCGCCGTGACCGGCAGCACCACCTGCAGGTTCATGCCGTCACGGATCACGGCCAGGATCGGCAGATCCTGCTCGCGGACCCTCGCCGGCGTGACAACCCGGCGGGCGAAGTAGGCCGCCAGCGCGGCCGTGGCCGTGACGAGCAAGGATGCCCCGCCGGCACCAACGCCGATGCCTAGGGCGGCCCATTTCAGCCAAGAATCCCGTTCACCCTCGGAGGGCGCGGCACGGGAATTGCTCATGGACCGTTCGGCTCCGGGAGCCCGCACTGGCGGCGCTGAAGTTGGCATGGTCCCATTCTTCCCAACCCCGCGGAGAACGTCGAGCGGCGCACCGGGAAGGTGCCGAAGTCATCGGAGCCGGCCAAGGATGCCGGCGCAGCCCTCCGCTGGCATACGCTTAGGCCATGACTGATTCGATCATTATTCTGACCGAGGAGCCCTTGGGCGACATCGACGCGGAAAACATCACCCGACTCTACGAAAACGACGACGATGTTGAGCTGCTGGTACTGGTCCCCGCGGACACCAAACGGAACCTGCTCGTCGACGTCGTGGATCAGCTGACTATGCTGGATCTGCCCGGTGCCCTGCGTGAACTGCGGGAAAAGGCCCCCGATCAGGCGGCCGTCCGTGCCGAGGCCGCGCACACCCTGGAGATTTCCCTTACCACGTTGCGGAACGCCGGCACCAAGGTGACCGGCGCCGTAGCCGAGGGAAACGCCGTCGCCTCTCTGGTGGCCAAAGTCAACGAAACGCAGGCACGGCAGGCCGTCGTCGTGACCCGTCCGCATGCCCTCGCAGATACCTTCCGCCGGGACTGGGCCAGTCAGGCGCAGCATAAGCTCGGCCTACCGGTGCTGCACCTGTACGCGGGCTCGGGATTTATTGGCGACTCTTAAACGTTGGAGCGATTATGAGCAATATTGAGAAGACTCCCGAATCCGTGCCAGCCGTGACGCCGGAAGCAGCGTCACCTCAAGCGGCAAAGACCGATCAGCAGTGGCGCGATGAACTCACACCCGCGGAGTTCGATGTGCTGCGCCGGTCAGGGACCGAGCGGCCGTTCACCGGCGAATACTGGGACACACACACCCAGGGCGTGTACCAGTGCCGCGCCTGCGGGGCGGAACTGTTCACCAGCGGGGAAAAGTTTGATTCCTCCTGCGGCTGGCCTTCCTTCTGGGCTCCCTTGGCCGAGGGGAACGTCCGCTACATTCACGACAGGTCACTGGGCATGGACCGCGTGGAAGTCCGCTGCGCCACCTGCGACTCGCACCTGGGGCATGTCTTCGAGGGCGAGGGCCTTGGCAATCCGACGGATCAGCGGTTCTGCATTAATTCCGTGTCGTTGAAGCTCGTCCCGGCGTCCTAACCGGGCGGGCGGCGTTTTCGACGGCCATCCGGATCCGGCCGCCGGCGCCGGCCGTCGGGGTTCCGGCGTCCGGGCGTCCGATCGCCCGGGGTCCGACCCGTCGGGATCTGGCCCTCCGGCAGCAGCGGCGCGTCCAGCACTCCCAACGCTGGGCCAGCGCCGCTTTTTGTTCCCATGAGCATAACTCTTTCTAATGAGAGGGATTATTTGAGATAAGGCTTGCTGTTGCCTTGATACGCTCGGGACATTCCGGCAGTCGCCAGGGCCGGCCATTTCCCGGACCGGGCGCCAGACATGAAAGGACCGGCAACGTGACCGAGACACTCAAGACGACCCCCCTTCCCACCGAACAGTTCAACACCGAAGAGTTCAACACCGAACGGGTCAACACCGAACAGGTCAAACGCGAACAGTTCAGCAGCGGGCAGTTCAGCAGCAAGCCGTTCAGCGCCGAACAGCCGGCCGGCGGACAGCCCACTACTGCTCAGCCCGGCGGGGCGCAGTTGAGCGCCTCGGACGTTGCCGGCAGCGCCGACTGGCTGGCGCTTAAGGCGGCAGCAAGCGCTCTGCAGCCGCTGCAGATCAAGGACGGCTCAGTTCCCGAAGCGGCCGATCATGCCGGCGCCGCGGAACATGTCGGCATCATCTGCCGCTCCATCGAGACGCTGGCCCCGCACTTCCCGCACGACTCTGCGTATCTGCGGCTGCTCGTGAAGGACTTTGGCCACTGGCGGGACTCAGGCTTCGGCGTCCCGGACTTCCTGGATTCGCTGCTCGCCTTCTCTCCTGCCGCCGAGCGCGTCAACGGGCTGGGCCATCTGGTGGTCTTCCCGATGTACACCCAGAACGGCAGCACCAGCCGGCTGGTGGAAGCGGTGCTGATCGAGGTGGTCTGGCCGGACTTCGTCGCCGAGTTGGAATCCGGCGCGTACTCCAACAAGCTCTTCGTCCCGGTCCGATTCCTGGACTTCACCGCCGGCTATGACAGCAATTCCGCAGTGCTTTTCCCGGAGAGCGTCGCGGTACGCGAGACTCCGACCTTCACCTGGGGTGCCATTTTTGCCGACCGCGAAGCAGCCCGGTTCCGCCGCGTGCTGCGTGCTGCCGCCGCCACCACCTCGCTCGAGCTGCCGGCGGACGCCGCGGCGCTGCTCGATGACCAGCAGCTGGCCCAGGAAACGTTCGTCATGTGGGACCTGATCCACGACCGCACGCATATGCGCGGTGAGCTGCCCTTCGATCCGTTCATGATCAAGCAGCGGATGCCCTTCTTCCTGTATTCGCTGGAGGAGCTGCGCTGCGATCTGACTGCCTTCCGCGAGTCGGTGAAGGTGGAGCACGACGACGACGCCTCACCCCAGGCGCGCCGGCACGCCAAACTCGTGCAGTACGCCGTGATCTTCGACCGCATCTTCCGCTTTGCCATCACCGGCAGCCGGGTCCGCAACTACGACGGGCTCGGCGGACAGCTGCTGTTCGCCTGGCTGCATCAGCACCATGTACTGCACTGGACGGACACCAAACTCTCCATCGACTGGGACGAAGTGCCCGACGTCGTTATTGCCCTGGGCACGGCCATCGAGGACTTGTATTGGCGCTCCATCGACCGGCCGAAGATAGCACACTGGCTTGCCGCCTACCAGCTGGTCTCAGCCACCGTGACGCCCAATCCCGGGTCCGTCTGGGCCAAGGGACCCGACGCGCTTCCGCTGGCCGGCGCCCCGCGGGGCCTAACGGATCAGGTGCTGGACGATGAATTCCCGCTCTCCATGTTCTATGAGGCGCTGGAAAAGAAAATGCGCTCCGTGATCGAATCCACCGCGGGCATCACCGGAGAGACCCAGGACGCGTCTGCGGCCGGAACTGACGAGCGCGCGGCCGCCTGAGTGGCTACGCTGGGAGCTGTGAACGGATTGGAAGAACCCCGGCGGCAGCGCACCGTGCTGATCGCCGGGGGCAGCAGCCCCGCCGGCATTGCCGCCGCGCGCGTCCTCACCGGAGCGGGCATGCGAGTGCTCTCGGTCGGCTCGGATGCCTCCCGGATCAGCGCCGCCGTCGCCGGAATGACCGGGGCCACCGGCTTGGTCTGCGACCTGGCGGACGCGTCCGAGGTGGCGGCGCTGGCCGGGCGGATCCATGCCGAGCACGGGCCGGTGGACGGCCTGGTCCATCTGGTGGGAGGCTGGCGCGGCGGCAAGGGCCTGGCCGCTCAAAGCGACGCTGATTGGGACTTCCTGCACCGCAGCGTGCTGACCACCCTGCGCAACACCAGCCGCGCCTTCTATCCGGATCTGGCCGCCTCACCCGTCGGCCGGCTGGCCATTGTCTCCAGCACCTCGGTCACCGCTCCGACGGCGGGTAACGCCAACTATGCCGCCATCAAGGCGGCGGCCGAGGCTTGGACGCTGGCGGTGGCGGACGCTTTCGCCACCGACGCAAGCCAGGGCGCCGCCGTCGTCCTGGTGGTCAAGGCTCTGGTGGACGACGCCATGCGCGCCGCCGCGCCGCAGCGCAGCTTCCCCGGCTTCACCGATGTTTCCCTGCTGGCCCAGGAATTCCTGGCACTGTTTTCCCACCCCGCGGCCGGCCTCAATGGCCGCCGTCAGATCCTCTAGAAAAGGCGGACCCGAACCCGTGACCGAGCATGCAGTGACCGAAAAGGCAGTGCCCGATAACGCGACGGCAGAGAACCCTGTGCCCGACACGACCGGCCCGGTGGCTCCCACTCAGTCGGGAGGCCGGCTGCATGATGCGTCCGTGCGGGGGTTTGCCTCTGACAACTACTCGGGCGTGCACCCGGAGGTCCTGCAGGCACTGGCCGCGGCCAACGAGGGCCATCAGGTCTCCTACGGTGAGGACGTTTACACCACCCGGCTGCAGGAGGTCATGCGCGGCCACTTCGGTCCCGGCGTCGAGGTCTTTCCGGTGTTCAACGGTACCGGTGCCAACGTGCTCGGCCTGCAGTCGGTACTACCGCGCTGGGGTGCGGTTGTCTGCGCCCGGACGGCTCATATCAACATGGATGAGAACGGCGCCCCGGAGCGCGTGGGGGGCATGAAGCTGCTCGCCGTCCCGGCGCCGGACGGCAAACTCACGCCGGAGTTGATAGACCGCGAGGCTTGGGGATGGGGCGATGAGCACCGTGCCCAGCCGCTGGCGGTTTCCATCACTCAAACCACCGAGATGGGCACCTGCTACACGCCGACGGAGGTCCGCGCGATTGCCGATCATGTCCACGCCCGCGGCATGAAACTGCACATGGACGGCGCGCGTCTGGCCAATGCGGCCGCCCACCTGGAGCTGCCGCTGCGCGCGTTCACCTCCGATGCGGGCGTGGACGTGTTGTCCTTCGGCGGGACCAAAAACGGCATGATGTACGGGGAAGCCGTGGTGGCGCTAAATCCCGAAGCGACGTCCGGCCTGCTGTTTTTGCGCAAGATGAACATGCAGCTCGCGTCCAAGATGCGCTTCATCTCGGCCCAGTTCCTCGCCCTGCTCGAAGGGGATCTGTGGTTGCGCTCGGCCCGGCATGCCAATGCGATGGCCACCCGGCTGCGGACCGGCGTGGAGGGAATCGACGCCGTTCGCCCCACCCAGGACACCGAGTCCAACGGCGTCTTTGCCGTGCTCCCTGCTGGCGCGGCGGACAAGCTGCGGGAGTCCTTCCGCTTCTACGACTGGGACGAGGCGGCCCGCGAGGTGCGTTGGATGTGCGGCTTCGACACCACCGAGGCGGACGTGGACGCTTTCCTCGCGGCCATCCGCCGCGAACTCGGCTGACCTCCCCGCCACCCCGTATTCCCCAACCCGCCCCGCGCCCCAACCCCCACTCCCCAACCCGCTCCGCGCCCCCACCCACCAGTCCCCAACCCGCCCCGCGCCCCGTTTCAGGGGATTGACAGCCTCCCTCCAATCTGGTCGACATTCCCCAACTGAGTAGCAGTAGGTGCACTCAAAAGGTGATTTGAGTGCACTTACTGCTACTCAGTTGGGAGCGAGGGGCAGGAGCGTGGGGCAACGGAGGGGACGGGGATATCGGCGCGCCTGCCGTGTATTGCCGTCGGCGCGGCATAACCTGCCAATGTGAGCGCCATAGCACAGGTACCCTCAGAATTCCTGACGGCCTTGGAAACCCTTCGGGAAGCACAATGTCGGAGCGAGCTGCGACTGGAAGAGATTCCGGCGCCGTCGCGGCTTGCACCCTTCGCCGTCGCCCTCGGCGCCGAGGTGAAAGGCACCGGAGCAATCGGTGCCGCAGCGGTCGGTGCCGGCCTGACAGCTGCGGAAGGGACCGGCGCGGGACCAGCCCGCACGGGCGGGTCCGTACGCGCAGTGCACGGACCTGCCCTGATGGCCGCCGCACAGGATGCCCCGGAACTGGCCACCGGGCGTTTCATTCTGCTGCACGATCCGCAGGGTTCCGAACTCTGGGACGGGACCTTTAGAATCGTCACGTACATCCGTGCGCAACTCGAGCCGGACATGGGCAACGACGCGATGCTGTGCTCTGTCGCCTGGACCTGGCTGGTGGACGCGCTGGAGAACCACAACGCGCCGTACCGGGCCGCGGGCGGCACCGCAACCAGAATCCTTTCGGAGAGTTACGGGAGCCTTTCCGGACGACCCGATTCGATCGACATTGAGCTACGGGCCTCGTGGACGCCCGCATCTGCCGATGTCGGCTCCCATCTTCAGGCCTGGTCCGAGATGATCTGCACCTTCGCCGGCCTTCCGCCGCTGCCCGAAGGCGTCACGGCACTACCTGCCAAGCGGCGCAACTGAACATGCGGACCGCTACGGAGCCAGCCTTCAGTAGACTGGGACCATCATGACCACCCCTCATACCGAAAAACGCACCAGAAAACGCAGCGCCAGGACTCCCCGGGCGGCAAAGAATCCGCAGACCGGAGAAGCAATTCCGGAGGCGGCTGATTCCTCCGCTGCCTCTCCCGCGGACGCGGCCACGATGACGGCCGGCGAGCTCAGCGAGGAAATCTCCGGTCTCCCGGCCGTGATTGAGCTGGACGCCCCCCGTGACGGCGTTCCGCTGGTGATCTCCAGCCAGGAGGGACTCCAGCGCTGTGCGGCGGCCCTGGCCGCGGGATCTGGTCCGGCCGGAGTAGATGCCGAACGGGCCTCCGGCTACCGCTACGGCCAGCGGGCCTTCCTGATTCAGATCCGCCGCGAGGGTGCCGGGACCTGGCTCATCGACCCGGAACCGCTGAACGACCTGAGGATCGTCGACGAGGCGCTGCGGGGGGTGGAATGGATCCTGCACGCCGCCAGCCAGGACCTGCCCTGTCTGTTGGAGCTGGGCATGTGGCCGGACAAACTCTTTGACACCGAACTGGCGGCCCGGATCGCCGGTTTGCCGCGGGTGGGCCTGGCCGCGGTGATCGAACAGCTGCTCGGCTTCGGCCTCGCCAAGGAGCACTCTGCCGCCGACTGGTCAACCCGGCCGCTGCCCGAACCGTGGCTGCGCTACGCGGCCCTGGACGTGGAGGTCCTGGCCGAGCTCCGTGATGAACTCGTCGAACTGCTCGAAGCCGACGGAAAGCTCGGCTACGCGGAGGAGGAATTCGCCGCAATCCTTGCCGCAGGAGTTCCGGCGCCCCGGGCGGAGGCCTGGCGCCGCACGTCAGGGGTTCATCAGCTTCGTGACCGCCGTCAACTGGCCGCCGTCCGTGAGCTGTGGCAGGAGCGTGATCAGCTGGCCCAAAAGCGCGACGTCGCCCCGGGCCGACTAATCCCCGATTCTGCACTGGTGGCCGCGGCGAAGGCCATGCCCGTCACCGTGCCGCAGCTGCTGGCGGTTCCCGGGTTCCATGGCCGGGCGGCGAAGAAGGAAGCCCCGCGGTGGCTGAAAACGATCGCTACGGCCCGGGATCTCACTGATCTACCGCCGCTGCAGCTTCCGACAAACGCTCCTCCACCCCCACGCATCTGGGCGGACCGGGACCCGGAGGCTGCAGCCCGCCTTGCCACCGTGCGTCCGCAGCTGGCGAATCTTTCCAATGAACTTAATATTCCGGTGGAGAATCTGCTGACGCCTGATTATCTGCGCCGGGCCAGCTGGCGACCGCCCGCCCTCATAAACACGACAACGGTCTCCGAACAGCTTTCCGAGCTGGGCGCACGTCCGTGGCAGATTTCCCTGACCGCCCCGGTGCTGACCGAGGCGTTCCTGCACCCGGCTCCGTTGCCCCCCAAGGAACCCAAGATCAAGACTGGCGTGGGAACGGCTGCGCACACCAGCCTCGCGGCGGATGTCCCCGGCCGCGTCGCCCACGACGCGGCCGGGGCAGCCTGAAGGACCATCTGGAGCGAAACCGCACCATTGGGGGCTTGGGGAAGATCGGTACAGGATTCAACGATAAGGGTTTGGCTGTTGGTGACGCTTCGGTAGTGAAGGGCTATGCCCAGCGCCTGCCGACGCAGCATGGCATACACGGGAGATCAGCGTGGCATATGGCTATGTTGACTTCGCTGACCCGGAATCCAATGGGCGGAAAACTGGTGCTCAGGATCGAGTCGGCGGCACTATCCCGCCACCGGATCCTGATCCGGTCGACGTTCGGAGTGTCCGGTTGAGCTGAGGGATGAACAGTTACGCGAAGCTGCATCATCCAGGCTTATCGGGGTTTTGTGATGGGAGACTATATGTGTGGCTTCTACAACCGGACGTTTCACCGTTAACGCGCATGGGCCGGCAGCGTGGGATGGTTGAGGGTGGCTGTTCAATCGCTGAAGAGGTACAGAAACATGCCTCAGTGCTTGCGGCCGATGATTTACGGTGCGTCGCTGAATCTGTTTTGAAGGGAGTGGTCCGATGGGGACATTCGTTCCCCGTGTTCTGAGCATTGCGGGCACGGACCCGACCGGCGGCGCCGGAATCCAGGCAGATTTGAAGAGCATTGCCGCGCACGGAGGATACGGTATGGCCGTCGTGACGGTACTGGTCGCCCAGAATACCCACGGTGTCCGTTCGGTACACACGCCTCCGGCGTCTTTCCTTCATGAACAGCTGGACGCTGTCAGTGACGACGTCACGATCGACGCCGTCAAGATCGGGATGCTTGGCAGTGCCGCGATCATCGATGAGGTTGATTCGTGGCTTCGCCGCAGAGTGGCGCCGGTTGTGGTGTTGGATCCGGTGATGATCGCCACCAGCGGCGACCGGCTGCTGGATCCGGGAGCTGAGGAGGCCTTGGGTCGGTTGCTGTACCGTGCGGACCTGGTCACCCCGAATCTGCCAGAACTCGGTGCCCTGCTCAGGGAACCCACGGCGCGTACCTGGGAGCAGGCTCTTGAGCAGGGGAGCCGGCTTTCTGCGGCCAGAAACGTCATCGTCCTCGTCAAGGGCGGCCATCTGGAGGGTACGGACTGCCCGGATGCGCTGGTGGATGCTGCCGGACGGCTGACCGGTCACCGGGAGGTTTATGAGGTCACTACCCCGCGGGTGGACACGGCCAATACGCATGGGACGGGATGCTCCATGTCCTCCGCCATGGCTACCCTGCAGGCGCGCTTTGGTGATTGGACAGAGGCCTTGAGTGTGACCAAAGCGTGGCTGCAGGACAGTCTGCTTCATGCCGGGGAACTGCATGTCGGTTCAGGCGCAGGTCCGATCCATCATTTTCACCAGTTATGGAACCCAACCGTGCCCATTCCGGCTGAGCACCCGCTCCCGGAGCCGTCCGCGGGGGTACCGGGCTCTGACGGTTCCGACGCTACCCACCTCTGAGGGGGCGCTGTATGTTGATGTGGTTATTGGAGGTGTCTGTTTTGGTGGTTTGCAGGGCCGGCCGGTCCACCGGGGGTACCGGTGCCCGCGGTACGGGGGGTCCGGTGGTCGCGCCGCGGTGTCCGGGACGGGAGCCGTTTGGGAAGCGGTTCGGGCAGGGCACGGTGGGAGCACGGCCAGGTGTGGGCGCTGGTTTGGCCGCGGGCTGGGTATATACTCGCTCCCAGTGACACGGGGTGCCGGGCGGCTTTATTGGCCCGGCTGAGATGACACCCGTTGAACCTGATCTAGTTGACACTAGCGAAGGGATGTCCTGCAACGGTTCGCATGGTCCTGGCGCCCGGATCGCATCCTTTCGCCTTATCCGAAGGTGAAGAAACTGATGGAACTGGCAGAGCAAATCGTTCTTGTGACCGGCGGCGGGCGGGGCCTGGGCAGCAGTATTGTGCAGGCGTTCGCGGGCCGGGGGGCGCGGGTGGTCATCAATTACCGCCGCAGTGCCGAAGCCGCCGGGGAACTGGCCGCCGGTTATGGCCCCGCGCAGGCTGTTGCTCTGCAGGCTGACGTCACCGACGCCGGTCAGGTGTCGGTGATGCTGGAGCAGGCCCGGTCCCATTTCGGTTCCGCCGTCACCACTGTGGTCAATAATGCGCTGGCCGATTTCTCGTTTAACGGGGATGCCCGCTCCGGTGCCGGGGATATTTCATGGGCGGAGTTCGAGGCACAGTTCGCCGGCAGTGTCCGGGGTGCTTTGAACACGACCCACAGGCTTTGGAGGGGATGCGCGGCCACGGGTTTGGGCGCATCATCAACGTTGGGACCAATCTGTTCCAGAACCCGGTGGTCCCGTACCACGACTACACCGCGGCCAAGGCCGCCCTGCTGTCCTTGACCCGCACCATGGCCAAGGATCTGGGGCAGCACAATATTGCCGTGAACATGGTCTCCGGCGGCCTGCTGCGCACCACTGATGCCAGCGCCGCAACCCCGGAGGAGGTCTTTGATTACATTGCCGCTTCGACCCCCCTGGGTAAGGTCACCACCCCGGCCGAGTTCGCCGATGCCATCTTGTTTTTCGCCTCGCCTTGGGCGCGGTCGGTTACCGGGCAGAACCTGGTGGTCGACGGCGGACTGGTCATGGACTAGGCGCCCTGGCGATGAACGGAAAACGGCAACTGCGTTTGAACGCTTTCCTGCTGGGAGCCGGCCACCACGGTGCTGCGTGGCGGCGGCCCGGATCGCCGCTGGAGCAGCTCGGAGAGATCGGCTATTATGAGCGGCTCGCACAAAGCGCCGAACGCGGCTTG
>NZ_JASISR010000130.1 GCF_030063245.1 Paenarthrobacter sp. PH39-S1
TCCACACCACGGCGTCCTGAGCTGCCGCCGCCGTCTGGCCTTGGCCCTCCGGCGGCGTCATGTACTGGGTGATGGGTCCGGTCACGGAGTAGAACAGCATGTCGATTCCCACACCGGCGGCGAACAGCTGGGCCACCCACGTGAAGAGCTTGTACTGCGGACGGGAATTATCCGGGCCCATCCGGACCGAGCCCACCTTGGACAACGCCACCCACAGCACAAAACCGATCACGACAGTGACGGTGACAACGTACACCCAGCCGACGTTCGCTGCGACCCAAGACGTCACGACCGCCATGGTGTCATCCGCGTTGGCGGGGAACACCATCGCCCAAATAGTGAAAGCGAGGATGACGATAGAAGCAATAATGAACACGCGCCAATTAACCTTGGGCACATTGCTCTCGATAAATTTGGCGGACCCAGAATCACGGTCTTTCGCCGTGTCACGGTCTTTGTCGATGATACTCAAGGATCCAGCTCCAATTCTTCGTCTTGGCTGCGTGAAACGCAGCACATCATGGTGGTGTTCTCGGCTTTGACTCGGTCGGTCAGGTAAAGATCCCGGTGCTGGGGTGTCCCTCGAAGTACTGGTAGGGAAC
>NZ_JASISR010000131.1 GCF_030063245.1 Paenarthrobacter sp. PH39-S1
TGCAGTCGAACACAAGACTCGCCAGCACGACCACCACACCCGGACGGCACCCAATGAGCGGCCCCCCTCATATCAGCCGGGAGCCGCTCACCACTGCCACTTGACAAACGTTCCCTCATATCAGCTGCCCGGTCTAGGGCCTTATGAGATGAGGAGCGATGAAAACGGTCGCCTCTGGTAAGGCGATGTCACCGGCAGCACCACCGACCACAAGGCTAAAGGCCTCCTCCGGCCCAAATCGTGTCGGCAGCCGTTGATCCACGTCATCGACACCGTCAGTGTCCACGCTGTTCGCCCGTTGCCGTCGATCAGCGAATGAAACCCACGCCACGGATTCCAGCAGGGCCGCAACCTTCGGCGGGAGAATTCCGAAATGCTTGCCAGTTCACGTCCCCAAACGATTCAGATCTTTCGACCTCACGGCGATCCATCCGGTATTTGTATGGCAGAAATCACAACGCGAACCTAGTGTCTCGCGCCGTTAATTCGTTTTAATAGTCGTCCCAGTGATTCGAGGATCTCCTCGGCGGTCTTCGTCCAGATAAACGGTTTGGGATTCTCGTTCCACCCCTTGATCCAGTTGCGCAG
>NZ_JASISR010000132.1 GCF_030063245.1 Paenarthrobacter sp. PH39-S1
CACCACCTCAAAGACGACCCCGGCACCGGCTGGACCGTCACCCAACCAACCCCCGGCGTCTTCATCCACACCTCACCCACCGGACGCGTCTACCCCAACAACCCCGAACCACCACCACCCTTCTGACCTGAAGGTGGAGCTGTACGTTCTGAATCGGCCGGAGCGGCTAGCGCGAGGCAGCGCGGACGTGGGCGCCAATCAAAACGGAACACCGGTTTTCGGTGGAGTAGTACCTGACGCAACGGAATATGGCCCGTTCGGCTTCTTGATGCTCCCGGTGTCGTCCTCGAATGGCCAATGCGGTCCCGGATCGGGGCGCGTATTGATCAACGGCTGGCAGCTGGGTCCGGGTTCCCTCACGACTGTCCTGGTGCCGTCAGGTTCATCAGTGTGGGTCGGCCGTCAGGCCCATCGGTGAGGTTCGTCTATAGGGGAGGTACGGTCCGCGGTCTAATTGGCAAATACGGCGTGATGGTACGGGTAGTCCGGGTAGGTGGTACCGCTGGTTTCAGGGACCCGGTACTGGCCAGAAAACGTTGTCGTGGGTTTCTGGCCAGTACCCGGTTGTGACCGTCACCGGTC
>NZ_JASISR010000133.1 GCF_030063245.1 Paenarthrobacter sp. PH39-S1
CTAACTGGCTTCAGGGTCTACGCCCCCGACCTCCGCGGGCAGGGCGACGCGGACAAACCGGAGTCGGGCTACTCCCTTGCGGAACAGGCCGAGGACGCCGCCGCGATTCTTGACGCCCTCAACGTTCCGAAGGCCTTCGTCCTCGGCTCCTCCAGCGGCGGCTACGTCGCCCAGCAGTTGACCGTCGCTTACCCCGAGCGGGTCGCGGCACTCGTGCTGGTGGGCTCGCCCCTGAGCCTCCACGGACGGGTCCCGTTCGCCGATGAAGTGGACCGCCTGACGGACCCCATCGACGAGGACTGGGTCCGGGATTCGTTGTCCTGGTATCCACTGCTGCGTGCGGTTCCCTCCTGGTTTATTGAGGACCGGATACGTGACGGCGTTAGAATGCCCGCCCACGCCTGGAAGGGCATCCTGCATGGCCTAGGCAACGCCCCGCCGCCAACTGAGTCGGGAACCATCCACGCACCCACACTGATCTTGTGGGGCGACCATGACAGCTTGTTGCCACGGAGCGACCAGGAAACCCTGGCAGCCCGGATAGCCGGCACGGTCCTG
>NZ_JASISR010000134.1 GCF_030063245.1 Paenarthrobacter sp. PH39-S1
GCGGTTTATGGCGGGTTTCGATCAGGCGCAGGTAGTCGATGCCCGAGGCGGCGTTTTTCGCTCCGGGATCGGCGTCGCGGGTCGCGGCGGCGGTTTTGGGGTGGACGTGGCGGCGGATTTCGAGCAGTACCGCATCCGGTGCCGGGACCGAGCCGGGGCCGGTCACGGTGATCGGCGCGGTCAGGTCGAAGGGGTCATAGACGAGCTCGACATGGGCCCCGGCCAGCATGGGCTCGACCTGGTAGGTGTTGCCCTGCAGCGAGACGGTCGCGGTTTTGGTGACTCTGCGGGTGACAGCCCAGCGGAAGGCCTCGGCAATAGCCTCCGGGGACCGCCGGTCGGGGCGCCGGTTTTCCCAGCCCGCGTCCCACCGGGCCAGTGGAGTCTGCCCGGTGCCCGAGTGCACGGTGCGGTGATAGGTCATCTGCACCCAGGACGTGAACAACGCATTGAGCTCCTCCAGCGACGCTATCGCACTGCCGGCCTCATCCTCGGCGGCGTTTCCGGTGGCTGCGCCGGTGC
>NZ_JASISR010000135.1 GCF_030063245.1 Paenarthrobacter sp. PH39-S1
TATGAGGGAACGTTTGTCAAGTGGCAGTGGTGAGCGGCTCCCGGCTGATATGAGGGGGGCCGCTCATTGGGTGCCGTCCGGGTGTGGTGGTCGTGCTGGCGAGTCTTGTGTTCGACTGCAGTGTCAGGCTGATATGCGCGGGTTGGTTTCCGCATGACGATTGTTCGGCTGGGGCGTATCGGTGTCTAGAATCGAGTGTCAACGGGATGGGCCGTTTGCTCATAGCTGGGTCTCGAGTTAGCCCCAAAGTGCTGCCACGCCACGCCCGCCACTGACCCGGAGGGCACGTTTGTTAGGCCGCGTTCATGCGTTCCCCTTGCCCGTGTTGGCTTTGTTGGAGAGGTGCGGCCAGGGACCAGCACCAGCCGGCGAGTTCCCGCGCGATCGCGGTGTTGGCCGTGACAGAGCGCTTTTTGCGGGCATCAAAGATTTCCCATTTGTGGTGGAGGCGGTGGTTGCCTTCCAGGGCCCGGATCCGGGTCGCCGGGGTGACTAGGTCCAG
>NZ_JASISR010000013.1 GCF_030063245.1 Paenarthrobacter sp. PH39-S1
CGAAATCTTCAACCTCACCAAGCTGGCCCCGAAGAAAAGTTAGGTCATACACTTCCAAGCCCCAAAAAGAGCCTCTGACCTGCACAAACACAAGTTTCGAACCAATTAGCTAGGAAACTCCCGCTAGCTTCGCTGGTCCTGATGCTGGTCAAGACCAGCACCCGGCTGCCGCGGCGCCAGCTCGTCTAAGAGAGTGCCGCGGTCGGGAGTGTGAAACCCGCCAGGGAGGCGACGGACAGGCCGGATCTCCAACCGTGGCGAACGCGGTTCGTGCCGCGACAGGGGGTGCCAGGCCCAAGCTCGCGGGGAATAGGAGCCCTCGCCATCATGCTGGCTTCTGGTGTGAAGAACATCGGATTCCTGTCCTTCGGCCGTTGGACCGACCACCCGGAGTCCGGCACCCGCAACGCGTCGGACGCGCTTTTGCAGGCGATCGACCTAGCTGTCGCAGCCGAGGAGCTGGGGGGCGGACGGCGCCTACTTCCGCCGTCCACCACTTCGCGCAGCAACATGCCTCACCGTTCCCTTTGCTCGCGGCGATCGGGGCGCGGACCAGCCGTATCGAGATCGGTACCGGCGTGATCGACATGCGGTAAAAGAATACCGGGTTGTAACGCTTGCCGTCGGAAGACTTAATTCCCATAGCTCATTGACGCAGCGTACAACCTCTTACGCGAGACGCTGAAGGCAATATCGAGCATCGCCCGGATCTGGACCACCGAGCCGTCGAGTTCTTGGGCCACCTGATCAACGGTCAAGAACCGCTACGTCTCCCTTCATCGGCCACGCTTTCATCGTAGAGGAGACGGCCGTCCAAAAGTACGCCCACGTATACGACGCCCGTGGCGGGACCCCACCTATGCGTGCATTAGATTCTCCATATGACCTCATTTACCGATGCCGAGGCAGTGACGGACGAAAAAGAGAACCTTGCTGCCCAGCGCATCATGCAGGCCTTCGGCACCTTGAGCCTCGTGGGAAGAGACCCTGAGCAAATACGCAACAGTGCACGCAGGGTCACCAATGGCGAAAGACAATGCCAAGGCTCCAAACTACCCCGTGTCACAGTTCGCCTATTCCCAGCTCGTCGTTGCCTTCGGATGCCTCCGAAGCCTGCGGCAGATGCTGGTAGTAGATGAGGATGACAACAGCGCCAACATTACGTCGGGGCCTTATGGGCCGTACGCCTTGGTTCGCAACGCCTTGGATTCAACCGCGTGCGCGCTATGGCTGCTCAATCCGGCGAACTCCAAACTTCGGGTCAATCGCCGCGTCATCGCCCAAATGGGAGAGAACCACAACGCATACCAGTTCCGGATGGAAATGGCATTCCCCGCCCATCAGTGGATCAGGAACTACACGAAGATGATGCAAGAAGTCGCTGACTTGGCAGGTATTGGCTCCGTAGACGTCAAAAAGCTCAAAATACCGCAGACAACAGCGATGCTGAAGGACCTGGAGCGTCTCCACGAGGATCCCGACATCTCCTGGCTTGGCGCGTGGCAGCTATCCAGCGGTCACGCCCACGGGAAGCAATGGGCGACCTTGATGAGTAATGAACTTACCGAAGTTGCGAGAACAGCTACCGACCTGGGGGCAGCCTACGGAGTCACTGTCAGCTACGGAAGCCTGGCCTTAGTCTTGGCGGCAACGGTCGAAATGATGAAGGTCGCCTGCGAACGCTATACCCACCTGGCCACAGCTCAGGGGGATGTGAAAGGAGCCTAGACGTGCCGTAGGGGTCAGTTATTGTGACACACCATTGATCAGAACTTCCGTCCCGCGGTTAGCCGAATCTTTGTGCTCCCGAAGTGAGCCAGATTCAAGAACACGGCGCCAGGCCGTAATGGCGTACTGGACTGCGTCCTTCCAGTAGTCGTAGGCCAGAGCATAGGGGAAATCCTCGTCCCGTCCATGGACCAACTTGCTTCGCTTGTTGTACATCGTCTTTGCCCTCTTGAAAAGCTTGATCACCGTATAGCTGATCGGGCGCTGCACCTCCTGTGTGCAGAGGGCGCGGCAGGCCTGTTCCAGCAGGCTGCGGTTGTTGCCCTTGCCCAGGCCCAGGATGTTCATGCACGCCCGGTACCCCTGGGCCTCGATCTTCAACCGGTCCAGCAGCCGGGTCGATGCTTCAACCGTGTAAGGTCCGACCTTCGCCGCCTGCCTCAGAAAATAGGCTCGGGTCCACAACAATGACGTGTCCTCGTATCCGGCGGGTGCATGGGCCGGATCGGTGACAAAGCTGTTGCGCCGCGTGCCGCGTCGGTGGGTTGCCACGATGACCCCGTCGGCAAGGATCGTGACCTGCTAACCGACGATCCGCACGTCCAGGACCTGCCCGGCGTGCTGGTGGGGCACGGAATACTTGGCCGTGTCGACCTGCACGTGCCAATCCCGGGAGACCTTCGCCTTCCGCCACTCCACCTGCTGCCACCTATGCTCCGGCAGGTCCATCAACTCCGCACGTTCTGCCTCCCGGAACCAGGCCCGGCGGGACCGGGCCTCGCCACGGAATGGCGTCCGGTCATTGATCATCTCCACCTGTTCCGCGACAGCCTCGTTCAACTCATCCAGGCTCGCGAAGCGCCGGTCGGCAAGGTAATGGATGACCCAATTCGTCACGACCTTCACCCCCGCCTCCACGTTCCCCTTCTCTTGAGGGCTGGCCGCTCTGGTCGGGGCGGCCGCGCACTGGTAATGCTCCAGGAACGCGGCATAGGACTGGTTGACGTCCCGGGTTTTCTCGTACCGGCTGATCTGGTTCGATGCCGTCGAAGCGTTATCGGGCACGATCACCTGGCACACGCCATTAAAGTACTCAAACGCGGTTCGCGGCGCAGTAACACTCAAGGCGGGTGGCGGCACCTCGCTGGCGTCGCTGTCCACCGGCGCGGTCGCCGCACAGCTGGTCGCCGTCCAACTGGCCCGGGTAAACCAGGTGGTCCCGGGCGCATTCGCCTTCGGGAGCAAGGTCACAACAGCACTGTGAACACCGCATACCCAGGCGCCGCATCGGCCGTGGCGGTGGGCGTCGATCTGGGCGGAACGGGCAGCCGGTTCGTGGTCCTGGACGATTCCCGCCGCGTCCTCGCGCACGTTACGGTGCCCACGCCCATCCGGACCAGTCCCGCGGACGCCGTCAGCTTCATCGAAGACCATGTCAACAGTGTCGCCGACGGCGCCACTGTCCGCTCAATTGGCATCGGCGCCAGCGGCCCGGTAGATGCCACGGGAGTCATCCGGAATCAGGACACCCTCCCGGCGTTCATGGGTCTCGATCTGGTGGCCGGTTTGACCAAGGCCTACTCAATCCCGGTGTCGATCGACAACGACGCCGTAACAGCGGCCATCTGCGAGGCCAGCATCGGCGCAGCCCGCGACTACCCCAGCCTGCTCATGATCACGCTGGGGACCGGAGTAGGAGTCAGCGCCCTCGTTCACGGCGAACCGGTGCGGGGCGCCGACGGTGTCCACCCGGAGGCCGGCCACCTGAGCGTGGCCGGCGGAAGCACGCCGTGCTACTGCGGCCGGGCGTCATGTTGGGAACAGGTCGCCTCACGTACGGCGCTCCAAAAGGCAGCGGGCCGACTCCTCTCGCAACCCTCCGGCGGCCCGGCTGACATCCAGATAGCATCCGACCGGTCCGTTGCTGGCGACGAACCGGCAAGAGAACTCTTCAACGCCTACGGCCGCCGCATCGCCGACGGGTTGGCAGACCTGCTTACTGTCTACCGATCGGCCGCCGTCGTACTCGGTGGAAGCGGTGCGTCCTACTACCGCGCCTACGGCCATTCATTGGAGGCCCGGCTGGGCGAGCTGAAGACATATGCCTCAGTTCCACCCATATTTATCTCACAGGCCGGAGACCTCGGCGGGGCCATAGGCGCCGCGCTTCTTGGCCTCCGCCGCGCCAGTCCAATTGCGTACCAAGAGTAGGCCTCAAGTGTCCGGTAGCAGAGTACGGGTGTTGCTCGCCACGAGCATGAGACCGTGGTAGCAACTTGTTTGCCACCCATATGGGACGACCTCAGTAGTCAGTCAGTGGACCAGCCAGCGCGCTTTGCCGGGAACTCCCACTTCAGCCTGTTGGAACATCTCCTCGCCGTTCGTCGACGCGGAGGTCAAGGGGATGCGATTCAGGGAGGCCCCGGTGCTTGAATGCACTCCGGGCCTGGTGGTGGGAAGGCACCGGACTTCGCACCCGCGGGCGAACGGACCGGGCTGGGCCAAGTCCGTCTGTCGGTACTTCCAGGCCACCGGGGCTGCCGGGGCAGACCGGGCCGCCGAAGTAGAGCGGTCACCGATGTACGAGTCGAGCGGGATGTCCCGCGGTCCGCCCCCGTGCAAGGGGCGATCGCGACGCAGACGCAAACGTTTTGGAGATGTTCGGCATGCCCGACGCTGCGGCTTCCGCCTCAAGGTCACCGGCGTCGCCGGCAAGCGAACCAGAGCCCTGACCGGCCCAGGCCGGAGTACCGGCCGACAGTCATGTGGCGGCCGCCCGACACAACCATGTAAGTGGCGTAAGGAAAACCGAGCAAAGGCAACTGCAGCAGGGGAGGGACACCTACCGCAACCAGCAACCGGGCCCACAGCGACCCTACAGCGAGGGAGAGTTCCTGGTAGCAACAACCCAAAAGTGATGACAAAGTCAACAGGCCAGAGACCCAAAAGGGCCTCTGACCTGCGATAATACCTGTGGAGATGGGGGGAATTGAACCCCCGTCCGATGTTGTGTTGTCAGGTCTTCTCCGGGCGCAGTTTGCGTCGGTTTTTCTCAGCCCCAGCTATCCTGCAAACGAGTAGCTGCCAGGCTCAGTTACATAAGTGTCCCCTATGCCCCTGTAACAAAGGCGTAGAGCAGTGGCCCTCTAAATGACGCCAGGATCCGGGGCGAGAGCAGACCCGGTCTGACGGACTGTCTTACTGCTTAGGCAGCAAGAGCGAAGTCAGTGCGCGATGTTTTGGCACTTATTGGTTTACAGAGAGCGTTTACGAGATAACCCTGTATCCTCGGCCCGCTTCACCTGTCGCGACGAACACCGTCGAAACCAGTCATCCCCATGTTGTGTTATCAAACCCCGATGGTGCTTGCGGCACCAGCGGATTACTCAGTATAACGCACATGGCGCGGCCATGTATTCCCGGCCCGGCCGGCTCTGGCCCCGGGCTCGTTCCCCGGCCCGGGCCCCGGGCCGCCATTGATTCTGCCCCTCGATCCGGCCATACCAGCCGTGCCCGGTGCGCCCGGCAGGTCAGCGCGGGAGAAGGCCGCTCTCCGCTTTGACCTCCAGGACCTTAAGCGCGGCGGCGTCCACCATTGCAGCGAAGGCCGGATCCGCGGTCTGCCGGTCCAGCATGCCGTGGTAGAGCTGCGGCAGGATCGTCTGGTTCGTGCACAGTGCCATAGTGCCGCCGGCTGCGATGAAACCGGCGCCCCGGTCTCTGGGCGCCACCGGGGAGAGCTGCACGGCGTCGCAGATGTCGTCGGAGACGATGATGCCGCTGAAGCCGAGGTCGCCACGGACCATGCCGTCCATGATGACGGAGGAGAACGGGGCCATCCGCGCCGGGTCGATGGCCGGGTAGTCGGCGTTGGAGATCATCATCCAGCGCACGCCGGCCCGCACGGCGTCCCGGAACGGCGCGATGAACGGATCGTTCCGGACGGTGGTGCCGTCCACGACGCCGCTGCTGGTGTCCGTATTCGCTGTCACCCGGCCCAGGCCCGGGAAATGTTTGGCGACGGCGGCCACCCCGCCGTCGGCCATGCCGTTGGCGAAGGCGGTTCCGTGGGCTGAAACCGCTTCGGGGGTGAAACCGTATTGGCGTCCGAAGTGCCCGATCGGTGCATTGGCGGGGGCAAAGCCGGCGCTGGGGACGGTGTCGAGCACGGGGGCAAAATTAACGTTGATACCGGCGCCGGCCAGCTGACTGCCCCAGAGCCGGGCATCCGCGCGCAGCTGTACGGGATCAAGGGCGCCCTGGTCAATCGCGGCCGGCATCGCGGAGAAGCCCGGGCCGTTCATGATCTGCACCATGCCGCCCTCCTGGTCGGTGGCGATGAACTGACTGACCCCAGCGGTGCTCTGGGCCGAAACCTGGGCCTTCAGCGACGCCACCACGCCGGCGACGGCGGCGGTTCCGTCGTAGCCGCGGCCCTTCAGGAAGACGTTGCCCACATGGTAACTGGTCAGAGCGGTCAGCGCGGCCGCGTCCGGGCCGGTCACGGGCGAGCTCACCATGAGCACCTGCCCGACCTTCTGCTCGGGCGTCATGGTTGCCAGTCGCTGCTGTGCGGCGGCGAGCTGGGCTGAAACGGGGGCCGACGACGGCGGCTGGCCGGGCGCCGTCGTGCCCGCTACCGGAGCGGTGCCTGCGGCCGGGACAGAAGCGGGCGGCACCGCCGTCCGGCTCCCGGAAACCGTGGCCGACGGCGAAGCGGACGGTGCGCCTGAGCCGCCGGCCCCCGGCCGCCCCGGTCCAGAGGCACCCAGCGACATGACGCTGATGGACAACACGACGGCCAAGAGGACCACGACACCGGTCGCCAGGGCGGCCCACCTGCGGCGACTAATGCGTTTCACGGCGGTGCAGTCTTATTCTGTGTGGTTTCAAATCCGTGCAGTCTCATTCCGTGCAGTCTCATTCCGTGCAGTCTCATTCCGTGCAGTTTCATTCCGTGCAGTTTCATGGCGTGAAGTTTCATTGCGTGTGGTTTTCAGTCCGTGCGCCCCTCATGCCTCCCGCCCAGCCTACGGCCGACCGCTGCGGAGCTAGCCGCGCTGGCGCAGGTGCGCCTCGTTGAGCGCGTCCATTTCGTCGTCGCTCATCTCATCGAGTTCCTTGCGTTCCCCTTTGTCCGTCCGGGAGAAGCGGACAAAGAGCAGGATGATGATCGGCAGGTCCGCGGCCTCGCAGATGAACCAGAGCCAGTCCCCGGCCAGCTGCTGGTCCCGCAGTGGGTTGGGGAACCACGCCGGCCGGGCGCCGGTCACATCGGCGGCCCCATCCAGCACTGCACTGTTCAACCGGAGCAGAATGCCGGGGATGGCGTCCGCCAGCAGCTCGATGAAGGCAAACACAAACTGCAGCATCAGCAGCGACGTGCTGGTCCGGGTGCCGGCCTCGGTGATCGGGAGCACCAGCAGCAGCCCCAACAGCGGTATGCCCACGCTCAGCATCCCCTCCGCCAGCGGGCTGAGTCTGGCAACTCCGGCCAGCGGCGTGAGCATCGCGGAGAACAGCAGCAGACCCACCAGTGGGGCAATGACTGCGTTACCGAAGAACTTCATCGGCCACCGGCCCAGCACGCTCAGCCGTCGGCGGAGGCTGGGATTGGCGATGGCCGCCTGAGTCAGTCCGAGCGGCAGACCCAGCGAGAGCAGGATCGGAACGACGAAAAGCAACAGTGCCAGCCGGACCGAGAAGGCCCAGCGCAAGTCGGACGAGTAGGTGCCCAGGAATCCGAAGGAAATCCAGGCGAAGCTGCCCAGACCCAGCAGATAAAAGCTGAGCACCCGCCATAACGGCCATCGGATGCCGGCGGCCCGGGCACGTACCAGGCCGGTGCCATACAACAGTGCGGCCGCCAGTACGAGCGCCAGCGCCCAGGGATCCAGCGCCCAGGTTCCGAAAAACTGCTCCAGTGCCGGCATCTAGCTGCGGTTCTTCTCCCGCATGGCGCGCAGGGCTTCGCGGTTGTCCTGCTTTTCGCGCAGCGTCTGGCGCTTGTCGTAGTCTTTCTTACCCTTGGCGATCGCGATTTCCACCTTAGCCCGGCCGTCCAGGAAGTACAGCTGCAGCGGGACGATGGTGAAACCGGATTCACGTGTCTTGTGCGTGATTTTCTCCAGCTCCTCACGGTGCAGCAGCAGCTTCCGGCGGCGGCGGGCCGAGTGGTTGGTCCAGCTGCCGTTGAGGTATTCCGGGATGTACACGGATTCCAACCAGAGCTCGTCGTTGTAGAGGGTGGCAAAGCCGTCCACCAGGGAGGCACGGCCCTCGCGCAGGGACTTGACCTCGGTGCCCATCAGCACCAGTCCGGCCTCGTAGGTATCCATCACGTGGTAGTCGTGCTGGGCCTTGCGGTTGGTGGCCACCACCTTGCGGCCACTTTCTTTAGGCACGGCATTACTCCTCGGGTGTCCTGATTGATTTTACGGTCGGGCGCTGGACCGGCAAGGTCCAGTGGTGAACCAGTCTACGCCAGCGGACCGCGGCGTTCCTCTAGCGGCCCAGAATGGTCATCGGGTCCACCGGCGAGCCATTGAGCCAGGTTTCGAAGTGCGCGTGGCAGCCGGTGGAGTTGCCGGTGCTGCCGGAGTACGCGACCAGCTGGCCGGCCTCCACGTGCTGTCCCACCGAGACCAGCACGGAGCTGTTGTGGTAGTAGACCGTCATCAGCGCGTTGCCTTGCACCACGCCGTGGCTGATCCACAGCACGTTCCCGCCGCCGGTGACCACATTTGTCTGTCCCGCCAGGACAACGTTACCGGCGGCGGGCGCGTAGATCGGGGTTCCGCACGGTGCACCGAAGTCGATGCCGCTGTGCAGATAGGAGCCGGTGCCGTTAAAGTCCATGGTGCCGGCTGGAACGGCACGCCAGCCGTACCCGGAGGTAATGGGAATGTTGGCGGCAAAGGGATGTGCCAGTCCGAAGGCCGAGGGATTCCCCGGCGGCGGGGCCACGTACCCGGTATTGCCCTGCGCCCTTGCCGCCGCTGCAGCTGCCGCCGCGGCGGCTTCGCGTTCCTTGCGCTGACGCTCGGAGATCTGGGCCGCCACGTCATCCTGCTGCGCTTTGACGGCGGCCATCTGGGCCTGGATCTGAGGCTTCTTGGCGGTCAGCTCGGCATCCAGCGCAGCGGCATCGGTGATCAGTTTATCCACCGCCGCCTTTTTGGCCGCGGCGTCGGCCATGGCGGTCTTTTCGGCTGCCAGCGCCGCATCCGCCTTACCCTTGAGATCCTTGATTTCCGCTTCCACGGCCACCAGCCGTGCCTGCGAATTCACGTTCGTGGCGTTCTGCTGGGAGAGCTTGTCCAACACCGAATTCTGGCTCCGCATTGCCTGGTCCGCCAGGTCCATGCCGTCCGCCAGGTTTCCGTTGGCGCTGGAGCCGAAGAAAAGGCTCAGGTTCGGGGGAACTCCCCCGGATTTGTAGGACTGGGCCGCGATCTGCCCGATCAGCTTCTTAGTGTCAATCAATTTCTGCTTATCTGACTGGATCTGCGAACTGATCTTATCCTTGTTCTGCTGCGCAAGATCCACGCGGGCCGCCAGCGCCTCCACCTCTGAAGTGGCAATGCTGACCCGGGCCTGGGCATCCGAAAGCGCGGCCTGCGCACCGGGCAACTGGCCGCGGTACAACGTGAGGTTGGCAGCGGCAGTGGCGATGCCGGCGTCGAGAAACTCCAAGGATGATTCCACCTCGTTCGCCTGATTCTGCAGCGCCTGGGCCTGGTCATCGAGGTTATCTGCCTGGGCTGGTACGGCTCCGAGCAGTCCGGCAGCCAGCACTGCCGCCACCGCGGCCCCGACGGCACGGCGGCGCAGCATGCCGTGGCCGGAGCGCTCCTGCCGGGACAACTGGCGCATGGAAATTTTCTCCTCGATGATCAACAGGCTAAACCTTCAGATACTTACGCAGGGTCAATAGCGAGGATACCCCGGCCAGCAGGATCCCCAGCACTATCAGCCCCGGCGTCAGGATCAGCACCTGGTTGGCGGAGATAAATGCCGTGTCCTTGTACTGGTCCGCCAGATAGTCCTGAATAAAGAACTTGGCCACCGCCCAGACTGTCCCGGATGCCAGCACGGCACCGATCACGGCCGCGACCACTCCTTCCATCACAAAGGGCAGCTGGATCACTGCCTTCGAGGCCCCGACCAGCCGCATGATCCCGGTTTCCCGGCGTCGGCTGAAGGCGGACAGCTTAATGGTGGTGGCGATCAGCAGGATGGCACAGACAATCATCAGCCCGGCGATGCCCACCGCCACCAGGGAGGCTATGTTCATCACGGAGAAGAGCCGCTCCAACAGCTGCCGCTGGTCAATCACCGTCTCCACCCCGGGCGTCGCCGAGAAGGTCTCATTGATGATCTCGTACTTCTCCGGATTGACCATGTTGATCCGGAACGATGCCGGCAGCTGATCCGCGGTGACCGAATCAACGATCGGCGAATTCGCGAACTGCTCCTTGAAGTGGTTCAGCGCGTCCGGCTGTGACTCGTAGGCCCAGCTGGTCACGTACGGTTTCACGGCGGCGGAATCCAGCAGGGTTTCGATGTTCTTTTTCTGCTCGTCCGTGGCCGGTCCGGAGGCGCAAGTCGGGGAGGTCGAGGTGTCAACGCAGAGAAAGACGGCAACCTGGACCTTGTCGTACCAGTAGCCCTTCATCTGGTTGATCTGCATCTGCAGCATGCCGGCCGTACCGACAAACGTCAGTGACACAAAGGTCACCAGAATGACGGAAACGACCATGGAAACATTCCGGCGAAGACCTCCGCCGATTTCGCTGAGGATGAAAGCAAGTCTCACTCCGGGGCCTCCGCGGACGGTTCACGGTCGGACCCTGCGGCTTGGACCACGGGAATCATCGACGTGTACAAGGCCTTGGCCTCGTCGCGGAGAACCACGCCGTTGCGCAGTTCGATGACCCGCTTGCGCATCGAGTTGACGATGTCGTCGTCGTGCGTTGCCATCACTACGGTGGTGCCGTTCTGATTGATTTTGTCCAGCACCTTCATGATGCCCAGCGAGGTGGTGGGGTCCAGGTTTCCGGTGGGTTCGTCAGCCAGCAGGATGGCGGGCTTATTGACGACGGCGCGCGCGATTGCCACGCGCTGCTGCTCGCCTCCAGAGAGCTCGTGCGGGAGCCTGTTCTCTTTGCCCTCAAGCCCGACGGTCTTGAGCACCTCGGGCACGGTCTCGCGGATGATGTCACGGCTTTTGCCGATCACCTGCATGGCAAAGGCCACATTGGCGAAGACCGTCTTATTGGGCAGCAACCGGAAGTCCTGGAACACGACGCCGATGCCGCGGCGCAGCTTGGGCACGCGCCAGCTGGAAATATTTGCCACGTTCTGCCCAGCGACATACACGGCGCCGCGGGTGGCATGGTCTTCCTTCAGCACCAGGCGCAGGAACGTGGATTTGCCGGAGCCAGAGGCACCGACAAGGAAGGCGAACTCCCCGCGGTCAATTTCCAGGGAGACCGAGTCCAAGGCCGGACGGGTCTTCTGGTCATAAATCTTGGTGACGTTATCGAAACGAATCATGGCTCTTCTGGACCCAGTCAGCGCGAATTCTGACAGGCCGGTGCTGGGGTATTGGCTTGGGGAAGAAACCACCGGCTTATCGACTATAGACACTCGCCCGCGCCGATCCCGTGCAGCCCGAGGGGCGTGTCGTCCTGGACGAGACCTGTGTGTAACATTTCGGTGCCTCCGATAGGCTCGTGACGTTGTCACGGCCCTACCGCCCGAACGGCCGTTGCCAGGGCCGCCATTGTCCGGCCCTGCACTGGAGAGGAGCAGCCATGGTCACCTTCGGGATCGAGGAAGAGTACCTGCTGGTGGATTCCACCACGGGTCTGCCGAAGTTCAGCAGCGCGACGGTCAGTGGTTTCCTGCAGGCGTCGCGGCAAGTGGACGACGACGATATTCAGCCGGAACTGCTGACCTGCCAGCTGGAAACATCCACTCCCCCGTGCACCACGGCCGACGAAGCACTCCAGTCACTGCTGGCATTCCGCGGCCAGCTGGCCAAGGCGGCGTACAAATCCCTGGCCCGCGCCGCGGGCACGGGAACCGCACCCCGCATGGCGGAGGCCCCGCCAGAGGTCACGGATAAGCGTCGCTACCACCAGATGCGGGACAGCGCCCGTGCCATCGTTGCGGATCAGTACATCAACGGACTGCATGTCCACATCCAGATCCCTGACAAGGACGCCGGTGTGATGGCCCTGAACCGGATCCGGCCCTGGCTGCCCGCCATTGTGGCGCTCAGCGCTAACTCGCCGTTCTGGCGGGACCGGGACAGCGGCTTCGAAAGCTGGCGCACCGTGAGCTACAGGCGCTGGCCGGTTCAGGGGCTGCCTCCGGTCTTCAAGAACGGCGCCGATTACGAAGCGCGGGTCCAGCACCTGGTGGACACGGGAGTCATCCTAGACAGGGGTGTGATCACGTGGGTGGCCCGGTTGTCGGAGAACTATCCCACCCTGGAGGTGCGCGCCTGCGATGCCCAGCTTGAGGCACACGATTCCGTGCTCTTGGCGGTATTGCTCCGGGCATTGGTGACAGCCGCGCTGAGTGACTCGTGGCAGAACGCCGAGGAATTCACCCCGGAAATCCTCGACGCTTCGCTGTGGCAGGCGGCCCGGCATGGCCTCCGCGGGCAGCTTGTCCACCCGGAAACCGGGCACTTGGCACCCGCGCCCGAGGTGCTCACCACCTTGGTCAAGACGGTGGAGGCGGCCCTGCACGCAACGGACGATTCCGGCTTCGTCGCCGACGGGCTGGCGCGTATCGCGGAGCACGGCACGGGCTCCGCGCGTCAGCGCCGGGCCCGTGAGCACGGCGGCCTTCCGGCCCTGCTGGATCTGTACGCCGGCTCGCTCACCGCACGCTGAGGCGCCACCGCTCACCACGCGCTGCAGTGTGCTCACCTCAGGAATCGGTGACGCTACGGACGGGGAGCCGTGGCATTCGGTCGGAAGCGGTGACACTTCGGGCGGGAGCCGTGGCGTTCGGCCAACGGCGCCGCTACTGCGCCTCGGCATTGCGGTTATCCGCACGCCAGCGGATGCCGGCGTCAATAAAGTCGTCAATCTCGCCGTCAAGCACAGCCGAGGTATTGCCCACCTCGTACTCGGTTCGCAGATCCTTGACCATCTGATACGGATTGAGCACGTAGGAACGCATTTGATCGCCCCAAGATGCCTTCACGTCGCCGGCCAGCAGCTTTTTTTCGGCGTCCTCCTCGGCCTTCTTGAGCAGCAGCAAGCGCGACTGCAGCACCCGCAGCGCCGCCGCCCGGTTCTGCAGCTGCGATTTCTCGTTCTGCATGGAAACCACAGTGCCCGTCGGGATATGGGTCAGGCGCACTGCGGAATCCGTGGTGTTCACGGACTGCCCGCCGGGGCCCGAGGAGCGGAACACATCCACCCGGATTTCATTATCTGGTATATCGATGCTGTCCGTCTGTTCGATCAGCGGAATGACTTCCACGGCCGCGAATGACGTCTGCCGGCGGCCCTGGTTATCAAAGGGACTGATGCGCACCAGCCGGTGCGTGCCCGCCTCCACGCTCAGCGTGCCGAAAGCGTACGGGGCCTTCACTTCAAACGTGGCGGATTTCAGTCCAGCTTCCTCCGCATAGGAGGTGTCCATCACCGTTGTCGGATAACCGTGGCGCTCGGCCCAGCGCAGGTACATCCGCAGCAGCATTTCGGCAAAATCCGCCGCGTCCACGCCGCCCGCGCCGGAACGGATTGTCACCACGGCTTCGCGCTCGTCGTATTCGCCAGCCAGCAGCGTGACTACCTCCAGCTCCTGCAGCGCCTTCCGCAGCACGGGCAAGTCCTTCGCCGCCTCGGCCAGCGTGTCGGCGTCGTTCTCTTCCTGCGCGAGCTGGACCAGGACCTCCAGATCATCGATCCGGGCCTGCAACGACTCAAGCTTTTCCAGCTTGGACTGCGCGTGCGAGAGCCGTGAGGTGATCTTCTGCGCCGCCGCGGGGTCATCCCACAGGTTCGGCGTCCCGGCCTGGTCGCTCAGATCTTCGATGGATTCCTTGAGCGCGTCCACTTCGGACACCTGCTCTATGGAGAGGTAGGTGGCGCGGAGCGCACGGATTTCTGCAGCAAAATCGATTTCAGCCATGATCCTCAAGCCTACGGCATCACCGGAAATGACTTGCCGGACCAGCGTGCAGGACAGGGATGCCGGGACCGGGCATCAACGGGTCAACTGCGAGCGCGCCGTGCTCGTGGCGGTAACGGCGATTCCGTCCGGAATCAGGAAATTGATAAAAAGCGGATGGACGACGGCGGCCAACGTCACGCGGGCGGTCCGCCCGTCCGCGGTCCCGGTTCCGCCGCCGAGGGTCAGCCCGGAAATGTGCCTGTAGCTGCTGTTCCGGTTCAGGTAGGCGGAAGCCGCCGCCCGCACACCGTCGCCGGACAAAATGGTGACCGGGGCCCCGGAGTTTCCAGCCACCCCGGAGAGGGTGAAGCTGTCCGCCGCGGCCACGGCTGCTCCGTCTGCTGCGGACAGGAGCTTCTTATGTCCGAGGTACACGCTCGAAACAGCCGCCACCACGGTGACCAGCAGCAGGGCCAGGACTACGTAACCGATGATCATCACCATCAGCTCGCCGCTCTCGGCATCGCCGTTGGGACGGCGCGGGTGCGGCTGGCTGCAGATACTTCGAACCCGCGCGCGAACGCCGATACTCCCATGCTGGCCCTCCGTCACCGGAATCGGCCGACAATCTGACTCGCGGCCGCATCCACCGTCGCTGCCGTCAAGGCTCCGCCTGGCAGCGACGGGACAAGCGGCAGCGGGACGGCAAGCGTGACCGTCGCCGTGACAAGCGCTCCCGGGCTGAGGCAGCCCGCGGGCTCACAACTGATGTCCAACCGCGCTCTGCCGTCACTGAAGCCATGGTCCGCCATAGCCAGCAGGACCGCTTCCTCCGCAGCCGCCCGCGCGGATGCCGGATCGGGTGCGGAAACATACACCTTGGCGGCCTGATCCGCAGCACCGGTGACGGCATAAGCGCCACCTTGCATCTGTCCCACGGTAATCACCAGATACACCACGGGAATCATCAGAAGTACAGCTAGGAAAACAAACTCCACCACAGCGTTCCCCTGCTCTGAGACTCCGGGAGTCCGGTCGTCGATCCGTTCATCTTCGGCGCCCCGGACTCCGGTCTTTTGGTTTCCTGCCCCTCGGCATCCTGCCAACCGCTGTCGCAGGAACGTCCTCCCCATCGTATTACGGCTGGAGCGCGGCATGCCCGGACACCTCCAGTGCCGATCCCGGTCCGATCAGCCCAAGCACGGGCAGCGGGCTCCGCACGGTCACTTTGAGTGTGCGGATGCCGAGATACATCTCTTCCGTAACCGTAACCTCCTTGGCATAGTCCGGGCTCAGAGCTGCCGAGATCAGCTGCTCCGTGCGTGTCTTCGCGTCCGCCGCTCCCCGATCGGCGAGCGTTCCGTATCTCGCTCCAGAGGCGGCCGCATCCACCGCAGTATTGCGGACGTGCAGCACCAGGGCCAACTGGACAACGGCCAGAAAGAGCACCGTCAGAAGTGCCCCGACCAAAACAAAATCCACCACGGCGGATCCCGATTCGGCGTCCGAGCCTGGTCGGGGCGTGCCGCCGCAGCACATCCCGGCTGTGCCTTCCGGCACGGACATTCTACTTCTCGCTTCGGACCCGGACACGGTTCCCGCTTCCGGCACGGACACGGTTCTCCATCGCCGTGTCATCGCCTTCATTTCGGTATCATCCGCCCTTGTTGACCTGGCTGATGGCCTGGTTGAAGAGCCCTTCCAGAGCGGGACCGGCAATGGCCAACAATCCGGCCACCAGCACCGCGGACATCAATGTGATCATGACCCAGCCGGGTACATCGCCGCGGTCACCGGGGTCGTGGCCGCCGTCGTCGTCCACGGTGCCGGACGACGACGGCGCGCCAGAGATGCGGGCCGAACCGCGCCGCGTCAAAAGCGTCGCGAGTGTACAGAACGCGACGAGCCATACCAACGGCGCCGGTTTCAGGTGTTTCATCGGATTACCCCCTTGCGAGTTGTCAGTCATTTTCGTACCTGTCTGTCCCTGCATTAGAAACCGAGCCGGAGCAGCGCAAGCCCCGGGAAAACCGCGAAAATAATGGTCAATGGAAGCACTCCGAAGACAAGCGGCACCATCATGGCGATCTCTTTCCGACCCGCGGACTCCATCAGTTCCCGCTTCGCCGTATCACGGACGTCCTGGGCCTGGGCACGGAGCACGTCAGCCAGCGGGGTACCGCGTTCGATGGCCACGATGACGCCGTCCACAAAGCGCACCAGGGGCACCAGCCGGCTGCGCTGGGACAGTCCCGTTAGGGCCTGTCCCAGCGGGATCCCGCTGCGCGTCTGTGCCAGTACCTGGCCGAACTCGCCGGCCAGCTCACCTCGGGAGGACCGGCAGACCCTTTCAAGTGCGCCGGTGGCACTTTCTCCGGCGCTGACAGCGAGCGCCATCAGCTCGGCCAGACTCGGGAATTCGGCGATGATGCGTCGTTCGCGGCGCTTGATCCGGACTGACAGCAGGTAGTCCTTGATAACAAACGCGGCGGCCGGCAGAGCTACGGCGCTAAGGAGGGCCAACGGCAGATTAAGCCGTCCCCCCGCCGCGGACAGCAGCGCAGCCACTACGGCCAGGATGAATCCTGCCGCCGCCCAGATGAGCTGGCCTGCACGAAAATCGAGTGCGGTGTGGCGTTGACCGGCTTGCTGCAACCGTGCCGTCAGGGCCGCCGTGCCGATATTGAAACGGCCCAGCCAACGCACGGCATCGACCGTCATCGCGCGAAGAATGCGCTCGAGTGGACCGAAAAGCACCTCCGGCCCGTCGGCGTCGTGCAGCAGCCGGGATTGCCGCACTACGGAACGCAGCTGTGGTTCGATGCGCTGCGCAAAGCTGGGCTGGCGCATGAAAGGCAGCCTGACCAGGACCAGCCAGAGGCCGGCCCCAAGGACCAGTCCGGAAACCACCGCAAGGGAAATGGCAGTTGTCATCGGAGGACCCGCTCGTCCGCGGGCAGGGTGCCGATTCCAAGCATTACGCGATAGCAGATGACTGAGACGAAAAGGCCGCCCGTCAGGACCAGCCAACCGGCGGCGGAGTTATAGGCCGAGACCGCCTCGGGACGGGTTGCCAGAAGCATCAGAACCAGCCACGGCGCCGCAACAGCGAGCCGTGCCGCATTCACCGTCCACGATTGCCGGGCCTCCAGCTCGCTTCGGGTCCGGGCGTTGTCCCGCAGGAATTCGGCGAGCGTGCCCAACAATCGGCCGAGGTCCGTGCCCCCTACCTCGCGGGTGAGGCGCAGGGCTTCAACGATCCGGTCCGCAACGGGATCCGCCAGCCTGTCCTTGAGTATCGTCAGCGAATGGTCGAACCGGCCGCCGGCCCGGTAGTCGGAGCCGAAATCGATGAAGAAATGACGCAGCTCCTCCGGCCCCTTGTCCCCCAGCTGAATCAGTGCCTCGGGCAGGGACAGACCGGCTCGGATGGCTGAACGCAAATGGTCCACCACATCGGGCCACAGCTGCCGGAGCACGGCCGTCCGCCGTCGTGCTCTCCAACGTACGGCCGCGAGCGGGAGATAACCGCCAAAGAGGCCGAAGCACAGCGCAATTGGCAATGAGCGCGTCAGCAGGTAAAACACCAGCACCGCCAGAAGTCCCAGACAAACGCAGCTGAAAAGCAGCCCGGTGGAACTGACCCTTTCGACACCCGCGCGCAGCAGCAGTTCATGGATGCGGTCCACCCGCTCCCGACGCCCGGTACGCCGGGGCACCTGCCAGCAGGACCACCAGATCAGGAACAAGCCCAGTCCGGCGAGCAGACCAACGGCCGCGGACATCAGCCGGCCTCCAGCAGCGCCGCGACATCGTACCCGGCGGCGGCGAACTTTTCCGGCGAAGGCATGGAGGCGGCCACGGCCTGGAGCCCGGCGCTGGTCGTGGCGAAGACGGTGCCTGATTCGATGACGCCGTTTTCCACCCGCCGGCCCAGGAAGAGGATTTCCGAGACCTGCCGGCGGCCGTTGGGCAGCCGGACGCAGTGGACCACCAGGTCGATGCAGGAAGCCACCGTCGGCACCACGAAGGAGGCACTAATGTTGGCTCCCGCCAACAACGGGAGGGTACAAAGCTTCGTCACCGCGTCATGCGCGGAATTCGCATGGATGCTGCACATCCCGGGCAGGCCGCTGTTCAGAGCAATCAGCATGTCCAGGCTCTCCGCTTCGCGAACTTCACCCACGATGAGCCGGTCGGGCCGCATCCGCAGCGCCTCCTTGACGAGGCGCCGCAGCGGAATCTCACCGAGCCCTTCCAGATTTGGTTGTCGGCATTGCAGACCCACCACATCGCGAAGCGGAAGCTGAAGTTCAAAGATTTCCTCCACCGTCACGACTCGTTCGCGCGATCCGATGCTGGCACCCAGGCAATTGAGCATGGTGGTCTTACCGGCCTGGGTTGCACCGGACACCAGAATGTTCAACCCGCTGCTCACCGCAGCACCCAGAAACCGGGCCGCCTGCGGACTCAGCGAACCGAGCCGCACCAAATGGTCGAGCCTGCTGGCCTTGACGATGAACTTACGGATATTCACCGCCCAATGCACCCTCGTCACATCAGGGATCACCACGTGTAGCCTGGAGCCGTCCGGCAATGCGGCATCGACGAACGGTGAGCTCAGATCCAGACGCCGACCGGAGCTTTTGAGCATCCGTTCCACCAGGTCCCGGATCTGCTGGTCAGTGAGGGTCAGCGAGGTTAACTCGGACTCGCCGTTCCGGGCCACGTAGATTTCCGTCGGCGCGTTGATCCAGATTTCCTCGATCGAGTCATCGTCCAGAAAGGGCTGCAAGGCGCCGAATCCTGCTACTGCATCAAAAACTATCTGCCGTGCGGAGTCCGTCTTCCCCAGCGGAGGGACAGCACCCAGCAGGGAACGCTCGTCATAGTCATTGACTGCCGCATCCACGAGACGACGGACCTCGGCCACCTGCCGCAGCGGGTCCAGCCCGCGGCGACGGATCAGTTCCCTCACCTCGTCCTCGACCACGCTGACAGCATCCATGATTTACCCGGCGTTCCCTCCAACGAACCGGGCCCCTGTTCGGGGCTCTGGCTGTGAGCCTAGGGCAGATCAGGGGCCCGGTCTAGGCGTTCCGCCGTCCTTGTGGATAAACGCCCGGTTACCCCGGTTCCGGAGTTTGCGGGGCGCCCCTAAGGCAAAGAAGAGCCTACGTCCGTTTATACGTGACGGATTTACACCCCAGTTCGGGGTTTCCCAAGCTGAATGGTGAAATGCCGATCCCGTAGGTACACACTTTGTATGTACCTTCCTTGGTCACGTTCACGCTGGTGCTGTAACCGTGGTTCCCTGGCATTCCCATGATCTGGTTCACATCCGGTCTGCTTCCGTTGGCGACAAATGGGTAACCGATCCGGGTTCCATCCGGATAGCTGAGGTAGGTGTGGACCGCAATACTCGCGGCAGGCATGTCTCGATCCGCGGTCCATCCGTTTGCGCTAATCGTCGCCCCCTTAGCCGTTTGGCTAACTGACACCGAATCGAGGTATCCGACCGTCAGGGCGGCAACTCCGGAGTTCACGGTTTTACAGTCCAGCAGGCTATTACCCGTCGACAGCGGTGCAACAGCGAGGCCATACACACATACGCGATTGTCGCCGGCCGCGGAGACCGGGACTACGGCCTTGAAACCGTGCTTACCGGCAACACCAAACACCTGATTAACGCCCGGATACGCCTGATTCGCGGTAAAGGGGTAACTTTTTGTCGCACCGTCGGGGGACGTGACGTAAACATGCACCGGGATCGACGACGACGGCGCCCCGCCGTCATAGGACCAACCACTAACCGCAATCGACGCCGCGCCGACCGATTTCGTTACGATGGCCGAGTCCACATAACCAACAGGTGCGGGCGTGCCAGCGGCGAGCACATTCCGACAATCAAGCAGACTGTTACCGTAGGAAAACGCTGAGACCGCCAGACCATAGGTGCAAACACGATAGGATCCGGCCGCCGAGATCGGCACCACGGCTTTAAAACCATGGCTGCCGGCAACACCGAACACTTTATTCACCCCCGGGTACGCTTGGTTAGCCGTAAACGGGTAGCTTTTTGTCGCACCGTCAGGGGATGTCACGTAAATATGGACCGGGATCGACGCCGACGGTGTCCCGCCGTCGTAGGACCACCCACTAACCGCAAGCGATGCGCCGCTGCCCGTGTTCGTCACAACGGCGGAATCCACATAACCTGCGGGTGCGGGCGCCCCCTCGGCGAGCACATTCCGGCAATCAAGCAGACTGTTACCGTAGGAAAACGCTGAGACCGCCAGACCGTAGGTGCAAACACGATAGGATCCGGCCGCCGAGATCGGAACCACGGCTTTAAAACCGTGGTTGCCGGCAACACCGAACACTTTATTCACCCCCGGATACGCTTGGTTAGCTGTGAATGGGTAGCTTTTTGTCGCACCGTCAGGGGAAGTTACGTAAACATGGACCGGGATCGAGGCCGACGGTGTCCCGCCGTCGTAGGACCACCCACTGACCGCAATCGAAGCTCCGCTGCCCGTTCGGGCGACGACAGCTGAGTCAACATACCCAACCGGCGATGGCGAACCATCAGCGAGCAATGTCTTACACCCCAATTGAGGATTGGCATTCTTGCCGATCGCGTAAACGCAGACCTCGTACTGGCCCGGCTGGGAAATCACCGTCGTTGCTTCGTAGCCGTGATTGGCACCGAACCCCATGACCTGAGCCACATCCGGGCGGGCAACGCCAGCGACGGTGGCGAAGCTCGTTTTTGTGCCATCGGGCGCCGTAACGTACACGTGGGCAGGTATGGCGGCCTTCGTGTCAGCCATGTCAATTGCCCAGCCGCGAACCTTCAACGAAACCTTGCTACCCGTTTTGGCCACAGTGACGCTGTCAATTACACCTTGTGGCATGGGCGGGCTGGCAATTATCCTTACCTGCGCCGACGTGCTGGAAATTGAATCCACGGACACCTTCGTTCCAGCATGGGTGGTGAAGGTGCTGCCGGCCTGCCAGGTGAGGTTCGGGTTGTAATACCCCGCGAACGGGCGCGTATTCGGCGGGAGAATCAGCGAGCTGGCCACGGTGGCGCCGCCGCGCTGTACTACTTTGACGCCCCGGTTGCCGTTGACCGCGAGCTTTGTGTCGTAACCGACAGGGAGGCGAAGTTCCAGGTAATAGACCTCACCGCTCTTCGGATCGGTGAATTTGACCGCCCGGTTTGCATCCGTGCCGGCCCAGGCTTTCAGAGTGTAACTCTTGGTCCCGGCTGCCACACCGGCATCAAGAATCTCGTCCCCCCGGCCAAAGCTGCCATAGTCCCAGAGGCTGGAGCTGATGGTGGGAAGATCCGGCTGGGCAAATCCCATCAGATCCATCGCGTCAGCGTATTCGCGGATGCTGCAGCTCGTATCGGCAAACCCGCCGGAGCCGTTCGATGCGACGTCGGAAGCGCCGCTGCCGCACTGCAGACTGTCCGCGTGCATGAGCCCGAGGACATGCCCGAACTCGTGAGCCATGACGTTATTGGAATACTGACCTGGCATCGGCATCAGAATCCGGCCTGTCAGGTTGCTCGCGCTCCCGCTCCAACCGGCGCCCAGTGCACCTCCCGAAAGATTCGCCGTCGGGATGAAGACCACTAAGGCGGTATTGGACTGCGTAACCCAATTGAGCTCCCGCGTCACAGTGTCCATGATCTGCCCGTACGACTGGCCCGATGTAGCAGCTGAAGAGAAGCCGGTCACTGTGTTCGCAACGGACATGGACAGCCTATTGTTGGACATCGTTTTCCAGTATGCGCTGGCGGCGTTGACGGCGTCGGTTGCTGCGTTAACCGGGATCGAAGCTGCCTGCGTCGATGTTTGGTCCGCGAGCTTGACTGTAACGAGCTTGACCTTGATGTCACCGGTTCGGGAGAGTTGGGATTCGCCCTGAACAGCATCGAGCGGAAGGGCATCAGGGCCCTCGGACCCCGGAATGCCCTTGGCGACCTTGGAAGGCGGGGTTTCGAAGGTGTGCTCTGATCTGGGGGTTCCCTCCACCTTTTCCACGGGAACGGTCCCCGGAGTGGGGGGTGTCGCCGCATCGGCAGAGGCGGCTGAGGGAGCCAGAAGGAGGGTCGCCGAGACGGTCAGGGCAATAAGGAGCCCACCGGCTTGTCGGATCGCATGCATTTGTCGTTCTTTCTGAAGGGCAGGGCAGGGCATTGAGACATGTCGGACCTCCCCCGTGATGCTGGGATGGGTGCACGGGTTCCTGAAACCTGAAACCGGTAGAGTCTGGATCGAATAGTACAGTCAAATTGGTCAAAGTGCTGTCACGAAGCAATGCTCTGCAGGAGCAGAATGTACTTGTCATTGACAGGAGACCTGCGCCATAAGAATTCGCGCCGGAATCATCACCCTCCGGCCCGGCATGTGCGGTCAATGGCCGCACGCCGGATAGTGTGTTTGTAGTGGCCCGTCCTCGTGGGGTTCACGATGGGGAGAAATGAAGGGATCCTACTTTGAATCGTCGCACGACAGGACGATGGCACGCGCTGCTTGTTGCCTGCAGCATCGCTATGCTCACGGCCTGCTCGGCGACGGCGGAGCCCGGGTCAGTGCGAGGCGCCCTCACAGCTGTCGGCGCTGGAACCGGACAACGGGCGATGGATGGATGGCGGGACGGTTGGGTCAAGGAAAACAAACGAGTGTCCCTTGCGTTTTCCCCCGACGGCGCTGACGTTGGGAAGAAGGCGCTATTCTCCGGCACTGCATATTTTGCCGTCACGGATGCGCCCCTGACCACCGGGGACATCTCGGACTCTAAGGCGTTTTGCGGACCGCAGGGAGCCTTTGCCGTCCCGACGGCGATCATCCCCATCGCGGTCGCCTACAATCTCGGGAACGTGAAGGACTTGCACCTGGACGCGGAGTCCCTGGCCGGGATTTTCAGCGGAGACATTACGAATTGGCGGGATGCCCGGATTGTGGCGCAGAATCCGCACATCTCAATTCCGGACCGCAAAATCGTTCCCATTCATGCCGACGAGCCGTCCGCACTGACAGCGGCCTTTACTGCTTATCTGAACAAGAACGATGCGGGCGACTTGTCCCGCTCTCCCGGTGACACCCTCCCCGATGATACTGCCGGCCGTCGGGTAGACAAGCTTTCTGACCTGCCGCAGGCCCTCGACGACACGGCCGGATCCATTGGCTTCACAGACAGAGCATCCATCGGCACCCGTTTCAGTACGGCGCAACTGAAGTTTGGCTCGTCATACGGAAAGATGACAGACGACGCTCTCGATGCGTCGGTAGCAGCCGGCCAGCTGAGCGCGACCGCTGGCGGCGTGTCGATCTCCTTGGGTGACACCGATCAGGCGTACGCGCTCGGTGCCATAAATTATCAGGTCTTCTGCCACCAATATCAGCCCGAGGCCCTGGCAACGCTCGTGCAATCATGGGCGAAGTACGTGTTGAGTGATTCAGGACAGCGGGCGGCGGCAAATTCGGCAGCCGCAACTTCCCCCGGTCCGGCGGCGGTTGCATCATCCCTGCGCCTCGTCGATGCGATCACCGTCGGGGGCCGCTAGCCGGTGAACACAGCCTCATCCGCCCGACACGGCCTTTACATCGAACACCAGCATCGGAGATCCATGTCGACCGCCATCGGAAAGCAGGCCGGGACTGCGAATAAAACTCGCAGGTCACCCGCGGCAGTCTTCCTTGGGTTGTTCATATTTTTTTCGCTCGCGTTCAGCCTGTGGGCCGTGGCAACGCCGCTGATGGGCTACCCGGACGAACCAGCCCACACGATCAAGGCTGCGGCGGTTGTCAGGGGTGAGGTGACGGTTCCGCCGGGCCAGTCGTTCGGTCACGGTGTCCACGTCATCGTTCCGGCATACATCGCGAACCTGCCGGCTCAGACGTGCTTCGCTTTTCAGCGCGCAGTGCCGGCCGATTGCGCACCGCCGGTACCGGGCAACGACACCTATGACGCCATCGCGGTAACATCGGCCGGAACCTACAACCCCATGTATTACTGGATCGTGGGCCTGCCAAGCCTGGTGATGACCGGCGCCCCGGCTATCTATGCCATGCGCATTGTCAGTGCCCTGCTGTCGGCCGTCTTCTTCGCCGCCGGGTTTACGGCACTTCTGCAGCTCCGACGACCAGGGTGGCCCGTGATCGCCGCCGCCGTCGCCATAACCCCTATGACGCTGTTCCTGGGCTCCGGGATCAATCCAAATTCCATTGAAATAGGGACCACGGTCGCCCTCTTTTGCGGGCTACTGGTTGTGCTCGATAATTCCCGGGGGCTCGCCCGGGTCAGCCCTGCGATTCTGACCGTTGGAGCGTCCATAGCTGTCCTGGCGAACACGCGGTCGGTTTCCCTGGCATGGCTCCTCTGTGCCGTTGTCGTCGCGTTCCTCTTTTACCGCTGGCGCGATGTGGCGTCCCTGTTCCGCAATAGGTTAACACTCGTGACCATCGGTATCGCCGCCGTTGGAGTTGTTCTGGGGCTGGCATGGATGGTCCTGACCCTATCCACGCCGGCATCCAGCGGTGTGGCTCCGGAAGGCATCGCCAACGCCACTCACAACGTCGCCTCTTATCAGGCTTTTGTCACGATGCTGGACAGGACGTTTGACTTCATCACGCAATACATCGGCGTCATGGGCTGGCTGGATACGCCCGTGCCCCAGATGGTCCTCTCGTTCTGGAGCATGCTATTTGTTCTTGCGATCCTGCTCCCGCTGATCACCCGGCCGAGACGCCTGGCTTATGTTTTCGTAACGACCCTGCTAATGCTGGCTGTGGTCCCGGCTGTGATACAGGCCGTACTCGTCGGCAGTGTCGGATTCATCTGGCAAGGACGCTATACGATGCCGCTGGTGATCATCACGCTGATCTCTGCCGGGATGGCTTTGCGCTGCCATCGGTTTTCCACATCTGCCCGGGCGCCAGTGCTGGGCAGGCTGTTCTTAATTTCGGCCCTGGTCGCTCATGTGGCTTCGTTCGCCTACGTGCTGCGTCGGTATGTCGCGGGCATTCAGGATCTGAGCACTTGGCAGACAATGATCAGTCATCCCTCATGGCAGCCCCCGCTCGGTTGGCCGGTGCTCACCATCCTCTATGCAGCCCTCCTCACAGTGGCGGCCCGTTCGTTGTACAGCTATCTATTCCCAGGGTTCAAGTTGTTTGTCCGGCCGCGGCACCGCGCCAAGGCAGCCGCCCCGGACGTCCGGCCAGGAGTGAACCCTGCCGCCGACGCCCGGAGCGGGCCCGCCTGATCGCGCTCCCGTTCCTCAGGTGGGTCCGGGGCCTACCGGCCCAGGTACTCCCGCAACCGCAGGCCGGCATCCGCCGGGGCGAATCCCGAAGCTTTGATTTTCCCAAGATCCAGCGCGCTGTTGAGCGGCCGCGGTGCGGCTTCCTTCCCGGCAAAGTACGTGCCGGTGTCAACGCCAGTGACCGCGTCCCTGTCGGCTCCGGAGATCTCATAGACGTCGGCGGCGATGTCCGCCCACGACTGGGGGGCGCCGTCGTTGCTGAGGTTGTAAGTGCCGTATGTGGCCCCTGAATCCACCAGATGCCGGATTCCCGCGGCGATGTCTTCTGTGAAGCTCAGCCGGCCGATCTGGTCGTTGACCACTGAAGGCCTGACGCCGCGTCCGGCCAGGTTTGCCATCGTCCGGACGAAGTTATTGCCCTCCCCGATGACCCAGCTGGTGCGCACGAGGTAATGCCGCGGAACTACACCGACGACGGCGTCGCCGGCGGCCTTGGTCTGTCCGTAGACCCCCAGTGGTGTAAACGGTTCGGTCTCGGAATGCAGCGCCTGAGTGCCATCGAATACGTAATCACTGGAAACATGGACCAGCGTCACCCTGTAGTCGGTCGCGACTCTCGCCAGCCGGGTCACAGCGGTGACGTTGAGTGCCCACGCCGCCGCTCTGCCCTCCTGCGTTTCGGCGGTGTCGACGGCGGTGTAAGCTGCCGCGTTGATGATGCTGGTGTAATTTTTCCAGTTCCGGCCCGTGTAGGACGCGTCAACGGTGAGATCAAAGTCCGCACGGCCGGCGAACTCCACCGAGGCGTCCCCGGCATAGGCCTTCCGCAGAGCCTTGCCCAGCTGTCCGTCCGCTCCCAGCACCAGGGTCTTTTTCCCGGGCATGGGCGTTACATCTGGCAGACGGGGGTGTGACTTGTCCTTATCCGAAAGCTCGGCGTTTCCCAGAGGTATCGGCCAGGCAATATTAGCCGTCTCGTCAGCCAGGTTCAGGAAAGTGTATTGCCCCTGCGCGTCCGCGCTCCAATGGTCGTTGACCAGATAGGTATAGGCGGTGTTGTCCTCCAGCGTCTGGAAAGCGTTCCCCACCCCACGCGGAATGAATATGGCCTGACTGGCGTCCAGTTCCGTGCTGAAGACCGCGCCAAAGGAAGGGCCCTCGCGGAGGTCCACCCAGGCGCCGAAGATCCTACCCGTCGCCACGGCGACATATTTGTCCCACGGCTCCGCATGGATACCGCGTGTGGTGCCGGCCTTTTCGTTGAAGGAAATGTTGTTCTGGACCGGGGTGAAGTCCGGTAGGCCAAGTGCCAACATTTTCTCCCGTTGCCAGTTTTCCTTGAACCAGCCCCGGTTGTCGCCGTGCACGGGCAGGTCGTACACCACGACGCCGGGAATCGCCGTTTCGGTGGCTCTGAGCTTTTTGGAAAATTCAATGGTCATGGCTACTGACCCTGCACCTGGTACCTGGCTTCGGTCGCAGCCTTTTGCGGGCGCCACCATTCCTCATGCTTCCGGTACCAGGCAATCGTGTCTTCGATGCCGGCGTCGAAGTTGGCGAATTTCGGGACCCAGCCCAGTTCGCTGCGGAGCTTGGACGAGTCGATGGCGTAGCGCAGATCGTGCCCGGGCCGGTCTGTCACATGGTCGTAGGCGTCCCCGGGTAGTCCCATGTGGGTGAGGATCTGCTCCACCACGTCCTTATTGTTTTTCTCGCCGTCCGCTCCGATCAGGTATGTCTCGCCGGTCACTCCCTTGTCCAGAATGGTCAGGACCGCGGCGGAGTGGTCGTTGGCATGGATCCAATCCCTGACGTTCTCACCGGCTCCATAGAGCTTGGGGCGGATTCCGTCGATGACGTTGGTGATCTGCCGCGGGATGAATTTCTCCACATGCTGATACGGGCCGTAGTTGTTGGAACAGTTACTGATCGTGGCCTGCAGCCCGAAGGAGCGCACCCACGCGCGGACCAGCAGATCCGAACCGGCTTTCGTGGACGAGTACGGACTGGACGGGTTGTACGGCGTGCTTTCCGTGAAACGCTCCGGATCCTCAAGCTCCAGGTCGCCGTAGACCTCGTCCGTGGAGATGTGGTGGAACCGTTTGTTGTGCTTGCGGGCCGCTTCGATCAGCGTGTACGTGCCGATGATATTTGTATCCAGAAACGGCCGGGGGTCATGCAGGGAATTGTCATTGTGGGATTCGGCTGCGTAGTGCACGACGACGTCGGCAGCGGCCGTGAGCCTGTCCGTCAGCGAGCCGTCGCAGATGTCCCCCTGGACAAAACTGAAGCGTTCAGCGGGCAGTCCGGCCAGGGATGCCAGGTTTCCTGCATATGTCAGTTTGTCCAGCACGGTGACATGATGGTCCGTATTGTCGAGGACATAGTGAACGAAATTGGATCCGATGAAGCCGGCGCCGCCGGTGACAAGAATTTTCTGCATGCCTATCAAGGTACCCGTTCGCACGTGCCGGTGCGCAGCCGGGGCACTGACGCGGTAGCCCCGGAAGCCCGGCAAATTCCCGCAGGTGAACCTCCGGCCGGTGTCGGACGCGGCAGCAGCCCGCACTCGCCTGTGGCCTTGCTGCTGCCCATTAGCAACTTCAGCCACCTCCGGTTTATGGTACATATGAACATCGGAGCGTGGTCTCGCGGTCGGTGACTTCCATGAAATCCGAGGTTATTCGTGCAAACATTCAAGGCTGCCCCCTGCCTGATTGCGGCCAGTGTGGCACTCACGCTGTTCGTCGGAGGGCAAACGGCGTCCGCCGCGCCGACCCCGCCGCCTCCGCCACGTCCGGGCACCGCTGCGACGTCCGCCCCACCGGCCGGGACACCGTCGCCTTCCCCGGCGCCGCCGTCGGCTTCGCCGTCGAAACCTGCGCCGTCGACTCCTGCGCCGAAGGCAGCGACTCCGGCGGCCGGCCCGTCCGCACCAGCGGCTTCCCCGGGTGCTGCGTCGGCCGATCCACACCAGCGACCCATAGGAGGCGGCGCCGTCATGGGAGGGGCCGATGCCGGCGGGGTCCCGGAGGCGGGCAGCGCGGCCAGGCTTGCCGCGCCGCAGGGGATCCCCGCTTCAGGCATCGAGCCCTCCGTCGCCGAGCAGCCGAACGGGACCCAAAAAAATCCGTTGGGGCTGGATGTCAGCGGCTGGCAGCAGAATGTCGATTGGAATTCGGTCCGGAACCGCGGAGCGCGTTTCGCCTACATAAAGTCGTCGGAAGGTCCGTGGGCGCTCAATGATTACTTTGGCCAGCAATACAAGGGCGCTGCCAACGCCGGGCTGATCCGCGGAAGTTATCACTTTGCCCGGCCGAATCTGTCCAGCGGCGCATCCCAGGCACAGGTCATGCTGTCCAGCGGCGGCGGCTGGAGCGCTGACGGCAAAACGATGCCGCCTGCGCTGGATATCGAGGACAATCCCTATGACGACGGCACCGGGAAGTGCTATGGCCTCAGCCCGGCACAAATGGCCTCTTGGGTCAACGACTTTGTCACGACCATTTCCCGGAACACGAACAAGGCCGCCGTTATCTACACGGGCTACTATTTTTGGCAGGACTGCCTGGGCGGGACCACCCGGTTCGCGCAAACGAACCCGCTGTGGATCGCCGCCTATTATGCGTCCAGCCCCTGGATGCCGGGGGGCTGGCCGCAGCACACCATCTGGCAGTACGCCGACGGGTATGCCGACGCCGGTCAAACACGGACAGCAACGTTCCCTGGGGATCAGAATGTCTTCAATGGCACCATGGATCAGCTGCGGAAACTCGCCGGAGCTCCGAACAACACCTCAGTCGGCCCTGTCGGGGCTGTCGGGTTGATCCCGGGCGCCACCCTGATCTCCGGAAAGTGGGCCGGTGACGGCAAGTCCTATATCGGCTGGTACAAGGATTCCTTCTGGTGCCTGCAGATGCCGGCTGCGGAGCGCAAGTGCTTCTACTTCGGCAGTCCCGGTGACAAACCCGTGGTTGGCGACTGGGACGGTGACGGCACGGATTCCATCGGTATAGTGCGCAACGGTTCGTGGCAGCTGACCAACAGCGTCAACAGTCTGACCGTGGACATTGTCCAGAACTATGGTGTGGGGTCGGACAGTCCGATTGTCGGAGACTGGAACGGCGACGGTAAGACAACTATCGGCATCTTCCGCAGCGGCAGCTGGCAGCTGACCAATTCACAGAGCGGGGGACCGGGCGTCGACGTTGTATCCAACTACGGCATCCCCTCCGACACCCCCCTCATTGGTGATTGGAATGGAGATGGCAAGGATACTTTCGGGGTCTGGCGGTCCGGCATATTTTGGCTATCCGACAACGCGCAAAGTCCTGTGGTGAAATACGTCTTTCCCTATGGAGTTCCGACGGACCGGCCCACGGTCGGCGACTGGGACGGTAACGGTAAGTCGACTGTGGGGATCGTCCGCGGCAATGGCTGGCAGATGACGAATAACCTCGGGACCCTCACGGTGGATTCGGTCCGGCAGTAGCCCGGTCCGCGCAGCAGGGGGATCAGGCCGCCTGCTGCGCGGACCGCTTCGATGCCTTGGTTCTGCGTGCCGCTTCCAAGAGGGCGCGAAAAATCATCAGACGCGCCTGGAGGATCCGGCGGAGCGAACGCCATCCGGTCGGCGTCACGTTGTTGCCGTGCAGACGGCGCAAAAGCGTCGGTTCGTCGAGATGGGCCATGGAGCCTGCCACATTGCCGCAGAGCGCGAGCCACAGGTCATGGGACTCCTTCAGATAGGACGGAACTGGCGTGAAGACCCGGGCCTGGGCACGCGTCATCGCCATGCCGCAGCCATAGTATGGCCTGTACCCGACCAAAATACCGGCGATATTCCGGGCGTGGTGCCCTGAATCGGCGGCCCGGAGCAGCGGAACTTTACCTCTGTCGCCGTCGTCCAGAACAGCAAAGTTGCTGGCGACGACATCCGCCCCCTGCAGCGCCCGCAGCATGACCGCCAGCCGCCCCGGAAGCCAGACGTCGTCCTGGTCCGCCAGAAAGACGTACTCACCCTTGCTGGCGAGCACCGCCTGTTCGAAGGACCGCACGTAGCCTTGGTTTTGTACCGCCTGCAGCACCGTGATGCGGTCATCGCTAAAGGTCCGGACTACCTCAACCGTCGTATCGGGGGACGCATCGTCGACGATCACCAGTTCATCGTTCGGTCCGAGCTGGCGCATTATCGACTCAATCTGTTCCGCCACATATTCCGCGCCGTTGTATGTCGCCATGCAGACGCTGGCCCGAATGCCCAGGGACGTATCCTCATGCTGCGCGTTCATGGTTCCACTTCTCCGTCGGACGATGATGCGGCGCTGACGCCGCGGCAGAGGGGTACCTGCCGTTGACCACTCTAGGCGATCGACTTTAGGCGATCGGCGATGCCGCTCCGCTTTCCCGTAAGATCATTTGAGACCTCCACCAGTCAAGGACCAAAGCACCGAATGAAGACCGTATTACTGCGCCTATCGGGTTTCACAGTGCTGCCATTGCTGTCTTTGATCACTCCGCTGCTCCTGCTGCCCGTCATAGCGGGATTCGTGGGTCCGGGCGGAATTTCCAGCGTCATATCCGGTCAGGCGATCGGAACCTTCGGAGCCACGGTACTCATGTGGGGCTGGAACGTGGACGGACCGGTCGCCATCGCGCGCGCCCACGACGCTCGGAGCCGCGGTGCCGTCTATCTGAAAAGCATCCGCACCCGACTGGTCCTGTTGGTTCTGGTTCTTCCCGTCTCCGCGGCCATTGCCGCCGCCGTGGCGGTGCCCGGGTTCCGTGTTGAAGCAGTGAGCATGGCGTGGGCTTCCGTGCTGGCCGGCATGTCGCCCGCATGGTTCTGCATCGGATTGGGACAGCCCCGACTGCTGGCACTTTACGACACGATCCCCAGATTTATCGCAACGGCGCTCGCCGCGCCGCTGCTGTTGCTCACGCATCAATTGTGGAACTACACCGCAATTCTCGCCGTAGCCACCGTGGCGACCCTGATCATGTTCCACCGCAGATTCTCGCGGGACGGTCAGTGGCTCCCGACTTCGCTGGCAACGACCTTGCGGGAACTGAAAAGCCAAGGCCACACGGCAGGCATAAATCTCGCCGGAAACGCCTACGCATCGACACCGACGCCGATTGCCACCGTCACCTCACCGCCGGTGGCCTCGGGCAGCCTCGCGACGGCTGATACCTTGTACCGGTTCGGGCTGTTCACCGTGGTGGCGCTGGGCAACGCCTTTCAGAGCTGGACGATTGAGCGGGGCATCAGCAACGGCCGTCAGCGGCACATCGCCGCGATCTGGGCCCATGCCGGGCTCGGCCTGGCAGGTGCCGTCATTCTGACGGCGCTGGGGCCCTTCGTCAGCAATGTCCTGTTTGCCGGTCAGATCCAGGCCACCATCCAGGTCTGTTTTTTCTACGGCATTGCTTTTCTGTTCCTCTCGGCCAGCACCCCCTTTATCCGCAATTTGCTGATTCCGGCGGGCCAGAAGGCCCTGATCCTTCGGTGGACCCTGGTTTCAGCGGTACTGGGTGTGGCAGCGATGCTGGCCGCGGGTCTCACCGGAAATACCCCCGGGATAGCGCTTGGCATGGCGCTGAGCGAAGTCGTCCTTTTTGCCTCGCTGCTGGCTCCATCACTGCGCGTACTCAATGATGAGAGGAACCATCACCATGAACCATGAAGACCAGTCCGATGTCGTCGTGGCCATCATCGCGGCCTACCGTCCCAAGGACAATCTGGCTGACACTGTCCGTGCACTCGCGGAGCAAGTGACCCACGTTGTCGTCGTCGACGACGGATCCCCGCATGGCTCCGAAGATGTCCTCACCGCCATTGAAGCGGCGGGAGCCACCGTGCTCCGCCAGGAGCACAACGCTGGTATCGCGGCAACCCTCAATGCCGGGGTGCACTACGCCGAGAAAACTTGGGATCCGAAGTATTTTCTCACTTTGGACCAGGATTCAACGGTTACCGGCCGGTACGTGGAGTTGGCCCTGACATGCCTTACCGAGGCGGGATCCGCCGATCTGGAGATCGGATTTGTCTGCGCCACGGCCTACAGCGGGCATCCGACGCCGCAGCTTTCGCCGAAGCTAAGGATCGGGGGCGGCCCGGCTGAAGCCTTTGACCCGATGCAGTCCGGATTCTTCATTCCGCGCTCGACGTGGCAACGCGTCGGTTATTTTGCGGAATCGTTTTTTATCGACGGGGTTGACTCCGACTTCACGATGCGGTGCCGTGACGCCGGCCTGAGAGTTGTCATCGGCCCCGGCTGCACGCTGGAACACGATCTGGGGGAACGCGGCCACGCCACGTTGTTCGGGCGGAGAGTCAGCGTTTTCGGGCGTGACATTTCCTACAACTATCATTCACCCAGCCGGGTCTATTACATCTGCCGCAACGGGACAGTCCTCAGCAGAAGGTACGCGTTGAAGGCGCCTGGCTGGGTTGCCCGCAGACTGCTGGAAGAATCCAAGGCACACATCCTGCGGCTGCTCTTTAGCCCGGGCAGGCGCGCCCTGGCGATGGCTGCAGCCGCTGGGTTCCGTGACGCTGTCAACGGACGCACGGGACGGATGCCTGCTTCGCTCGAGGACCGCCTGCATTAATGACACGCGCGGCGGGGGCAGGTGGGCACGGTACTGCTTCCCGGCCGGGGCACCGGCACTTGATATAGTTTGGACATCATGGAATCTCCCCCCACCGCGCGCGCTCTAGTTATCATGCCCGCATGGAATGAAGCCGAATCTGTTGGTTCGACAGTTGCGGAAGTTTTGGCCGTGAGTACTCACTATGACGTCCTGGTGGTCAATGACGGATCCTCCGACGACACCGCAGCCATCGCTGCCCGCGCAGGAGCCACGGTCCTCAATCTTCCCTTCAATCTGGGGGTCGGGGGGGCCATGCGCGCGGGCTTCAAATATGCCCGGCGTCTGGGTTATCATCAGGTGATTCAGGTCGATTCCGATGGCCAGCACGATCCGACGAACATCGCCGAAGTTCTCGCCGGGCTGGACCGCGCTGATATTTCCATCGGGGCCCGCTTCGCCGAACGTGGCGATTATGCGGTGAAGGGGCCCCGGAAATGGGCCATGCAATTCCTGGCGAGCGTTATTTCATCCCTGGCCAAGACCCGGCTGACCGATGTCACCAGCGGCTTCCGTGCGGCGAACGACCGCGCCATCAGCCAGTATCTGGACCACTACCCCGCCGAGTATTTGGGCGACACGATTGATTCCCTGGTCGTGGCTGTCCGATCCGGTTGCACCGTGACCCAGGTACCAGTCGAAATGAGACCACGGCAAGGCGGAAAACCGAGCCACAATCCGGTAAAAGCCGCCATGTACCTGGGTCGTTCGGTTTTCGCCCTGCTGTTTGCGCTGACCCGTAGGCGATCTTCGGTTGTCGCGCCGCGTGAAGAAAGTGCGGAAGCCTAGACAATGGGAAACATCGCAGCCTTTCTGTTGGCGCTTGCCATCGTGGCCATCGTCGTCGATATGTTGCGCCGCAAGAAGCTACGCGAAAAATACGCCGTTCTCTGGCTGGTGGTCGGGGTTGCGACCGTCGTGCTGGCGGCATTTCCCCGCCTGCTGAACATTGTGGCGGAAATCGTCGGCGTACAGATACCATCCAACTTGTTGTTTGCCATGAGTATTTTGATGCTGCTCGGTGTGTGCCTGCATCTGTCGTGGGAGATTTCTGTCGTCGAGGATGAGACTCGCACTTTGGCCGAAGAAGTCGCCATCCTACGGACACAGGTTGAACACTTGGCAGCCGATCATTCTCCAAATGTTCCTGAGCAGCTGATTCTCAGGACCGATACTGCTAACGAAAGCACCGACAACTAAATGCCTTTGGATATTTTTATTCCCTACTGGGGCGACCCCGCCTTCATGAAAGAAACCGTTGCCAGCGTTCTGGCGCAGAAAAACGGCGACTGGCTCCTGACCGTGGTGGATGATGCCTACCCCAGTCAGGAAATCCCCGACTTCATGGCGGGCATCAGCGACCCCCGGGTGAAATATATCCGTAAAGACCGAAACGAAGGCATTACCGCCAACTACCGGACCTGCGTGTCGTTGGTTGATCAGGAAATCATGGTCATTCTGGGCTGCGATGACGTCCTACTGCCAAATTACGTCGACGTCATCCTCGACGCGCACCGCCGTTTTCCGGACGCGGCGATAATCCAGCCCGGCGTGCAGGTAATCGATGAACACGGTGTGGTGGTTTCGACCCTTACGGACACCATTAAGCAGCGCCTTGTCCGTCCGAGGGGAAACGGCCGGCAGGTAATCTCAGGAGAAGTGCTGGCCACCAACCTGATGCATGGGGACTGGCTTTACTGGCCGGCTCTGGCCTTTCGGACGGAAAAGATCCGCGAGGTGGATTTCCGGGAGGGTTTTCCGATCATCCAGGATCTGGCACTGATCATGGACATGGTCTACCGAGGCGACCAACTACTGATTGACCCCACATTGTGTTTTTCATACCGCCGCCATTCCAACAGTGCCTCATCGACAAAGCTCATCGATGGGTCGCGCTTCGCCGGTGAACGCGAGTATTTCTCCGTCGCCGCGGCGCAGGCAGACGAGCTGGGCTGGAACCGCGCAGCATTGGCCGCCAGGCTGCGCATCACGTCCCGGGCACATGCCCTGTCCCTGCTTCCAAAGGCCGTTGGCAGCAGGCACACCACAGCCATCCGGGCCCTCGTCCGCCACACATTCGGCAGCTGACTGCCGCAACGAAAGGTCCAATGTGACTACTCCTTCATCCTCAGCCCGACCTGGCGGAACCGTCCTTATCACGGGCGGAGCCGGTTTCATCGGCTGTGCCATCTCCGCCGCTCTTGTGGAATCCTTTGACCGCGTGGTCGTCGTGGACAGTCTGCATCCGCAAATCCATGCCAGCGGCCGCAGACCTCCCGAGCTGGCGGCAGCGGCAGAACTGATTGTCCGCGACGTGACCGAAGCGGCCACATGGGATGACGTCCTGGCAACTGTCACGCCCGACGTCGTTATCCATCTCGCCGCCGAAACGGGTACGGCGCAATCCCTCAATGAGTCGACGAGGCATACGCACGTCAATGTGGTGGGAACATCCCAGCTCCTGGACGGTCTTAATCGCCACCACAAGCTCCCGCGGCGGATCGTTCTGTCATCCAGTCGTGCCGTGTATGGGGAAGGGGCCTGGCGCCGTGCCGACGGCCAGCTGTTCTACCCCGGCCAGCGCACCAGCGTGACCCTCGAAAAGGGCGAATGGGACTTCCCGGGCGCGGAACCGGTTGCCATGAATGCGGCACAAACGTTCCCGGCGCCGGTCAGTGTTTACGGCGCCACTAAACTGGCGCAGGAAAACATTCTGCAGGCCTGGGCAAAGTCCTATGATGTGGAGACGGTCATTCTCCGGCTCCAGAATGTCTACGGCCCGGGGCAATCCCTGATTAATCCGTATACCGGCATTATGAGCCTCTTCTGCCGGATGGCTATGGGCGGGAAATCAATTCCACTCTATGAGGACGGGGATGTCCGCCGGGACTTCGTCCTCATTGACGATGTATCCGCCGCCATCGTCGCAGGGGCGATCAGCACGCGTGTGCAGGGCGCGCCAATGGACATCGGTTCCGGCGAGTTCCAAACGATCGGTACCGCAGCCGGCCTGATTGCACGGCATTACAACGCGCCGCAGCCACACGTCACCGGCCAATACCGGCAGGGAGACGTCCGGCATGCCTGGGCCGATGTATCTGCCGCGGCGGACGTCCTCGGCTGGAAGCCGCAATACAGTCTTACCCAGGGAATTGACCTCCTGGCCGACTGGATCGACGCCCAGCCGGGCGTTCAGCCAGCGTAACCCCCGGCTGGACCAAAGGATATGACACACCGGAGAACAGCGGCCGTTGTCTCGCTCTACAACCCGGACGCCAGTGTTCTGGACAATGTGGGCGCGCTACTCCGGCAGGTCGACGTCGTCATTGCCGTCGATGACGGCAGTTCCGACGATCCGACGTGGGTGCTGGCGCAGCTGGCCACACTCGGCTGCCGGATTGTGCGGCTGGCCACCAATTCCGGCATCGCCGCGGCGCTGAATGCGGGCATTGCCGCGGCGTGCGCGGACCGCGCCGCAGTCCCGGCGTTCATCCTCACAATGGACCAGGACTCCCGGGTTGAAGCCGGGTACGTGGACAAGCTGGTGACGGCATTCGACCAGGCAACTGCGGCCGATGTCGCGGTAGGAATGGTGGCGCCCGGGCGCATTCGGGGACTGGGTACCCGGCGTTCGGGTCATGTCGGCCCGGTCGTGCTGGGCGGCGAACCGATTCAGTCCGGACTGCTGATACCGGTGACAGTCTTGGACCGTTTGGGCCCACTGATGAGCGAACTGTTTATCGATGGCGTGGACACTGAGTTTTATCTGCGGTGCCGTACAGCAGGCTACCAGGTGGTGATCGCCGAAACAGCTGGCCTGGACCACTCGCTGGGGAGCATGCGTCCGGCGGAGTTTTTGGGTTGGCAACCGGCCCTTGGCGGAAAACCGGTCTTGGTCAGGACCGCCGCAGCCTACCGGTATTACTATATTTTCCGCAACCGCCAACTTCTGGTCAACAGGTACTGGCTGCGGCAGCCCGGATGGGCCGTCAAGGGAATGCTGGCCGACTGTCGGCATCTCATGATTGTTAGTCTGCTCGTGCCCGGACGCTTGGAGCGCCTCAAAAACGCCGTCGCGGGAGCACGCGACGGACGCCACCGGGTGACCGGTCCACGTGTGGCTCGATAACGGCTCGGCGGTGTCAATACAACCTCACCTTGGGCCCACAGACGCCGTGTACAGCCGGTGGGCACCTTCAACAGCCAGCTCTCTAGCCAAAGGACATCTTCCCGTGGATAGTGTATCCGTAGTTAGTTCGGTCTCGGGTCGGGGAATCCGTCCCTGATCCTCATACGCCGAAAAGAGCAGCCGCGTCCCCGCGTTCGCGGCGGATCTTCGGCGCGGCACTGCTTTTTGTTGCCGTTTTTACTGCCGTGGTACTGGCGCGCGAAAGCGGTCCCGCGACCGGATATTGGCTGCTGGGTCTCGCCGGAGTTCTGGTCCTGCTGATTCCCTCCTCCCCCATCCTGTCGCAGCGGATCCTCATCAACGGCCAACGTTGCCTCTCCCGGATCTAACAGGACAGCAGCCCGGATCGCCGCCAAGCCGGTATGGCGGGTCTGGGGCTCCTACTCCCTGTTGGGGTCTGTATTGTGCTTGCCTACGGCCAGATTCAGCATTCCGGAACCATCTCGTATTACTTCTAAAAGGATCTGAATGCGGTCGAACTCTTCGCCTGGGTTCTCATGGAAGACGCCCGCCCGCGTGCGGTATCTCTTGGACAGCGGCCAGCTGGTGCAGGAGCACGAATCGATCTATCTCCCGGCGGATAACGGCCTTGACCCGATTCCTGCCTCCCGCTGGGAACTCGGGCTGAGCGGAGCTGCCACGTCAATGAACATTGAGCTGACCGGGCTCCTCGCGGAGTTATCGAAGGACTATGCCAAGGCCCCGGAAGTGGCTGCCGGCATCCTGCGCACTAATCCTGGGCTGTCGGTCATCGTTTATCCGGAAAATATACGGAGCAGTACAAAGCCACCTGGCGGGGACTCCCCTGGCCGTCCGCGTCATCAGCGCCGGCAGATCCTGAACGCTCAGAACCGTCCTCAGGTCCGGCGTTTTGCAATCGCCATGATGGGCTTCTCAACCAACAGCCAGCTGGCAGTGGCAAAGGGAATGGTGGCTGCCGCGGCGGCAACTGTGAACCACCACACCCCCCAGTGGTAGGCGCCGAAAACTGCCAGCAGCTGCTGGACCGGAAAAGCGTAGATGTATGCACCATAGGAAATATCGTGACGCAGAACGAGCCTCGGGCTCGGAAGCCACGTCGACACCCAGAGCAGAAGGTAAGCGATGAACGGTGCAGCGAGCTGATTGCCGAAGCCGTCCAATCCGAAAACACACCCTGCAGCCAACACTAAGGCCGCCACGCCGCCCTGCCAGTTGAGGCCAATGCGGCGGGCAAACACCTTGACCACGGCACCGCCCAAAAAGTACGGTACAAGTCTGGCAAGCATATTGAAATCGAAATTGTTCTGCAGATAGGGATCAAGCCGGGCTATATTGGCCCAGACAAGCACACTGAGAAGAAACGCGGCAAGAATGGGCCACGGCGATTTCCGCACGAGTGCTAATGAACCGAGCAGCGCGATCAGCAGGTAACACAGGAACTCGAAGTACAAGGTCCACAGTGATCCGTTCCACGCTCCCGGGTAGGGGACGCCGGCAGGAGTGCCCGCTATGTCGTAGCTGCTGATTTTGAGGAACATGTTTGCGAAGACCGAGTTGGCCGGCGTCGTGGGGGTCTGAAAAAACCCGTGCAGGGAAGAGTGCTGGGCCACGTAGGCAATGGGCGCAAATGCTCCAGCCATGACGAGCAGGCAGACGAGAAACGCCGGAAAAATTCTGGCGGCTCTGTGGACCAGATACGGCCCAATGTTGTTGTTGAACCTGCTGCCCGTAATCAAGTAGCCGCTGATGCCGAAGAATCCGGCAACCGCCCAGCCGCCAAGGTTCTCGCCCTTAAAGCCCGGCCCGGTCCCCGCGCCCACGACGAAGAAACTGTGGGCAAAGAGCACCATGAAAGCCAAAATCAGCCGGATAAGGTTCAGGCTGTTATTCCGAGGGTCCAGGGGTTTACCGAACAGCATCTTCGGCAGTTCCCTCGGCTTCACACCAAGCGCAGTCAATTTCTTCCCGTCTTTTGCTGGTTCTGGCCCTCACATCCTATCGCGGCGCACCGGTTGACCTTGCTCAAGCCCGTTTTTGCTGTGTCTGGCATCTACGGGATGATGGAAACATGCGCGGAATCATACTAGCCGGCGGTACCGGCTCCCGGCTTCACCCCATCACCCTCGGCATCAGCAAGCAGCTGGTGCCGGTCTATGACAAGCCGATGATCTATTATCCTTTGTCCACCCTGATCCTGGCAGGCATCACAGACATTCTGATCATCACCACTCCGCACGACGCAGAGCAGTTTGAACGCCTCCTGGGCGACGGAAGCATGTTCGGCGTTTCGTTAACTTATATGCAGCAGCCGTCTCCCGACGGCTTGGCTCAGGCCTTCATCCTGGGAGCGGAGCACATCGGTCAGGAACCCGTGGCCCTGGTCCTAGGGGACAATATCTTTTACGGCCATGGCATGGGCACCCAACTGCGGCGTTTCCAAAACATCGACGGCGGGGCCGTTTTCGGCTACTGGGTAGCCGACCCGACAGCGTACGGGGTCGTCGAATTCGACAGCACCGGCAAGGTGATTTCCCTGGAGGAGAAGCCGGCGAAGCCTAAGAGCCATTACGCCGTGCCGGGCCTTTACTTCTATGACAACGACGTCGTCGAGATAGCCAAAAACCTTCAGCCCTCCCCGCGCGGCGAGCTGGAAATCACCGACGTCAACCGGACCTACCTCGAACGCGGGAAACTGCAGGTGGAAATTCTCCCCAGAGGCACGGCTTGGCTGGATACCGGCACCTTCGACTCCCTTAACGACGCCTCCAACTTTGTCCGGACCGTTGAACACCGGCAGGGTCTAAAGATCGGCGCACCAGAGGAAATCGCCTGGCGCCAGGGTTTCCTCACGAGCGATGAATTGCGGGAGCGCGCGGAGCCACTGGTCAAGGGCGGGTACGGCGCGTACCTGCTGGGGCTGCTGGAGCAGTAGTCAGCTGCAGTCGGTACCGCAAAAAGCGTGGCCGTCCCTGCGGCGGGTCCTCGCGGCTGAGTGCCGTCACTCATGCCCGACTAACGGCAGGCGGTGAGCCTGTAGAGTGCCGCATCGCCCCGCTGTTCAACGAGGGTCACAACACCGGCGGCTTCGAGATTCATCAAACCGGGCGTGGGGTGGGAGCCGTCATTGACCTCCTCGGTGCCAAAGTCCAGCACATACCGGACGTTGAGGTTCCGCACGGCCGGGCACACCGCTGGATTAGTATTGGCGTCCCTGAGGCCGCTGTAGATGATCGCATCGTCAGCGCTTATTGGACTCAGAACATGCAACTGCAGGGTCTTGCGGTCCGCGAGCGCGTAGGCAAGGGCGCTACCGTTCCAGGGGTTGGCGGCGATGATCGAATCCGGCGGGACAATGCGGTCCAGATCGCCCAGAATGGCCCTCTCGTCCGCCGTGAGCAGCTGCGAATCCGCCCGAAGCTGATAATTGATCCGTGCCCTGCCGGCGGAATAATCCATGCTGCCGGACTGGGCAAGAAGCGCGATGACGGTCAGCGCGATGACGGAAAACCCGGCAGCGGACGCTGCTGTGCGCCTGCGGGCGGCCGGTGTGCCGGCGTCGATCAGCTTGGCTCTGAGCGGGCGCCAGAGACATCGTCTACACCATTCCCACAGCCAGATAGCGCCCGCTGCTGCCGGAAGCAGCGTGGCGGCAGGCAGTAACGCCGCCAACCGGAAACTGTCGTTGTACCAGGTACCCGTGGCGAAGTTCCGGAGATCCCCGGGGTGGTAACCGGACACGAGGATAAAAAGGATGGAGGCGACGGCGAATAAGCCCAGGATCCACCAGGTCTTCCTCCGTCGGGCCAGCACCACCAGGCCGACAACAAGAAACACGGTCTGAAGGACAGCAGGGGGACGGGCCATGGGCGAGCTGGTCAGGATCTCGAAGATGGCGCGCCGGTAGGAGTGGATGGGCGGCCAGAAAGCTGCGTCGGCCGGGGGCCGCAGGACGTCCCACAGGACAGTGAATACTGTTGCCCCGGCAAGCAGCAGCAGTGTCCACAGCAGGAACGGGCGGCGGCTGGCCGGCCAGCTGGCTCTCCATCGCCGGGCCGCCCGAATATAGAGGTAGCAGAGTGCAGGCAGCAAAAATACCAGGAATGCCATTGTCGTGCTTGGATGTGCAATGGAAATCCCGGGAACGGCCAGGATCAGCGCCATTCCCGTCACGGGCCGGCTGAAGTCCGGAACCTTTGATAACCCAAGGGTCTGCACGCCGAGCGCCAGCACTCCCGGCAGCAGGGCGATGGACAGCAGGTTAGGGTAGAGCACCCCGAAATCGACCATCAGAATGGGAAAGGCGCCGAAACCCGCCGACAGTACGCCGGTGAGCAGGGCCGCGTGCATCTTCTGCCCGAAGACCTGCTGACAGAAGTAGACGCATCCCAGCGGCCAGACCAGCGCCCCGATGGCAAGGTTCGCCGCATTTACGGCGACCGGAATGGATGCGCCCGAAAGCTGTCCCACCAGGGCAGCGAAGGCATGCCAGGCGGCAGGGTAGAACGGGATCCCGGTCATGCCGCCGATTGTCAGCGATGATGCCTGTCCGGTCTGGTAAATGTACTGGATGGCGTTCAGATGGAATATATTGTCAAATGTCTGCGAAATACTGTCCGGGGAACCAAAGACAAAGAGCAGCCGCGCGCCGATAATCAGGGCCCCCAGCGCCACGCCGGCGACGGCGGAGTAAAAGCGCCTGTCAAACCGGCGCCGGCCTGTTTCGTCCGGCCAGCGGCGCGCCAGCACCTTCCTGGCCGCCCATGCCATGGCAGTTGCAAGGCCAGCCAGGACCGCCACCGGAACGATGGACCAGGAATAGCCAAGGACGGGACCCGCCGCCGCAGCCACGGCAATCAGCGAAACTGACATCACTGGAGCCAACGCAAATAGCGCAAACCCCCGCGCCCGGAGACCCCACGCCAGGAGCGCACCCGGCAGGAGAAGAACAAGCACAGCAATGGTTATCGCCGGTACTGCTGACAACCATGTCATGGCTGGCTGACTCCTTAGGGGTAGAACGGATCCACTGCACGGGCTCCTGGATCGTCAGCTTTCCGCGGACCGCCGGCGTAGTTCGGTAACAACGTCGTGCACCTCGCCGTCCATGATGACCTGGCCGTGCTCCAGCAAGACCGCGCGCTCACATACCGTGGCGACCAGATCCAGGTCATGGCTGACGACAAAGAGCGTCTTGCCGGCCGCGCCGAGCTCCTTGATTTTGGCGATGCACTTTCGCTGGAACGGCTCGTCCCCCACGGCAAGGATTTCGTCGATCAGGAAGACCTCGGGATCCGTGTGGACGGCAATGGAGAATGCCAGCCGAACATACATGCCCGAGGAATAGAACTTCACCTCCGTGTCAATGAATTCGCCGATTTCCGAGAACTCCACGATCGAGTCAAACATCGTATCGATTTGAGACTCCGTCATGCCGAGAATGGCGCCGTTGAGGTAGACGTTGTCGCGCCCGCTCAGGTCGTGGTGGAACCCGGCGCCCACCTCTATCAGGCCGGCCACCCGCCCGCGGGTCCGTACGGAGCCACTGTCGGGTTGCAGGACGCCGGAAATGAGTTTGAGCAGCGTCGACTTTCCGGAGCCGTTAAGGCCCAGCAGCGCCACCGTTTCGCCCTGCCCCACGTGCAGGGAGACGTTCTTGAGCGCATCGAATTTCTTCGACAGATCGCCGCGGCGTCCGCGGAGCAGCCACACCAGGGCTTCCTTCAACGACCGGGTGTGCCGGAGGACAAACTCCTTGCGCACGTTTTCCACCGTGATGGCCGTGCTGATGGACACTTCCTGCACGCTCATCACAGCTCCTGCGCGAATTTGGTGGAGAGCCTGCTGAAGGTGATTTGTCCGATGACCAGCACCAGCAGCGAAATCACGGCGCCCACGGGCAGCCAGAACGGGACCAGCCCGGGAACCAAGGCTGCCGCCGGCGCCGCCGCCTGGGTCTGGTTCAGGGTGGGTGTCCAGAACGACCAGTGGAAGATCTGCACGGCGATGGTCATCGGGTTCAGCTGGTAGACCCAGAAGAAGCGTCCCAGGACGTGCTCGACCTGGCTCCACAAATACAGCACCGGCGAGGCCCAGGTGACCATCATGACCAGCAGGTCGACGAGGTTTTCGGAGTCGCGGAAGTAGACGTTGACGGCACCAAAAAAAAGACCGAGGCCGACGGCGAGCACGGAGACCATGGCGAAGGCCGCCACCACAGCCAGCAGCTGCCAAATGGACGGGCTCCAGCCATTGAAGAAGCACACGATCAGCAGAATGACCACCTGCGGCAGGAAGTGCACCGCGGAAACCCAGACGCTGGCCACCGGAAAGAGTTCCCGTGGAAGGTAGATCTTCCGGATCAGGTCCCTGTTGCTGATGATGGAGCGGGTGGAGTTGCCCAGCGCCTCGGTGAAGAAATTAACCAGCACGATGCCGGCAAAGAGGTAGATCGGGTAGTTCGGTGTGGATCCCTGGACATTAAGGAACAACCCGAGCGCCACATAGAACACGGCGAACTGCAGGCCGGGTTTCAGGTAGGACCATAAGAGCCCCAACGCGGACCCGCGGTACCTGACCTTGATTTCCTTCATCACCAGCAGCTTGAGCAGGAAACGGTTCCGGTAAACGTCCCGCAGTCCGGCGCCGCGGCCGGGGTAGGTCAGTCCGGCTTCTGCAGCGCTCACTTGCGCTCCGCGGGCCCTGACGGCGCGCGGTCGTCGGTGCGGGAATGGCTGTCTGTCTGGGTGTGGATCTCGAAGGTCTTTTTCCACGCCTCGAAGGATGTGATCCGCGGCAGAGCCGCGCGGTATTGCTTGGCCAGCTCGTCCCATTCGCGGAACAGCCGCGCGTGCAGTCGGGCACTCTTGGCCAACATGTCCTTCATGACTTTGGGATCCCGCTGGTACCAGGAGGCACCGGTCCCTTCGGCATTGGAGACGACCACGGAGTCGTAGCCTGCCAGCCGCCACCACCTGTTGTCCCGGTGCGCAAGGTAGCCCTGCGGACGCTCGGCGGAGGAGGCCGCAGGGGCCTTCAGCAGCTGCCGGGCCATGGTTTTGGCTGCCCACGGAATCAGCTGCTTCTTCGACGGCGAGCCTTCCGCACCGCCGCCCTGCGGACCGCGGCCCAGCCGCGGGGCGGGGAAGTCATCCACGTCGTCCTTGATTTGGGCATCCGGGTAGGCGGCCTTGAGCGCGTTGAGCTGCGGCAGTTTGGTCGCCAGCTGGGAATGCAGGGCGTCTGGCCCGTTGAGAATGTCCTCCAGCGCAATCAGTCTGCCGTGCTGGGTGAAGTACTGCATGGAGATCAGATGTTTGACGTCGTTCTGCACGGATTCGCGCATCACGCGCCCCCCCTTGCCGAAGGGGCTGTGCAGCAGCGCGGTGATCGTTCTGTTGCGCTCGTGGAAGTAGGACTGCCATCCCACCAGATCGTCCTTGTCACCCCAGGACATGTGCCAGACGGCTGAACCCGGGAAGGAAACGGTGGCGAAACCGGCCTCGCGGGCGCGCAGACCGTACTCGGCGTCGTCCCATTTAATGAAAACCGGCAGGGAGAGTCCGATGTCGCGGATCACAGCCGTGGGAATCAGGCACATCCACCAGCCGTTGTAATCGACGTCCACCCGCCGGTGCATCCACGGCGTCTGCCGCAGGTTGGCGAGGGCAAAGTCGTGGCGCAGTTCCATGTCCGTGTGCGGCAGCGCGGGCTGGATGCGGTACGGGTCCACCACCTCACCAAAGGTGTGCATGGTGGTGCGGTTGTACAGATCGAACATGTGGCCACCGACTATTGTCGGTTTGCGGCAGTAGTCGGCAAAGGTCAGCATCCGGGCGATGCTTTCGGGCTCGATCACCACGTCATCATCGAGCAGGAGCGCATAGTCGCTGCCGTTCTCCACCGCCTCGAACATCCCGCGGGCAAAGCCGCCCGAGCCGCCGAGGTTGGACTGATTGATGATGCGCAGTTTGCCCTTGAGCTGCTCGGCCACTTCCGCAAAGCCCGGTTCCGCTTCCACCTTGCGGGTCCCCTGGTCGACAATGAGGATTTCGCTGACGTTGGTCAGGATTTCCGGATTTGCGGCCAGAATCCTGGCATTGTTCAGGCAGTAATCGGGCTTGTTCATTGTCGTGATTTCGAGCGTGACGTTACCCGGGAAGCCGTCGCCCGCCACGGTGTCGGTGAGCCATGCGGCCTCCTCCAGCACCAGGTCATCGGCCCCGGCTGCCAGATCGAACCAGTACCAGCCGCCGTCGCCGAAGGGCTTGAGCGTCAGCTCAAAGCTGTTGCTCTGCTCCCCGTCCACCCGCCGGCTCTCCACCCGCTGCACAACGCCCCGGGCGTTGGATTTGTAGACAATGACCGCCCCGCGGCCGGACGTGCGCACCTGCAGCCGCACCGAGCCCACCGTGGTCCAGCGGCGCCAGTAGCTCGCCGGGAAGGCATTAAAGTAGGTGCCGAAGGAAAGCCGCGCTCCGCTGCGGACCGTCATGGACCTGCGGGAAATAAAATCCTCGAAATGCGCTTCCGCCGGGGTGGAGCTGATGAGGTTCAGCTTGTCTTCGCGCTTCTTTGGCAGCCGGTACATGCCGTCGTCCTCGATCAGCCGGACGCCGTTGACCGATCCGGCGTCCACGTACAGCGCCACCGTGTCGACGTGCCCGTCGGCGGGAAGGATAACCCGCTGCAGCACGGACGGGGTCCTGGTTGAGGTGCTCATGCGTCCACACCTCCGCTTTCGAGTTTCGCTCCGCCGGTAAAGTGCGGCTTGATCTTGTTGTCGAACATGCTCAGGGCCGAGCCGATGGCCATATGCATATCGAGGTATTTGTACGTTCCCAGCCGGCCGCCGAAGAGCACCGATTCCTCACCCCTTGCCAGGTCGCGGTAGGCGAGCAGTTTGGCGCGATCGTCGGCGGTATTGACCGGGTAATACGGCTCATCACCGTGCTGGGCGAAACGGGAGAACTCGCGCATGATGACGGTGGCGTCCTTGGTGTATTCCCGCTCCGGGTGGAAGTGCCGGAACTCGTGGATGCGGGTGTATGGCACGCCGTCATCCGGGTAGTTCATCACCGAGCAGCCCTGGAAATCCTCCACCGGGAGCACCTCCTCTTCCAGATCGATGGTGCGCCAGGACAGGTTCCCTTCGGCATAATCGAAGTAGCGGTCCACCGGTCCGGTGTAGATGACCGGTACCTGACCGGCGACGGCGGCACGGCCGTATGCGCCGTCGTCGAAGAAATCGGTGTTCAATATCACCTCGATGTTCGGGTGGTCCGCCATCCGCTCGATCCAGGCGGTGTACCCGTCCACCGGCAGACCCTCGTGAGCGTCATTGAAGTAGCGGTTGTCATAGGTGTAGCGCACCGGCAACCGGGAAATGATTTCCGCGGGCAGGTCCCTGGGGTCCGTCTGCCACTGTTTGCCCGTGTAATGCTTGATGAAGGCCTCATACAGCGGGCGCCCGATCAGCTGGATTCCCTTGTCGTTGAGGTTCTGCGGATCCGTCCCGGCCAGCTCGCCGGCCTGCTCCTGAATCATTGCCCGGGCTTCGGCCGGCCCCATCGAGGCGCGGAAGAACTGGTTGATGGTGCCGAGGTTGATCGGCATCTGGTAGACCTCGCCGTTGTGGCTCGTGTGCACCTTGTGCTGGTAGTCCGTGAATTGCGTGAACCGGTTCACGTACTCCCAGACGCGTTCGTTGGAGGTATGGAAGAGGTGCGCGCCGTAGCGGTGCACCTCGATTCCGGTCTGCGCTTCTCTTTCGCTGTAGGCATTGCCGCCGATGTGATGGCGCCGGTCCAGCACGGCCACCTTCAAACCCAGCTCGGTGGCGGCGCGTTCGGCAATGGTGAGGCCAAAAAAACCCGAACCGACGACGACGAGATCAGCGTTCACAAACTCTCCTGTGCATATGCGTGCGGGCACAGCAGTGCCCGCGTCTACGGATCAACGTTACCTGACCTTCTGGCGCGTCACCCATTGGCCCGCCGTGATGGGAGCCAGGACGGGGCTAGGCCGGGACCGGGAGCACCGGGTACGCCATCCGTCCTCCACACCTGTCCGGGAACCCGGACGCGGCCACAATTCGCGGCCGCAGGACATCCCTGGCAATGGGGTTCTTCTAGCGTGGATGAAAACGGGACGCATGGGCTGGAGGCGCAAACGGAGCCATGAGACTTGAACTGACCGTCGTCTCGGCACCGGGCGCCGCGCCGGGCGACCCGGTGGAGCTCAGCGCCGATGTCCCCTTTGGTGCAGGCGGCTCCGTCCTTGCGCTGGATTTCGCCGGACGGTGGCCGAACATTGTCTTCAGCCTATCCGGTCAGCCGTTGTCGGCCCTAGTGGCGGGGACTCCCCCACTGGTCAATGGTGCCGTCCTGGTGGCCCGACCCGCCGGAGCGCCCGGTTCGCCAAAAGAGTCCATCCGGCGGAAGGGCCCGGCGCTGGTGCTGGCCGTACTGACAGGTCCCGACGCCGGAGCTGTCTTTGCCCTGCGACGCGGCAGGTACCGGATTGGACGGGGGCGGGTGGAAATAAGCGTTCAGGATCCGGGACTTTCCCGCGTACATGCCGAACTCGAGGTGGGCGAACGCGTCATTACTTTGCGGCCGGCGGTCCAGACCGGCCACTATCTGGTGGACGGTGCTGCGCCCCGGGGGCCGGCAATCACGGTGGGCCGGGTCATCAGTTTTGGGTCGACCAGTCTGATGTTGACCTTCCTTCCGATTCCGAACGTCCCGGCAACGGGCACCGAGTGCGGCCCGCTGGTGATTTGCCACCCGCACGGTGGGCTGCGCGGTAAGGGGACGCTTTTGGCCACGTCTGCCCTTCCGCTCATGTTGGGCACAGGGCTGGCGTTGCTGACCGGGCAGTGGATGTTTATGGCCTTTGCAGCGATGTCGGCTGTCACCGCCCTTGTGCCGCTGTTCGGCGTCCGGAGCCGCCGGAGGTTACGTCAGGAGCTGGCGTCCGCCCTTCGGCTGGACAGCCGGCGCAGGAAGGCAGGGGCGCCGTCGGCCGCGAGCCTCGTGCTGCGCGGGCTCACCCCGCCCGGTCCTCTCTTCCCGGATGATGCTTCGCTCCCCCGGTCCCGCGGCTTTCCGGCCAACGGCCGCGGTAACGGCTCCCCCAGCTCCTGCGGCAGCGACGGGAGTCAGATGGGCGCTGCCGCGGGGGCTGGCCCGGTCCCTGAAATCAGAAGCGGCACCGGTGGGGGCGGCTCCCGAATTGGCGACTCCCGAATAGAGGGCGACGTCGAAACCTTCGCAGCGCTGGCAGTGCACCTGCGGGTGGGGACGGCGGACCAGCCGGCTAACATCGTCGCTGACCCTCCGGATGCACACTTCACCCCGCCCCTCTTGCCGGCCATGCCTGTGGTCGTGGCACTTGGGGTGGCCCCCGGCGGCCAGTCCGGCGGCCTTTCCTGCAGGATCCCCAGCGGCTCAGGCGCGAGCGTGCTCAGGGAACTGAACATTTCCGGCCCACGGGAGGCTATTGCCGGGCTGGTCAGATTTCTGCTGATGCAGCTCGATTCCGCCGGAATCCGCACCGTAGTCGCGGGTCCGGTCGATACCCTGCCGCTGGCCGCACGGTTTCTGCCGCATGTTTCAATCACGGCCGACGCCGGCACTCTCGGTGCACAGCTCGACCGGCCCGACCCGGTCGTCGTGATTCAAACCGATGCTCTGCCCGGCTTGGCTGGCAGCCGTATCCTCCCGGCCCGGAAATACAATTCGCCGCGCGGGGTCTACGTCATCCGCTGCCACCCTGCGGCAACGGTAACCCAGGCAGCATCAGGAGCAGAAGAGACGGATGGAGCGGAACCGGCAACAGGACATGGGGAGGAGACAGGTGCGACAGGAACGGCCGGTGTCGGCTGGATCCGGCTCGGCACAGCGGGTGACGGTCCGCACGGGCTCCTGGGCTCGACAGCATTCGAGCCTGATCTGGTCAGCGCCGGGACTTTCGACCGCTACGCGCGACGGCGCGCCGCGGTGACCGGGGCATGCGCAGCTGACCTGCTCCCGGAGACAACCGACAACGAAGTGCCCACGGAGTGCCCGTTGATCGGGCTGGTCGGAATGAGCGCCGAATCGGTACTACATAACTGGTCGCGGCACGGTCCCGCGGCGCTAGCGGAAGTTGCGATTGGGGTGGCTGCCGACGGTCCGCTGCTGCTGGACCTGGAGCGGGACGGGCCGCATCTGCTGGTGGCAGGTACCACCGGCTCCGGAAAGTCGGAGCTGCTGCGTACTTTGGTGGCCAGCCTGGCGCTTTCGCACCCGCCGACGGCGTTGTCGCTGCTGTTTCTCGATTTCAAGGGCGGATCGGGGCTGGGCCCGCTTGCAGACCTTCCGCATTGCACCGGCCTGGTGACGGATATCTCTGGGCACGGGCTGAACCGGGTGTTGACCTCACTGCGCGCGGAAACCCGTCGGCGGGAGGGCCTCTTTGGCCGGGCGGCAGCCGACGACATCCGCAGCTACGCGTCCAGCACAGCCGAGGGGCTCCCGCCCGTTCCCCATCTTGTGATTGTGATCGACGAATTCAGAATGCTGGTGGAACAGGCGCCGGATGCCATGTCGGAACTGATGCGTATTGCCGTCACCGGCCGTTCGCTGGGGATCCATCTGGTGATGGCAACCCAGCGGCCGCAGGGCGCCATCTCGGCCGATATCCGCGCCAACGTCACCACAAGCGTTTGTCTGCGAGTGCAGTCGGGCTACGAATCACTGGATGTCATCAATTCCCCGCTCGCCGGGGCCATCCCCCTCACGCTGCCCGGCAGGGCTTATATCAGCCGTGGCGGATCTCCGCCCATTGAATTTCAGACTGCTGCGCTGGGAACTCGGCAGCCGCCGACCGTGGGTCCGCGGATCCGGCCTGCGCGGCTTGCGGCGCAGGAGCCTCCTGCCGTCCGGGGTTCGGCCGGGCCAGCCGCTATGGCAGCGGCACTGGAATTGACCAGGCTGCTCGCGGCGGCCCAGGCACTGACGGGACAGACGCTGCCGGCCGCCCCGCTGGCACCGGAACTGCCGGCGCTGCTTTCGCTGGAACAGCTCCCCAGATCCGCGCCGGGCCAGATTCCGCTGGGCCTATTAGACCTGCCCGAACAGCAGTACGTCGCCCCGCTGACATGGGATCCGGTGCAGCAGTCCCATCTGGCGCTGATCGGTCCCGCGGCCGGTGCGCGGACCGCCATCTGCAGTCTGGCTATAGGACAACTGGTGCGATGCCGGCATCTGGATCCATGGCTGTATTGTCTCGACGGAGACGGATCCTTGGCCGCGCTGGCCCCCTGCGCTGCCGTCGGATCCCCGACCGCCCTGGTTGGCAATACCGCCGTGGGCTCCTATCTGGAACCCGTGGACCTACGCTCCGCGGCCCGGCTGCTGCAGTTGTTGGCCGGCGCAGCTGATGCACCCCGTTCGGCCACGACGGCGGCGGAAAACGTTCCGGCGCCGCTCATTCTGGCGGTCACCGGGTGGGGACGCTGGCTGTCCGCCATCCGGTCCGGGCCCTGGCCCTGGTGCGAAGACCTGCTGGCGGATATCGTCCGTGATGGACCGGGTTCCGGCGTTACCGTCATCATCAGCGGAGAGCGTGAGCTTGTTACCGCCCGGTTCATGGCAGGCATCCCAAACCGGGTCTTCTTACCCATGGGCGCCAGCGCGGAGTCGATGCTGGCGTGGCCCAGACTGCCCGCGGTGCCTGCCTGCCCGGGACGGGCACTGGTGATGGGGAAAATCGCCGACGATGTAGCCGGACCTGGGTCCGCTACCGGCAGCCATGCGGCCCAACTCGCTCTTCCCGGGGTGACAGCCGACGGCGACGCCCCGTTCGGTGTTCGGCCGGAGCTTCCCAAGGTTCCCCAGCCGCACGACAACCCCGTGCGGGACGATTCACTACGGGTCGATTCACTGCGGGTCGATTCACTGCGGGACGATTCAATAGGGGCCGGTTCAAAACTGGCCAGTCCCCCGCGGGGCAACGCCCCGTTCCGTGTCCAAGCGCTGCCGAAGGAGGTCCGCGTCGACGATGTCCGTGCCGCGGTGCACCTGGCTAAAGCCGGAGAACCGGATTCGGGAAGCCTGCTTCTGGGATTGGGTGGAGATAACCTCGACCCTGTTTTCGTCCGGCTGGAACCGGGATCCGTGCTGTTGGCCATCGGACCACCACGCAGCGGCAAGACCACGCTGCTGGATGCGCTCCCCGCGCTGAATCCGGGCGGCTTCGACTGGGTCTGCCCGCCGCGTGAATTCCGCACCGCAGGGGTGTCGGAAAGGGACTACCTCCCCGCTGCAGCGGAGAGCAGGCGAAACGGGCGGGTCCTGGCGCTGCTGCTCGATGACGTGGAGACCCTGTCGGAGGCCAGTCAGGCGGCTATTTACCAGCTGCTGGGGGTCGGAGCCGTAGTCATCGCCACGACAGACTCTGGTCAGTCCGCGCAGGGCCGGTTTCCGCTGGCCGTACAAGCACGCTGCCATGGGCAGGGGCTGGTGTTGTCCCCGCGCCGGCCGTCGGACGGAGACTTCTTCAACTGCCGGATAGATGCCCACGGTCAGACACCCCCGGGCCGCGCGGTGCTGCTGGACCGCGGCAGCATGAATTGGCTGCAACTCCCCGGGTTACACGATCCCCGCTTCAAGAACAGCGGTGACAGGACTTGAGGAGCCAGGTTAGGTTTACCGGACAGGCAATACCAGGCCCGGGCATTTACAGGGCTGTGTATACAGGGCTGTGCATATACAGTACCGGGCGTTTACAGTACCGGTGGGGCGCCGCCGGAACGCAGCGTGAACGCGACAACCTTGGGCGTGAAAAGCAGCACCAGGACCATCAGCGGCGGGACCAGCAGAAGCAGGCCGGGCAAAAGGAGCCCACCGACGAGTGTGGGGCCGGCGATTGTCAGCATCAGCAGCTGCCAGACAAAAGCCGCGGCACGGGTCCACCGGAAGCCGCGGTAGAGATTGACCGCCACGGCGCCGAGACCGACCCCGAGACCCAGCAAAAGAACCACCATGAAGATCGAGCCGCCTAGGGACTGGGGTACGGACGTGAGCAGGCCAACGATGTACCAGATGCCGACGCCCAGCAGGGCAAGACCCTCCAAACCCACCACCCCGGCGGCGAGCACCACGCCCCCCGGGCGCACCGGCCGGTGGCCGGCCGGCGGCGTTTTCGCCGGGACGTCGCCGGGCAGCTGAGGATCATTTACTGGAGGTGTTGGCACAAGGGCACACTACCTGAGATTGCCTTGTGATAGCTTCGACGCAACTGCTGGACCCGGCCTGCGGGGCTTGCTCCGGTGCGCGGTGTGATGGATCGTACACCTGCGAACGCGACTTTCCCGGTACCAACCCCTTGTTTACGTCTCGTTAACATGACACGCTTGTTTAAGTGACCAAGGGGGCCCCAGAGGCCCTTTTCTTATGCGGCCGCACGTGAATGTTTTCACAAGGCCTGCCGCCCCGTTCCAGAAGGAGAAATGTGATCAGCATGGACTGGCGTAACCGCGCGGCCTGCCTCGACAAGGACCCGGAGCTGTTTTTCCCTGTCGGGAATACCGGCCCCGCCCTGCTTCAAATCGAGGAAGCCAAAAGCGTGTGCAGGCGCTGCCAGGTTGTTGACACCTGTCTCCAGTGGGCTCTCGAGTCCGGCCAGGATGCCGGAGTCTGGGGCGGCATGAGCGAAGACGAACGCCGCGCCCTCAAGCGCCGCGCCGCGCGCGCCCGCCGCGCCAGCTGACGACGGGCAAACAACCGCGGGACCGGATACCCGGATCCGCGGTTTTTTTGCACGTAGTGTCGGAGCAGAGAGGGTCAGCCGCCGCGGCTGATCAGGGCCATCTCCAGTTCGACCGTCGTCCCCCCGCCGTCCCGCGGTGACCAACGGATGGATCCTCCGAGCTCGCTGGTGACCAGAGTGCGGACTATCTGCAGGCCCAGGCCCTCGCTGTACGGTCCCTCGGGGAGCCCCACACCATCGTCGGACACCCAGATGTTGAGAATTTCCTCTCCTGCGTCGTTCACACTCCTGTTGGCCTTGAGCCATACCGTGCCTTCCCTCCCCTGCAGGCCGTGATCCACCGCGTTGGTGACCAGTTCGTTGATCACCAACGCCAAGGGCGTCGCAAAATCACTCGGCAGTTCACCGAAAACGCCCTCGCGCTCGGTGCGGACCCGCTGTGCAGGCGAGGCCACCTCGGCGGAAAGCCGGAACTGCCGGCCGATCAACTCGTCAAAATCGACACTTTGCGCCAGCCCCTGGGACAGCGTTTCGTGCACCAGGGCTATCGTCCCCACCCGCCGCATAGCCTGCTCCAGACCCTGTTTTCCCTCTTCGCTTTGCATCCGGCGCGACTGCATGCGCAGCAGCGCCGCCACGGTCTGCAGATTGTTTTTCACCCGGTGGTGGATCTCCCGGATCGTCGCATCCTTCGTCACCAGCTCCTGTTCGCGGCGGCGCAGTTCCGAGACGTCGCGGCAGAGCACCACCGCTCCGAATCGTTCGTGGCTGTCGCGAAGCGGTATCGCCCGCAGCGACAGGCTGACGCCGCGGGACTCGATTTCCGTCCGCCAAGGCATCCGCCCGGTCACCACCAGCGGCAGCGTTTCGTCCACCATTCGGCGGTCCTTGAGCAGCCCCGTCGTCACCTCCGCCAGCGACCTGCCCTCTAAGGATTCCGCGTCGCCCAGCCGGCGGTACGCGGAGACGCCGTTGGGGCTGGCGTACTGCACGATCCCTTCGGCATCGAGCCGGATCAGCCCGTCACCCACCCGCGGGGCCCCTCGGCGCGAACCAGTCGGAGAGGCAAAGTCAGGCCACAGTCCCAGCGTGCCCATTCGGAGCAGATCGTAGGCGCACTGCCGGTAGGTCAGCTCCAGTCTGGACGGCATCCGCGAACTTGACAGGTCCATATGCGTCGTCACTACCGCAAGCGTCCGCCCGTTGCGGACCATTGGAACGGCCTCCACCCGCATGGCCATATCCGTGTTCCAACCACTCGTATCGCCGGACCGCTCAATAACCTGGCTGTCCCAGGCCTTGCCCACCAGGGGCAACAGGTCACTGCGGATCGGATCCCCTACGAAGTCCGAGTGGAACACCGTGTGCGTGGTGGAGGGCCGGACATGGGCCAACGAAACATAGCCGATGTCCGGCTGCGGGAACCACAGCGCCAGGTCCGCAAAGGCCAGGTCCGCCACCAGTTGCCAGTCCCCGACCAGCAGATGCAGCCATTCCGCATCCCCCGGGCCGAGGTTGGCATGCTCCCTGATCGGGTCGGTGAAAATTGCCATTAAGTGACTCCTAGGAGCGCTGATCAGGGAAGAGCATGCCGGACGTCAGTGCCGCACGATCGACCGCAGGAGCCTCAATGCTACCGACAGGGACGCCATATCATCTTGTTCAAGCTGATTGACTTCGTCGAACATCTTCCTGGCCCGTCCCAGCTGCTCTGCGTTTTGGGCCTCCCAGGCCGCTATCCGTTCCGCGGCAGGCAGACCCCGCTCGGTCCCGTGCATCACGGCGACGGTCATGTCGGCCGTCGTTGCATACAAGTCGTCGCGCAGTGCGGCCCGGGCCAGGGACTGCCACCGGTCCTCACGCGGCAGTGCCGTGATCCGCTCCAGCATGCCGTCCACGCCGAAGTGGTTATACAGCGCAAAGTAGACGCGGGCCACGTCTCCGACGGGCTCTTCGATGCGGCCTGATACTTTGGCTACGTCGAGAAGCGCATAGCTCTCGAACAGCTGCGCCCAGCGCTGGCCCAGCTCCCCCGGCACGTCCCACTCGTCGGACCGCTGCTGCCAGGCCTCGACTCTTGACTTGTCGGCACCCTTCAGGAAGCCGGGAAGCTCGGCACGCAGGCCGGTGACCACGGGGGCGAACTGCCCGACGACCTCCTCGATCCGGCGTCCGTCGGTACCCTGATTCGCCAGCCAGCGGACCCCACGGTCCAGCAGTCGACGAATGTCAAGTTGGATGGTGCACCAGTGCGCGGTGGGGAACGACGGCGGCAGCGCGTTCAGTGCCTCGAGCATGCCGTCCAGCTGGTAGATCTCACGCATGGCCACAAAGGCGCGGGCGATGACCGCCTCGCCGACCGAGGTCTCCTCCATGGCGCGGAAGGCAAAGGTAATGCCGCCGATGTTGATCATGTCGTTGGCCACGACCGTGGCTATGATTTCCCGACGCAGCGGGTGAGTGTCCAGCTCGGCATCGAAGCGTTCCGCCAACTGCTTGGGGAAGTAGTTGCGCAGGGTTGTCCGGAACCATGGATCGTCGGCCAGGTCGCTGGCCCCGAGGGCCCCCGCCAGCTCGATTTTCGCGTAGGCGACCAGCACCGCAAGTTCGGGCGAGGTCAGACCCTGTCCGCTCTCCAGCCTGGTCTGCAGGGTTCCCGTGGTCGGCAGCGCTTCGATGTCGCGCTTGAGGTCCGCCGAGGATTCCAGCCAGTCCATCAGCCGTTCGTAGCTCGGGGTCGCTTCGACCACCCGGGCCCTGTCGGCGAGCAGCAGAATGTTCTGCTCCACGTTGTCGGCGAGCACCAGCCGGCTGACCTCGTCCGTCATGGCGGCGAGGAAGTCCGCGCGCTCGGCCGGATCCAGCTTTCCGGCCGCAACCATCCGATCCACAAAAATCTTGATGTTTACCTCATGGTCGGAGCAATCCACCCCCGCGGAGTTGTCGATGGCATCGGTATTAAGGATTACCCCGGCCAGCGCGGCCTCGATGCGTCCGCGCTGGGTCATCCCGAGGTTTCCGCCCTCCCCGACCACCTTGACGCGAAGGTCCCGCCCGTCCACGCGGATGCCGTCGTTGGCCTTGTCGCCGACCATGGCATTGGTCTCGGTGCTGGCCTTAATGTAGGTGCCGATGCCGCCGTTATAGAGCAAGTCCGCGGGCGCCAGCAGGATGGCCCGCAGCAGTTCGGGCGCGCTGAGGTGCTTCGCGTCGTCAGGCAGGCCAAGCGCGGTGCGCACCTGATCGGAAATCGGGATGGCCTTGAGCTGACGTGGGTAGATTCCGCCGCCTGCACTGATCAGCGCGGAATCGTAGTCCGCCCAGGACGAACGGGGCAGTTCGAAGAGTCTGCGGCGCTCGGCGAAGGAGCTCGCCGCGTCGGGATTCGGATCCAGGAAAATGTGCCGGTGGTCAAAGGCCGCCAGCAGCTGTACATGTTCAGAGAGCAGCATGCCGTTACCAAAGACGTCCCCGGACATGTCCCCAACCCCGACGACGGTGAAGTCCTCGGTCTGCGTGTCCACGTCCAGCTCGCTGAAGTGCCGCTTGACTGATTCCCATGCTCCGCGGGCGGTGATGCCCATGGCCTTGTGGTCGTAGCCGACCGATCCGCCGGACGCGAAGGCGTCCCCGAGCCAGAATCCGTATTCGGCGGACAACGAGTTGGCGATGTCGGAGAAGGACGCGGTGCCCTTGTCGGCCGCGACGACAAGGTAAGAATCGTCGTCGTCGTGCCTGACCACCCGGTCCGGCGGCACCAGCCGCTCGCCATCGGCACTGGTGACCAGATTGTCAGTAATATCCAGCAGGCCGCGGATGAATGTCTTGTAGCTCTCAACGCCCTCGGCGAGCCAGGCGGCGCGGTCGACGGCCGGGTCGGGCAGCGCCTTGGCAAAGAATCCGCCCTTGGCGCCGGTAGGGACGATGACGGCGTTCTTGACCGTCTGGGCTTTCACCAGCCCCAGCACCTCGGTCCGGAAGTCCTCGCGCCGGTCGGACCAACGCAACCCGCCGCGGGCCACCTTGCCGAAGCGCAGGTGCACGCCCTCCACCCGGGGCGAGTAGACCCAGATTTCGAACTTCGGACGAGGGAAGGGCAGTCCCTCGATCATGGTGGGGCTGAGCTTGATGCTCAGGTACGGCTTGTCCTGGAAGTAGTTGGTCCGCAGCGACGCCTCGATCAGATTGGCGAGTGTCCGCAGCACCCGGTCCGCATCCAGGGTGGGGACCTGTTCCAGCCCCGCAGCCAGTGCCGCGCGCACCTCTTCAAGCCGCGTGGCCCGGGTGTCGTCGCTGAGATCCGGGTCAAAACTTGCGTCGAAGAGCTCCACTAGGGAGCGGGTCACGGCGGCGTTGGCCAGCAGCGTGTCCGAGACGAAACCGTAGGAATTGGTGTTGCCCATCTGCCGCAGATATTTGGCATAGCTGCGCAGAATCACAATCTGCCGCCAGCCCATGCCCTCGCGCAGGACGAGCCTGTCGAAGGCGTCCGATTCGCTGGCCCCGGTGATCGCGGCCCCGAACGCCTCCGTGAGCAGGCCGGCGGTGGCCAGCGGATCGATTCCCTTGGGATACCGCAGCCCCAGATCGTACAGGAAGAAATCCCGCCGGTCCGCCGTCCTGATTTCGAAGGGACGCTCGTCAAGGACCTCGAGGCCCAGGTTGTGGAAATACGGCAGGATCTGACTCAGGCTCTTCGGATCCGCCATGTAGAGCTTGATCCGGGCGTCCTCCTCCGGCTCGGCTTCCGCTCCTTGCGGAATGTAGATGTGGGTGCCGGGCAGACAATGCGCGACGTCTCCGCCGGCGGTCTGGAGCGCATTGTAGGCGGTGTCGAATTCCTCGAACCGGCGGATATCCTCCAGCGCCTCTTCGACCTCAAAAATCACCCGATAGCCGGCCGGGAATGCGTCGGACCATTTCGCGGCCAGGTGCTTGGCGCTTTCGAGCCGGTGCGCACCGCGGAGCACTTCGCTGATGCCTTCGGGCCAGGAACGGGCGGCCATGACCAACCGCTGCTCCAGCGCGGCGGAATCCACCGTGACCAGCTCTTCTCCCTTCGGCAGCCGGATCCGGAAGAAGAGCCGGGCCAACGCGGATTCGCTCATCCGCGCCTCAAAATCAATGGACACCGCGGCGAACGTGCTGGTCAGCTCCGCTTCGATCCGGTGCCGGACGGCCGTGGTGTAACGGTCTCTGGGGATGTAGATCAGAGCGGACATGAACCGGCCGTAGATGTCCGGGCGCAGGAAGAGCCGGGTCCGCCGACGCTCCTGCAGACGCAGAATTCCCTGGGCCGTGGCGATCAGGTCATCGACCTCGATCTGGAAGAGCTCATCCCGCGGGTAGGTCTCCAACACAGCGAAGAGATCCTTGCCGGAGTGGGAATCCGGCGGAAACCCGAAGTGCCGCAGCACGGCGTCGACCTTCTCCCGCACCACGGGAATGTTCCGGACGCTTCCGGTGTAGACCGTCGAGGCGAACAGTCCGATGAAACGCTGCTCTCCGTTGACGTTTCCGGCCGCGTCAAAGGACTTGACGCCGATGTAGTCCAGATACGCGGCGCGGTGGACCGTGGAGCGGGAATTGGCTTTGGTGATGACGAGTGCCCGTTTTTCCCGCGCCTTGCGCCTGCCCGTATCGGTCAAATGTTGGACGTGCCGGTTGCCGCGGTCGTCGCGGAGCAGGCCCAGTCCGCTGCCTTCCCTGTTGACCAGAACGTCCTCGCCGTTTTCCTGCACGAGGTCATATTCCCGGTAACCGAGGAAGGTGAAATTGCCCGCATCCATCCAGTGCAGCAGGTCTTCCGCTTCGCGAAGGTCGACGATGGACTCGGCAGCGGAGACCTCGGCCAGCAGACCGGCGCGGCTCAGGGCGCGCTCCCGCATCTGCTGCCAATCCTCCACCGCCGCCCGGACATCGCCGAGGATTTTCGTGAGGCCAGAACACAGTTCCGCGTTGACGTCGTCGCCCACGCGGTCAATTTCGACGGCGATCCAGGACTCCATGAAGGAGGCGTTGTCGCCCTGGGAAATGAGAGCGGAAAGACTGGGCATCGCCGCCGTGTCGCCGCTGGCAATGCCGACGTGGGAGGGCACCCGCGCCACGTGGACCAGCTCGTTGGTGTCCCGGTTGCGAGTCACCACGAACATCGGGTGCATCACCAGGCGGATGGCGGCGTTTTGGCGGACCAGCTCGGCGTTGACCGAGTCCACCAGAAAGGGCATGTCATCGGTGACGATGTAGACAACGCTGCGGTCAACCTCGGAGGAAATGTGCACCTTGGTCTCGCCGGGTGCACGGTCCCGGGCCAACCTGCGGTGCTCCTGCACCCGGTCCTTAAGTGTCTGCGGATCATAGGCCCGCGAATCTTCAGCGGCCAGCTGCTCGTAGTAGTCAGCGATGAATGTCTCCATGGCCGAATTATCCAGCGTGGTATCGGCCGAGTTGATTCCAGACGACATGAATAAACGCCTCCGTGACAGTTGTTGAAGGCCGCCTCATTGCGGCCCGATTCCGAGCCTAGCGCGAAATCCCCAACCGTGCTGTGGCCCTTCCGACAGCGGATCTTCGCCTGCGCTGGACGGGTGCACAAACTATCCGGGACACTGCCGTCCGGAGGGCCGAATCCGGCGCCGCCTCCAGCAGCAGCTGCCCGGCACTAAGGGTTTTGTCCGTTGCGGCCGGATCCCAGGGCAGGAAGTGGCCGATCCCCAGTGGCGGCCCAAACCGGTCCCAGGCCAGTTGCAGCGCACGCTCGGGCCCCCTGCCCGCGGCCGACCTGCGGACCTTGTTGAGCACCACCGAAATGTCCGCGGCGAAGGTCAGCCCGGCGAGCTCGGCTAATCCGCGCACCAACCGCGGCAGCCCGACGGCGTCCGCGGCGCCGACCGCGTAAATGCTGTCCGCCGCGGCCAGGGACGCGAGCGTGGCAGCATTGCGGCGCGGGGCCAGAGTGTCGTAGCTGAGCTCCTCGTCCGACTCCAGACAGAACCCGCAGTCGATCACCGTCACCTCTGCAAGTTCCCGGCAGACCGCCAGCACCCCCTCCAGCGCCGCGGCCCGCAGTTCCGGCCATCTGTCCGCCCGGGTCAGCCCGGTCAGCACACGGATATGTCCGCCCCTGAAGACGACCGGGGTCGCCACGGTGCGCAGCCCATCGGCGGTCAGCAGCCCCTGATCGGCCAGCCGACAGGCCTGCGCCAGTCCCGCCGATTCGTCCAGCAGCCCCAGACTGGCACTGACGGTCGGTCCATAGCTGTCCGCATCCACCAGCAGGACGGACAGCCCCGAGGCCGCTAGCTCGGCGGCAATATTGACGGCAACCATGGTCCGGCCGGGTGCCCCGGTCGGGCCCCAGACGGCCAGGATCCGCGCTGCGGAAATCGCTTCCGTGCCGCCGTTCCCGGTGGGGTCAGGCGGCGCGGCTTCCCCGGTGTCATGCCCCGGCGGCGGTTCTCCGCGTCCGGCCGCAGGATCCAGCCGCGATGTGGCCGTCGCCGGGTGCGCTTGGGCACCGCTGGTTCCCCGCCCGGGCGTTCCCGCAGACGTGGCGACCGCCTCACGGATCTGCCCGGCCAGCGTTGCGGGATCCGTCGTGCTCGCCGCGACCAGAGCACCGATGCCGCGCAGCCGGCTGACTTCACCGCCGTCGTCGGCCAGTACGACGACGGCGACGCCGACGGCCGCCAGCCGGTCCACGAGGGTCGCCGTCAGTTCCTCCGAACCGGCAAGGACGACGGCGGCCCGGGCCAGCCCGCTCTGACAGGCAGCCAGCAGTTCGGTCAGTTCACCGCAACGCCGCACCACCGTGACCTGGCCGTGCAGTTTCTCGAGGCCGCCGATCAGATCTTGTGTCGTCTGACCCACCGTCACGACAGGAATCTGCATTATTGTCCGCCTGCGGGGTTCCAGACCACGGCGATCTTCGCCTTGTTCGCCTGGGCGCCGAGAAGTTTGGGCATCTGGGCCGTTGTCACCAGCACATGCAGTTGGGTGGTTTTGTTCCCGCCCAGCGCCGATGAACCCGGAGTGAGTTCGGAGATTTCCGCCCCGGGCAGCAGCAGTGCCGGCTCACCGTATCCGTTTTTGCCGTCCGGAACAGAAATCCACACATCCACCCGTGAACCGACCGCCACTTCCTTCGGGAGCGCCTCTTCGACGCTGATGGCCGCCGGTTTTCGTCCCAGCGCGTCGGCCGTGCCCATGCTGGATTTGGCCAACAGCTCACCTCTGGGCACCAGACGGACGGCCATTTGTCCGGCCGGAAGGGGATCCGCGGCCACTGCATACATGCCCTCCGCGTCCCCGAGCCGGACCCGCACGGTGGTCAATTCGTCCGGAGTGATTTTTTGTCCCAGCCCAATGTTGTTCCTGGCCGCGTACACCTCAGTTGTTTGGTCGGCCCCGCCCACGAGCGCCACCACCGAGGCTATCGAGGCCAGGACAAGCAGAATGCCGACCAGCAGCCGTGGGTCTTTCCAGGAAGGCTTTTTGAGGCGGGCCGCCGGGGTGGAAACGCCAAGGCTCATCTGCACTCCCCCGAAGGTTCCCGTGGCGCTTCCCCGGGTCCGCGCCTTTGCGGTCCTGGTTCGACCCGAATGATTTTCCTGCTTGTGTTCCTAGTTCTAATGGTTCGCGGCCCGGAAGGAAAGCCTTGGGGCGGAAAATGTGCAAAACCGCAGCTTTGGTCACCGTCGGAAACCGTCGGCAAAAACGGTCATGCAGGACCATTGAGCGAAACTTCCGGCCGAGGTAAACCGTCCAAGGTATCCGGGGCGCCCGAGAGGGTTGTGGACATCAGCATCAAAGGGGCGCAAACGTGGCAGGATGAAAGCATGCCACGCTTTTTGACCCTTTCGGACGTTGCGGAGCAACTGCAGCTGTCCGCGGCCGCCACGTACGCCCTGGTGCGCAGCGGCGAACTCGCCGCCATCCAGATCGGCGGCCGGGGGCAGTGGCGGGTAGAGGAATCCAAGTTTGAGGAATTCATCCAGGCGCGCTATGCGGCGACAGAGCAGCTGTTGGCCGCATCGAAACCTGCACCAGCACCTGACGTGGGGTCATCCAGCCGTCCCCGAAGCTGAGGGACCGCCTCCAACGGCTCCGCCTGCCAAGGCGCCGGCGGCTAAGAATCGGCCTGCCAAGACGCCGCCGGTAAAGGCGCGGTCGGCTAAGGCGCGGTCGGCTAAGGCGCGGTCGGCTAAGGCGCGGTCGGCTAAGACAGCGTCTGCCAAACGCAGCCTAGGGGCGGCCGTTGTTCCGCGAACTGACGGCCACCAGAGCGGCAAAAGGAATTGCATAGCTGGTGAGCACGTTGCGCTGGCGCCGCGGTTCGCCGTCGGCGGTCACAGCAAGCTCCACGTAATCGAAACCAACCCGGTCGAAGACACCGGCGAGCGGGCCGGCATGCTCCGAGTCCTCCAGATACAGATGAACGGCCGCTCTGTCGCGCGCGAGCGTCCGCAGGACCGATGCCAGCGAATGGCGGACCGTGCCGACCGGCTTGACTGCGGTCCCGGGCAGGCCCGAAATCCGAATCACGGCGTGCAGGGGCACCAGCACTGAACGGTTCCCGTCGGACATCAGCAGCCACCCGTGTCCCGTGCAGGCCAGCGTACCGCTGAGCTGCAGATTACCCTTCAGCAGCAGCGTCAGAGGGGCATCTTCGCCGCCCCGGAGCCTGTCCGCCAGCCCGATTGCGGAGTCCTCGATCCGCGCCATTTCCGTGACACCCGCATCACGTTCCAATTGCTGCGCAGCATCCAATTGGTCCTCCATATCGCGAAAAAGCGAGTCCCAGCGCATGCCGCCAGCGTACGAGAGCCGGCCGGACGGGTCAACAGTCGGTCCACAGGGAGTCAACACAGGGATGGAGTTACCCACAGCCACCCCTCACCTCTGGACACCGCTATCCGAAGAGGTCAAAATCTATCAAAGAGCATCAAAAATGGTTCAAAATGAGGCGGCGCGGGCTAACGGTGGAAGGAGTGCGCATCATGCGAAAGCAACTGCGGGAAGATGCGGCCATGGCCGGGACCATACTCCTGCTGGGAGTCGCACTGGTCTATGTCGGGACCGTGCTGCTCCAGCGTTGGCTCGTGCAGGGCCGTCCTGGACGGACTCCCGGGTTTGAGGACGCGCTCGGAGCCGTGTCGGCGGCGATTGGATCCGCCGTCGTCCTCTGGTGGCTCTTTGCCCTACTGCTGGCCCTTGTCTCCTGCATTCTGCACCGCACCGGGCGACGGCGGCTGGCCGGCGTTGCCGGGCGCCTGACACCGGCGTTTATGCGCAGACTGGTTCTGGCCGTCCTCGGGGTCAATCTGCTCTGCGCGCCCTTGGCTCACGGCGCTGAATCCCCCGTTGATCCGCTGTGGCATCCTGCCGTGGCCACCACCGCCCCGGCCGCCCCGGTCCTTCCCGCCGCGCGGACGGCCGTGGACCCGGTGACACCGGGTGCTCCGGAACCGCCGAGCCCGCTCTGGAGGCCGGAGGCACCCGTCGTATTCCCCGGGCCGCTGGCGCCGGTCCCCAGCCGTCCGCCGGACCAGATGCCGTCATCACGGGGTGAACAGACCCCGGCATCACCGGGCGGTCACGCCGCGGCGCAGCCGGTCGCACCAGCGGCCAATGACGCAGGCTCCGAGGACACGAATATGGTCGTGGTGAGGGCCGGCGACAGCCTGTGGACTCTCGCCGCAAAGCAATTGGGTCCTTTTGCCACCGACGTGGAGATTGCCCGTCAATGGCCGCTCTGGTACCGCATCAACCGCGCCGCCATCGGCAGCGACCCAGGGCTTATCCTGCCGGGGCAGATTCTGCAGGAGCCATGACATGTCGTCCCTTAGGCTTCCGGATTACCTGGTCGGAGACGCTTTTCACCCACGCGCACCCAAGCAAGGAGAGAACCATGAACACGCATGCAGCCCTTGATGGCGCTGTCACGCCGATCCGGAGCCGTCCGGCGCCCGTGCTGGAACCGGCCGGGGAATTGGCTCCCGTTATTCCGATGCCACCGCGGCATCGTGGTCTCCGCGCGGGAACAACGTCAGGACAGGCGGCGACCGCGGCAGAGGTCCTGGCAGTTCCGGCCTTGGGCGTGTTCACATCGGCAGATCGTGAGGCCGTTGAGCCAGGAGGCTCTGCGGACGGCGATGGCTCATCCCTGAAATCCCCAGCAGACAAATTCCGACACGATCTTGCCCAGGCGCGTGCGGCGGAAGCAGCCCTGGTTCGGGCCATGACGGCCAAGATCGGCCAGGCCGCCGTCGAGGTCCTGGCTGGCAGCAGGCCACCCCAGCAGCTGGCGCGCTGGCTGGACGCGCGCAGCTTCGAGGCCCTTCAAATCCGCGCAGAACTGACTCGGTCGGTACAGCGGAATCTGGATCACAGCGGCGGACACAGCAATGTCCATCAACTGCACCGCAACCCGTCGGTCAGGTCGGTGCACTGCTGTGCCGTCAGACCCGGGGTCTACGAGGCTTCGCTTGTCATCGCTGAACAGCAGCACGTCCGCGCCCTGGCCATGCGCATGGAGGAACGGAACGGCGTCTGGAAAGTGACCGCACTGGAAATCGGCTAACCAAGGTCCGGGCCCCGTCCCACTAAGGGCGGGACCGCCAGGGTCCCTACTTGGCGCGCCAGCGACACGAAAGGGCCGGTCTCGTCCGCTACCGCCGCTTCTTTTTCTTGGTCTTCGCAGTATTGGTCTTCGTCGCGGCAGCCTTCTTCGCCGACGGCGGCAACCCGCTACTGCTGGAGCGGCGTTCAGTGTGAGTCTCTGCTTCACCGGATACATCCGGAGCCGTGAACTGCAGCTGGGCCGGCTGCTCCGGAGCCTGCAGGCCCGGAGCCTTGAACTTCACGGCGGCGTGCTCCTCCGCCGGCTGCGCCTTCTCACCGTCGGAGGAGGCATCCGACACCCGCCTGAGCAGGGACTCCGGCTGGTCGGCCATCACTCCTACCTGGGCTGCTGCCGGTTCTTCAACCTGGACCTCCAGATTGAACAGCAGCCCGACGCTTTCTTCCCTTATCGCACCCATCATGGCCTGGAACATGGTGAAACCCTCACGCTGATACTCCACCAGCGGATCACGCTGGGCCATGGCGCGCAGCCCGATGCCCTCCTTGAGATAGTCCATCTCGTAGAGGTGTTCCTGCCATTTGCGTCCGACCACTGAAAGCACCACCCGGCGCTCCAACTCACGCATCGTCTCGGAGCCAAGCTTTTCCTCGCGGTCCTGGTACGCCAGCTTCGCGTCCGATAGCAGCTCGGTTTTGAGCAGTTCGGGCGTGATCCGGCCTTCACCGCCGGCCTCTTCTTCCAGCTCGTCCGCGGTCACGGAGACGGGGTACAGGGTTTTCAGGCCACCCAGCAGCGCCGGGAAATCCCAGTCGCCGCTGTGGCCTTCCGCGGTCGCAGCGTCGATGGATTCGGTGACGGTGTCCTCCAGGAAGAACTGCACCTTTTCATGCAGATCATCGCCTTCCAGAATTCGACGCCGGTCCCCGTAGATGGCCTCGCGCTGTCGGTTCAGGACGTCGTCGTACTTCAAGACGTTCTTGCGCTGCTCGGCGTTGCGGCCCTCCACCTGGCCCTGGGCGGAGGCGATCGCCTTGGACACCAACCTGGATTCCAGTGCGACGTCGTCGGGCATGACAGACCGGGACATCAGACGTTCCGCTGCTCCCGAGTTAAACAGGCGCATCAGGTCGTCAGTGAGCGAAAGGTAAAAGCGGGACTCGCCCGGATCGCCCTGGCGCCCGGAACGGCCGCGCAGCTGGTTATCGATGCGGCGTGACTCGTGACGTTCCGTACCCAGCACGTACAAACCGCCGGCCTCCACGACGTCGTCATGCTCGGACGACACGGCATTCTTGGCATCCTCGAAGGCCTCGGCCCAGGCCGCCTCGTAGTCCTCCGGCGTCTCCTCCGGGTCCAGTCCGCGGGCCGCCAAGGCTGCCACAGCATTGAACTCCGCGTTCCCGCCGAGCATGATGTCGGTACCCCGGCCAGCCATGTTGGTGGCCACGGTGACGGATCCCTTGCGCCCGGCCTGGGCCACGATGGCGGCTTCGCGGGCATGGTTCTTCGCGTTCAGGACCTCATGCTTGATGCCGCGCGTGGCCAGCTGCTTGGAGAGATATTCACTCTTCTCCACGCTGGTCGTACCAACCAAAACCGGCTGCCCGCTGGCGTGGCGCTTGGCGATGTCCTCGACGACTGCCTCGAACTTCACCACTTCGTTCTTGTACACCAAGTCCGGCTGATCGGTGCGGCGCATCGGCATGTTGGTCGGGATGGGCACGACGCCGAGGTTGTAGGTGCCCATGAACTCGGCGGCCTCGGTCTCGGCAGTACCGGTCATACCGGAAAGCTTTTCATACAGCCGGAAATAATTCTGCAGCGTCACCGTGGCAAGCGTCTGGTTCTCCGCCTTGATTTCCACGCCTTCTTTGGCCTCGATGGCCTGGTGCATGCCCTCGTTATAGCGCCGACCCGCCAGAATACGGCCGGTGTGTTCGTCCACGATCAGGACCTCGCCGTCCAAAATGACGTAGTCCTTGTCGCGCTTGAACAGTTCCTTGGCCTTGATGGCGTTGTTCAGGAAACCGATCAGCGGCGTATTAGCGGATTCGTACAGGTTGCTGACGCCGAGGTAATCCTCGACCTTCTCGATGCCGGGCTCCAAGACACCCACTGTGCGCTTCTTCTCGTCCACCTCGTAGTCGTCCTCGACGTTCAGGCGCAGCACCATCTTGGCGAATTCGCCGTACCAACGGTTCGCATCCCCCGAGGCGGGACCGGAAATAATCAGCGGGGTGCGGGCCTCATCGATCAGGATGGAGTCCACCTCGTCAACAATCGCGTAGTGATGGCCGCGCTGGACCAGTTCATCGGAGGCCCAGGCCATATTGTCGCGAAGGTAATCAAAGCCGAACTCGTTGTTGGTTCCGTAGGTGATGTCCGCCTCATACTGCTGGCGGCGCACGGCTGGATCCTGATTGGAGAGAATGCAGCCGCTGGTCAGCCCCAGGAACCGGTACACGCGGCCCATCAAATCGGACTGGTACTCGGCGAGGTAGTCGTTGACCGTGACCACATGGACGCCGTTGCCGCCCAGAGCATTGAGATACGCCGGAGCCGTGGCGACCAGCGTCTTACCTTCACCGGTCTTCATCTCGGCAATGTTGCCCAGATGCAGGGCCGCACCACCCATCAGCTGGACGCGGAAGTGTCGCAGGCCAAGGGTGCGCGACGACGCCTCGCGGACCGCCGCGAAGGCCTCTGGCAGCAGCTCATCCAGCAGCTCGCCGTCGGCATGGCGCGCCTTCAGCTTGTCCGTTTCCTCGCGGAGCTCGGCGTCAGTGAAGGTTTGGAACGGCTCCTCCAGCCTCTCGATGGCGTCCGCGTAGACATGAAGGCGCTTCAATGTCTTGCGGTCACCGGTACGGAGGACTCGCTCGAGAAGTGATGGCACGGGTGTAGCTCCCAATCTATGGCTGCCTAAAACTGGCCTTTTCAGTCTACGTGAACAGACGAACGGCGCGCGGCCCCGGTTCCCCGGATCCGCTGCCGGCTGCATAAATTGACATCGATGATGCAATTCGCGCCGATGCCGATGACTGACATGGGCGTGAAATGCGACATCGATGAACGGGCGGGCGCGGGTGGGGGGTGCGACGGCGTGCGGGGGCGCTGGAGCGACGGTCAGCCGGCGCGGACGGCGGCCGCCAGTTCCGCGGCCAGCGTGCCGACGGGTTCGACGACGACGTCAGTCAGCGAGAGCCAAGTGGCCATCAGCTGCAGTTCCGCAGCGAGCTCGGAGGCGGTTTCCGGTGGACTCCCGGGCTCGGCAAAGGCGCTGCGGACCAGCAACACTGCGCGGAGTCTGTCGGCCTTGAGGTCCACCCGCGCCACCAATCGCTCACCGAGCAGAAACGGAAGCACGTAGTAGCCGTAGCGCCGCTTCGCCGCCGGGGTGTAAATCTCGATCCGATAGTGGAACCCGAAGAGCTCCTGAAGCCGGCGACGTTCAAAAACCAGCGAATCAAACGGACTCAACAGGGCCCGGCCCGCAGCGCGCCGCGGCAGCGTTGCCTGCACATGCCGGTAGACCGGTCCGTCCCAGCCGCGCACGCTGACCGGCTGCAGGATGCCCTCCTCTGCCAGCTCCGCAACTGCCTGAGCGGCCGGTTTGGCCGGCAGCCGGAAATAGTCAGCGAAACATTTGACGGTGCCGATACCGTGCGCCGCCGCCGCAGCCTCGACGAGACGGCGCAGGGACGCGTCTGGATCGGTGGGTGTGCACGTCTGGGCAAGGAGCGGCGGCGGCAGCACGGAACCGATCGGCGTGTACCGCCGCTCAAACTGGGCCGTGCGCGCCGCGGTGCCGACCGTTCCTTGTTCGAAAAGATCCTCCAGCACTCGTTTGGCCGCGTTCCAGTTCCAACCCCAGTTATCAGTGACCTTTGCCTGCCGGTGGTCGATGGCCCCGGTGATTTCCCGGGCCGTCATTGGAATCCCTTCGTCCAGCACGGAAAGAATCCTGGCTTCCAGCGAACTGCGAAGTTCCGGCTCCAGTGCCCGGGCGCCCACCCATTGCCGCTTTTGCCACAGCCGCAGGTCCCGGAAATGTTCCGGCCGGATGAAGCTGGCTTCATGCGCCCAGTACTCCATCATGGTGCGCGGCCGGGCTCCGGAGATCCGGTCCAGAAGGTCCCGGTCGTAATTGCCCAGCCGGGAAAAGAATGGCAGGTAATGGCTGCGGGCGAGCACGTTGACCGAGTCAATCTGAACCAGCTGCAGCCGGCCAAAGGTCCGGCCCACCGCCCGTGCGTTGACGGGGCCGGCGGGCCGTTCCTTTGCCAGTCCTTGGGCTCCCAACGCGATCCGACGGGCCTGTGAAAGACTCAGATCGGCCGCCACGGAACCCTCCTGGTCTATGCGATAGCCGCCTTATCCGGCGAGCGGTAGGCGATGATTTCGTCGGCCGGAGCAGACTCAATGCCGGCGCGGTCCGAATCCAATGAAATCACACCATACGTCCAACCCTCCCGGCGATACACCACGGACGGCGACCCGGTTGCCGAGTCGATGAAGAGATAGAAGTCGTGTCCCACCAGTTCCATATTGTCCACCGCGTCATCGAGCGAAACAGACGCCGTCGGGAAGACCTTCCGCCGGATCAGCACAGGAGAATCACCGGCCGGAATGTCATTTTCAATATCGAAGCGGGAACGTTCTTCCGCAGCACCGTCCGTCGTGGCAGTGGCTGACTGGGCGTAGATGGGTTCCGATGCGCTCACGGTGGGGAGCGCAGCCGTAGCCGTGTTGACTCCAATCGGAGCATGCCTGCCGTGGTGGACCTTCTTGCGGTCCCTTGCGCGGCGGAGTCTTTCCAGTAGCTTGTTGTAGGCCGTGTCAAAAGCCGCAAATTTATCCCCGGCGGATGCCTCGGCGCGGATCACCGGGCCGCGGCCCTGAACTGTTAGTTCGACTGTGAGCTGGGCATCCGCGGCACGTGCGTTCGTCTGCTTCGAAACCTTTGCATCGATGCGCTGGACCTTGTCTCCGAGCTGTTCAATCTTCGACATTTTTTCGCCGGCGTATTCGCGGAAGCGGTCCGAAACGGTGACGTTACGGCCGCTGATCAAGAACTCCATGGTGCCCTCCAAATGACTTCGGTGACACGACGGCCCGCAATGTCGTCCAGCCATTGCTTGACCGCCGACGGGTGGTCAACCTCTATGAGGTACCCGTTTAACCACGCTAGTCCACGTATCCCCGATATTCGTCTTTTAGCCACGCATTTCTTTCCTTGAAGTGGCTGTGAGCTGTGCGGAGCCATCGCGGGTCGGACCTCCGGCTGCCGCCAGCACCACGGATCCGCCGACTACGGCCCCGGCGGACCGCAGCGCGCGTGCGGCCTCCGCGACGGTGGCACCAGTGGTCAGCACATCGTCAACGATCAGCACCCGGCGGCCCTCCAACGCCCGGGCGCGAGCCGATCCAGGCCTGCCGCGGACATACATGGAATTGCGCACGTTCGCCCGGCGCGCCGAGCGACCCAAGCCCTTCTGGCTCAGCTGCCGCCAAGGCGGCCGGAACCTCAGTTTCAAGGCCCGGCACGTCGTTGTTCCCGGTGGAAAGGCCGAACGCCGGCGCAGGGTGAGCAGCAGCAGCCACACCGGGTCGTAGCCTCGCTTGCGGAATCCCTTGCCGCTGGTCGGCACCGGCACCACGAGCACGGGCCGGTCAGCGGTCAACGGCCAGTCGCCCACCGCCGCAGACAAGGCCCCAGCAAGCGGGCCGGCCAGCCTGGCGGCCAGATCGGTCCGGCCGTGGTTTTTGAAAGCCAGCAGCACCTGGGCAAGCTCGTCACGGTAGCTGCCGGCCGCCACCGACGGCAGCAGCACCGTGCCATCCACATCCATCAGTGCCGGCGCGCTCTCTTCCGAGCGGAAGGGCCGGTTCGTCGCTGTGCGCATGGTCCGCGCACAGTCCCGGCACAGCGAGCTGTCCTCGGCACCGCAGACGACGCAGTCCGCGGGCAGCAGCAGGGCGGCCAGCTCCTGGCCCGCGGCGGTCAGCCACAGCACGAACCGCAGCCACCACGCTCCCGCCCGGGCACGATGGGATCCTGTCGGCGCGGGAGATCCCCTGGGCCTGCCCCGTCCGGAAGCATCGTGTGCGTCACCGTCGGGCAGTGCCGATCCGTTCAATTCAGTGCCCATTCGTGCCGCCATCCCGGTGCCGCTGTCCCTTATCACTGTCCATCTGCAGCACTGTCCATCTGCATCACTGTCCATCTGCATCACTGTCCATCTGCCCATTGTCTACGGGGGTTGCGGTTCCGCGAGGGCGGCAAAACGCGGATGTGGATGTCAAGAGACCGGGGATGGCGTGTGCAGGACAACACGCCATCGGATGGCAGCTTCAGCCCCAGCGGACGAATGCGCCGGCCGCCAACGCTCCGGCATCAGCTTGGGTCAGCCGGCGAAGGACGCGTCCGTCACGTCCTTCGCCTGAACCACCCAACCGTTCCCCAGCCGCGCGTAGATATCCTTATCCGTTTGGGCGTACAGGTCCAGCCAGCTGTTGCCGGCACTCAGCCAGCGCATACCGTCCATTGGCGCCAGCTGCTGCGGATCGGATTTCAGGTCCAGAATTTCCACCGCCACGGGGCCCGTCGCGGATGGCCGCATGACTGCCATGCTGGTCTCGCTGACCCATGCACCGAAGCTCGGATTCACGGAACTCACCACCGTGATGGGCGGTGTGAGGTCCTTGGGCACGTCGCCGGCGCGCAGGATGCCGGTGATCTGGACGCTGCTGACACCGTTCTGCTCGGAAATGACCAGGGCGCGGCTGCCGTCGCGGGAGACCCGGAAGCTTGTCACCGTCCGCCCTGTCAGCCACTGCACTGACAGCACGACTGCGGCAGCCGGTTGTCCCGCTTTGCTCCCGTCCGGGTGGAACGCGATGACCTGCCCACCGCCGTCACCGGCTGCCGTCCAGACCCAGTCCTGCGGCGAAAACGACGGCGCCGTGAGGTTAGGCCCGGTGGCGCCGGCCTCCTCCAGTTGTCCGGGCACCACACTGAAGAGTTGACTATGATCGGCATTGAGGAAGGCATACAGCGGCTTGATATAGGACTGTGCCGGGTGGGACGGGCCGTACTTGGCCATCGACGCCAGCCCGACTATCGCCGTCGTCTGCCCGTTGTCGAAGTGCACCAGCTCGCCCTTGGAAATGCCGACCTGGGTGTGCGGCACCTGGTGGTTGACCACCAAAGCAGGCTGCCCCGACTCCTGCGGCCCCAGGTCAATTTCGCGGGTATCCGCGCGGAGCGTGACCGAGGTGACCGTGTTGAGGTTGCGCTGCAGGGTCAGCAGCAGCTGCGCCTGCATCTGCTGGCGGGCCTTCACGGTGGCGTCCAGCAGCGGCTGCGCAGTCAGATCCAGTTGGGCCACTCCATTGTTGATCGGGACCGAGTCCCGCACCAGCCTGATGCCGTCCGGGAAGGCGCTGGCAACGGCGCCCTTGAGATACGGCGCGGGGCCATCGAGCATGGCCCGCACGATCGACGTTGCCCGGGTGGTGGCCTTACCGGCCAGCCAGCGGATGTCCGGCACGGCATAGGCAAACGACGGGTCATAGAAGTACAGCGAATAGGGGCTGTACAGTGTGGCAAAGTTGGCTGACTGCAGCATGATGCCGTCCGGCACGCTGCTGATGCGCCACTCGCCGTCCTCCTTGACCAATCCGAACTTCACGGTTTCCACCGCACCCGCCTCCGCGGGTGTGAGAATTCCGTTCGCGTCCACCATGGACTCGGTCGAAAAATCAATTTTGAAGTCCGAATCCGTCCCCGTGCTGACGACCTTGAAAGTCTCCTTGTACACCAGCGTGCGCGCGTCCGCCCGCCACGTGCCGGAAATTTTGTGTGCCAGGTACTGCCGTGCCACCTGAAAGTCGTCTGTGACGCCGGTTCCGGCCGCAATAAAGCCTTCAATGATGCTCGTGGGGCTTGCCCCCTGAACAGGGGCGTTCTGCCGGAAGTCGATGTTGATCGGATTACTCCGTCCGGCCACCGGATCGCTCTTGCCTACGGCACCGCTGCTGGGAATAACGGCGCAGCCGGCCGCGCACAGCAGAACCGCGACGACGGCAGCCAGAAGACGCAGCAGGGACCGGATACTCATCACAAAACCGCCTTGCCCTGGACCGAAATGGCCCCCGTTACCGTCGACTCGGACTGCGCGGCCGTCACGGCCGGCCCGGTGAGGTGCAGGTTACCCGTAGCGTCGTCGTCGTCCCCGGGCGGAAGGCCCACCGGAGAACGATCCAGCACGACTCCGCTGCGGCGCGGCAGGGTCAGCCGGAAACACGAACCGGCCGCCGGCTTACCCCAGGCCTCCAGCCAGCCACCGTGCAGTCGGGTGTCCTCCGTGGCTATGGACAAGCCCAGTCCGCTGCCCCCGGTGGTGCGCGCGCGGGCCGGATCGGCGCGCCAGAAACGGTCAAAAACGCGTGCCACGTCGCTGGCGGACATGCCGATGCCGTGATCGCGGACGGCAACGGCGATGGTGTCCGCGTCCGAGGCCAGATAGAGTTCCACGGCCAGCCCGTCCCCGTGTTCGAGGGCATTGACCACCAGATTCCGCAGGATCCTGTCAATCCGTCGGGGGTCCATATCCACCACGCTGCCGTACTCCTCGGTACTGTCGATAACGGTGAGGGTGGAACCGCATTGCTCCGCCAACGGCTGGGCTCCCTCGAGGACGTTGTGGATCACCGCGTAGATGTCGCCGGGCTCCGCGTCCAACACGGCGGCCCCGGCATCGAAGCGGGAAATTTCCAGCAGATCCGACAGCAGCGCCTGGAAGCGCTCAACCTGGTGGTACAGCAGCTCGGCGGAGCGTTTGTTCACCGGGTCAAAGGCTGCCCGGGCGTCGAAGAGTACCTCCGCGGCCATCCGCACCGTGGTCAGCGGAGTTCGGAGTTCATGCGACACATCAGAGACAAAACGCTGCTGCATGTGCGAAAGCATGGCCAACTGCGTGATCTGTTCCTGCAACGAGTTGGCCATGCGGTTAAATGAGGTGGCCAGGCGCGCCACTTCGTCCTCACCCTTGACCACCATGCGCTCCTGCAGTTCGCCGGCCGCGAGTTTTTCCGAGACCGCCGCGGCCTGACTGATCGGGAGGACAACGTTGCGCGTTACGTACAGGGCAATGCCACCGATCAACAGCAACAGGATGCCCCCACCCAGCCACAACACGGACTGAATATAGTTCAACGTGGACTGGGCGTTGTTGAGGTCGTAGATCAGATACAGCTCGTAGTTGGTCCCGAGCAGATTGACATTACTGCCGATCGCCACGGCCGGATGCTCCTCGCTGCTTCCGGCGCTCAGAGACATTGACTGCCAATACTGACCGGAATTTTCCTGAACCGCCTTGCGCAGCCCGTCCGGAATAATGGCGGGCGTGATCCCGCCGGAGCTCACGGTGGCAACGAACAGTGAATTGCTTTGCCCTGGCACCAGCACCATCAGGTACTTCCGGGTGTCGTCCGCGCCGCCAACTTCCAGCAGTTTCAAGGTGTCCCTGACATAGGTGGATGCGGCTGGCACGTCACTGAGCTGCGCATTGTCAAAGCTTTCCTGGACCTGCGTAATGCCCCGGGAAGATTCCTGTTTGGCCTGCTGCAGCCGCTCCTGAAAGAGACCGTTGGCAATCTGGCTGGACAGGTAGGCACCCACACCGACCAACGCGATAAATGCGATCAGCAGGGTCACCAGTACGGTGCGGAACTGCAATGAGGTGCGCCAGCGGCGGCGGACCGAGAGCCGCCGCCGATCCAGCCATCTCCCGACCGGCCGCAGCACCGGCAGCACCGCGGTCCACGCCAGCCGCAGCCACCCCGGGATGCGGCGAACGACGGCCAGCGTGCGGACGACGGCGCCGGGACCGTCGGGCGCGACGGCGCCGGTTCCGGGGGCGCTGCCCGGGCCGGATATGTCCGGATCGGGCACAGCCTCCCGGTCGCCCGGCACAGCATTCCGGTCCCCGCGCACAGCGTCGCGGCCGTCGGCAGCAGTGCCACGGAGGATACCGCCGACGGGTGCGCCGGGCACGGCCTCGTCGTGCGCCCTGTGGTTTTGAACGTTAGTCATCCGCGCCTGCCGGATCGCCGCTCTATTGCCCGGCCTTGTAGCCCACGCCGCGGACCGTCAGCACAACTTCGGGGGCCTCGGGATCCTGCTCAATCTTCGAACGGAGCCGCTGGACATGGACATTCACCAGCCGGGTATCGGCCGCATGTCGGTATCCCCAGACTTGTTCCAGCAGCAGCTCGCGGGTAAATACCTGCCACGGTTTGCGGGCCAACGCCACCAGCAGATCAAATTCCAGCGGGGTCAGGGAAATCTTTTGCCCCGCCCGTCGCACCACATGTCCGGCGACATCGATCGTCACATCCGCGATCGCCAGCGTCTCCGGTGCCTTCTGATCGCCCGGACGCAGCCGTGCCCGCACCCGAGCCACCAGTTCCGCCGGTTTGAAAGGCTTCGGCACGTAATCGTCGGCACCGGATTCGAGACCGCGGACGACGTCGGACGTGTCGGCCTTAGCCGTCAGCATCACGATGGGCACATCGGATTCGGCCCGTATCTGACGGCATACCTCGATCCCGTCGACGCCCGGAAGCATCAGATCCAGCAGGACCAGATCTGGTTTGGCCGAACGGAATGCGGCCAGTGCCTGCGCTCCGTCGGCACAAAAGAACGGTTCAAACCCGTCATTGCGCAGCACAATGCCAATCATCTCCGCCAGTGCTTCGTCATCATCAACTACCAGAATGCGTGCCTTCATAGTTATATGTTCGCCTATCCCTTCACCAATGTCTTGTTTGCCCCCGTCCGAGGTCGCCCGCACCTTCCCCCGTGGCGCGAGATCACTAACTACCGCTGGTCACGCCGTGAGATTCCTCGGTGGCGAAACAGTCCCAACGAAAACCGGCCGGTTCCTTACCTTTGGCAGCGGTCCAGGGAGGAGCCGATGCCAAAGCCCAATAATGGCCGACGGCGGCTGGTGCCGATAGGCTGAACCGAGAGTCAGGATCCGGCACCGGTTTACCGCCGGCGCATTGGGAGATTGGCTGCGTTCAGATGGGGAGAAGATCATGACGCAGGAACCGGACGAACCGACCGGGGGTCGCGCCAGCGGGCCCGACCAGCCCGGGCCCAACCAGCAATGGGACCAGCCGTCCCGATGGGGCCAAGCACCCCAATGGGGGCAGGCCCCACAATGGGGTCAATACGGGCCGCCGGGAGGGCCGCCCCAGCCCGGGCCGCAACAGCCGTTCCCCGCTTACCAGCAGTATGTTGCGCCGCCGAAGCCCGGTGTCATTCCGCTGCGGCCACTTGGACTTGGTGAGATCCTCGATGGCGCATTCCAAGCCGCGCGGCGCAACGGCAAGGCGATGTTCGGTTCGGCACTGCTGGTCCAAGCTTTTTCCGCTGTGTTGACCGTCGTCCTGCTGGCGGTATTCTTCAGCGGCCGCACCTTGTATCAGCCGCTGATCGAAGGAACCGCGTCCAGAAGCCAGATAGTCTCTTTCGTTGTCGGCGCCGGGGCCACCGTGCTGATAGCGGTCCTGCTCCAGACGCTCACCCAGATGATCCTGCAGGGCGTCCTGGTGATCCCGGTGTCCCGCGCCGTACTCAACCGCACCACCACCTTCAAACAAATGTGGTCGCTGGCCCGCCGCCGCATCGGTTCGCTGATCGGGTTGTCCCTGCTCTATATGCTAGGCGCGAGCGTCGTGATCGCAATCGTCGTCCTCGTCGCAGTACTGCTCGTCGCCAATCTGGGCGTCGGCGGCGCCCTCATCACCGTAGCCCTGGTGCTGGCCATGATCGCCGGATTCATCTGGATCGGCACCAAGCTGCTCGTGGCTCCGGCCGCCATGATCGTGGAGAATCTCGGCATTTTCCACGCCGTTGCGCGGTCCTGGGGGCTGACCAGCAACAGCTGGTGGCGCACCTTCGGCACCTCGATCGTCGCGAGCCTGATCGTCGGCGCCATCACCGGAGGCATTTCCACGGCCGTGGGCTTCGTCGTCAGCATCGTCACTATGCTCATCAACGCCAATCCCACCGAAGAGCAGCTGATTCTGCAGGCCGTCGTCGGGCAGGTGATATCCCTGCTTGTCTCCAGCGTGATCGGCGCTGTCGCATTGGCGTTCCAAGCCGGCGTGCTGGCCCTGATCTATGTGAACCTGCGGATGCGCACGGAAGGCTTCGACATTGTGCTGATGAAGGAGCACGAAGGCGGCCCAGGAAGCGATCCGGATGGCATCCCCGGCGCTGTACCGGCAGCCAGGACATGGCCCGCAGCTCCAAAATGATAGTCTCCGGCGGCCCGTATCCGGCCTTAGTGCGCGCCGACGTACCGGTCATCCCGGGCGGCGATGAGGCGCGCAGATGGGCCCAAGAGGAATTGTCCAAGAAGGTCTACCAAGACGCCAGGCCCGGTCTGGCGGAGCTGATCCTGCAGCGGATCGTCAAATTTTTCCGGGATCTGCTGAATGGGCTCTCCGCCATCAACGGTAACCTGGGCCTGGTGCTGTTGGGCCTGCTGGTGCTGGTACTGGCCGCGATCGCTGTGTGGCTGGTTCGGCCGCGACTGAACCGGAAACAAGTTGCCGCCGCCGACCTCTTCGAAAACGATGTGCCCCTCACCGCGGCTGAACACCGGAAGCTGGCAGCGCAGGCCGCAGGGGGCGGCGATTATGCGGGCGCCGTCGCCGAACAGTTCAGGGCGCTGGTCCGCGCGTCCGAGGAGCGCGCCGTCCTTGATCCGCAGCCTGGCCGGACTGCGGATGAAGTCACGGCCCGGCTCGTCGGCGCCTTCGCCGGGCACCGCGATGAATTGCTCGCTTCGGCGGGGTTGTTCAACGGCGTGCGCTACGGGAAGGCGGTCCCCGCGGCGGCGGACTATGACCGACTGCTCGCACTGGAGCAGACTTTAGTGAAGCAAACTCCGGAATACGACGACGGCCCCGGTTCGGCGGTGGCTCGGCGATGAGCACTCCCTTTCAGCCGCCCGGCGCAGTCCCGGTGGCCGCGCACGAGGCGCCGCCGGTGACCGGGGAAGGCCAGGGAAACGCCCTGCCTGGAGTTCGGAGTGAGGCAGCCGACATCCATGAATCCGCTTCAACCGGTGGCCCCTCCGTCGGTGACCTCTACCGCGGTGGCCTCTCCACCGGCTCGGGACGCTTCCGTGCCACCCTGGGAAAGCACCGCTTCTGGCTGGTTGTCGGTGCGCTGTTCGTGCTGGTGACCCTGACTCTTTTCGTACTCGGCAGCCGGGAGCAGCGCAGCGCCGGCGAACTCGCTGCGGACAATCCGGCCCCCGAGGGCGCCATGGCCGCGGTACAGATCCTGCGGCAGCGCGGCGTCAGCGTCACCGCAACGGACACCCTCGCGGCGACGCTTAGCACCGTGCAGAAGGACGGGGCCGCCGCTACGACGGTCCTGCTCTTCGATCCGTCAGGCCTGCTCGACCACGATCAGCTCCAGCGGCTGGCCGGAACCGGCAGCACTTTGGTGCTGGTGGAACCCGGACCGCTAACGTTGGCCGGGGTCGGCGGTTCAATCACCGTAGCCGGCGCTGCATCCTTCCAGGCCGCCACTGCCGCAGCGGCCTGCGGCATGACGGACGCCGAGGCTGCCGGGGCCATCAGCGCCGACGGCGGCACGGTTTACCGCGGCCCGGTGACCTGTTTTCCGGACGGCGGCACGCCCGACAGCGGTGGAGCCATGCCCGACGGCGCTGGCTCCCCTGCCGGTGGTCCCGCTGACACCGGAGATCGCGCCGGACTCTACGCAGCTAGCGCGGATGGGCGCACCATCGTCCTCGGCAACCGTGCGGTCCTCAGCAACGACAAGCTGGGCACCAGCGGCAATGCCGCCCTCGCCCTGCGCACCCTTGGCAAGGCCAGGAATCTGCTCTGGTATACACCGTCGCTGCAGGATTTAGCCCAGGCCGAAACCCCGAAAGACCTCGCCCAGCTCACCCCCGAGTGGCGGGTCCCGGCCGGGATCTGGCTGCTGATCGTGGCCGTTCTCGGCATGCTCTGGAAGGGCCGCCGCGACGGGCCCTTGGTGCCGGAACCGCTGCCGGTTGTGGTGCAGGCTTCTGAAACGGCCGCCGGGCGCGCCCGTCTTTACCAAGATGCCGGTGCTGTCGGCACTGCGGCCGCCAGCCTGCGGGCGGGTTCGCTGCTACGGATGGCACACCATCTTCGGTTGGGTCCGGGGGCGTCCAGAGACGATGTTGTCGCCTCGATCAGCGCCCAAACCGGGCGGTCCGCCGAAGAGTTGACGCAGCTGATTCAGGCCAAGCCGGGCACCGATGCGGCGCTGCTGCGCTGGGCACGGGACCTCGACGTACTAGAGAAAGAAGTCACCTCCAGATGAGCGAACAGTATCCCGACGGGCAGCCCATTGTGGGTTTGCCATCTGCACCGGTGCCGGAGCAATTTGCCCCCAATTTGGCCTCCCTGGCAGCCCAGTACGCAGCCACGCAGCCGTTCACGCCGCAGCCACAGCCTTTGCCGCCGACCGGTCCGGCGGAAACCGCGGAACCCGGCCGCCCCGCGGGCAGCCCGCCGGCGGGCAGCCCGCTGGCGGGCGCGGCCCCGCGGCACCAGCCCCGGAGCCTCGATCCGGTGCGGCAGGCGTTGTTGAACGTGCGCACGGAAGTCGCCAAGGCCGTCGTCGGGCAGGATGCAACGGTCACGGGCATGCTGATCGCACTGCTGGCCCGGGGCCACGTGCTGCTGGAGGGCGTCCCGGGCGTGGCCAAAACGCTGCTGGTCCGCACCCTCTCCACTGCGCTGAGCCTGGATGCCAAACGCATCCAGTTCACGCCAGACCTGATGCCCGGCGATGTGACCGGCTCGCTGATCTATGATGCCCACAGTTCTAATTTCAGCTTCCGTGAAGGCCCGGTCTTCACCAATATTCTGCTCGCCGATGAGATTAACCGGACCCCTCCGAAAACCCAGGCCGCATTGCTGGAGGCAATGGAAGAACACCAGGTCTCGGTGGACGGCGTATCACGAAAACTGCCGGCACCGTTCATGGTGGCAGCCACCCAGAACCCGGTCGAATATGAGGGCACGTATCCGCTGCCAGAGGCGCAGTTGGACAGGTTTCTGCTGAAGCTGACGATGCCGCTCCCGGGCCGCGACGACGAAATTGAGGTAGTCCGCCGGCACAGTCTCGGGTTCGATCCGCAGGATCTCGCGGCGGCCGGAGTCCGTTCCGTGGCCGGGGCCGCGGAGCTTGAACGGGCCAGAAATGCGGTGAACAAGGTCGGCATCTCCCCCGAAGTGCTCGCCTACATCGTGGATCTGGTCCGGGCCACCCGGGCTGCGCCGTCGTTTCAGCTCGGTGTCTCGCCCCGTGGCGCGACCGCCCTGCTGAACACCTCCCGCGCTTGGGCCTGGCTATCAGACCGGAGTTTTGTCACGCCCGACGACGTCAAGGCCCTCACGCTGCCGGCACTCCGTCACCGCGTGGGCCTGCGGCCCGAAGCGCAGATGGACGGGGTCAGCGTGGACGACGTGCTGGCGCATATTTTGGCCACCGTCCCCGTGCCGCGCTGACCGGGGATTGCGATGGCGATTACCGGGAGGTTTGTGCTGCTGGCGCTGGCGGGCCTGATCCCCTTGCTGCTATTCCCGGCAGCAGCAACCATCTTCCTATGGCTGCTGCTGCTGGCGGTGGTGCTGGCGTTGGATCTCGTCCTGGCGGCGTCGGCGCGCACAGTGGTGCTGCGCCGCACCCTGCCGGACAGCGTCCGGCTCGGTGAGAGCACCAGCTCGGTCCTGACGATCGCCAACGGTTCCCGCCGGAGGATGCGCGCGCTGGTGCGCGAGGCGTGGCAACCCTCGGCCAACGCGCTGAACCCGCGCCAGCGGGTGCTCATTCCGCCGGGCGAACGGTCCCGGATCACCGTGCGGCTGCGGCCCACCCGGCGCGGTGACCTGCACACCCCGCACACCACCATTCGTTCCTACGGCCCGCTCGGGATGGCCGCCCGACAGCTGACGATCGCTGCACCGGGCCGCCTGCGGGTCCTTCCGCCATTCAACTCCAAGCGGCATCTGCCCTCGAGGCTGCGGAAACTGCGCGAACTCGATGGCAGGGCGGCCGTCCAGATCCGCGGTGCCGGCACCGAATTCGATTCCCTGCGCGACTACGTCCGCGGTGATGACGTGCGCTCCATTGACTGGCGGGCCACCGCCCGGCGGCAGGGCGTCGTCGTCCGAACCTGGCGGCCCGAGCGGGACAGGCGCGTCGTCATCCTGCTGGACACCTCCCGGACCTCCGCTGCCCGGATCGAGGATGAGCCGCGGCTCGATACCGGGATCGAGGCCGCCCTGCTGCTGGCGGTACTCGCCGAGCGAGGCGGTGACCGGGTGGATTTTTTGGCCTTCGACCGCCGGATCCGGGTGCAGGCCGGGTCAACGACGAAGGGCAACCTGCTCGGCGCCCTGGTCCAGGCGATGGCCCCGCTGCGCTCCGAGCTGATAGAAATGGACTGGCAGCAGATTCCCGGCCGGATCCGCGCCGTCTCCGCCCACCGCTCCCTGGTGGTCCTGCTGACCGCGCTCGACTCGGGGGCGGCGGAGGAAGGCCTGCTGCCGATGCTGGCCCAGCTGGCACCCGACCATGTCGTCGTGGTGGCCGCGGTACGGGACCCGCTGCTGGGCCGGCTGCGTGCTGAACGAACGACGGCGTCGGATGTCTACCGTGCGGCAGCCGCCGAGCGCGCGCTGCTGGACCGGGAAGCACTCACTGCGCTGATCCGAACGCTCGGCGTCGAGGTGGTGGACGAGGACCCGCACGAGCTTCCGCCGAGGCTGGCGGACATGTACATCCGGCTCAAGGCTGCCGGCCGGCTCTGACCGGGCCGCCTGCGTACATCCGGGCCGGACATCCATCCCGGTACCGAGCCCGTCCGGTCAACCGGCTTCCCCAGCCAGCAGCCTCCCAGCCAGCAGTTTCCGAGCCAGCAGCCTCCCAGCCAGCAGTTTCCGAGCCAGCAGCCTCCCCAGCCAGCAGTTTCCCGGCCAGCCCGTCGCCCCTCCAACCCGCTTTCCCGGCCAGCCCGTCGCCCCTCAAACCCGCTTTCCCGGCCAGCCCGTCGCCCCAGCCAGCCCGCCTCCCGGCCAGCCCGCCTCGGTGGCCCGCCATGGGGCAGTAGGGTTAACGCATGAGCGGTATTTATGAACAGGCCCTGGGCGAGGATTTCCGCCGGCTCCAGCCCGAGGTCCAGGATTACTTCTCGCTGGAACCCGGCTCGGGGAGCTACGGCGTAGGAAACGGCACCTTCGACGTCGCCGGCTGCCCGCAGCCGTGGCTCCGTCCGCTGCTGAAACTGAGCACCGGCGAGGAGGCATTCTTTCCCGAATATGGCACGGCGGTTCCCTTCCGGATCGAAAACCATGCGCATCTGGACCCGTTCGGGCGCGCCAGCCTGACTGCCCGCCGCGAGATTAGCTTCCCGCATGTGACGCGGCTGTTCCAGGACACCACAAGCCTGCAGACTACCGGCAGCCGGAACACGCTGGTGGATTATGTCGGCAAGTACCGGCGGCTCGTGACGGACCTGAACGTGAGCGTCACCCCGGACGGCCTGCTGCGCGGTGTCTCACAACGGTCCCGGCTGCTGGCGGGCAAGGTCCGGCTGCCGCTTCCGGCCCTGCTGGATGCCAGGGCGTATGCGCAGCAATGGTGGGACCGTGGAACGGAACGCCACCGGATCCAGGTGAAGGTGATCCAGCCCCAGCTCGGTGTGGTGCTGGTCTATGCCGGCAGTTTCGACTACACGCTGGTGCCGTACCCGGCCCACGAAGCCGCCGCCCACGGCGTGCTGGGGTCGCTGCCCTCCTACGCCCAGCCGGCCCAGTGGGAAGCCAGGGTCTGACGGGTAGCGCCTATTCGGTGCGCACGTCGTTGAGCGCGCGGGCGGCATCCGTCAGCCGCGTCAGGACCGCACGCGCGGACGACGGCGTATGGCCGGCCAAGCCGGCCGCGGGCGTCAGGCGCAGTGCCGAGAGCTGACGTGCCGGCAGCCCCACCCCTCGCCACGGCCGCATGACCCTCTCCACCAGCCGGGACACCTGCGGCAGTTCCGCGGCGTGGTCCGCGGACGCGATGACGCCGGCCCACACCTGCTTCCCGTTTTCCACGGCACCGGCGAGCTGTTCCCAGTCTCCCGCCGCCAGCGCGCCCAAGGCCAGCGCGACGCCGTCGGCCCCCGCGGTGAACGCCGCACCAATCGGGGCGTCGGCTCCCGGCAGCGCAAGCACCACCTGACCCGCTCCGGCGGCCTTCGCCGCGGCGAACACCAGCTCCCAGCCCTGGGAAACCTCCGGCGCGGCGATGGAGCGTAAGGTTCGGTAGCCGCTGGCCGTGGGAATGGTGCCGGCCAGGACCCGGGCGATCTCCGGTTCATCGAGCTGCAGGGTCAGCTGCGCCCCGGGAACGGCTGAGCGCACGCGGGCCAGATGCTCCGCGATGCCGGCCGCCAGGGACTCAGTGATTTCCCGCCGCGCCCCGACATCCAGGAGGGCGCGTTCGCCGTAATGCGTATACAGCGAGGCGGCCATGGTCCACGGTCCGCACAGCTGGATCTTCAGCTCGTGCCCGGGCTGCTCCTCCGCGCCCACGACGTCGGCCAGGACGTTAATATCAGTGGACAGCGCCGAGACCGCCCGGCGCTGATCGGCGCCGGGCCGGTCCACCAGCCGCCAGCCGAAGGGCTGCACGTCCACCGGCAGCTCGATGAGCACCGCAGCGGTCCGTCCCACCGCGTCGGAGCCTATCCCCCGGTCCGGCAGCTGCACCAGATACGGCAGATGCGGATCGCCGAGTTCACCGAGGGTGATCAGGGCAGCCTCCACCGGGTCTGTTCCCGGCCAGCTGCCGAGGGCGGTGGCGGTGACGGATCGGGTCGTCGGCTCTGCCGGCTCGGAACCGGTGTCCAAAGGGGCACTCACCGCGCGGCTGAGCCGCCGTCGTCGGCCGCTGTTCCCGCCGCGAAGTGCGTGCCGTTGGCGTTCACAACGGGCGTCGCCCCGGTCCGCAGGGCCTCGGAATGGCTCTCCGAAATGGCCTGATGGTGGCGGATCACCTCGCTGATGATGAAGTTCAGGAACTTCTCCGCGAAGGCGGGATCCAGATGCGCCGACTCGGCCAACGCCCGCAGCCGCGCGATCTGCGCGGCCTCCCGTCCCGGATCCCCCGGCGGGAGCCGGTGCTGCGCCTTAAGGAAACCGACCCGCTGGGTGGCCTTGAACCGCTCCGCGAGCAGATACACCAACGTCGCGTCTATATTGTCGATGCTGGAGCGCATCGAGAGCAGCTCGGCCATAACCTCGGGGGCAACATGGCCGGCAAGCGAGCTGGCGGTCGGGTCAAAATCCGGTACGGCCTCGTGCCGATGGGTCGGTTCGGTCATTGTTTTAGTCTAAGTGGTGGGCCGTCGTCACAAGCAATGTGGCCGCCCGCAGGGATTCGTCCGGGGTCCCGCAGCTGTTGACAGCGCCGCCGCCTGTGCTGTAGTTGACATGTAGGAAGCCGCCGCTGCTGAGGACAATCCGAGTACCCGGCTGCGCGGCACCGGAGAAGGAGCCATCATGAAGATTGCAGTCCTCGGCACAGGACCGGTTGGCCGGACGCTGGGGAGCAAATTCACCGCCCTGGGACACACTGTGGCCATGGGCTCGCGCGACGCCGCCAATCCGACAGCGGCCGAGTGGGTCGTGTCGGCCGGTGCTAAGGCCCGAGCGGCGAGTTTCTCCGGCGCCGCGGAAGGGTCGGACGTCATCGTCAATGCCACGGCCGGCGCATCGTCGCTGCTGGCACTTAACGCCTGCGGCGCCCGGAATCTGGCGGGTAAGGTGCTGATCGATGTCGCCAACGCGCTGGATTTTTCCGCCGGATTCCCGCCGTCGCTGTCGGTCCTCAATACCGACAGCCTGGCTGAATCCATCCAGCGCGTCTTTCCGGACGCCATGGTTGTCAAGACGCTGAACACCATGGCAGCGCCCGTCATGGTGGACCCTCAACTGGTGGCCGGCGGGGACCATGACGTATTTCTTGCCGGAAACGACGACGACGCGAAGGCCGTCGTCGTCGGCCTGCTGCAGGAGATCGGCTGGCAGCCCGGGCACATCCGTGATCTCGGCGGCCTGGACGGCGCCCGGGGGATGGAAATGTACCTGCCGCTCTGGCTGAGGCTGATGGGGAACCTGGGCCACGCCAGTTTCAATTTCAGGGTCGTCTCCTGACCGGAAGGATCCGGTGCCCGATCCAGTCGGTGCGGCAGTGCTTTTCGGGCTGATGTTCCGGTGCGTGCACCGGCTGTGCAGCAGCGCGCGGTGTGCCTCCGGGAAACCGACGCGCCGGGTGGCCTTGAACAGACGGGGGCCATTGGAAGTCTTCCACTGTCCGTCAGGTGATCAGCGGTAACTAATGGACGCACCTGTTCCGTGCGTCCAGGAAATGCGGCCACCTTGATAGTCTTGGGCCACGTTTCCTCGGCCGATCGAGTATTCGTTCGTGGTCGGGTAACCCAGGCGGCCGTTTTCGAACCCCGTGGACGCCCATGTCTTACGGATGCCGCCGATCGAAATGCGGGCACCGGTAGCCGGTGACCAAATGATGACGCCATTGCGGTAGTTCTGGTAGCAGCCCCCGCGGACGAGTCCACAAATGACGCCCGCGCTTGCAGAGCTGAGGCCCGGGTTAGCGGCCGCCTTTGCTTGAATCGGGGCCGCCCCCGTGGCGGGACTGCCGCTGGCAGCGGGCGGCGGCTTGGAACCGGGATATCCGGCGAGATTGGACACGACGAGGCGCCAGCCCTTATAGGGGCCTGCGGTGGGAACCGTGATGCCGAGCCCGGCATCGGTCACTCTGGAATCCAGCATCGCAGCCTTGTGCGAGGGCGAATCCATCCACCAGTTGACCACGGCCGCGGGGGTGAAATTGAAGGCGATGATTTCGCTGTACCACGTGGCCCCGCGCGGTATCTGCTTGCCCGTGCCAGCCGGCCTGTGGATGGTGGCAAAGTCAAAATTGGGGTCGCGGGTGACCACGCCGAGATGGTCTGACCAATCCTGGGATACATCCGCGATGCTCTGGTTCCACTTCAGCGGTGCAACACCTGTCGCCGCGCGCTTGGCGTTCATCAAATCGAACACCTGTCTGGCAAAGCTGTCGCTGTACAGGGAGGCGGGTACAACGGCTGCTGGCCGCATTTCCTTGGCGACCGGTGCGGGCCCAGCAACGGCGGACGGTGCTGAGAGGACCAGCATAGCCAGCGCCGCCAGGGTGGCGGCGGGCATGGCTGAGCGTCGCACGGTGTGCCTATTCATGAGACCTGTATTCCTTGTGTCGGACGGTCCGCAGAATCGGGCAGGCATGATCGGATTCCCAGCCAGCCGCCGGCGCCCTACTGCGGACCGGGAAATAACTCTCAAAGTATGCCAGAGTCCCGAGGCGGCCTTGTACCCCGGCAGGAATGCCAGGGTCCAAAGCCGCCGGCAGGGGTGTCAGCTGAGCAGGAGGGCCCTGTGTGCTTCACGCCGTTTCGCCTGCTCCGCCGGATCCGGCACCGGCAGGGACGCGATCAGCCGCTTCGTGTAGTCGTCCTGCGGACGGCCCATCACCTCGCTGCCGATCCCTTGCTCCACCATCTTGCCTTTATACAACACGCCAACCCAGTGCGAGAGGATATCCACCACGGCGAGGTCATGGCTGATGAAGAGCGCAGCGAACCCGAACTCGGCCTGAATCTCCTTGAACAGCTCCAACACCTTGGCCTGCACCGAAACATCCAACGCCGACGTGGGCTCGTCGGCGATCAGCAGCTTCGGGTTCAGCGCCAGCGCCCGGGCCAATGACGCGCGCTGCCGCTGGCCGCCGGAGAGCTCGTGCGGGTACCTGTCCGCGTAGGACTTGGGCAGCTGAACCGCCTCCAGCAGTTCGGCAACACGCTTGTCCACGTCCGCCGGTGACCGGTCTTCGTGGATCAGGATCGGTTCCGCGACACATTCACCGATGGACAGCTGTGGGTTGAAGGAGGCCGCAGGATCCTGGAACACGAAGCCGATCTCCTTGCGCAGCGGCCGGAAGCTCCGCTCACGGAAATTGAGCATTTCGTAGCCGAGGACCTTCAGCGATCCGCCCGTGGTCTTGTTCAGCCCGGCGATGGCCCGCCCGATGGTCGTCTTCCCGGAACCGGACTCCCCCACCAGGCCGAAGACTTCACCGGCGGAAATGCTGAAGTTCACGCTGTCGACGGCCCGGAACGCCGGAGTACCGAGCCGGCCAGGGTACTCGATGACCAGATCCCGGGCCTGCACAAGCACCTCCGAATCCTGATGCGCCCGCTCCGTCAGCCCCGCCGAGGCGGAATTGCGGCCCAGATGAGGGACGGCCGCCAGCAGCTTCCTGGTGTAATCCTGTTTCGGTGAGGCGAAGAGCGTTATGGCGTCGGCTTCCTCCACCACATCGCCCTGATACATCACCACCACCCGGTCCGCAAGATCCGCCACCACGCCCATATTGTGCGTGATCAGGACGATTGACGTGCCGAAGATGTCGCGGCAGTCCCGCAGCAGCTCCAGAATTTCGGCCTGGACGGTGACATCCAGCGCCGTGGTGGGCTCATCCGCGACAATCAGCCCGGGATTGAGCGCCAGCGCCGCGGCAATCACCACCCGCTGTTTCTGCCCACCGGATAACTGGTGCGGATAGTAGTCCACCCGTTTTTCCGGCTCCGGGATGCCCACCTTGCCCAGCGCCTCGATGGCCCGGGCCCGGGCCGCCTTTTTGCTGACCTTTCCGTGCGCGCGCAGCCCCTCGGCAATCTGCCAGCCGACGGTGAACACCGGGTTCAGCGCCGTGGAGGGCTCCTGGAACACCATGGCTACCTCCTGACCGCGGATCTGGCGCAGGTGCCGCGGCGTCACGCTGATCACGTTGTTGCCGCTGATCAGCACCGCCCCGGAGCTGATGGCCGTCTCCGGCAGCAGCCCCAGGATGGTTTTCGCGGTAACCGTTTTGCCCGATCCTGACTCACCGACGATGGCGACGATTTCGGCGGGCGCTACTGTGAGGGAGACGTCGTCGACCGCTTTGACGTCGCCGGTGTCCGTGGCAAAGGTGACCTTCAGGTGCTCAATGCTCAGCACCGGGCCGTCCGTCACGTCGCTAACCTCATCCAGCTGCTCTGCATGGCGTCTCATACCGTTACCTCGTTCTCAGGGGTGCTGTTCGCGGTGGGGCCGGCTGTGGCAGTGGGAGCCGTTTTGCCGGCACGTCGGCGGCCGCGCAGCCGTGGATCGTTCAGATCGTTCATGCTCTCGCCCACCAGGGTCAGGCCCAGCACGGTGAGAACGATGGCCGCTCCCGGGAAGACACCCGTCCACCAGATGCCGGCGGTGGTATCGGAGAGGGCCTTGTTCAGGTCGTAACCCCACTCGGCGGCGGAGGACGGTTCGATCCCAAAACCCAGGAATCCGAGGCCTGCCAGGGTCAAGATGGCTTCGGAGGCGTTCAGGGTAAAGATCAACGGCAGTGTCCGGGTGGCGTTCTTGTAGATGTGCCGGGCCATGATCCGCACTGATGAGGCGCCCACCACCATGGCTGATTCCACGAACGGCTCCGCCTTGAGCCTGATGGTCTCCGCCCGGATAACGCGGAAATACTGCGGGATGAACACCACCGTAATGGAGATGGCCGCCGCCATAATGCCCCCGAGCATGCTGGAGCGGCCCTGGCTGATCGCAATGGACATGACGATGGCAAGCAGCAGGGTGGGGAAGGCGTAGATGGCATCCGCGATCACGACCAGGATCCGGTCCAGCCAGCCGCCGATGTAGCCGGAGACCAGACCGAGGGCGACGCCCAGGAAAATCGACAGAATCACGGCAACGACAATGACGAGGACCGCGGTCTGCGTCCCCCAGACCACTCGGGAGAGCACATCGTAACCGCCCGACGTCGTGCCCCACAGGTGTGCGGACGACGGCGGCTGCTGGGTGTCGAAGTGCTGGGCAAAGCCGTAGGGGGAGATCAACGGTGCCAGCGCCGCCGTCAGAAGGAACAACGCACTGATGATCAGACCGGTGACCAACATGCCGCGCTGCAGCCCCACGCTCTTGCGCAGGTGGGAGATCACGGGCAGGCGCTGGATAAGGGAACCGTCTTTTCTGCTCATCTTCAGTACCTCACTCGCGGGTCGATCAGGGCGGCGACGACGTCCACGACGAAGTTGGTCAGCGCCACTATCACTGCCAGCAGGACCACGATCCCCTGCACCGCAACGAAGTCGCGCGCCGTGAGGTACTGGGCCAGCTGAAAGCCCAGGCCCTTCCACTCGAAGGTCGTTTCCGTCAGCACGGCGCCGCCGAGCAGCAAGGCGATCTGCAGGCCCATCACGGTGATGATGGGAATCAGCGCCGGCTTGTACGCATGTTTGGTCACCAGCCGGAATTCCCGGATACCGCGGGACCGGCCTGCCTCGACATAGTCCTTGCTCAGCGTGCCGATCACGTTGGTCCGGACCAGGCGCAGGAAGACGCCACCGGTCAGCAGGCCAAGCGCGATGGCAGGCAGTACGGCGTGCGCCATCACATCTCCCAGCGCAGCCATGTTGCCGCTGCGGATGGCATCAAGCCAGTAAATTCCCGAGGGATTCGCCAACGCCGTCAGGGCGATCTCATTGCCCGATTTGGCCCGGCCCGCGACGGGCAGCCAGCCCAATCCGACGGAAAAAATCAGCTTCAGCAGCAGGCCGGCGAAGAAAACAGGGGTCGCATAGGAGAGGATGGCGAAGACCCGCAGGACCGCGTCGGGCCATTTGTCGCGGTATTTGGCGGCCACCATGCCCAGCGGAATGCCGATGATCAACGCCACCACCAGTGAGTTGATCGCCAGTTCCAGGGTCGCGGTCCCGTAGGTCGCGAGCATATCCGTGACCTTGAGGTTGTCCGAGATGGTGCGGCCGAAATTGCCCGTAGCGATCTGACCCAGATATTCGGTGTACTGCACCAGGATGGGCCTGTCATAGCCGGCCTCGTGGATCCTCGCCTGCAGGGCGTCGGGTGGGAGGCGCCCACCGAGCGCCGCGGTGATCGGATCGCCGGTGATCCGCATCAGGAAAAAGACCATGGTGATCAGGATGAAAATCGTGGGGAAGATCAGGAAAAACCTGACGACCAAATATTTGCCAAGCCCGCCGCCGGTTTTGGATCTCTTGGCAGGAAGAAGCCCATCTTCCTCTTGCGGCGGTGCGTCAATCAACGTTGTCATAACTACCCAGTTCTGTTGTGTCCGCCTGCCCGCGGCGGTCCGCCTCTGCGGAGCTCCGGCTCTCATGCCAGGAGGCGGGGCGCCGGTAGGCGCCACGCCGGCCCTCATGCAAGGAGGCGGGGCGCCGGTGGCCACCCCGCCTCCCCAACCGGCAGTCCGTACTTTATTTCAGGGTTTATCCCTACCAGGGACTATTTGGACAGCACGCCCAGACGGAACTTGAACGATGCGTCCAACGTGCTGGCGACACCTTTAACGTCCTTGCCCGATACCGCGACCTGTGCGCCCTGCAGCAGGGGCAGGGTGGAAAGATCCTTGGCGACATCCGTCTGGATCTGCTCGATCATTTTCTGCCGCGCTGCCTTGTCGACGGTGGTGACCTGCTCGCTGATCAGGTCCGCGACGGCGGGGTTGGCATAGTGGTTCTTCAGGAAACTGGAGGCATCCCCGGCGAAGAACGGGGTCAGGTAGTTGTCCGCGTCCGAGTAGTCCGGGAACCAACCCAGCTGGTACAGCGGGTAGGCGTCCTTGACCCGGTCTTTGGTGTAGGTGACCCACTCTGTGGACTGCAGATTGACCTTGAACAGCCCGGTCTTCTCCAACTGGTCCTTGACCGCCGCATACTCGTCTCCGGACGAGGTTCCGTAGTGGTCCGGGTTGTACTGCAGGTTCAGGGACACGGGGGTGCTGACGCCGGCATCGGACAGCGCCTTCTTGGCCTTATCCGCGCTGGGCTTGCCGCTCCCGTCGCCGTACATCTCCTTCAGCGGCTCGATCGCTCCGGCAAAGCCCTGCGGGACGTAGGAGTACACCGGCAGGTAGGTGCCCTTGTAGACCTGGTCTGCAATCGCCTGCCGGTCAACGGAGTCCGCCACGGCCTGCCGGACTGCCAGGGACTTCGCGGGGTCCGCCTCGGGCGTGGTGGCACCGAACGGCATTGTGTTGAAGTTGAAGACGATGTAGCGCAGCTCACCGCCGGGGCCGACATCGACGTTGACCTTGTTGGAGCTCTTTAGGCTGTCGATGTCGGTGGCCGTCAGGCTCCGGGATGCCACATCGACATTGCCCTGCTGTACATCGAGCTTCAGGTTGTTGGAATCCGCGTAGTACTTGACCGTGACGTTGTCCGTCGCGGGCTTGCCCAGCAGTCCCTTGTAATCCGGGTAGGCCTTGAAGCTGATCAGTTCGTTCTTTTTGTATGTCTCAATGGTGTACTGGCCGGCGAACGCCTTCGCCGCGATGATGTCCTCATCGTTCATGACCTTGTCCGCCGGGAACACCTTGTGGTCCACAATCGGTCCGGCAGGGCTGGACAGCACCTGGGCGAAGGTCTGGTCGTTCCCCTTCTTGAGGTTGAAGACCACGGTGGTGGGATCGGGAGCGTCCACGGTGGCCAGGTTGCCCAGCAATGCGGCGGGACCGTTGGCATCATTGATCTTCAGCTGACGGTCAAAACTGAACTTCACGTCGGTGGAATCAAGGGTATCGCCGTTGGCCCACTTGAGACCGGATTTCAGCTTCACGGTGTAGGCGGTAGGCGTGGTGAACGACGCCGACTCCGCCATGTCCGGCTGTGGATCTGCGCTGCCGGGCTTGGAGTTGAGCACAAACGGGTAGATCTGGTTCATCACCATGAAGGAACCGTTGTCGTATGAACCGGCGGGATCAAGGAAGGTCACCTTGTCCGTGGTGCCGAAGGAGATGGGCGCCCCGCTGGAGCCTGCCGTGTTGCTTGCGGAGGTACCGGCAGTGGGTCCAGTGCAGGCAGTCAGTGCCAGCGCGGAGACTCCGGCGAAGGCCATGAGGTAGCGCAGGCCTATCTTTTTCTTAGCCATGTGGGATCTTTCTTGTCGGAAGTGCAATGCGCGGCCCAACACCTTCGTGAGGAATTGCCTGTGAGGGAGCGCACAATCGTGATCCCTCGTTTCTACCAGACCGGAAGGAGTTTTTCCCCCAACAACAAAAGTTGCAACCAGATGGTTATCCTCGCGAAGCAGCGCTGGCTGGCGAGCCACAGGAAATGCGGTCCTCAACTGCGGACAACAGCTGCCAGGACGGAGTCCCCCTGATTGTCCTGCCGGGCTGGCCGGAGGGGCGGGCTGGCCGGAGGGGGGCTGGCCGGAGGGGGGCTGGCCGGAACCGTCGATTCTGGATAGGGTCGCAGGAGACATCGAAGCGACAGACTGGGGCCGGGGCCACCAGCCGAGCCGACCCGAAAGTTGGAAGTCCCATCAAGAAGAAACAGATCTTCACGGTCGGCCATTCAACGCATCCGATCGAAGAGTTTGTCGCGCTGCTCAAATCGCACGGAGTCGAAATGGTGGTGGATGTCCGCACCGTGCCCAGGTCCCGCCACAACCCGCAATTCATCTCGGAAGCACTGGCCGCAAGCCTTCCGGAGAACGGGATCGCATACCATCGATTGGAAGCTCTCGGCGGCCTGCGCCACGCCAGGAAAGACAGTGCGACCGGAATCAACGGCGCCTGGCGCAACGCCTCATTCCGCGGCTACGCGGACTACATGCAGACCAATGAATTTGCCGCGGGCCTCGAAAAGCTGATGACAATGGCGGACAAGGCTCCGACAGCCGTCATGTGCGCGGAAGCCGTTCCTTGGCGCTGCCACCGGTCACTGATCGGTGATGCGCTGCTGGTGCGCGGCATCGAAGTGCTGGACATCATGAGCGGAAAATCCGCCAAACCGCACACCTTGACCTCGTTCGCCCGGATCGAAGGCACCACGGTGACTTATCCCCCGGAACAAAATCCCGGCTAGCCGACATCCCCGGCCGGACTCTGCCATGCCGTGGATATGGACAAGCGCCAGGGAAATTCCCACGGCACCCGTCCCAATCACCGGCACAAGAGCCTCCTCAGGCCGGACCCGGCCGTTAACATCAGGCTAGAGCGCCGGTCGGGCCAGCGAGCGCGCCGTATCGATGGTCGCCTGGCCCAGCACACGGGTTCCCTGATACAGGACGACCGTCTGTCCCGGGGAAACCCCGCGCAGCGGCTCGATCAGCGTCACCAGCAGCTCCTCACGCAACCCGCCGTCGTCGTCGGCCGTCACTTCGACGCACGCACGGGCCGGAACGGGGTCGCCATGCGCGCGGACCTGCGCGTAGCAGTCAAATTCCTCAGATACCGACCCGCACGTTGTCCCGTCAGCCCGTGTCCGCGCTGGCTCATGCCCCACGGGCTCATCCCCCACCGGGTCGACCACGGAACGTGGCTCAGCCACCGGGCCGGGAACGGCCGCGGGGATCGGCACGCCGGCCCAGGACAGCTTGATGCCGCGGATCTCGTCGACCGCCAGCAACGCCTGCGGCCCCACCACCACCTTGTTCTCCTTGGGCCGGATCTCCAGCACAAAGCGCGGCTTCCCGTCCGCGGCCGGTGTGCCCAGCTTCAGGCCGCGGCGCTGGCCCACGGTGAACGCATTGGCGCCGGGGTGCTCGCCGACCTTGGTCCCGGACTCGTCGACAATGTCCCCGGTGCTCATCTCGATCTTCTCGGCCAGCCAACCGGCCGTGTCGCCGTCGGGTATGAAGCAGATGTCATGACTGTCCGGCTTCTTCGCCACGGACAGGCCACGGCGTTCGGCCTCGGCACGGACCTCGGCCTTGGACGGGGTGTCCGCCAGCGGGAACATCGAGTGCTGGAGTTGCTCATGGGTCAGCACACCGAGCACGTAGCTCTGGTCCTTGGCCCAGTCCGCGGCGCGGTGCAGCTCCTTGTTGCCGTTCCCGTCGTCGACCACTTTGGCGTAGTGCCCGGTGCAGACGGCATCGAAGCCCAGCGCGAGGGCCTTCTCCAACAGGGCGGCGAACTTGATCCGTTCGTTGCAGCGCATGCAGGGATTGGGGGTACGGCCGGCGGCATACTCGTCGATGAAGTCCTGGACCACGTCCTCCTTGAACCGCTCGGAGAAGTCCCAGACGTAATACGGAATGCCGAGCTTGTCGCAGGCGCGCCAGGCGTCGTTGGAGTCCTCAACCGTGCAGCAGCCGCGGCTGCCGGTCCGCAGGGTTCCGGGCATGCGGGAGAGTGCGAGGTGAACGCCGACGACGTCGTGCCCGGCGTCAACGGCCCGCGCGGCCGCTACGGCCGAGTCCACTCCCCCGCTCATGGCGGCTAGTACTCGCATTAGGTCCCTCTCAATTGGTGGTTCGGTGCTTGAGCCGGTCGAAACCGACCGCGGCCGGGCGTTGTTGCGGTCATTGGGTCATGACCAGTGCTCGCGGCCATTGGGTCCCGGCCAGCGGTCGCAGCCAGCGGCAAAGTGGCTCACCGCTGGGTGCTGGCTGTTTGAATATTCGACATATGGGAGGCCATGCCGGCCTGTCTTGCCCGCGCATAAGCGTCCGGCAGGGCGGCTATGAACTTTTCAACGTCGACTGGGACCGATGTATGTCCCAGGCTGAAGCGCTGGGCACCGCGGGCCGTCTCCTCGCTCAGGCCCATCGCCAGCAGCACATGCGAGGGCCGGGGAACGCCGGCGGTGCAGGCCGAGCCGGTGGAGGATTCGACGCCCGCCATGTCGAGCAGGAACAGCAGCGAATCGCCCTCACAGCCGGGAAATGTGAAGTGCGCGTTGCCCGGAAGCCTGCCTGCCGGGTTCCGGCCGGGGTCGGTGCCGCGGAGCACGGCATCCGGGACGGTGGCCCGCACACCGGCGATCAGCGCATCGCGGAGGGCAGCGATCCTGGCACTTTCCGCGGCCAGATGCCCGACGGCGTCCTGGGCCGCCGCCGCGAAGGCAGCGATCGATGCGGTATCCAGGGTGCCGGACCGAACGTCGCGCTCCTGGCCACCGCCGTGCTGGACCGGCACCAATTTAACCGCACGACCCAACAACAGGGCGCCAACCCCGACGGGTCCGCCGATTTTATGGCCGCTGACGGACATCGCCGCGAGTCCCGAGGAGTCGAAGCCGACCGGGATCGAGCCGAAGGCCTGTACGGCATCCGAATGCACCGGAATGCCGTGCCCGGCTGCGAGCGCCGTTACCCCCGCGATCGGCTGGACCGTGCCCACCTCGTTGTTGGCCCACATCACGGTGACCAGCGCCACGGACTCCGCGCCGCCGTCGAGCTCTGCCTTCAACGCATCCAGGCGGAGCACGCCGTCGCCGTCCACCGGCAGCCAGACCACCTCCGCGCCCTCATGCTTTTCCAGCCATGCCACCGTGTCCTGCACGGCGGCGTGCTCCACGGAGGAGACCAAGATCCGCGTCCTGGCCGGATCCGCAGCACGACGGGCCCAGAAAAGCCCCTTGACGGCCAGGTTGTCCGCCTCGGTCCCGCCGGACGTAAAAATGACCTCGGACGGATGGGCACCGGCGGCCGCGGCCAGGGTTTCCCGGGCCTGCTCCACCACGGCCCGGGCACGCCGACCGGAGCCGTGCAGCGACGAGGGGTTGCCGCTGCGGCTGAGTTCGTGGATTAGTGCGGCCAACGCGGGCCCGGAGATAGGCGTGGTTGCCGCATGGTCAAGATACACGGGCATCGGACAATTCTACCGCGCCGCTGGAGGGTCCGTTGCGGAGGGACTCAATGCCCCGCTGCAGCGCGAGTGCGTTCCGGCCCGATCCGCGCAGGCCCCGAAGGCTGCGTAACACAGTGCGCGCATCGAGGTCGGGAGGGGTCACGGAGTGGTCAGGGGCTGCGCCGCGGGATGCGGGCGCAGCAGTACGGGCCGTCCGGATCCGGCTGCACCTGGTGCACGCTGTCGGCACATCCTTGCAGTGCGCCCGTGAGCAGCGCCCCGTTGAGTCCGCACACCACCTCCGTGTGGCTTCGGGCCAGCCGGTGAAACGGGCAGTTGGACAGCAGATAACCGCCCTGCCCATCCGGCTCCGGAGAGTAGCCGGTCTGCGTCAGCATCCCCTCGATCGTCCCGGCCGCGGCACCCAGACGGCGCCCCGTGTCGAAGGCCACCTCCGAGAGGGCCTCGCGGACGGGTGAGCCGTCCGCGTCCGATTTATCAATGGCGGCGGCCATCAGCCCCGCCGCCAGATCATAGGCGCGTTCCGGCACCGACGCCGCGACCTCCGGCCCCACCACATGGTACAGCTTCGCCGGCCGACCGGACCCAGGCCCGCTGCGGCCGCCGCGCTTGTGGTACTCCACACTGAGCACGCCACTGTCCACGAGCCTTTCCAACTGGACGGCGACGGTGCTGCGCGGAATGCCGGCGGATCCGGCCAGTTGATCCCGGCTCAGCGGTTCCGGACTGTGGCGCAGCAGTTCGTAGAGAGACCTTCGGACGGGGTCCCCGAGCGCGGCCACGGCTTGGAGCCGACCGTTCTGATCCAGTTCCTGCATGGCACGCCCGTCTGCGTTGGTAACATCCTTGACATTCCGAGTGTGCGCTTCTAAAGTCAAAAATACAAGATTTAGAAGCCCCCAGGTATCAGAAGGGCAAGGCATCATGTTGACGCAGACGAATGCGGCCAGTCGGCTGCTGGAAACCGAGGATTCATTTGAGGGCGGCTTTTTGGAGTCCGCGCCGGTCAGGATCGGCGCCGGCGCGCTCGGAAGGGGTTTAATCGAAGGGGATGCCGGCGCGGTCGAAGCTCCGGGCCGCTCTCCTGGTACCGTCGATCTGCCAGCCGCCGAGCGTGCCATCGCCGATTTCCTCCGTGCGCTGGGCCGTGACGTCCGTGAACCGCATCTGGCGGAGACTCCACGCCGGGTGGCAGGGGCCTTCCGCGAGATGCTCACCCCACGGGAAACCAACTGGACCACCTTCCCCAACGACGGGGGTTACCGCGAGCTGGTCCTGGTGAAAAACATTCCCTTCCACTCCCTCTGTGAACACCACCTCCTGCCCTTCCGCGGCGTCGCCCACATCGGTTATCTGCCCGGAGACCGTCTTTTAGGCTTGTCGAAACTGGCGCGCGGGCTGGAGCTCTTCGCCCGGGATCTGCAGGTTCAGGAACGGCTCACCACGCAGGTGGCGGATTGGCTGCGGGAGACGCTGAATCCGCGGGGTGCGGGCGTTGTCCTGGAGGCCGAACACCTGTGCATGTCCCTTCGCGGAGTCCAGAGCAGCGGCACCGTGACCCGCACGTCCACGTTCTACGGCGAGCTGGGCGCGGCCGGCCCGCTGCGCGACCAGTTCCCGAACTAGCCGACTTCCCGCAGCTTACCTTCGTTCGAAACGAGCAGATCATGACAGACCCCGCCAGCTCCGCACACCCCGCTGATCCAGCAAATCCCGCTGATCCAGCAAATCCCGCTGATCCAGCAAATCCCGCCAGCAGCCAAGTCACGGTCCCCGCAGGCGCCCCCGCGCACAGCTCCAGCGGCCACAGCTCTGCCGGACACAGCTCCGGTGGCCGCGACACGATGGTGATCATTGGGGCGGGCCTGGCTGGTGGCACCGCCGCCACGACTCTACGCTCCGAAGGCTTCGCCGGTCCAGTGATCCTGGTGGGGGCGGAGGGCAGGGTTCCTTATCTGCGTCCGCCGCTGTCCAAGGGCTTCCTCGCCGGCAAGGACAGCGAGGAATCGCTGCTGGTGAATACGGACGCTTGGTATGCCGACAACAAGGTGGAGCTGATCCTCTCGGATGCCGCCGTCGCCGTGGACCCTGAGGCCCACACGGTGACCCTCGCCAGCGGCCGGGTGCTCAGGTACGCCAAGCTGCTTCTGGCCACCGGAGCCGCCCCGCGCGTGATCCCTTTGCCGGGGGTCGAGCTGAAGGGTGTGCAGTATTTCCGCACCCATGCCGACAGCGTCCGCCTGCACAGCGAGCTGGCCGGCGGCGGCCGTCACCTGGTGCTGATCGGCTCCGGCTGGATCGGCATGGAAGTCGCCGCCACCGCACGGGAACTGGGCAACGAGGTCACCCTGCTTGGACTGGAGGAAGTCCCGCTGAGCACCGCCATCGGGGCAGAACTTGGACGGGTCTTCGCCGGCCGGCAGGAGGAGGCCGGCGTGCACTTCCGGCTGCCGGCCTCCGCGGGTGCGCTTAAGGGCGACGGCGACGGACGGGTCAGTGCCGTCGTCACCAGCACCGGCGAGGCGCTCCCGGCGGACCTGGTGGTGGTCGCCGTCGGCGTGGTCCCCAATACCGCCCTCGCCGTTGCTGCCGGACTGACCGTCAGCAACGGAATCGTCACGGACGCCGGGCTGCGCACCAGCGCGCAGGACATCCTGGCTGCCGGGGACGTCGCTAATGCATTTCATCCCGTGACCGGCGTTCACGCGCGCAGCGAGCACTGGGCCAACGCGATAGCCGGCGGAAAAACCGCGGCCAAATCCATGCTGGGTCAGGACGCCGCACTCGCGGAGATCCCTTACTTCTACACCGACCAGTTTGATCTGGGCATGGAATACTCCGGCTACGCCGCACTGACCAAGGACGCCGAGCTCGTCATCCGCGGCAGCCTGGAGAAGCGCGAATTCATCGCCTTCTGGGTGCTCGCCGGTAAGGTGGTGGCCGGGATGAATGTCAACGTCTGGGACGTTCAGGATGCCATCAAGGAGCTTATCAGCAGCGCCCGTCCTGTCGACGCTGGGCGTCTGGCTGACCCGCAGATTTCCCTGGACGCGATGTGATGCGGATGGCCGCCCCCTCCGACGTGGCCCGGGCAGCTTCCGCAGCGGCGCAGCCCTTTTACGACCCGCCGCTGCTGTACCCGATCCACGGATTCGGCGAACGGATCCTCGACTTCCGGCGGCAGGTGGCCGTGATGGCGATCATCAACCGGACCCCGGATTCCTTTTACGACGGCGGACGGACGTTCGCGCTGGATGCGGCGGTGGCCGCTTCGCTGCAGGCCGTCCAAGACGGCGCCGATTGGGTGGACATCGGCGGAGTCCCGTTCTCCCCCGGGCCGGCGCTGAGCGCGCGGGACGAAGGGGAACGCGTAATCCCGGTGATCGAGGCCGTCGCAGCCCGCAGCGATGTGATCATCTCCGTCGATACCTTTCTGCCGGAGGTCGCGGAGCTGAGCATCGCCGCCGGCGCCCATGTCATCAATGACACCACCGGCCTGCAGAATCCGGAACTGGCCGCCGTCGTCGCCGCCAGCGAAGCACATCTGGTCATCACCCACAGCCTGGCCCGCCCGCGCACCGTGTTCCCTCGTCCGGAGTATGCGGATGTGGTCTCTGAGGTTGCCGATTTTCTGCGGAGGAAAACGGAGTACGCGCTGGAGCTGGGCATCCGGCCGGAGAAAATCCTCATCGATCCCGGCCACGATCTGAACAAGAACACGATGCATTCCCTGGAGCTCACACGTCGGTTCAGGGAAATCGCCGCCCTCGGATTCCCATCGCTGGCCGCCGTCTCCAACAAGGACTTCATCGGCGAGACCCTCGATCAGGAAAAACACGACCGGACGGAGGGATCCTTGGCGGCCGCGGTGATCTGCATTCTGGGCGGAGCCCGGGTGGTGCGGATGCACGATGTCGCCGCCGCGCATTCCGCCGTTAGGTTCACCGAGTCGGTGCTCGGTTGGCGCAGCCCAGCGTATCAAAAACACAATATGGGCCCGAGCAATGAAACGGTGGTTCCATGAGCGACGCCACGACCGGCCCGATACACGGCTCGATGGACGGCCCGGCCAACGGCGCCCCGGCCGGCGGAACTGCCGGCGCGCCGATCACCCCGATTTTCCCTCACCCGTCCGGTGCGGCAACGGACGCCGAGCTGCTGAGCTGGTACGCCGGACCGCCGGAGGGTGGCCCGGACAGGGGTGCGCCCCGCGTCAGTTTCAATTTTGTCTCCAGTCTGGACGGTGCGGCCACGGTTGACGGGCGCTCCGGAGGCCTGGGTAGCGCGGCGGATCAGCGCATCTTCAAACTGCTGCGCCGCCACGCGGATGTGCTCCTGCTGGGCGCCCAGACCGTCCGGGCCGAGGGCTATGCCGGTGAACTGCTCGATGACGAAGCGCAGCGCTGGCGTGTGCGGCACGGCAAACCGGCACATCCGTCCGTCGCCATCGTGTCCGGGTCGCTGCGGCTGGACCCTGAGAGCAGATTCTTCACCGCCGCTCCCGTCCGCCCGCTGATTTTCACCACCGGGGCTGCACCCGCCAGCCGCCGCCGGTCCCTTGAGGCAGTGGCCGACGTGGTGACGGCCGGAGCGCAGGTGCTGGACGTGGATGCGATCATCGACGAACTGACTGCCCGCGGACTGCCCGGGATACACTCCGAAGGCGGCCCGCACCTGTTCGGTTCGTTCCAGGAAGCAGGCCGCGTCGACGAGCTGTGCCTGTCGCTGTCCCCACTGCTGGTCGGCGGGCAGGGGCCCCGGATCAGCGCCAGCATCGCCGGAGTCAACGGAACGGCGGCGGCCGCACCGGAAAAGATGCGGCTGGCGCATGTGCTCACCGGCGGGGACATGCTGTTCCTGCGCTACCTTAGAGGCTGAGGATCCCTTCCAGTGGCAGGGCAGCCACGGACAGCCCCGCCACAAACAGCGCAGCCACAAACAGCGCAGCCACGGACAGCGCAGCCACAAACGCAGGCACCGGTGAAGGAAGCACGCACTCGAACAACGCCTCGATAGAATTGCCGGACGCACTCATCGCCGACACGGAAGGGCCCCTCAGTGAGCGAAAAGTTCCTCACGCACTATCAGGTGCTCGGGATCCCGGCCACGTCGACGGAGCGGGAGATCAAGGCCGCGTACCGCAAGGCCGCCCGGCGGGCACATCCGGACCATGGCGGCGATCCCGCGGCTTTCCTGCTGGTCACGGCGGCCTATGAAACGCTGATCGATCCGAAGCGCCGGGCCGCCTATGACCGCTCCTACGGTGCCGGCTCGCAGCGCCAGCCCGGCTGGTACCAGCACTCCTCGCCGCCGGGATTCCGCACCCACTCCCGGACCGCGGATGCTTTCAGCACCGGCACCGGCGCCCCGCTCCGCAAGCCGAAGGTTTCTGCCGCCGATCCCGCGATGTACGTTCCGCCGTTCACGGACCTCCCCGCGGGAGCGGAACCGCTGCTGCCGCTTTCCCGGGCGGCCCAGCAAGTCCATGGCGCTCCACGCAAACGCGGGCTGTTCGGTGCGCAGGCCCGGCTGGCGCGGGAGGCGAGAACCATCGCGCTGGCGATGCAGCAGATCCTCCCGCACATTCCGTCGTCGAGGATGGTCAACGGGCTGACCTCTCCCGCGGACAACGGCTATATCGACCACGTTCTGCTGGCCGGCTATCGGATGGTGCTGATCGGATCGATGCTGCTGCCCGAGGGCGCGTACCGCTTCAACGGGACCTCCCTGCTGCACGGCGGAAAGACTGTCGAGCCGCCTCGAATACTCCCCGCGGTGCGCGCCATGGCGCAGCTGTTCCCGGAATGCAATGTCACCGGCTGGATCTGCGTCCACAGCCCGGACGGAAACCTATATCAGCCGGTCATCGATTACACGCGCGGCTGTGAACCTGACGGCTCCCACCTGGTCAACGCGGTCAATGGTTCCCGGCTGGTACGCGAGGTCCGGCATTTCCTGGCCGCCGGCCCGGCTCCTAATGTGGTCGATCTTTCCGTGCTCAGCCGGCTGCTGGGCGGTATGTACTGACGCGGTTCCGGAACGCGCCCGACGGCAATGGGCCAGGCAAAGGTGCACATCCGACCGCCCGCGCCGGGAAATGCTCAGACGCGCGAGAGACGGCGGTGTCCAAAGGAAGCGTGCGGCAGACCCGCGGTCCCGGTACCGTACGTCACGGACCGGGGCTGCCGGTCGGCGGCTCATTCGCCGGCGCTGACCCAGGCCCCGGCACAGGCCCCGGCACGGAACCCGGCCCGGAAGTCGTCGGCGCCGGGGAAGCGGACGGGGCCGGCAATGGCGGGGACACCGGGGTCGACGGCGTTCCCGTCGCCGTTCCGGCGGGAGCGGACTCCGTCGCCGTTGGGGGCGTCGGACTCGACGTCGCCGTGCTCGGCACGGGTGCAGGCACGGGTGCGTGCGACGCCGGAACCGCCGGCTGCGGCTGATCCGTGCCGACGCTGCCTGCAGGGACGGGACGGACAAAGAGGTACAGGACCAGCACCCCCATGAAAAGCAGGGCCAGCAGTATTGTCGAGGTCCGGAGCCGGCCGCCGAGGACCGTGGCGGGCAGACTCCGGGGCATCAGCGTCCCCGGCCCGGGCCGCCTGAAGTGCCCGCCGCGGATGTCCCGTCACCAGTTTCGGTGACTGCGCCGGCTGCACCTGCAGGCGGCCCCTCCCCGGGGGCCGCGGTTGCGGGTATGGCTGCCGCGAGTACCGCAGCCGCGCCGAGGCCCTCCCGGTTGAATGCCATAACCACTCTGGCACGAAGCTCCCGCCCCACCTGGAACTGCTTGCCCGGCAGTGTGCGGGCCACCATTCGCACCGTCACCCGGTCAATTTCGATGCTTTCAACTCCCATCACGGTCGGCTCGTCAAGGAGCAGCGGCCGCAGCTGCTCATCCGCGAAGGCGGCCGAGCCCACGCGCCGCAGCACGTCGTTGGCGTGCAGCACATCAACACCGGCGGGAAGCGGAAAATCCACCACGGCCCGGGCCCAGCCACGGGACAGGTTGGTGACCTGGGCCAGCTGACCGTTCGGAACCACAACGACCTCTCCGTTGACGGTCCGCAGCCGGGTGACCCGCAGCGACACATCTTCGATGGTCCCGGTTGCGCCCTCGGCAAATCCCGCCGCCGAGATGCGGACCAGGTCACCAAAGCCGTACTGGCGTTCGGCAATAATGAAAAACCCGGCAAGGTAATCACGCACCACCTGCTGCGCGCCGAATCCGATGGCCGCCGCGATCAGCGCGGTGGGCGCAGCAAGGCTCCCGATCGGGATGCCAAACCGGGCCAGGACCAATAATCCGGTGATGAACCAGACCAGCGCAATGCTCAGCCAGACGAGGATCTGCGCGATCGAATGCCGGTACTTGCTCACCTCGGAGCGCACCAGGTCATCCGCGTCGGGCGAAACCGCGTCGATCCGGTCGGTGATTCCGTCGCCGGACCAGGTGATGAAGCGGGCCAAGAGCATGGCCCCGAGAATCAGCAGGACGATTTCCAGACCATTGCTGCGGATCCAGACACCAATGTCCGCGAGCTGCGCTTCCATCGTCGCCGTCATCGCTGATTCTCCGCCTTGACCCGGTCAGTAGCGGAAGACGGCGGCGACCGGGCCGCCGCCGGGCAGATCGCCGTCGTCGACCGTATGCACCTGCCCACCTCCGGACAGCGTGCCGACGGCGGCCAGATCCAGCTGCTCGCAGGAGAGGTACTCAGTGTCCTGCCCGAGACTGATGACCGCGGGACTGTCCGCGCCGATGCGCTGCCAGCAGCACGGATCCAGGAAAAGCGTTTCCACGCGTCCGTCCACCGCAGCCTGACCGATCACCTCCCCGTCCATCGAAGCCCGGCCGGTGCCCTGCAGCTGCCCGAACCCGTCGATCGCCCTCCGCTTCAGCCCGCCCAGATGCTCTTCGATCACCGGCCATGCCGCTGCGTGGAGCTTCTCGTCGGAAAGCTGATCGGGGTTTTGCCGCACCGCCCCTACCACGTGCGGGTAGGTCCGCACTTCGCGGTAGATCCCGAGCATTTTTTCCAGCCCGACGACCACCATCGGCAGATCCAGCTCCGCCAGAATGTCATGCAGTCCCTTTCCCACGAGCTGCAGGAACCGCCGCACCTCATCGGTCTTGAAATCGTCGTCAGTGCCGCCATGGCCGAAGAAGACTGCTGCCCCGGAGGGACCGCCGGACAACGAGCGCGCCACCGTGCCCGAGCGGGGCTCCCGGGGTTCCGAGACATCGCGGAGGCTGACGGGAATTTCACCGAGATCCATGTTCGAGACCCGGTCCCGGGTTCCCTCCAGCAACCGGATCTGGCGCTGGCTGATGGTCAGCAGCAGGAAGCCGCCATCACCGGAAATAACCGGCAGCAGCGGACTTATAATGAAGCGGTCCCCTACGGTTGCCAGCTCCGGCACATGGACCGGAACACGGAATTCGCGGTGCCAGCCCGGACGCAGGAAAACCGCCAGACCCTCGCTCATGTACTGCCAGGCCCTGCCGTCCTCGTGCAGCGCCCATGCCGGGGCAAGAAGCTCGTCAATTTCGGGCTTGCGCAGGCCCTTGTCCGTCAGCGCCGAGGTCACACCGGCCACCAGGTTCTTCCAGCTCAACGGATCGGCTTCCATGCCGCTGCCGGAACGATGCGTCGGCATGTAAAGAGACACGTAGATGCCGCCCTGATCGTGCCCGCTGAGCTCTTCGAGTTGGGTTCTGGTCAAATGATCCATCTTGTCCTCCGCATCATTCCTGCCCGGGACGAAAAGCAATAACGTCCCATGCCACTGACCCTAGCCACGACCAACGGCCAAGTACAGAGCCAGCCCGATCATGAAGCGAACGCAGCGGCACCTAAGATAGAGGGGTGTTCCGCATACTGTTCTATAGACCCGAGATTCCCGGCAATACCGGCAATGCGATCCGGCTGGCCGCAATAACCGGCGCCGAGCTGCATTTGGTGGAACCGCTGGGATTCGATCTCGAAGATTCCAAACTCCGCCGTGCAGGCCTCGATTACCATGACCTTGCCGTGTTGCACGTGCATAAGAATCTGCAGGACGCCTGGCAGGCGCTCGCCCCCGAACGTGTTTACGCTTTCACCTCCGACGGTGAATGCTCCTACACGCGGATCGAGTACCAGGCGGGCGATGTCCTGCTGTTCGGACCGGAATCCGTCGGGCTGCCGACGAGTGTGAAACAGGATGCCCACGTCACCGCCCGCCTCCGGCTGCCGATGCTGCCGACTTTGCGTTCGCTGAATCTTGCCAATTCCGCCTCGATCGCCGTTTACGAAGCGTGGCGCCAGCATGACTTCGCCGGGGCACAGCTCTGACCCGGTGGGCTGATTCCGCGGCCGCTGACGCATTAACCCGCAATCCATCAAACGGAGGTATTCTCATGTCCGCACGTGATCCTGGCCTGGCCTTCACCGACGGTGCCCTGCAGTTCGAGGCCTGGTCCGATCAGCTGTGGGATCCGATGGGGTACGCCCTGGCATCGGCAGCGCAGCTTCAGCCCGGTGAGCGGGTCCTCGACGCCTGCTGCGGCACGGGCGCCGCAACACTCCCGGCCGCGGCCGCCGTCGGGCCCCAAGGTTCCGTCGACGCCGTCGACCTTTCCACCGGTCTGCTGCGCCTCGCCGCCGCCCGCGTCGGCGCGGCAAAGCTGCTGAACACCACGCTGACCGAAGCGGACGTCACGCAATGGCGCGGGCACCGGATTTTCGATGCCGTGCTTTGTTCCTACAGCATGTTCTTCTTCTCAGACATGGAGGCCGGAGTGGAGCATCTGGCCGATATGCTCCGCCCGGGCGGCCGGTTTGTCACCAGCACTTGGCTGGCCGGTGCGCTGGAACCCTTTGCCGGACGCATCCTCCAAGCCGCCGTCACCGAACGTCCGCGGCTGGAAGGCATCCTCCCCCGGCCCAACCGGAACATGGATAAGGTCTCTTCGGCCGACGCCCTCAAGAACTGGCTGCAGGACCGCGGCCTTACCGATGTCACCGTCACCGAGCGCACATTGTGCCTGACCGTCGACGACGAGATGGCGTGGACGCTGGTGATGGGCAGCGGCTGGCGGACCTACCTGCCGCGGGACCCGGAAGCCATCGAACGGGTCCGGAAGCTCTTTGTCCGTTCGGTGGGGCCGCAGGTGGAAATGAACTCGGATTCGCTGATTGGTGTGGGATACCGTCCCTAGCCGCGCGTCGGTGCGGGCCGCTGTGTCTACCGGCGACCCTGCCGGCGTCTGCGGATAATGTGCTCCCATCCGCACCTGCTCCGGCTCCGAATAACTACCGGAAGCAAAAATATCCGGACAGCTGATCCGGCGAGCACCGGAATCGAGGCGAGCGCATGTCGGCCGATCTTCAGCGGCGCAAATCGCAGCCAGGTTCCGCACACCCACACGCGCGCAGTCACCTCACGGCCTCTCATCCCCCGGGTCGACCCCGTTGGCCATTATGCTTGACCTTAATGGATACTCCACGAACTGCACGGCTGCCCGATCCGCCCCGGCAACTGCAGACACCCGACGATGCCGGCAACTCCGAGCGGGACAACCTCGCCCGGCTCATCTCGCTGACCGCGACCGGTGATCAGAGCGCCTTTGCGCAGCTCTACCAGCTCACCGCGAAGCGCGTTTACGGGATGGCACGGCGCGTCCTGATTGACGCGAATTTGGCTGAGGACACCACCCAAGAGGTCTACCTTCAGCTGTGGCAGTCTGCCGCCAAATATGACCCTGCCGCGGGCAGTCCCTTGGGGTGGTTGATGACGATTGCGCACCGCCGGGCGGTTGACAAAGTGCGATCGACGCAGAGCGCGACGGACCGCGAGGCCCGTTACGGCGCCACCAGCCATGTGATCGAGCACGACGACGTCGTCGACACGGTTAATGAGCGGCTCGACGCCGAGTCAGTGGTGAAGTGCTTAGCCACCCTGACTGCTACACAGCAGGAATCCGTGAAACTGGCCTACTATGGCGGACTGACCTATCGGGAAGTCGCCGAAAAACTTGGCGCCGCGGTGCCCACCATTAAGTCCCGCATCCGGGACGGACTATTACGGCTGAAAACCTGTCTGGAGGTGGGTTGAGATGAACGGACAAGCCATCAACAGCAATCAGTTCGCTGAGGATATCGCGACGGACCTCGCCCAGGGCAGGGTTATGGAGCTGGCGGAGATATACGCGGTGCACGCCGTGACCGACGCTGAGCGGGCGGAAATTGACGGGTACATTTCATCCGCACCCCCCGAAATCCGGCACGGCTTTGAAGACCGGGTCCGGCAGGCCAGCGAAGCCCTCGCAGCCGCATACGCCACGGACGAAGCCGAACCGCCGGTAGGGCTGCTGGACAGTATCCTGGCTCAGCTGCCGCCGGCCGCCGCGGCAGCCGGCGCGTCGGAGGCTCCGGCTCCCGGCGCCGATGCGTCTGACACCGGGGCGGATGCTTCCTACACCGCGGGCACATCCGATGAATTGTCCGCCCGCCGGGAGCAAAAAGCCGCTCGGCGCGGTCTCTCCTCCGGGCGGCGCTGGCTGATCGGTGTGGCGGCGGCGGCAGCCATCGTCATCGGCGGTGTGGGTGTAGGAACAAATATTTTCAACAGCCAGGATCCCACCCGGCAGATACTTAACGCCGCCGATCTGCAGACCAAGAAGATTGAATTTCCGGCAGGTGGAACGGCCACCTTGGCCATTTCGGGGTCAAAGGACGCCGCGGTGGTGACCATGGAGAACGTTCCCGACCCGCCGGCCGGCAAGGTCTACCAGATGTGGCTGATCCCCAAAAATGGCACCGCGCCGGTCTCCCAGGGCACCGTGGACGCAGAAGCATTGTCCAAGGCAACAACCATCAAGGGCGTGGACAGCTCGTCCGCGTTTGCCATCACAGTGGAACCCGCGGGAGGCTCCGTCGGCCCAACGATGCCCACGGTCGCATCGCTCCCGCTCAACAGCTAGCACGTTCTCGGGCGACCCTTGACGTTGACGCAGCGTCAAGTTTTACAGTGATCGTATGCCCGGATCAGGGCACAGCGGCCCTGCAGGGCGGCGGAAACCGGCGTGAAAGGGAGCCTGCTGTGAAGGCGCATGATTCGGTCCATCCCCGAGCACCGCGGACCATCCTAACGGCCGGGGCAGGCGCTACGGGATCCGACTGGCCCATTTCGGACGTGGCCAGGATGTCCCGGGTTTCCTCGCGGACGCTGCGGCATTATGACGCGATCGGGCTGTTGACTCCGGCCAGGACGGATCCCAGCGGCCATCGGCACTACGGACCGGCGGAACTTCGTCGGTTGCAGCGAATCCTACTGCTGCGCGGGCTGGGCCTGGCACTGGACACCATTGCAGCGGTCCTGGCGGGCGAAACGGATGAACTCGAAGCGCTCCGCACCCAGCACGGCTGGCTGTTGGCCGAACGTGACCGGATGGCGCGGATGGCCGCGACAGTCGATTCGACCATCAACGCATTGAGACGAGGAGAAACCATGAACGCCAACGAATTGTTCACCGGATTTGAAGAAAATCCTTACGAAGAAGAAGCCATTGCCCGCTGGGGCAAGGACGCCGTCGGACGGAGCAACGCTAAGTACGCGGCACTGTCCGCGGACGCCAAGCAGGGCATGGCGGACGAATCCGCCGCTATCAACGCCGACCTGGCCCGTTACCAGCGTGCCGGGTTGGCCGCCGACGACGACGCTGTCCAGACCGTCGTCGGGCGACACTACCGGTGGGTCTGTTTCCATTGGACACCGAATGCTCAGCAGTATGTGGGTCTGGGCCGGATGTACATCGACGAACCTCGGTTCCGTGCCGCCTACGAGACCGCCGGTGTGGACACGCAGTTCCTGCTTGAGGCCATCACGGCCTACGCCGCCGGAAACCTCGCTTAGCGCCCGGCTCGGTGGGCGGTGGGCGCCCGTTGCCTCGACGGGCACCGGAGTCAGCCCTTGCGGCGCTTTATTTCCTCGGTGGCCTGCGGCAACACGGTGAACAAATCTCCGACGATGCCGAAGTCCGCGATGTCAAACACCGGTGACTCGGCGTCCCGGTTAACAGCAACAATGACCTTGGATGTCTGCATCCCGGATTTCTGCTGAATGGCCCCCGAGATCCCGGCCGAAATATACAGCTGCGGGGAGACCGTTTTGCCCGTCTGTCCCACCTGCGCGGAGTGTTCGATCCAACCTGCGTCGGTGGCGGCCCGGGATGCGCCGACGGCAGCGCCGAGGACGTCGGCGAGCTCCTCCACAGGCCCGAAATTACCCTCCATGCCGCGTCCGCCCGCCACGACGATCCGTGCCTCTGTCAGCTCGGGACGGCCGCTGGCGGGCTTGCCCGTGCGGTCAATGATCCGCGCGGCAAGGCTGGCCGGACCGAAAATCACGGATACGACCTCCACCTCCGGCAAGGCCGGTACAGCCGCTTCTTCGGCATGGACGCTGTGCGGCTTGACGGTGATGACCGCAGTCGCCGTCGTCGCTCTGGCCGTCACAGTATATGAACCTGCCAGAACGGATTTTTGCACGTTCAGCCCCGCGTCAAGCCCCACAGCGTCGGAGATCACGCCGGCCGAAAGAGCGATGCCCACCCGCGCCGCGATTTCCTTGCACTCGGCACTGTTCTCCAGCAGCACGGCCGCCGGTTGCAGCTGTGCGGCGACGTGGGTGAGGAAATCCGCCTTGGGAGCCACCAAGTATTCAAAAAGTTCGCTCTGCTCACACTGGTAAATCCTGCTGGCTCCGTGCGCACCCAGTGCGGTCAGAACCTCCCCTGACAGGGGTCCGGCCAGCACCACCACGGGCTCCCCCACCGCGCGGGCCAGGGCCAGCAACTCCTGGGTGCTCTGGGGCAATGCGGCGGCGCCCCCATGTGCGGAAGGCTGGTCAACAAAAACGAGAACTGCAGACATGGCGGGTCCTTCAGGCTCAGAGCAGCTTTTGGGCGGCGAGGAAATCCACCAGCAATAGGCCGGCGTTCCCTTCGTCATTGATGATGGTGCCTGCCGTCCGCGGCGGCCGGACCTGCGCAGACTCGACGACGGTCCAAGACCCTGCCCGGCCGACCTGCGCCGGGTCGACGGCGATATCGGCCACCGTCAGTGTGGTCACCGTCTTCTTCTTGGCGGCCATGATGCCCTTGAAATTCGGGTAGCGCGGCGAATTGATCTGGTCCGTCACCGAGATCACGGCGGGCAGGGTGGCTTGGACCACCTCCGACTGGCTATCACCGTCCCGGCGGATAACCGCCCGGCGGACGCCGCCGTCGTCTGTCACCTCCAGCGACGCGGCGAAAGTCAGCTGAGGCAGCCCAAGACGAGCGGCCAGCTGTGCTGGAAGCAGGGACGTTTCACCGTCTGTAGAGGCCATCCCTGTCAGGATCAGATCCACCGGCCGGGAGGGCGATAGGTGACGGATCAGAGCCGCGAGGGCCAGGGACGTGGCGGCGGCGTCGGAGCCTGCCAGCGCCTCATCGCTGAGGTGGACACCTTCGAAGGCGCCGATCTGCAGCGCTTTTTTCACCGCGGCCACGGCTCCCGCGGGGCCCATCGTGACGGCGACGACATTATTTCCCGCGGCCACTCCGCCGCGCGCTTCCACCAGCTGAAGGGCCGCCTCGAGAGCATACTCGTCCAGTTCGGAAAGGATGCTGTCCGAGCGGTCTACCGTGTTTTCTTCGCCGGTCAGGTGCCGGTTTAACTGGACGTCCGGTACGTGTTTGACCAGAACCACTATGTTCAGTGCCGAATTTTCCATTGCTGCCCTTCATCCTGCAAGTCGTTACCCAAACCGGTTGCCGCACCCACCGGTCGGGGCATATTCACGGTCATCGCACCTGGCTGTTCTTTCCCCCAAGCTATCCTCATCGAGCTTAGTGCGTCGTCGTCGGCGACAGGCATTTATGCTGCGCAGCGTGACGATCGGCAGCGGCGCCGGGCAGCACCTCGGCGCAACCGGCCCGGCACACTCGCTGCGTCGGATGGTGATCGCCGACCGGCCGGACAGCAGCCCAAACGCCACTGGAAGCGGGCGAACGACGTCACAAGCAGGGGCGGTTCCGCTGATCCGGAACCGCCCCTGCGGTCATGCCCTGCGGCGGTCATGCCCTGCTTTTATGCACTACTCTCGCCCTGCCCTGACCTGTTCACGCAGCGCCGCTGTCATGCTCCGCTGCTACTCGCTCGCCGCATCCAGGGTTACGTCCACGGACTGCTGCTTGCCGTCGCGGAGGAAGGTGGCCTTGACCGTAGCACCGGCCGCCTGTTCACGGACTGCCGCCGTCAGTGCTGAGGCATCGTCAATCACCCGAGTACCGAAGTTGGTGATGACATCACCGGCCTTGAATCCGGCCTTGTTCCCAGCCGATCCGGAAACCACCGAGGCAACAACGGCACCATTTGAGAAGGAGCCGGAGTTGGCCTGGCTGCCGGCGGCGCTGGGCTTGACCGAGACCCCAAGCTGACCATGGGTGGCTTTACCGTTGGCAATGATCTCCTGGGAAATCCGCTTGGCGGTGTCGATCGGGATAGAGAAGCCGACGCCGATGTTACCTGACTGGCTGCTCGAGCTGGATGAGGATCCAGCCGACGCGATGGCCACGTTGACGCCTATGATCTCACCCTTGGTATTCGTCAGTGCGCCGCCCGAGTTGCCGGGGTTGATCGCCGCATCGGTTTGAATCACGTTGAGGTTGACCGTACCGGTGGTCGCGCTGTTCGAGCCGCTGGAGCCGTCCGGTGGAGCAAAATTGAAGCCGTTGCCGTTACCCGATCCGGACGAATCACTCTGTGACTTCGGCACTGCAGAGGAGGCCACCTGAATGGTCCTGTTGAGCGTGGAGACAATGCCGTCCGTAACGGTACCGCTCAGCCCAAGCGGAGCACCGATGGCAATGACTGTGTCCCCGACATTGATCTTGTCCGAGTCTCCGAGCGTCGCCGGAACAAGACCGGGGGCGTCGATCTTGATGACGGCCAGATCGGACAGCGGATCGGTGCCGACGACCTTGGCCGGATACACCTTCCCGTCACTGGTCCGGACCTCCAGCGTTGCATTGGCGGCCGCGCCGTCCAGCGTCACCACGTGGGTGTTGGTGAGGATGTGCCCGGCCGTGTCAAGAATGACCCCGGAACCGGTTCCGCCGGAATTCCCCGATGCTGCAGAGATCGTAACCACGCTCGGAGTTGCCTTTTGCGCTGCTGCCGTTACCGCGCTGACGTCGTTGGTGTTGTTCACAATCAGGGGAATATTCGGCGCGGCCTGACTGCTGCTCACGGCTGAGGTCTGATTGCCCAGCAGGAGCGAGGCGCCGGCCCCTGTCCCGCCGCCGACCAATGCAGCGGCAACCATGCCAGCTACGAAGATGCCGGCGCCGACCCTCTTCTTCTCGCGCCTTTTACCGGGCCGCTGGCCGGCCGGATACCCCGGCCCTCCGGCATGCGGAGGCGTCTGGCCAAAGACCGGGTGGCCTCGTCCTGCGTTGTCCTCGGCGGAGTTGCCTAGTGAAGAACCGCTGTGGGAGAACGACGGCGAACCGGCCGGGTAGTCCGGCGGAGGCGCCGGAGTGCCGAAAGAGGTCTGAGCATACTGACCATACTGGGGCTGTGTTCCACCGGGCTGGCCGAAACCGGAGTGTGCTGCGGACTGGGCTGCGTGTGGGGACACATGCTCCGGCGCAGTCTGCATCGGGGAAGTCTGGTCTGACGACGTCTGTTCAGGGGAAACCACCGGAACTGGAGCATCGTCGGACGACCCGTGCCGGGCGGCAGTCGGCTCCTGGGCCGTCGACGCCAAGGACTCTCCGGCGTCGTGGCGCCGGTTCCACCACTCATGCATCGGCAAGGTGGGGTTAATGCCCTGGGCCGGAACGGGGCCGTCGCTGATCCGCTCCGTGTTGGTCCACTCCGAGCCGCTGTCCGAACCATGGCTGTTCGACACATGGTTGTCCGAAATGTGGTTGTCCCCGGTGTCCGGCTGCCCCTCGTTGGGCGCTCCGCTGCCGGACCGCTCCGGGGTGCTTGCCGCAGCGGTGCTGCCGCCCGTGCCCGTCCCTGCCGTGCCGTTCTCAGGTGTGCGGCTGTCAGTGGGGACGGCATCGCTGCCAAAGCCGGACTCGCCGCCATTGTGCTCGGTCATTGGTCTTTCCTTCCTTATCGGTAGTTCCACTATGGACGCCGGAACTGGAGCCTTCGCGAACGTTTGCTGGAAGCTTCCTGTGAACTGACATTCTCCACCCATGGACCGACAATCCAACCTATACCGGCAGCACCGGCCAGATTCGGCCGGTCAGATTCGGCCGGTCAGATTCGGCCGGTCCCTCTAAAGTCTCCGCCGGACGGCTTGTTTTCGCTAGCGGCATATCCTGCAATATGGACTGGCATCTGGACGCATCATAGAATCAAAAGCAGCTGCCACGGCTCGCTTCGGCACTTCGCTGCTGGGTCGCCGGGGCTCTTTGCCCGGAGTGCGCCCCGGCCGGGGTCTTCCACTAACGGGTTCGCAGGTAACGCACCGAAGGGTTTCATATGCGGTCCGGTCTCAGTTTGTTCACTCGCCTTCTTGCCGCGGCGGGACTCGCCGCCCTGCTGCTGCTCCCCGGGACAGCGGCCAATGCCGAACCGCCCGTGAACATTCCGGCCGGCCAGTACGTGGTGGATGCTGCCGGAGTTCTCGGCAGCAAAGCCGGTGACGTCAAAAACTCCCTCACACAGCTGAGCCGGGACCACGGTTACACCCTGTTCGTGGTGTACGTGAAGTCCTTCGATTCCATGGATCCACAGGCGTGGGGCCAGTCCGTGGTCAACAGCAAGAGCATGGGCAGCCACGATGCCCTTCTCGCTGTGGCAACGGACGAGGGCCATTTCACGTTTCTTGGCGGAAAGAACACGACCCTGACGCCGCAACAGGGCGAAAACATCATCGGTAAGGCCATCAAGCCCCAGCTCAGCGGCCACAACTGGGCGCAGGCCGCGATCGACGCGGCCGCCGCCCTGGGCGACGCGGCCGGAGGCGGCAGCGGCACCGTTCCGAACCCCACCGGAGGTTACGTCGCCCTCGGTATTGGTGGCGTCGTCGTCCTCGGTGGGGCCGGCACGGCCCTCGCGATCCGCAGCAAACGACGGAAGACCGCTCAGGCTGCCACCGAGTCCGGCTACGGACCCGACGGCGAAAAGCTTGACCCTCTGGCGGGCGTCAGCATTCCCGAGCTGCGCCAGCGGGCCGGCTCCCTCCTCATTGCGGCCGATGACGCCATCAAATCCAGTGACCAAGAGGTAGGGTTCGCCCAGGCCGCCTATGGCGATGAGGCCGTGAAACCGTTTCAGAAGGCCCTGTTCGAGGCCCAAGGCCATCTGCAGGAGTCCTTTAAACTCCAACAGCAGCTCGACGATGCCATCCCGGATACAGTCGGGGAACAACGCGCCTGGTACGGGGAGATCATCCGCCGCTGCGAAGCCGCCAACGCGTCGTTGGAAGAGCAGAAGGAAAACTTCGATTCACTGCGGGAGCTGGAAAAGAATGCCCCGGAGGCATTGGCCACTGTGGCGGCCGGCCGCGAGGAGGCGGAAGCCAGGGTCGCCGCGGCGGAGGCCAACCTGACGGCGCTGCAGAGCCGGTACACGGAATCGGCTCTCTCCACCATCGGGGACAACATCAGCCAGGCGCAGGAACGGCTCGAATTTGTCCAGACCGCATCGCAGACGGCACAGGAGAAGATCTCCGCCTCGGACGCCAGCGGCGCCGCCGTAGCTGTGCGGGCGGCGGAGGAAAGTCTGCATCAGGCCAAGCTGCTGCTTGACGCGGTGGGCAAGGTCGCCGAGGGCCTCGATCAGGCGCTGTCGGCGCTGCGGGAGTCCGTACGAGAAACTGGCTCCGATCTGAATCAAGCCAAAGCTCTGGCCTCCTCGGGGACGAATCCGCACTTCACCGGCCAGATCGCCGCGGCCGAGTCAGTGCTGGATCAGGCACAGCAGGAGCTTGCGGCCGACCGGCTGGACCCCGTCTCCATCCTTGCCCAATTGGAAAAGGCCCACAGCGGTATCGATGCCATGCTTGCTGGGATCCGGGACCAGCAGCAGCAGGCCGCCCGGGCCTTGGCGTCGCTGGCCCAGACCATCAGGGCCGCGCAGGCGCAGATCTCCTCCTCGCAGGATTACATTGCCGCCCGCCGCGGCGGCGTCGGATCCGAGGCCCGGACCCGCATCGCCGAAGCGCAGCGGAACCTCGATTACGCGCTGTCCATCCAACGCAGCGATCCCGTCTCGGCGCTGACTTATGCGCAGCAGGCCAGCGCGTTGGCCCAACAGGCCGCCCAGCTTGCCCAATCCGATGTCTCCGGCTTCCGGGGCGGCGGCAGTTACGGAGGGGGCGGCTTCGGCGGTGGTGGCTTCGGCGGCGCGATTTTGGGCGGTATCCTCGGCGGAATGATTTCCGGCGGCGGCAGAGACGGCGGCAGCTGGGGTGGCGGTGGATTTGGAGGATTCGGCGGCGGCGGAGGCGGAGGATTCGGCGGCGGAGGCGGTGGGGGCGGCTTCGGCGGCGGCGGCGGGAACTTCTGACGTCGACCACAGCGCAGGGAACGTCACACTCCGACGGCCGCGGGACCGTCTGGGTCGACGACGGCGGGGCGGTGAGCGGCCGCAGTCCCGGAGGAAGCCAGACTATGGTTTTTGACAGGCTACATTCAGCGATATCAGGTTTGCCCATTCCTCACGGGGACCCAGAGCAGGACGAAAGGTAACACGATGGCTAAGCAGTCCATTTTTGGCCGTATCTCACAGTTGGCCAGGGCCAACATCAACGCGTTGCTGGACCAGGCCGAAGATCCGCAGAAAATGCTCGATCAGATGGTCCGTGACTACACCAACAACATTGCCGAAGCTGAATCAGCGGTGGCCCAGACCATCGGTAATCTGCGGATGCTCCAGGATGACTACCAGCAGGACATCAAGGCGTCACGGGATTGGGGCACTAAGGCCCTGGCAGCCAGCCGCAAAGCCGATGAATACCGCGCCGGGGGAAATGACCCAGACGCGCAGAAGTTCGACAATCTCGCCAAGATTGCGCTGCAGCGCCAGATGACCTCCGAGAACGAGGCCAGAACCGCTGAGCCGAGCATCGCAGCCCAGTCTGACGTCGTGGAGAAGCTCAAGACCGGGCTGAACCAGATGAAGGGCAAGCTCGGTGAGCTTTCCGCCAAGCGCAATGAGCTTATTGCCCGCTCAAAAACGGTGGAAGCACAAACGCAAGTCCACGACGCGCTCAAGAGCATCGACATCCTGGACCCCACCAGCGAGGTGAGCCGTTTCGAGGAAAAGATCCGCCGCGAAGAAGCCAAGGTCCGCGGCCAGGCTGAGCTGGCGGCCTCCAGCCTGGATGCCCAATTCAACAGTCTGGAGGATCTGGGCGAGCAGACCGAGATTGAAGCGAGACTCGCTGCCCTGAAGTCCGGGAACACTACCGCGCCGGCCGCGATCCAGGCAGGATCCCAGGACTCAAAGGCTACCGCCGGCGTGGATGAAACCGAGTTCGAAAACCTCTGATCAGGTTTGTCGTCTGATCTGATAACTCGTCGACGCAGTTCGACACGGCAGGGGGTCCGCGGAAGCGGGCCCCCTAAGCCGGCAGGGGTCCGCGGAAGCGGGCCCCTGCCGGCAGGGGTCCGGTGGAAACGGCAGCGTGGGTCGAGGTGCAGCCGGTAGATTGGGCGAATGGGACCGGGCATTCTACGACTGCGCGATGACTTGAGGTTAACAGACAACCCGGCGCTGGAGGCAGCCCGACGCCGCTGAGCCTCGCCAGCCGTTCTGGGCTCCAGCTCGGATCGACGGGCTGCACGCCCGCACGGACACCCTGGCCAGCTGGGATCTGCGCCCATCCCGGCCGGACCGGGCTCCCGGCTGCTGTACTTCAACCCGGATCTCGCGACCGTGAACTACCGCCCGGAATCCGACTGGTTCCCCTGGGAACCGGTATCCGCGGCCGAGCTGAAATCGTGGCAGCAGGGTACATCGGCTATCCACTGGTGGACGCCGACGCGGCCAGCAACCCCGCCAATTGGCAGTGGGTGGCGGGCTCCGGTGCCGATGCCCCGCCCTATTTCCGGATTTTCAATCCTGTGACCCACAGCAAAAGTTCGATGGCGAGGGCCGGTATCTGCGCCGCTACCTTCCGGACCTTGGATTCGCCCCGGGGCCCTTTGACCTGTAGTGTGAGTCCCACGTAGGGGAGTATCCGTTACGCTGCATACGTCAACACGTGGAGCAATGTCGCTCCGCCGGGTGCAGCGGGCAGTCATATGAGACTGTTTGGAGAGACTTATGGTGATAGTTTATGCCCTCACCACCCTACGAAAGCAGCCATCGTGACTGTATCCCCCCTCATCTGGGGCCTGACCATTGTCCTGATTCTCGGACTTCTGGCGTTCGATTATTTCTTCCACATCCGCAAGGCGCATGTGCCCAAGCTCCAAGAGGCCGCCCTCTGGTCCGCCATCTACGTGGGTCTGGCACTGCTGTTCGGCGTCGGGCTGTGGATTTTCGGCGGCACGCAAATGGGCACGGAATACTTTGCCGGATATGTGACCGAAAAAGCACTTTCCGTCGACAACCTGTTCGTGTTCCTGATTCTCATCGCAAGCTTCCGGGTACCCCGGGAGGACCAGCAGAAGGTACTGCTCTTCGGCATCGTCTTCTCCTTGCTGGCGCGGACAGGATTCATTTTCCTCGGTGCCGCTCTCATCAATTCCTTCGCCTGGGTCTTTTACATCTTCGGGCTGATCCTGCTGATCACCGCCGGCAACCTGCTCAAGCCGGAAAAGGAGGACGAGGGCTCCGCGGATAACTTCATCATCCGACTGGCCCGCAAGTTTTTCCACACCTCCGAGCATTACGACGGCGACAAGCTGTTCACGCAGGAAGACGGGAAACGCGTACTGACGCCGATGCTGCTGGTGATGGTGGCCATCGGAGGAACAGATCTGCTCTTCGCCCTGGATTCGATTCCCGCGATCTTCGGTCTGACACAGAACGTCTATATCGTTTTCACGGCCACAGCCTTCTCCCTCATGGGCCTTCGGCAGCTGTACTTTTTGATCGATGGACTGCTGGACCGGCTGATCTACCTCTCCTATGGCCTCGCCGCAATTCTCGCCTTCATCGGCGTCAAATTGGTACTGCACGCACTGCATGAAAATAACCTCCCCTTCGTCAATGGCGGGGAGTCCGTGCCGGTCCTGGAAATCAGCACCGGCCTGTCACTGGCCGTGATCATCGGCGTCCTGGCAGTGACTGTGGTTGCCTCCCTGCTCAGCCCGGCGGGCAAGGTGCAGGCGGCGGTTTCCGGCATCCGACACCATGCCACCGAGTACTTGGACCTGACCTACACGGTGGACCTCACCGAGCGCGAGCGTGTCTACACCCTGATGACGGCGGCCGAGCAGGACATCCGCAAAATGCCCCTGAAGCATCGGGACAAAGCCAAGGATGTGGATGAGATCCGCGAGCTGGTCCGCCGGGCGCACGCCGAGCATGCAAAGTTCCCGGCCAAGTAGCCCCTTATCCCACCGGCCTACGGCCGAGGCGCCGACGTGTGACCTGCACGGCCTTGATTCCGCCGTGCAGGTCGGGCTCAAAGCAGGCCGGGCTCAAAGCCGGCCGAGCTGGGGAACCAGTTCGCGGAACAGGTCGGCGGCCGCGTTCGGGTCAGCCAGGGCGGTATTGATCAGGATTGCCACCGTTGCTTTTCTCACCGGGTCATACATGACCAGAGATTCGTAGCCGAATCCAACACCGGTGTGTCCCCACCAACCGTCGAGCTCCCCCAGCGCCAATCCATATCCATCGTACGATGGAGTGAAGTCGCTGTTCTGCGGATCCGAAACCGAGGTCATCCGGGCAGCCTGCAGGTCCGAGGGAAGCAGCGTCCCCGACCCGAGTTCGGTCCCCCAACTGAGCAGATCACCGATATTTCCGAACAGTCCGCCCGCCGCGCTGTACAGCGTATCACTGGGCGGCTGAAGGCCCGACGGACCCTCCGCAGACGTATCCTCGGGCGGCTCCAGCACGGCACCCAACGCAGCATTGGGCGGATACACGATGGAGGTCAGGTGCAACGGATCCAGCAGCCGCGTCCTCACCTGCTGGTCCCAGGTTTGGCCCGTGAGCACCCTGATGATCGTTCCCAACAGCACGGTATTGGTATTGCTGTAGCCAAAGTCCGTGCCGGGGTCGAAAACCAGCGGCTGTGCAAAAGAATCCGCGAGCAGGTCCGCATCCGTCCAGATGTACTCGTCCCCGGAGTTCATCTGGTCCGAGAAGTCCTGAGTATCGGAATACTCAGCCAGCCCGGTCCGCATCTCCAGCGCCATCCGCACCGAAATGGTGTCACCGGACGGAACCGAGGCCACGTACTCTGACACCGGGTCGTCCAGCCGTAGTTTCCCTTCGGCAACCAATTGGAGGATCACGGTGCCCACAAAGGTTTTGCTGATGCTCCGATAAGCGAATAGATCCGTTCCCTGAAGGAACGTTTCGTTGTCAACATCGGCGTAGCCATTCAGCGAGAGGAACCGGCCCCGCGCGGTGGCAATCCCGACGGCTACCCCGTTGGCACCCTGATCGGCAGCGAAATTGCTGACCGTCGACTGCAGATCGGGCGGAAGCGACTGCCAGAGCCCCGGCGGTGCGGCGGCCACAGGAATGGGCGTGCCACCGCCGGACGAACCGCTGCCAGACGTGCCACCACCGGACGAGCCAATCCCGGGCGTCCCGCTTCCTGATTTGACCCCGCCGGACGAACCGCCGCCGGGCGTGCCACCGCCGGACGAACCGCTGCCAGACGTGCCACCACCGGACGAGCCAATCCCGGGCGTCCCGCTTCCTGATTTGACCCCGCCGGACGAACCGCCGCCGGGCGTGCCACCGGGTTTGGCCCCGCCGGCTAAATTGCCTCCGTTGACCTGTCCGTTGCGGTCTACATTAGCCCCGCTGTCCTCCCCGGCGCCGCGGTACCTGGCGGCACCGTCGTGCGATCCGGCCGCCGCGCCGGACCCGGCACCTTCCAACGACACAAAAGACAGACCGGCACCGACCAGGACACCCGCCAGACAGCCAGCAGCTACGCGGCTGAAATGCTTCGGCAACCGTGCCATCGTGCCTCCCTGCTGGAGCTGCGCAGTGCGTGTCCGTCGCGGCGTTGTACTGCTGCTGTGCATGCCCGTACTGTACCTGCGGCTACCCTACCCGCTTGCTGTGCCTTCCGGTGCTGCGCTGACGGCCATGCCTCACATTTGGGCGAACGCCGCCGTCGCCGGATCCGCACCGATCCGCTGGCCGGCCTCCAAGGAGCCGACGGCGGCCAGCTCCTCGGCGGAGAGCGTCAGGGTGACGGCGGCCAGATTTTCCCGCATGCGTGATGAATCCGCGGATTTGGGAATGACGATAGTCCCTCGGCCCAGGTGCCAGGCCAGCACGACCTGCGCCGGTGTGGCACCGTGTTTCTGTGCCAGCGTCCGTACCGTTTCGGCAGACAGATCACTTCCCTGGCCCAGTGGGCTGTAGGCCTCGATCTCAATCCCGTGGGAGCGGCTTTTGGCCGCAACGTCCTCCTGCTGGAACGTGGGATGCAGTTCTATCTGATTGACCGCCGGAGTCATACTGCCACCGGCCAGCAATGTCTCCAAATTGGCCGGGAGGAAATTGGAGACACCGATGGCCCGGATCGCGCCCTTGGCGTACAGCTTCTCCATTGCGTTCCAGGCCTGCACGAACAGCCCTTGTGATGGGACCGGCCAGTGAATCAGATACAGGTCAACAATGTCCACACCGAGCGCCCTGCGGCTGTTCTCGAAAGCGGCTGCGGCACTCCCCTGTTCACCGTTGCGAAGCTTGGTGGTGATGAACAGCTCTTCGCGCGGAATCCCCGAGGCGGCGATGGCCGCCCCTACGCCGGCCTCGTTGCCGTAGGCAGCGGCGGTGTCAATGTGGCGGTAACCGGCTGCCAGCGCGTCCTCGACGATTCTCTGGGTTTCCTCCGGCGGGACCTGAAAAACACCGAACCCCAGTTGAGGGATGGTTACCCCGTTGTTCAGAGTCAGCTCGGGCACGATAACCTTCGGCTCGGTAGACATATGTTTGCCTTTCCACGCTGTCATGCCGACGGCGGGAAGTTCCGCCGGCCTCTTCCCAGCCTAGACGCGTTTGGAGCAGACTGGAGGAATGGAATATACCCAGCTGGGCCGCTCTGGTCTGAAAGTGTCCCGTCTGTGCCTCGGGACGATGAACTTCGGACCGCAGACCCAGGAAACTGACGCCCACGCCATCATGGATTCGGCCCATCAGTCGGGGATAAATTACTTCGACACCGCCAATGTTTACGGTGGGGAACACCATCGGGGCTGGACCGAGGAGATCATCGGGCGCTGGTTTGCCCAGGGCGGCAACCGCCGCGAACATACCGTGCTGGCGACCAAGCTGTATGGCACCATGACGCACCTGCCCAATGAGTCAAAACTTTCCGCTCTGAATATCCGGCGGGCGCTGGACGCCAGCCTGAAGCGGCTGCAGACGGACTACATCGATGTTTACCAGTTCCACCACGTGGACCGGAACACGCCCTGGGAGGAGGTCTGGCAGGCCGTCGAAGTCGCCGTCCAGCAGGGCAAAATCCTGTATTCGGGCAGCAGCAACTTCGCCGGCTGGCACATCGCACACGCGCAGGAGGCTGCCGCACGGCGGCATTACAACGGTCTGATCAGCGAGCAGTCCATCTACAATCTCCTCACCCGGAACGTGGAACTCGAGGTCATTCCGGCAGCGCAGCACTATGGGCTGGGACTGATTCCGTGGTCGCCGCTGCATGGCGGCCTGTTGGGCGGAGTAATGAAAAAGGAGCGCGGCGGCGTCCGGCGCACCGAGGGCCGTGCCCAGGAGACCCTCAAAAACCATCGGGATCAGGTCCAGCAGTACGAGGACTTCTGCGATGAACTCGGTCAGGAACCGGGCAACGTAGCCCTGGCCTGGCTGCTGCACCAGCCCGCTGTAACCGCTCCGATCGTGGGACCCCGGACCCAGGAGCAATTGGACGCCGCCATTACCGCCTTGGATGTCAGGCTGGAAGACGACGCGCTCAACCGGCTCGACGGTATCTTCCCCGGCCACCGGAGCGCGCCGGAAGACTACGCATGGTGAGCGTCCGGGGGTTCGCCGCCGCGCCCAGCATTCTCTTCATCGGTGGTACTGGTGTGATCAGCGCGGCCGCGGTGGAACGCGCCGTCGCCCAGGGACATCGGGTCACCGTACTGAACCGCGGCGTCTCGTCTCTGCGCCCGGCTCCGAAGGATGCCGAAGTCCTGCAGGCGGATGTCCGCGATGGTGCCGCGGTGCAGGCAGCCTTGGGAAGACGCAGGTTTGATGCCGTGGCGGACTTCGTCTCGTTCACCCCCGAGCATGCAGCCGCCGGAATCGCCCGATTCCTTGGGCGGACCAGTCAGTACGTTTTCATCAGCTCGGCCTCGGCCTACCAGAAACCGCCGGTCCGGTTGCCCGTCCTGGAATCGACGCCGCTGCGCAACCCGTTCTGGCAGTATTCACGGGACAAGATCGCCTGCGAGAACGTGCTGATGCAGGCCTACCGGGACGAGGGCTTCCCGGTGACGATCGTCCGCCCCTCGCACACTTATGACCGCACGTCCCTGCCCTTGCTGGGCGGGTGGACGGACATTCATCGGCTCCGGAGTGGCCTGCCGGTGCTGGTGCATGGCGACGGCACCTCGCTGTGGACGCTGACGCACAGCAGGGACTTTGCCGTCGCCTTCACCGCCCTGCTGGGCCGCCCGCAGGCAGTCGGCGAAAGCTACACGATTACCTCTGACGAATTCCTGCCCTGGGATCAGATTTACCGCCTGCTGGCCAAGGCAGCAGGGGTTTCGGAGCCCGAGCTGGTGCATGTGTCCTCGGAGACAATTGCCGCGCATGCGCCGTCGCTGGGCCCCGGATTGCTCGGGGACAAGGCGCACTCGGTCATTTTCGATAACGCCAAGATCAAGTCCCTGGTGCCCGGTTACCGGGCGGACATTCCGTACTCCGCGGGGGCACGGGAAATCATCGGCTGGCACGACGCGCACCCCGAAGCGCAGACCGTCGACCCGGACTTCATGGCGTTGTCAGGCGAGCTTGTGGCTTGGGCCCGGCGGGCGCCGCTAGCGGACTGAAACCCGGCCGCCGCTGACATCCCAGCGGGTGTCCAGCCGGACTTTCTCCAGCAGTCGCCGGTCGTGCGTGACCAGCAGCAGGGTGCCGTCGTAACCTTCCAACGCCTCCTCCAACTGCTCGATCGCGGGCAGATCCAAGTGGTTCGTGGGTTCGTCCAGCACCAGCAGATTGACGCCCTTGGCCTGCAGCAGGGCCAGCGCGGCACGCGTGCGCTCTCCCGGTGAGAGACTGCCGACGGCGGCACTGACCTGGTCCGCTTTGAGCCCGAATTTGGCCAGCAGGGTGCGCACCTCAGCGCCGTTCAGCTCCGGGACCTGGCTCTCAAACGCATCGCCGAGACCATCGGCCTCGGCCAGCCCTCCGCGGACCTGGTCAATTTCGCCCACCGCGACATTGGCGCCCAGGGCCGCGATGCCGCCGTCGGGCGCCTCATGTCCGAGCAGCAGCCGCAGCAGCGTCGTTTTGCCCGCGCCGTTGGGCCCGGTGATCCCGATCCGCTCCCCCGCATTGATCTGCAGCGACACCGGTCCCAGCGTAAAGTCGCCGTGCCGGACGACGGCCTGATTCAGCGTGGCCACCACAGAACTTGAGCGCGGCGCCGCCCCGATGGTGAACTGCAGATGCCACTCCTTGCGCGGTTCGGCCACCTCGTCCAACCGGGCAATGCGCGATTCCATCTGCCGGACCTTCTGCGCCTGCTTTTCCGAGGACTCCGTGCTGGCGCGGCGCCGGATCTTGTCATTGTCCGGGGCCTTCTTCATCGCGTTGCGCACGCCCTGCGAGCTCCATTCGCGCTGAGTGCGGGCGCGGGCGACCAGATCCGACTTTTTGTCGGCGAATTCGTCATAGGCCGCACGTGCCTGCCGGCGCGCGGTGGCCCGCTCCTGCAGATACGCGTCATATCCGCCGTCGTAAACGGTCACCTGGTTCTGCGCCAGATCCAACTCAACCACGGAGGTAACGCAACGGGCCAGGAACTCGCGGTCGTGCGAAACCAGGACCACGCCGCCGCGCAGCCCCTGAACGAAGGATTCCAGCCGCTGCAGTCCTGCCAGATCCAAGTCATTGGTGGGCTCGTCCAGCAGGACAATGTCAAAGCGGCTGAGAAGCAGCGCCGCCAGGGCCACTCGGGCCGCCTGGCCGCCGGAAAGGGCGGTCATTTGCGCGTCCGGACCCGTTCCCAGCTCCAGCTCCGCCAGCACGGCGGGGATCCGGTCCTCCAGATCCGCCGCACCGCAGGCGAGCCAATGGTCCAGCGCCGCGGCGTAATCATCATTGGCCGAGGTGGTTCCCGAGCTCAGCGCGTCCGCGGCAGCTTCCATCCTGGCGGTTGCCTGGACCGAGCCGGTGCGGCGGGCGATGTAGCCGGTCACCGTTTCGCCGTGACGACCCTCATGTTCCTGCGGGAGCCAGCCGACAAAGGCATCCGACGGCGCCGTGCTGACCGTGCCCGCGAAGGGGTCTTCGACCCCGGCGAGGATGCGCAGCAGCGTTGATTTGCCGGCACCGTTGGCACCCACGACACCCACCACGTCCCCTCGTGCCACAGTCAGATTGAGATCGGCGAACAGTGTCCGGTGGGCGTGGCCGCCGGAAAGGTCCTTGGCCACCAATGTTGCACTCATTGGTCAAGTTTATTCAACCGGCGGAGGCTGCCCGCACATGGTGGACGGTCAGGCAGAGGAGGGCCCGCGCACGGACAGTCTGGGACGCGGGCTGACTGACCACAACTCCCGCCGGTGTGCTCAGTCGGAACCGTCTGACCACGACCGCAACTCCACACTGATACGGTCAGGCGCCGACGGGGAGACGACGATACAGGCTAAGATATATGTTCGATTTAACTATGGCCATGGTAGAATAACTAGAATATACTAGTAGCATGAACGGCGAACCCGGTTTCGAAGCACTCCTCGAGGAATACCTCGGGAGGCCCGAACACGCCCGCCGCGGCCTCGTCCAAGGCACTCTGACTGCGGGGTCCGCGGTCCCATTTCTCCCGGAACTGATCTGGGGCCCGAGCCGTCCGGTCACCGACGAGGACCTGCGGCACTCCCTGGTGAACAGACCCGTCCTGGACATCCCCGCTGCGGATAATCGGGTTGCCGACGGCCGGGCGATCGATGACCCGCCGGCCGATCCACGGGCCGCCGATGTGCAACCGCCAGCGGAGAATAACCTGCCGGATACTGACCTGCAGCCCGCGGACCTGCAGCCACCGGCGGACAGTGACCTGCCGGACCCCGGCCTGCCGGACCCCGGCCTGCCGGACCCCGGCCTGCCGGACACTGGCCTGCAGCCGGCGGACGTGGAACCGGCGGATGTACAGCCACCGGTGCTGCCAGAGAGTGATCTGGCGTCCCCGGATGTGCGGCCCGACCTGCAGGTCGAGTCCGTCCGTCGGGCCCTGTTGGCGGGCCTGGTCCGGGAAGAGGACCCCGACAGGCTGGACCCGCTACGGACCGCCGAGGCCCTGCTGCTCACCGACCCCGCCGGCGGTGATGCCGACCAGAAGCTCGACTACGCCGCCGCAGCCGGGAAAATGGTGTCCTGGGCCCAGGCCATCCAGACCCGGGCCGTCGCCG